>JBIKLV010000067.1:0-20476 GCA_044359585.1 Sulfuritalea sp. | reverse complement strand
AGTGGGACAACCAGATCCAGGGCCAGATCAATCTGTACAAGGCCATCCGCCGCCAGCTCAGCTTCAAGAACGAAGCCGGCAAGGAATACAAGCTCAACGACAAGATCGCCACCCTGCAGATCCGTCCGCGGGGCTGGCACCTGGACGAGAAGCACGTCACGGTCGACGGCCAGCGTGTCTCCGGCGGCATATTCGATTTCGCGCTGGTGTTCTTCCACAACGCCAAGGAACAGGTCACGCGCGGCGCCGGCCCCTTCTTCTATCTGCCGAAGATGGAATCGCACCTCGAAGCCCGCCTCTGGAACGAAATCTTCTGCATGGCGCAGGACCACATCGGCATGGCCCGCGGCACCATCAAGGCCACCGTGCTGGTCGAAACCATCCTTGCGACCTTCGAAATGGAAGAGATCCTCTACGAACTGCGTGAGCACAGCGCGGGCCTCAATGCAGGGCGCTGGGATTACATCTTCTCCTGCATCAAGAAGTTCAAGAAGAACAAGGATTTCTGCCTGGCCCAGCGCGGCGCGATCACCATGGAAGTGCCCTTCATGCGCAGCTACGCGCTGGCACTGGTCAAGGCCTGCCACAAGCGCGGCGCCCCCGCGATGGGCGGCATGAGCGCGCTGATCCCGATCAAGGGCGACCCGGTCGCCAACGAAAAGGCGCTGGCCGGCATCCGCCACGACAAGACACGCGATGCCAACGACGGCTATGACGGCGGCTGGGTCGCGCACCCCGGTCTGGTGCCGATCGCCATGGAAGAATTCGTCAAGGTACTCGGCGACAAGCCCAATCAGTGGGAAAAGCAGCGTACCGACACCTTCGGCCCGAAAGACTGGATGAACTTCCAACCCGAACAGCCCATCACGGAAACCGGCGTGCGCAACAACATCAACGTCGGCATCCACTACCTCGGCTCCTGGCTCGCCGGCAACGGCTGCGTGCCGATCCACAACCTGATGGAAGACGCCGCCACCGCAGAAATCAGCCGCTCGCAGATCTGGCAGTGGGTGGTCTCGCCCAAGGGCAAACTCGACGACGGCCGCAAGGTCACAGCCGAGATGGTGCGCGGCATGATCGGCGAGGAACTGGCAAAAGTTAAGGCCGTGGTTACCGCCCAGGGCGAGAAGACCGAGACCTACGACCAGGCCGCGGTCATTTTCGACAAGATGAGCCTCTCCCCCGAATATCCGGAGTTCCTCACCCTGCCGCTGTACGAAGCGATGGAGTAACGATTTGCCGCCACCGGCGCCAGAAGTCGGCGCTGGCGGTACGGCGAATTCACCAGGATACGGCGTTCGGGGCTCGCTCCGGACGCCGTACTTCGTTGGAGGCAAGGACATGCTTGGCGCCATCACCCTTTTGCTGATGTTCCAGTTGGCCGGCGAAGCGGTCGCGCTCTATTTCGCGCTGCCGATTCCCGGTCCTGTCATTGGCATGGCGCTGCTGTTCGCCACACTGGCACTGCGTGGCGGCCCATCGGACGAACTGCGCAACACCGCGCAGAACCTGCTCCAGCATCTGTCATTGCTGTTCGTGCCGGCAGGTGTCGGCGTCATGTTGCACGTGCAACGCATGGCCGACGAATGGCTGCCCATCCTCGTCGCTGTGGTCGCCAGCACCTTCGCCGCGATCGCCGTCACCGCGCTGCTGTTGCAACTCATGACCCGGCGTGCGCCATGACGCCGCGCATCAACGAAATCTGGGTCTACCTCGCCGCCTCGCCGCTGCTCGGCCTGACCCTCACCCTGCTCGCCTACCAGGCCGCGGTGTGGATCAACGGGCGCTGCCGTAGCCATCCGCTGGCGAACCCGGTGTTGCTCGCCGTCATCGCGCTCGTCGCCCTGTTGTGGCTCACCGGAACCCCTTACCGGACTTACTTCGATGGTGCGCAGTTCGTGCACTTCCTGCTCGGCCCGGCGACAGTGGCGCTGGCAATCCCCCTCTACGCGCAGTTCGACAAATTGAAGCGCATGGCCGGACCGCTACTCGTGGCGCTGCTTGCCGGATCGATCTGCGCCGCAGTCTCCGCGGTGCTGGTCGGCAAACTGCTCGGAGCGAGCGACGCGACCCTGCTATCTCTGGCACCAAAATCGGTGACCACCCCGATCGCCATGGGCATTGCCGAAGGCCTGGGCGGCCTTCCTTCGCTCACCTCGGTGCTGGTGATCCTCACCGGGATCGTGGGTGCCGTCGGCGCGCGCTATGTATACGCCGCGCTGCGCATCGAGAATGATGCCGTGCGCGGCTTCGCCTTAGGCTTGGCGTCGCACGGCATCGGCACCGCGCGGGCGTTCCAGGTCAACGAACAGACGGGCGCATTCGCCGCCCTGGCCATGGGCCTCAACGGATTGCTGACGGCATTGCTCCTGCCGTGGCTGATACCTCCCCTGATGCGCTGGTTAGCCGGCTTGCCCTAAAAGTCGGCGCTGACCGTACGGCAATCTGACCCCGCAAAAAGTTCTTGAATGCCTGAAACCCGCCCAGCCGGCGGGCGCCGGGCATATTAGGAAACTCAAAAGCAGGCTGCCAAATGGGCCAATCACATTTTTTATTTCTGCGCGCGGCACAGCCTGCAATAATCTCCATACAAGCAATAGTGACGCTGTTGAACGTTACATCAGGGGAGATCAGCAAGGTGAACAGTCGCAGGTGAGACTGGCGTCGCTTTGCCATTTCCGTTGTCTCAAGCTCAAACGATTCGCCCCGTTCCGGCGAACGGACTCTTGGATTTGACCAATGGCTGACCAGACTGAAAACAAGGAATGCAAGGACGGGTTCTTCCAGTGCCTGATGAACCCGCCCAAATGCTCGATGCTGCGCATGATCGTGATCGGAGTGCTGGGCGGCATCATGATCTGGGGCGGCCTCAACATGGGAATGGAGTACACCAACCGTACCGAGTTCTGCCTTTCCTGCCACACGATGAGGACTCCCTACGAGGAGTTGAAGAAGACGGTGCACTACAGCAACCGCACCGGCACCAGCGTCGGCTGTGCCGACTGCCACGTAGCCAGCAGCAAGGAACCCTTCGACTACGCGCGCAAGCTGACCCAGAAGGTCTTCGCCTCCAAGGACGTCATCGGCGAAATTCTCGGAACCATCGACACTCCTGAAAAATTCGAGGCGCATCGCCTGACGATGGCCAAGCGCGTCTGGGCGCACATGAAGGAGTCTGACTCCAAAGAGTGCCGCAACTGCCACAAGTTCGACAAGATGGACACCACCAAGCAGAAGGACCGCTCGGTGGTCAAGCACGAAGGCGCAAAGGAAGACGGCAAGACCTGCATCGACTGCCACAAGGGAATCGCGCACAAACCCGTGCATCATCTCCTCGAGAAGGAACAGGGCAAAACCGATCAGGACGCCGCCCCGGCCGTCAAGGCTGAATCGGCTCCGGCTCCGGCACCAGCGGCCAGTACCACGACCGTTGCCACCGCGGCACCTGCCGCGTCACCGGCAGCGAACACGGCGGCTCCTGCCGTAGCCGCAGCAGCGCCGGCTGCTGCTGCGCCTGCAGCCAAGCCCGCCGCCAAGGCAGACGCCGCAGAGAAGTCCGAAGCCGCGGGTACCGCAGTCGGCGGGTCGGTCACCGCCATGGATTGGAGCAAGGTCCCCTCGCGCCAGATCAAGGTGTTCTATCCCGGACAGGCCGGCCTGGAATGGGTGATGAACAAGGCCGACCACTCTTCCGCTGCAGACATCATCGAAAAGAAGCGAGCCTGCGCCAAGTGTCACGAAGGCGACGCCAACGAAGTCGGTGCCGCAATCGTAGCCGGCAAACCGGTAGGCGTTTCCAAGACAGTGATGGAACCCAATCCGCCCGCCGGCAAGGTTGGCTTCATCCCGGTCACCGTCCAGGCGACCCATGACGGCAACAAGATTTATTTCCGCTTCGAATGGGTACCGCCGAAAAATGGCGACAAGAAACTGGACCCCAAGAACGAAGTCAAGCTGACCATGATGTTCGACGGCGGCGGCACCGTGGAAGGCAGCGAACTCAACGGCTGCTGGGGCACCTGCCACGTCGATCTGCGCACCATGAAGGAAGCCAAGGACGACAAGAAGACCAAGTACATCAACGGTGCCGACCTTGCCAGCGGGAAATTCATGGACCTGATCCAGTATCGCAGCGGCAAGGGCCAGGCCCCGGTCGACGGCTGGGTGGACAGCGAACGCCACATGAGCGGCGGGAAAAGCCAGCTCAAGGCCGAAGGCAGGAAAGAGGGCAACAAGTGGGTCGTGATCTTCGAGCGCGCCCTCGCTGGCGGCGGCAAGGGTGACCACGCCATCACGGCGGATAAAGTGTATAACTTTGGTTTCGCGCTGCACGAGGACTACACCAATGCCCGCTACCACTACGTGTCGCTGGGCTACCAGTTCGGTCTGGACAAACCGAGCCCCGGCGGCAAGAACTACATCGAAATACAAAAGCAATAACGCGGCAGACGATTTTTCAGCAGTACATTCATCAAACTCAGGAGGAGAAAATATGATGATGAAGTGGAGAGGATGGGCGCTGGCTACCGGCGTCCTGGCGATATCCGCGCTGGCTCACGCGGCGCCGCCTTCGGCGGCGATGCTGTCGTATGCCTGCGCCGGCTGTCACGGAACCAACGGCGGCAGTGCGGGCCCGACCATGCCGAGCCTGGCCAGCCAGTCGAAGGAGGCCATCGAAGCCGCCATGAAGAAGTTCAGGAGCGGCGAGCGTCCTTCATCGATCATGGGGCGTCTGGCGAAGGGTTATACCGACGCCGAAATTAGTGCCATGGCCGAGTTCTTCTCCAAGCAGAAGCTCCACGTCACGTCGCAGACTGTCGACGCAGCGAAGGTCAAGAAAGGCGCCAGCCTGCAGGAATCCAACTGTGGCCGCTGCCACATCGAAGACGGCAAGGAAGGCAAGGACGACACCCCGGTGATGGCCAGCCAGTGGCTGCCCTACATGCAGATGCAGATGGCGGACTATCTGTCGGGCAAGCGCAAGATGCCGGAAAAAATGAAGGAGAAGGTCGATCCAATGTCCAAGGAAGACATCGACGCCCTGCTCCACTTCTACGCCAGCGTGAAATAAGGGAGAACATGACATGACACTGGATCGCAGAAGTTTTCTGAAATTGGTCGGCGCCGGCGCCGGCGCCGCAGGACTGCCGATGATCGGCCGTGCCGCGGAACTGATGCCCAAGGGCGTCAAGCGCGTTGTGGTGATCGGCGGCGGCTACGGCGGCACCATCGCCGCCAAGTACATCCGCATGCTGGACAAGAGCATCGAAGTGGTGATGATCGAACGCAACGACCATTTTGTTTCCTGCCCCTTCAGCAACCTCTACATCGGCGGCATCCTCAAGGATCTCAACCCGCTGACCATCAAGTACGACAAGCTCGCCGCCAACCATGGCGTCAAGGTGGTACAGGCTGAAGTCACCGGCATCGATCCGGCCGGCAAGGTCGTCACGACGTCGAAGGGCACGGTCAGCTACGACCGTCTGGTGGTATCGCCCGGCATCGATTTCCGCCTTGAGGAAATGAAGGGCTACGATGCCGCGGCCATGGAAGTCATGCCACACGCATGGAAGGCCGGCCCGCAGACCGTCCTGTTGCGCAAGCAGCTGGAAGCGATGAAGGACGGCGGCACCATGGTGATGACCGTCCCGCTCGCCCCCTACCGCTGCCCGCCCGGACCTTACGAGCGCGCCAGCATGGTGGCCCACTACCTGAAGAAGAACAAGCCGAAGTCCAAACTCGTCGTGCTCGACGCCAACCCCGACATCACCTCCAAGGGCGGCCTGTTCAAGAAGGGCTGGAAGGACAACTACGAAGGCATCATTGACTACCGTCCGGCCAAGAAAGTCACCGAAGTCGAACCGTCGAAGCTGACGGTCCTCGTCGAAGGACTGGAAGATGTCAAGGGCGACGTGGTCAACGTCATTCCTCCTCAGCGCGCCGGCCAGATTGCAGTGGCTGCAGGGCTGGTGGGCGACGACAAGAACTGGTGCCCGGTCAATCAGACCACGTTCGAGTCGACCAAGCAGGCCGGCATCCACGTCATCGGCGATGCCTGCATTGCAGGTCCCATGCCGAAGTCGGGCTACTCCGCCAACTCCGAAGCCAAGGTCTGCGCCATGAACATCGTGGCGCTGATGAACGGCAAGGAGACCACCGACCTGTCGGGCATCAACACCTGCTACAGCTACATCACCGACAAGGATGCGGTCAGCGTTGCCGCCGTCTATGCGGTCAAGGAAGGCAAGATCATCGCCGTGCCAAACTCCGGCGGCGTCTCGCCGGCCGACTACTCGGCGGCAAAGCTTGAAGCGATCTACGCCGAGAGCTGGCTGAAGAACATCCTGACCGAGATGTCTACCTGATAGTTGTTGCTACCTAAAAACAAACCCCGCCACGGCGGGGTTTGTTTTTTCTGGGGCGCTGATAGTACTGGTGGGCTACTGATGCCCCGTGCTGCCGAAACCGCCCGCCCCCCGCTCGCTGGCGGAAAAGTCGTCAACGACATTGAACTCCACCTGCATCACCGGCACCACCACCAGTTGTGCCAGTCGGTCCAGCGGGTTCAGGGTAAAACTGTCGTGGCCACGGTTCCATGTCGAAACAAAAATCTCGCCCTGATAATCGGAGTCGATCAAACCAACCAGGTTGCCGAGCACGATGCCATGCTTGTGGCCAAGACCCGATCGCGGCAGGATCATCGCCGCCAGTCCCGGATCGGAAAGATGTATGGCGATGCCGGTAGGCACCAGAATCGTCTCGCCGGGATCGATCTTGATCGCCATTTCGATGCAGGCACGCAGATCGATGCCGGCGGATCCCGGGGTGGCGTATTGCGGAGCATAGCGCTCGTCGCGCAGGCGCTGGTCAAGTATCTTCAGGTCAATGCTTGCCATGACCCGTCCCCATCAGACGAACGATCTGCGCCACGATGCCGCGTGCCACCTCGATTTTGCCGGCTGGCGGCAACGCCGTGGCGCCGCCTGCATCGAACAGTGTCACGGCATTGGTATCACCGCCGAGACCGTCCTGGACCAGATTGCCGACCACCAGCTTGAGGTTCTTCGCAATGCGCTTCCCCTCGGCATAAGTCGCGAGATCTCGGCTCTCTGCGGCGAAACCGACACAAAACGGCGCATCGGGACGGGCCGCCACTTCGGCCAGAATGTCCGGGTTGGCTTCAAGCTCTATCACGAGGCTCTGTGTGCCTTTCTTGATCTTGTGCTCGGCAGACAGGCGCGGACGATAGTCGGCAACGGCTGCAACACCAATGAAGACGTCCTGGCCCGGCAGCGCCTGCATCACGGCTTCGCGCATCTGCAATGCATTCAGTACATTTACCCGCTGTACGCCGCGCGGCGTCGGAATGACAACGGGACCAGCGATCAGAGTGACATGCGCTCCCGCCTCTGCACAGGCGCGGGCAAGCGCAAATCCCATCTTGCCCGAACTGGAATTGGTCAGCCCGCGCACCGGATCCAGCGCTTCGAACGTCGGGCCGGCGGTGAGCAAGACCCGCTTGCCTGTCAGCGATTTGGTTTGCAGAGCGGCATACAAATCGTCGAACAGGTCGAGCGCTTCGAGCATGCGCCCGTCGCCCACTTCGCCACAGGCCTGTTCGCCGTGCCCCGGACCAAGAACGCAGACTCCGTCGGTCCGCAATTGCGCTGTATTGCGCTGTGTCGCAGGGCTTTCCCACATCTGGCGATTCATCGCCGGCGCCACCAGCAGCGGGCAGGCACGCGCCAGGCACAGCGTTGATAGCAGGTCGTCGGCAAAGCCATGTGCAAGCTTGGCGAGAAAATCCGCCGTGGCGGGTGCCACCAGCAATGCGGCGGCGCCACGGGTCAAGTCGATGTGGGCCATGCCGTTGTCCATCCGGTCATCCCACAAGGCCTGCCAGACTCGACGGCCGGAGAGCGCCTGAAACGTGGCGGCGCCGACGAACTGGGCGCCGGCGGCGGTCAGGACCACATCCACCTCGGCGCCGGCCTTGACCAGCAATCGCACCAGTTCGGCCGACTTGTACGCCGCCACGCCGCCGGTAATACCGAGGACGACGCGCTTGCCCTGAAATTCGTTCATGACATTAAAATCCCGCCATTCGGCAACCAGACAGGGATTCTAAACCATGGCCATACGCGATTGGCCCGAGGCCGAGCGCCCGCGGGAGCGCCTTGCCCAACGGGGTGCCGCCGCCCTGTCCGATGCCGAACTGCTGGCGATCTTCTTGCGTATAGGCATTCGCGGCAAGAGCGCGGTCGACCTTGCCCGTGAACTGCTTGCAAGCTTCGATGGAAACCTGGCTGCCCTGGCCGCGGCTACTACCAAGGAACTCGCACAACTTCCGGGGATCGGCCCCGCCAAGGCCGCCCAACTTGCCGCCACGCTGGAACTGGCGCGCCGCGCCCTTGCGTCGCCCATGAAGGTTAAGGATGCCCTGGCCTCGCCCGAGGCGGTGCGCGACTGGCTGCGACTCTCGTTGGCCAACCTACCGCATGAAGTATTCATCGCACTCTGGCTCGATGCCCAGAACCGCTTGATCGCGAGCGAGGAACTGTTCCGGGGAACGCTGACCCAAACCAGCGTCTATCCGCGCGAAGTGGTCAAGCGCGCGCTGCAGCACAATGCCGGCGCCGTCATCCTCGCCCACAACCATCCGTCGGGCCTGGCCGAGCCATCCCGCGCAGACGAAGTGCTTACTTCGTCGCTGAAGCAGGCCCTGGCGATGATCGACGTGAAACTGCTCGACCATTTCATCGTCGCCGGCAATGCAAGACCGCTTTCCTTCGCTGAACGCGGATTGATTTAAAAAGGATTGAGTTTTGGCGCAATTGTTTGGTAAAATTGCCGACTTTGCGAAATCAGCATTCAGGAGCACATCATGTCTCGCGTATGTCAAGTGACGGGCAAGGCCCCGATGGTTGGGAACAACGTATCCCACGCCAACAACAAGACCAAGCGTCGCTTTCTGCCTAACCTGCACAGCCGCCGCTTCTGGAGTGAAACCGAAAACCGCTGGGTCAGTCTGCGCGTGTCGAACGCCGGTCTGCGCACCATCGACAAGAAGGGCATCGACGTTGTCCTCGCCGAATTGCGTGAGCGCGGCGAGCGCGTCTAACAGGAGAAACGATCATGGCCAAAGGCGGACGCGAAAAAATCAAGCTGGAATCCACAGCCGGAACCGGTCACTTCTATACGACCACGAAGAACAAGAAAACAACTCCAGGGAAGCTGGAATTCCTGAAGTATGACCCGAAGGCGCGCAAGCACGTTGCCTACAAGGAAGTGAAGCTGAAGTAAGCGTTCTCTTTCCGGAAGAAGCCCGCACCGCGAATGCGCTGCGGGCTTTTTTGTCGCCCCCTTCAGGCGCTCGCGTAGCAACGCAGGCGTCGCGAGAACTCCTCCAACTGGCGAATACCGCTTTGTTCGGCACGGTTCATCCAGCTTTCCAACTGTGCCACCAGTTGCTCGTGCGAAGCCGCCGAGCGTGCCCACAGCGCCTCCAGCTCTGCGCGCATGGCATACCCCTTGGCCAGGCGCTCGCTGCGCCTCAGCAAGTCGGCAAGGCGCTCCTGTTGCGGCGGCGCGAGAGCCGCCCCGCTCTCTCCGAGCAGGCGCTTCATCCTGCGGCCTTCGCGCGCGTCGATGCGCAACTGCTTGAATTCCTCGGCCGCAAGCTGCCGAAGCGACTTGAGATAGTTCGCCAGGACATCGTAGCGATGCGTGACAACCACTTGCAGGAAATCGAGGTCGATGGCCGGACGTTGCGCGCCGAGGCGAACCTTGGGCGCCACTTTCTTGACCTGCGCCTGACCGAGCATTTCCATCAACCGGATGTAAAACCAGCCGATGTCGAACTCATACCACCTGGATGACAGCTTGGCCGATGTGGCATAGGCGTGGTGGTTGTTGTGCAGTTCCTCGCCTCCGATCAAGATCCCGAGCGGAAAGAAGTTCGTCGATGCATCGGCGCAGGCAAAGTTCCGGTAGCCCCAGAAATGCCCGATGCCGTTCACCACGCCGGCCGCCCAGAAAGGAATCCAGGCCATCTGCACCGCCCAGATCAAGCTGCCGGGCCAGACTCCGAACAAAGCGATGTCGATCACGAGGGTCAGCGCCACACCCAACTTGTGCATGGGTGAATACAGGTTCCGCTCCAGCCAGTCATCCGGCGTGCCATGGCCGTAGCGCTCCATGGTTTCCCGATTTCTCGATTCCTTGACATAAAGAAATACGCCGGTCCACAGGACTCGATTGAGCCCGTGCACCTGCGGGCTGTGCGGGTCTGCATCGGTCTCGCACTTGGCGTGGTGCTTGCGATGGATCGCCGCCCATTCCTTGGTGACCATTCCGGTCGTCAGCCACAGCCACAGGCGAAAAAAGTGGCTGGGCAGCGGTTGAAGGTCGAGCGCCCGATGGGCCTGATGGCGATGCAGGAAGATGGTGACGGCCGCGATCGTCACATGGGTCAGCCCCAGCGTGACCAGGACGTATCCCCACCAGGGGAGGTCGAGTATTCCCGTGTACATGAATCAGCCTTTCACGATGGCACGAATGCGGCCGGCAGGGGGACGCCGGGTCAACGCCTCGGCTTGCCGGCGGCCGGCGCCGGGTCCGCAAGGCGGAAATCGATCTTGTTGGCCTCCATGTCGACCCGGGTCAGTTGCACGCGCACCCGGTCGGAAAGGCGGAATCGCCTGCCGCTGCGCTCGCCGACCATGGCATGCGACTTCTCTTCGAAATGGAAATAGTCCTGGCCGAGTTCGGATACATGGACCAGCCCCTCGACGAAGACGCCATCGAGCGCAACGAAAATGCCGAATGGGACCACCGAGGAGATGCTGCCTTCGAAGATCTCGCCGACACGATCCTTCATGTAGAAGCACTTCAGCCACGCCTCAACGTCCCGCGTGGCGTCGTCGGCGCGACGCTCGGTCATGGAACAGTGCAGGCCGATTTCCTCCCAGTTGCCGGGCTCGTAACGCCGTGCCGCCAGCGCCGACTTTATGGCCCGATGCACCAGCAGATCCGGATAGCGGCGGATCGGCGACGTGAAATGCGTATAGCTTTCGTAGGCCAGGCCGAAGTGTCCGACATTGTCGGGGCTGTAGATGGCCTGCCGCAGGGAGCGCAGCATCACGGTCTGCAGTAGCTGGCGGTCCGGGCGCTGGCCGATCTTTTCCAGCAGCTTTGCGTAGTCCTGAGCCTTGGGCGCATCGCCGCCACCCAACTGGAAACCGAAGGTACCGAGAAAGTCTCGCAGCTTGAGCAGGCGCTCCGGGGTCGGTCCTTCGTGCACGCGATAGAGCGAGGGATGCTCGCGCTCGCGCAGGAACTCCGAGGCACAGACGTTCGCCGCCAGCATGCACTCCTCGATCAGTTTGTGCGCTTCGTTGCGCTCGTAGGGCTCGATTCGGTCGATCTTGCCGCGGTCGTCGAAAATCATGCGCGTCTCGACCGTCTCGAAATCGATCGCACCGCGCTTGACGCGTTCCTTCGCCAGTTGCCGGTAGAGCGCATCCAGGGCCTCGAGATGCGGCACCAGCGATCCCAGGCGATCACGTGTCGCGGCGTGGTTCTCATAAAGTGCGGCCGCGACTTCCGTATAGGTCAGTCGCGCATGCGAAAACATTACCGCCGGATAGAAGCGGTAGCGCCTGATCGCACCGGTGCCGGCTATCTCCATGTCACACACCATGCACAGGCGCTCTACCTGCGGATTCAGCGAGCACAAGCCGTTGGAGATCTTTTCCGGCAGCATCGGGATCACGCGCCGCGGGAAATACACAGAGTTGCCGCGTGCATAGGCGTCGCCATCCAGCGCGCCGTCTGCCGTCACATAGTGCGATACATCGGCGATCGCCACGACCAGGCGGAAACCCTTGCCCTTGCGTTCGCAATAAACGGCATCGTCGAAATCCCTCGCGGTCTCGCTGTCGATTGTCACCAGCGGTAGTCCGGTAACGTCCTCCCGGCCCTTCCAGTCCGACTTGCGCACGACATCAGGCAACTTCTTCGATTCCGCCAGCGCGTCAGTCGAGAATTCATAGGGCAGTTCATGTTTCCTGAGGGCGATCTCGATTTCCATTCCGGGATCGGCGTAGTTGCCCAGCACTTCGACCAGGCGGCCGATGGGTTGGCCGTGCTTGGTCGGCTGCTCGATCAGTTCGATCATCACCACCTGGCCGGACTGTGCTTTAAGCGCCTTCTTGGCGCCCTTTTCGGGCGGAGCCAGCAGGATGTCCTGGCTGATGCGTTTGTTCTCGGCGGCGACAAAACGGACGCCGTGCTCTTCGATCACGCGCCCAACCACGAATCGGTTGGCACGCTCGGTGACTTCGACGATCTTGCCCTCTGGGCGTCCCTTGCGATCAACGCCGATGACCCGGGCAATGACCCTGTCGCCATGCAGTACCTTGTCCATTTCCTTGGCGGAAAGGAACAGGTCGGGACTGCCATCCTCCGGCGTCAGGAAGCCGTAGCCATCCGGATGCCCCGTCACACGCCCGCGCACCAGGTCTGCCTTGTCCGGAATCAGCCAGTCACCGCGCCGGTTCTGCATCAACTGCGCCTCGCGCGCCATGGCACCCAGGCGCCTCTGGAACGACTCGAGTTCGAACGGCTGCACGTCGAGCAGTTCGGCAAGGCGTCCGATCTCCAGCGGCGCGCCCTGGGCCGTCAGCGTCTGCAGGATGTATTCGCGACTGGGCAGGGGATGTTCGTACTTCGCCTTTTCCCGATCAAACCAGGGGTCGGCGCGACGAATTTTTGAAAGTGTTCCGGTCTTGTTTGGCTTGTTTGACAATCTGGGTTTTTCCTTTAGAATTCGCGCCTCGTTTCGAGCCTGCCCAGGTGGCGGAATTGGTAGACGCACTAGTTTCAGGTACTAGCGCTGCGAGGCGTGGGGGTTCGAGTCCCTTCCTGGGCACCAAGCATGGAATGCGATGATGAAAAAAGCAAGGGCCGCCGGGTTTTACCCAACGGCCCTTGGCTTTTTGTGCGGCAGGTCACAGAAACGGATGTCTCATTACTATGGTTTCCTCCCGGTCCGGACCGGTGGAAATCATGTCGATCGGCACTCCGCACAAGGCTTCCATGCGCTTGATGTAGTTCTGCGCATCCTTCGGCAAGCCCTCGAAGGTTTTCACGCCCACCGTGCTTTGATTCCAGCCGGGCATCGACTCGTAGACCGGCTCGCAACGCTCCAAGTCATCCGCGCCCACGGGAAGGATGTCGGTGAATTGCCCGTCAAGCTTGTAGCCGGTGCAAAGCTTCATTTCCTCGATGCCGTCGAGCACGTCGAGTTTCATTACGCAAAGGCCGGAAACGCCGTTGATCTGGATCGCGCGTTTCAGGGCTGCTGCGTCGAACCAGCCGCAGCGGCGGGCACGACCCGTCGTGGCGCCGAATTCATGGCCCTTGGTCGCCATGTGCTTGCCGACCGGATCCTGCTTGTCCAGCGCGTCGTAGAGTTCCGTGGGGAACGGACCGCTACCGACACGAGTGGTATAGGCTTTGGTGATGCCGAGCACGTAATGAAGCATTCCCGGTCCGACGCCGGCACCGGTGGACGCACCACCGGCAACACAATTCGACGAAGTGACATAGGGATAGGTGCCGTGGTCGATGTCGAGCAAGGTGCCTTGCGCGCCCTCGAACAGGATGTTGGCACCGCCCTTGTGGGCTTCGTAAAGCGATCGCGGCACATCCGCGATCATTCGGGTCAGCCGCGGCGCCAGAGCCATCGTGCCGTCGAACACCTTCTGGAAATCGACAGGATCGACACCAAAATAATTCTTCAGCGTGAAGTTGTGATAATCGAGCACTTCGGCGAGTTTTTCCGCAAAGCGCTTGGGCCGCAGCAGGTCCTGCACGCGCAGGCCGCGCCGCGCAACTTTGTCCTCGTAGGCCGGACCGATCCCGCGCCCCGTCGTGCCGATCTTCTTCGCGCCCTTTGCCGCCTCGCGCGCCATGTCGAGTGCCTGGTGGTAGGGCAGGATCAGCGTGCACGCTTCCGAAATTCGCAGGCGAGCGTCGGCATCCACTCCCGCCGCCTTCAGTTCGTCGAGTTCCTTGGTCAACGCTTCGGGCGACAGCACTACGCCATTGCCGATGTAGCAGGTAACGCCGTCGCGGAGAATGCCGGATGGCACCAGATGCAAAACCGTCTTCTTGCCGCCGATGACCAGGGTATGGCCGGCATTGTGTCCTCCCTGAAAGCGCACCACGGCCTGGGCGTGGTCTGTCAGCCAATCGACGATCTTGCCCTTGCCTTCATCACCCCACTGGGTGCCAACCACTACGACGTTCTTCGCCATTTCAATCTTCCTTCAGGGATTCAGTAATCCAGTTGTCGCCGCTGCGCACCAACTTGCGATCGCAGCCGGCCTCGAGCCAGTTTCCGTCGTGACCCGGTAGGGCGAGCACAACGCGCTCGCCTTGGGCCCGCAAACGCGAGATCTCGGCGTTGAGGGTCCGCGAAGCGGTTTCCCCGTCACGCAAAGCGAGCGAATCGTCCTCCGGCCACGGTGCAAGAATAGCCGAGCGACCCGCACCATGCGGTACCAGGCGCCCAAGTTCGCGCAAGTCCATGGAAAAGCCCGTCGCTGCCCGGGCACGGCCAAAAGCCTTGCCAAAATTGTCGTAGCGGCCGCCAAGCGCGAGTGCTCCAGGACTACCAGCACAGTAGGCCGCAAACACGACGCCGCTGTGATAGTCATAGCCGCGCAAATCGGCGAGGTCAAAACTCAGCGGCAAGTCCGCGAGCGCATCCGCAAGGCGGCGCAGGTCCGAAATGGCCCGGGTGATTTCCGGCAGATCCGGCAGAATTTTTTCTGCCCGATCCAGCACATGGCGGTCACCGTAGAGTTCGGGCAATGCCAGAAATGCCTCGCGGAAGGGGCCGGATACGTCCGTAACGAGTTCGCGCACCGTCGGCAGATCCTTCCCTTGCAACGCGTCGAACAATTCTTCCTCGGCTTGCGGCGCAAGTGCGGCATGCCTGGCCAGGGCGCGAAACACCGCGACATGGCCAAGATCGATGCGCGACGCGGCGATGTTGCAAAGTTCGAGTGCCGCGGCAAGAATGCGGATTACTTCGATGTCCGCCTCCAGGCCGTCATGACCGTAAAGTTCCGCCCCGATCTGCAGGGGTTCGCGCGTCGCGTTGAAGCCTCCCGGGAGGGTGTGCAGGGTGCTTCCGCAGTAGCACAGTCGAGTTACCCCGCCTCGGTTCAGCAAGTGGGCATCGATGCGCGCCACCTGCGGCGTGATGTCGGCGCGCACGCCCATGCTGCGGCCCGACAGTTGGTCCACAAGCTTGAACGTGCGCAGGTCAAGATCGTGGCTGCTACCGGTCAGCAGGGATTCAACATACTCGAGCAGCGGCGGGATGACAAACTCGTAGCCGTGCCGGGAAAATTCGTCGAGCAAGCGGCGGCGCAGCGCTTCGATGCGTGCCGCATCGCCTGGCAGCACGTCCTCGATCGCTTCGGGCAGGAGCCAGCGCCGATGTGCCATGGATCAGCGGAATATGGTCAGCAGAACGATGCCGACCAGCATCGACGTAAGGCCTATGAAGCGAATCTGGCCATCACTCAATTCGGTCACCCGCCGGAACGTTTCGCGCCAGACTCGTGGTGCGAGGAACGGCATGAGCCCCTCGATTACAAGCGTGAGGGCGAACGCCAGCAACAGAAGATTGAGCATCGCAACCCGGAACCGAAAAGATCACTTGCCCTTGCCGCTGTTCTTCAGGTACTTGAAGAACTCGGAATTGGGTTCGATGATCATCAGGTCGCTCTTGTTCTTGAAGCTACCACGATAGGCTTCGAGGCTGCGATAGAAAGCATAGAACTCGGCGTTCTCGCCGAATGCACGACCATAGATCGCCGCGCCCTTGGCATCGCCTTCACCCTTGATCTTCTGCGCATCGCGATAGGCTTCGGCAAGTATGACCTCGCGTTGCCGATCGGCATTGGCCCGGATCTTTTCGGCTTCGGCAGCGCCTTCGGCCCGCAATTCGCTGGCGACACGCTTGCGTTCGGTTTCCATCCGGCGATAGACGGACTCTGAAACTTCCGGCGGCAAATCGACGCGCTTCAAACGAACGTCAACAATTTCGACACCGATCGCACGCATTTCGGCGTCGGCTTTCTTCTTCACCACGACCATGATGTCGTCGCGCGCACCGGATACCACGTCATGCACCGTTCGCCGACCGAACTCTTCGCGCAGGCCGGCATTGACGGTCTGCGAAAGCCGGGTCCTGGCAAGTGTTTCATCGCCGCCGACCGAAACGTAGTACTGCTTGACATCGTGGATGCGCCACTTGACGAAGGAATCCACCAGCACCGGTTTCTTCTCCGCGGTCAGGAACCGCTCCGGCTCGGGGCTATCCATCGTCAGGATGCGCTTGTCGAAAATCCGCACGTTCTGGATCAGCGGCCACTTGAAGGCGAGTCCGGGCTCGGAAACGACTTCCTTGATTTCTCCGAGTTGGAAAATGATCGCGAACTGCCGCTGGTCGACGGTAAAGATCGTCATGGCGAACAGGGCCAAAAGGCCGAAGATGAACGACCCTATGAATGACAGGTGGCGTTGCATCAGCGTTCTCCCCGTTCGCGCGAGCCGAGGTTGCCGCGCGCGCGCGCGTCACCCGGTGCAGTGCGCTCTGTCTGTGGCGGGGCATCAGGCGTGGCGGCCGCGACACCGGGCACGACACGAGGCACCGCTGTTTCGACCGCTGCTGGCGCTGCTATCGCAGCGCCAGCAGCCTGCATCAGTTTGTCGAGTGGAAGATAGAGCAGGTTGCCGGAGCCCTTGGAGTCCAGCATCACCTTGCTGGTATTGGCGTATACCTGTTGTACGGTTTCCAGGTACATGCGGCTGCGCGTTACTTCCGGCGCCTTGCTGTACTCGGTCAGGATCTGCTTGAAGCGCGACGCATCACCCTCGGCAGTGACGATGATGCGTTGCCGATAGCCGGTGGCTTCCTCCATCAGTCGCGAGGCGGCGCCGCGCGCGCGCGGAATCACGTCATTGGCGTAGGCCTGGCCTTCGTTCTTCTGTCGCTCACGATCCTGACCTGCCTTCACGGCGTCATCAAATGCAGCTTGTACCTGTTCCGGCGGCTGCGTACTTTGCATATTGACCGAGCGGACCAGAATGCCGGTCTTGTAGCGATCGAGAATGTCCTGGATCAATTTCTGCGTATTGGCCGCGATCTGATCGCGCCCCTCGTAGAGCACGAAGTCCATCTTGTTCTTGCCGACAACTTCGCGAATCGCGGTTTCCGCCGCCTGCATGACCGTATCATCAGGATGACGGTTGTTGAACAGGTAAGCCTGCGGATCCGAAAGCAGGTACTGCACAGCGAACTGGACATTGACGATGTTCTCGTCGTCGGTGAGCATCAACGCTTCCTTCAGCACCTTGTTCTTGTCCGAGCCGCGATAACCGACTTCGACCGTGCGCACGCCGGTGACGTTCACTATTTCATTGGTCTGGATCGGCCACGGCAGGCGCCAGCGCAATCCGGGTTCGGTGACTTCCTTGAAGCGGCCGAATTGGAGTACCACTCCACGCTGAGATGCATCGACGATATAGAAGCTGCTGCCCAGCCAGACCGCCGCCACCAGCATCAGGATGACACCGATTCCGCCGCCGAACTGGCGCGGACTGATCGAAGGCATTCGACTCCCGCCGTCACCGCCGCCGTCGCCACCCCCGCCACTCTTCTTGCCGAAAAGGCCCGACAAGCGGCGGTTGAAATCCCGCCAGAGTTCTTCGAGATCGGGAGGGCCTTGATTGCCGCCACCGCGCTTGCCGCCGCCGGGTTGATTGCCCCAGCCGTGGTCGTTTAGAGACATGAGGATTCCGGCGATCACGTTTTATTTGCTCAGGGAGTTGAAAAAGTTGGATGGATTGCGAATGTCATCAGGCCGCAATAACGCGGAGCTCGCCGAGCGGTCCCGCAAATTCGGCGAGGGCCTCCCGCAGTAGCGGTATTCCAGCCCCACTGTGGGCGCTGAGTCGAACGGTCGAAATGTTACCACAGTCGTCGCGCTCGACTCCGGGACTGGCCGCCGTGAGATCGGCCTTGTTCCAGACCACGATCTGTGGCACGTCGAGCGCACCGATTTCCTTCAACACTTCGCTCACGGCATGGATCTGCTGGTCGCGGTCCGGGCTGGAGGAATCGACGACGTGCAGCAACAAATCGGCCTGTGCAGTCTCTTCGAGGGTCGCATGAAACGACGCCACCAGCGCATGTGGCAAATCACGGATGAAGCCTACGGTATCCGACAGCACCATGGGGCAGGCATCGGCAACGAACAACCGGCGCGATGTCGTGTCGAGGGTCGCAAAAAGCTGGTCGGCCGCATAGGCGCCGGCCTTGGTGAGCGCATTGAACAAGGTGGTCTTGCCGGCGTTGGTATAGCCCACCAGGGATACAGCCAGCACTTCGCCGCGAGTGCGTCCGCGTCGTCGCACGGCGCGCTGCCGTTCCAGTTGCTTCAGCCGATCCTTGAGCAGTGCGACGCGCTTGCCGAGCAGGCGGCGGTCGGTTTCGAGCTGCTTTTCTCCGGGGCCGCGCAATCCGATGCCGCCCTTCTGCCGTTCGAGGTGGGTCCAGCCACGAACCAGTCGCGTCGCCAGGAACTGAAGCTGGGCAAGTTCAACCTGCAATTTTCCTTCGTGGCTCCTCGCTCGTAGCGCGAAGATATCCAGGATCAGGCTGCTGCGATCGACCACGCGGCATTCCAGGGCCTGCTCGAGATTGCGCTGCTGCCCGGGCGACAATTCGTGGTTGAAGACGACTACGTCGGCATGATGCAGGCGCACCGCCGCGGCGATTTCTTCGACCTTGCCCTTGCCGGCATACAGCGCCGGGTCGGGCCGCGCGCGCCTGCCGGAAATTACCGCCATCGGCCGCGCACGGGCGCTTCCTACCAACAGGCGGAACTCCGATAGGCGCTCTGCAAAATCGCCTTCGCCAAAGTCAAGTTGTACCAGTACCGCATTCTCGCCACTGGCAGGACGTTCGAACATCAGGACAATCGCCTCATGGCAATCGCCGGGATCCGCGCGGAATCGTCAATCGGCGTCGGCTTCCTGGGCGAAACTGACCGGACGCCCGGGAACGACAGTCGAGATCGCATGCTTGTAAACCATCTGCGTCACCGTATTCTTGAGCAAAACCACATATTGATCGAAGGATTCGATCTGTCCCTGCAGCTTGATCCCGTTCACCAGATAGATGGAAACCGGAACGTGCTCGCGACGCAATGTGTTCAAAAACGGGTCTTGTAGCATTTGCCCTTTATTGCTCATGGTGGTGATCCTTTGGGGATTGTTGGTTTTTTGAGTGAATTACTGTAATCGATTTTGCGGTGCCGTGCCACCAGCGCCGACTTTCACTTTTCGCGCCGAAGTTTCGGATTGACCGGCCGGCCCTCCTTGGAAAAAGGATTCTTGCTGGTCTTGTACTGGATGCGCAATGGCGTGCCCTGCAGCTTGAACGCCTCGAGGAAATAACGTTCCAGGTAGCGGGTATAGGAAGCGGGGATGTGCTCCAGTGCATTGCCGTGAATGACGATGATGGGCGGGTTGCTGCCGCCCTGGTGGGCGTAGCGCAACTTGGGGCGAAACGCGCCATGGCGCGGCGGCGTCTGCTTTTCCTGGGCGGCGATAAGTACCCGCGTCAGTTTGGGCGTAGACAGTTTGGCCATGGCCGCGGCAAATGCCTTGTCGACCGAGGTCAAAACGCCGGCGATGCCCTGTCCTTTCAGCGCCGAAATGTGATGAACCCGGGCGAAACCGAGGAAATTCAGCTTGCGTGCCACATCCAGCTTGATCTGCTCGCGCCGGTAGTCGTCCACCGCATCCCATTTATTGACGGCGACCACCAGTGCCCGCCCTGCATCGATCGCGAACCCGGCGATGTGCGCGTCCTGGTCGGAGATTTCCTGGGTCGCGTCGACCATCAGCACCACCACGTTGGCTTCTTCGACCGCCTGCAGGGTCTTGATCACCGAAAATTTCTCGATGGTTTCGAATACCCGGCCCTTGCGCCGCAAGCCAGCCGTGTCGATCAGGGTGTAGGCGCGGCCGTTGCGTTCGAAGGGAACTTCGATGGCATCGCGCGTGGTACCGGGCATGTCGAATGCGATCACGCGCTCTTCGCCAAGCAGGGTATTGACCAGCGTGCTCTTGCCGACATTGGGGCGCCCGGCGATCGCGACCCGGGGGCCGTCGGTGGCATCCTCGGCTTCGCTCTCGTCCGAAAACGGGGCGAGCGCCAGTTCGACCAGTTCGCGCACCCCCTCGCCGTGTGCCGAGGAAATGACGCAAGGATCGCCGCAGCCGAGTTCGTAGAATTCGGCTGCAACCACGGCGCGATCCATGCCCTCGCCCTTGTTTGCCGCGAGCAGCACCGGGCGCCCGCTGCGGCGCAGCAGTTCGGCGATGA
>JBIKLV010000014.1:0-64433 GCA_044359585.1 Sulfuritalea sp. | reverse complement strand
TCTTCGAACTGGCCTGGATGTCACCCATGGTGACCACCACCTGCTTCACCACCTCGCCGCCGCGCACCACGCCGGCATTCGAGGTCTTGGCCAGGTCGTTGGCCTGGCGCGCGTTCTCCGCGTTCTGGCGCACGGTGGCGTTGAGTTCCTCCATCGCCGAGGAGGTTTCCTCCAGGCTGGAGGCCTGCTCTTCGGTGCGCGACGAGAGGTCGGCGTTGCCGGCGGCGATTTCCTGGGAGGCGATGCTGATGGCCTCGGTGGCATCCTTGATGCGGCCGACGACTTCGCGCAGGCGCTCGATGGTGGTGTTGGTGTCGTCCTTCAACTGGCCGAAGATGCCCTGGTAGTCGGCATCGATCTTCTGCGTGAGGTCGCCGGCAGCGACCCGCTGCAGGATCTGCGCGACGTTGGTGAGGCCGGTCTGGGTTACTTCGGAGAGCTGGTTGAGGCCTTCGGACAACTGCTTGAAGAAGCCTTCCTTGCCTTCCAGCGACAGGCGCGTTTCGAAGTTGCCGCGTAGCGCGCCATCGACCATGCCGGCAACTTCCTTCTCGATACGGACTTCTTCGGTGCGGTCCAGCCATTCGGCCACCGCGCCCAGGCGCTCGTTCCTGTCGTTGATCACCGGGCTGGCGGAGACCCGCAGGTGGCGGTCGCTGATCTCCAGATTGGCAACGTAGGTGCTGGTGATGCTCGACAGCAGTTTGGCCTGATGCGCGGGGTTCTTGTGGAAGGTATCGATGTTCACGCCAATCATCTTGTCGGCGTCGAAGTTGGGCAACTGCTTGCGGATCGCGGCTTCGGCGCCCTTGAGGATGCGCTTTACCGAGGTGTTGGCGTAGATGATGGTGCGTTCGTTGTTGGCGATCATCACCCCGGTGGACACATTGTCCAGCGCGATCTTGATGCGCAGCGTTTCGTCCGCCTGACGGCGCTCGGTTTCGATGCTGGCCAGCAGGCGGGACTGCATCGCCTTCAGCGCCGCGAGCAGGGTCGACATCTCGTTGCGCCCTTCTTCGACGATGTCGTTGTCGAGCTTACCTTCGGCGATGGCATTCGCCACGTCGACGGAGCGACGCAGGGGGAGGGTGATGCCGCGCGCCACGAGGTAGCCGAACGATGCCAAGAAGGCGAGAGCCAGCAGGCCGATGCCCAATATCAGGTTGCGTTCGAAGGCGAAGTCGCGCAGGCCATCTTCATAGTCTCCCTTGCCTTCCTCGGTAATGAACTTCGTGTATGCATCGGCCGTGGTTGTTGCCACGGCGTATAGCGGATTGATCTTCGTCAGCAGAATGCCATTGGCCTTGTCGTATTCGCCGGCCAGGACGGCTTCTCGGGCCGGATTGAGCCCTTCCGCGACGTAGCGACCGCGGGCCTCCGAATAGGCATCGAAAAGCTTCTTTTCGTCGGGTTCCATCGGATGCTTCTGCATTTCAATGGAGATGGCGCTGATTTCGTCCCGGTTCTTCACCAGCTGGTCGAGATGCCTTCCGACCGGATGATCGTGCAGCTTCGCGTATTTGCTCGCAGGATCATGTTGCAGCGACAGCATGATCTGGGCGCGGTTGTCGCCCATCAGCCACTGGATGCGGCCGATCCGCTCCGTGATCACCAGGTTGTGTGAATACAGTTCCTCAATCGAGCGCAGCATGGTCGAAATTCCGCTGATTCCGACGGCTGCCGCGGCGGCAAGTGCCAGAACTGCAGCGGTGATGAGAATGGTCAGGCGCTGGCCGACGTTGAGGTTTTTCACGGTCTTCCTTCAGGTTAGCGATTCGTCGACCAACGCCATCTCGGAGGACAGCATCAGACGTTCGATATCGACCACGATCAGCATGCGATCATCGAGGGTGCACAGCCCCTTGATGTAGCGGGTGTCGACGCTTGCGGAAAATTCGGGTGCCGGGCGGATGCTGTCCTGGCGCAGCATGGTCACGTCGGAGACGCTATCCACCACCATGCCCACCACGCGGGCGCCCAGGTTGAGGATGATGACCACGGTGAAGGGTGTGTAGTCCGCGTTGCCGACGCCGAACTTGATGCGCAGGTCGACGATGGGGACGATGGTGCCGCGCAGGTTGATCACGCCCTTGAGGAAAGCGGGCGCATTGGCGATCGTCGTCGGCGATTCGTAGCCACGGATTTCCTGCACCTTTAGGATGTCGATCGCGTATTCCTCGGCGCCCAGCGTGTAGGTCAGATATTCGTCGACATCCGCGCGTGCGCTTCCGGTCGTATTACCTTGTCCTGCATGCTCCTGAACCATCATTGCGTCGTGCTCCCTTGTTTCAGCGGGTGGTAGTCATGCCGCGGCGGGCAGGGCGGTTTTTGCCATCTGCACCAGCGCCGCCACATCCAGTATCAGGGCCACGTGACCGTCGCCCATGATGGTCGCGCCGGAGATCCCCGCGACCTTGCGATAGTTGGATTCCAGGCTCTTGATCACCACCTGGTGCTGCCCCAGCAGCGCGTCGATGAACAGCGCCGCCTTGGCGCCATCGGCTTCGACCACCACCATGATTCCCTGGTCCAGGCGCAGCGCTGTATTCGCGATGCCGAAGACCTCGTAGAGGGCCACCACCGGCAGGAATTCGCCGCGCACCTGGATCAGGCGCTCGACGCCGGCGATGCTGCGGATCATGGCGCGCTCGACCTGGAGCGACTCGACCACATAGCCCAGCGGGATGATGTAGGTCTCCTTGCCGGCGGCGACCGACATGCCATCGAGGATCGCCAGGGTCAACGGCAGGCGCACCGTCATGCGGGTGCCGATTCCCTTCATCGATTCGATCTCGACGCGACCGCCCATGGCGCCGATGTTGCGCTTGACGACGTCCATGCCGACGCCGCGCCCGGAGACTTCGGTGACCTGTTCGGCGGTCGAGAAGCCCGGTTCGAAGATCAGTTGCCAGACTTCGCCGTCGCTCATCTGGTCATTCACCGCAATACCTTTTTCGCGGGCCTTGGCAAGGATCCTGCCGCGATCGAGGCCGGCGCCGTCGTCGCTGACTTCAATGACGATGTTGCCGCCCTGATGGTAGGCCTTGAGCGTGATGCAGCCGACGGGCGATTTGCCCTTGGCGACGCGATCGTCCGGCATTTCGACGCCGTGGTCGATGCTGTTGCGCACCAGGTGCGTCAGCGGGTCGCTGATGCGCTCGATCAGTCCCTTGTCGAGTTCCGTGCCTTCGCCTATGGTTTTCAGTTCGATCTGCTTGCCGAGTTTCTGCGCCAGGTCGCGCACCACGCGCGGAAAGCGGGAGAACACCATTGAAATCGGCATCATGCGGATCGACATCACCGACTCCTGCATGTCGCGCGTGTTGCGTTCCAGTTGCGCGAGGCCGTTATGAAGGCTTGCGTATTTCACCGGGTCGATGTCCGACGCGGATTGGGCGAGCATGGCCTGGGTGATCACCAGCTCCCCGATGAGGTTGATCAACTGGTCGACCTTGTCGACGTCGACCCGGATCGACGTTTCGCCCGATGCGCCGGATCGCGGCGTGGCGCGCCGATCCGCCCGCGCCGCGTCGCGTCGTTCGACGGGCGCGGGAGTCGGCGCTGGCGCTACGGTGACGGGGACGTCCGGGGCCGGCAGATCCACGAACAAGCCAAAGGAATCGTCGGTGGCGGCCGCGGGCGATGGCGGCGCTGCCGAGGTGTCCTCGAACAGGCCCCAGGTGTCATCAGGCGAGGGCGGTGCTGCGACAGGCGTGGTGTCGAAGAATCCGAAACTGTCGTCGTCATCGGTGCCGCCCGAATTCGAAGCACCTGCCGGATCGACGCGAATGCTGTCGCTGCGTGCAAGGAATTCCAGCATTCCGCGCAGCAGGTCCAGGTCGGCGTCGGCGCCCACGCGAAGGCACCAGCGCGCATCGGGGCTTGCGGCCCGATCGACCACGGAGATCTGCCACTCTGGATCAAGTTCGGCAATCAGGTTGTCGATCGCCGCGTCCGGGTCCTGGGTGCCCTGTTCCAGCACAAAGCTGACGTCGGTCCAGCCTGTCGCCGCCGGCGGCAAAGCCGGAACAGGTTCCCCGGAAACGCGGGTCGTTGCCGTTGCGCCGGGGCCGCTGCCGGTAGCGTCGCCGGTGAGGGTCGACAGGCGCTGGCACAGCGCCTTGGCCTGTGCCGGATCCGCGCTGCCGTTGCCGCGGTGCGCGGCGAGGAGGTCCTTGAGCACGTCGCCGGCATCAAGAAAGGCATCGATCATGTCGGGGCGCAGGGCAAGTTCTTCCTTGCGCACGCGATCGAGCAGGTTCTCCAGAACGTGGGTGACTTCCGCCAGATCCGTGAAGCCGAAGGTTCCGGCCGACCCCTTGATCGAATGCGCGGCGCGGAAGATGGCGTTGAGCTGCTCCGGATCAGGTTGTTCGACGTCAATATCGAGCAGCAGGGCCTCCATGCTGTCGAGGTGCTCCTGGGCTTCCTCGAAGAAAATCTGATAGAACTGGCTGAGATCGACGGACATCGCGCGTTGTACCTTGGGTTGCGCGTGGGTCAGCCGATGACCTTCTTGACTACATCGAGCAGCTTCTGCGGGTCGAAGGGTTTGACCAGCCAGCCGGTCGCGCCTGCCGCCTTGCCTTGGGCCTTCATCGCGTCCGACGATTCGGTGGTCAGGATCAGGATCGGCGTGGTGCGGTATTGGGCAATGGCGCGCAAACTCTTGACCAGGGTCAGCCCGTCCATGCGCGGCATGTTCTGGTCGGTAAGGACCAGGTCGAATCCGCGCGCCTTGGCTTTGGCCAGCCCGTCCATGCCGTCGGCGGCTTCCACCACCTCATAGCCTGCATTCTTCAAGGTAAAGGCCACCATCTGGCGGATGGAGGCGGAATCGTCTACGGCAAGTACGGCTTTGGGCATTTTTTGCTCCCTCTGGGATCGCTGAGCGTATGGTTTAAAACAGTTCGACGTCGCCGCGCTTCATCTCGGTCTGGCTCACCGGGCAATTCGCGGTGTCCTGCGCCATGTTCTGCAGTCGCTCGGATACGCGGCGGGTTTCGGATTTCAGGGACTCAAGGGCATGCGGGGCGTCGGGTAGCGCCGCGCTGCTGTGAAGCGATTGCGCCAGCGCGCCGAGGTGCCGCGATACGTCGTCGATGGCGTCCGCGCGGCGGCCGACGTGGCTGAGAAGCTGCGAAACGATGTCCTGGAATTGCAATGCGGTGACGGCGCGCCCGACCTGGACATCGACCTGGTCGGCGATCGCGCCGAGCTGTCCGATGGCCAGTCCGCGCTGCTGGTTCTGGCTCTCCATGGCCGTGATTACCCGCTCGACGCTATGTTTGGATTCCAGTGCAAACGTCATGTCGTGGCTGGCCATTTTCTGGATCGCCGTTTCGGTCTGTTTCACCGTGACCTGCATGTTCTGGATCACCGTGTTGATCTGCTGGCTGAACTGCGCGGTTCGTCCGGAAAGGTCGCGCACTTCGTCGGCCACCACGGCGAAGCCGCGCCCGGCCTCGCCGGCCCGTGCCGCCTCGATCGCGGCATTGAGTGCCAGCAGGTTGGTCTGCTTGGCGATCGATCCGATCTCGGACAGGAACGACTGTACGTCCTTGGTGCGCGCCGCGATGTTGTCGGTCAGTTCGACCAGTTCCATGCCGATCTTGCTGTTGTCGATGATGCTGTCGACCACGCGTTGCATCACGGATGAGGTGTCCTTGACGAAGTCATTGAACTTGAGTTGCCCGATGCCGTCGTCGTCGCCGCCGCGGGTGACGGAAACGGTCACGTCACGCTGCTGGCGCGTATGTTCCTGCATGTTGGTGAAGCTGTCGGTCAGGCTGACGATCGCCGCCGACAACAAGGTCTGCACCTGGCCCAGTTCTCCGCGCAGGGATCCCACCTGCGCGGAGAACTGGGTGGAGCATTCGTTCAGCAGGAGATGAAACTCTTCCAGCAAGTCCTGCTCTTCCCGCTTCGAGGCTTGCTGGTCGCCGGCGTTCCGGGCCGCCTGTTTCGCGGAAATTACTGCTATGGCCTGCCAGCCGATGGTGGCCACTATCAGGGCGGTCCATACGGAAAGTCCGTGGCCGGCGCGTTCCGCCACGGAGGCGCCGGTGCCAACCAGCAAGATCCAGCCGAACCCAAGAAGGGAGTTCTTGTCCAGGAATTTCATGATTGAAGTGGCCCGAAAGAAGAATCGTGCATGCGCATCCGACTCGACGGTACTTTCGGCCAACGCGGCCGGTCGCTGATGTCGTTCGATTGAAAGCCTGGCGGGCGCTTGTTGGCCGAGTCGAGTACCAGCTGGTTTGTGCCCATGCAGCATCCCAAGATGTGTGAAAGATTGAGGTTTCAAGCCTCCCGGCGACTGGAACACGAATGTCCGCGCATCCCGGGCACGCATCGTCTCAAACTACCGGCAATTTGTTTATCCGTGTAATACGCGACGATTTGCGGAATCTACGTAGCCAGGCGTCCACGCGCGTCGCTTTGTTGCATCATTGGCGCAGTGCATACCATGGAGATTTGTCATGCAAATAATACTGAGGGCGGAAGACAAGCGGGCGATCCTGCGCCTGACCGGCCGGTTCGAATTCAGCATGCATAGGGAGTTCCGCGAAGCCGTGGATACGGCCCTGCAGAACAAGGACGTCGAGGCGGTGGTGATCGACCTGGCCGGTGTGGAGTATCTCGACAGTTCGGCGCTGGGCATGCTCCTGATGCTGCGTGATCGGGCAAACACCTCCAAAAAGTCGCTTTCCCTGGCCAATCCCCGCGGGATGGTCAAGCAGGCGCTGGAGATTGCCCGCTTCGACAAGTTGTTCTCGATCGCCTGATCCGGGTCGCTCGGAAATCATGGAAATGCCCGGCGGTTCCGGGATCAAGGTGCTCGTTGCCGACGACCAGAAGACGAACCGGCACATTCTGGAAGTGTTCCTGCGCCGGGAAGGGCATACGGTAGTCGTCGCCGACGATGGCGCCCAGGCGGTGGCACTGCATCGCCAGGAACGTCCGGACCTGGTGCTGATGGACATCATGATGCCGGTCATGGATGGAATGGAAGCCGCGCGCCGCATCAGTGCCGAGTCCGGCGAGATTCATACCCCGATCCTGTTCCTGTCCACGCTGAACGATCGGCAGACCATGCTGGACGGTCTCGAACTGGCGGATGACTTCATACCGAAGCCGATCAATTTCGGCTTGCTGCGAGCCAAGTTGCGCGCTGTCATCCGCCAGGTGCAGATCCATCGCACGCTCCGGGTGCAGCAGCGGCGCATCGAGCTGTACAACGATGAGATGCGGCGTGAAAGCGAGGTCGCGTCATTCATCCTGAATCGCGTGCTGGCGCACACGGAAGCACCCAACGGCCGTTCGTTGCAATACAGGGTTGTTCCCTCCGCCTTGTTCAGCGGCGATGTGGTCTTTGCCCGGCTCACGCCCAGCGGGCGCTTGCATGTGCTGCTCGCCGACGCCGTTGGCCACGGCCTGCCGGCGGCGATAAACATCCTGCCGCTGTTCTTTCCGTTCGACGGAATGTCGCGCAAGGGCTATCCGATATCGACCGTGGCGCGGGAACTCAACCGGCGCATCCGCGATTTGCTGCCTATCGATCGCTTCGTCGCGGCGACCCTGGTCAGCGTCGACGCGGAAGCCGGGGTCGTCGAGATCTGGAACGGGGGCAATCCGCCGGTCTTGCTGGTTCGGCCGGACGGACGGATCGCGGAGCGTGTCGACTCGATGCAGATGGCGCTTGGCATCAACGAGGACGATCCGGCGCTGTTTGCGACGCGGAGCCTGCACATTGCGGCGGGCGAACAGCTGATCCTGTTTTCCGATGGCATCTGGGAGAATCCGGCTTTTGCCGGAGAGGATCCGGCGATGCCGATCGAAGCCCTGCTTGTCGCCACGTCTGCGGCGGAGCGGATGGATGCCTTGGTCGGCGCGGCGATCGCCGCCGGGCAGGGCGACGACTTGTCGACCGTGGTACTCACCCAGCGCGATGTCGTGGCGAAGACGGAGCGCCCCGCCGGTGCCCCGGTTCGGCTGACCACCGATCGCCTGTCCATGCAGCTCGGCGTCGAGGCGCTGCGTTCCACGGGCGTCGTCGACGAGATCCTGGCCATGGCCGGCGCACTGGGCTTTGTCGCGCATTTCCCCAACCTGCCGGGTATTTTCTCCGAGTTGTTCGCCAATGCCCTCGAACACGGGATTCTGAACCTGTCGACCGACAGGAAGTGCGAATCAAGTGAAGGCTACCTCGACTATTTCGAGGAAAAGCAAAGGCGCCTGGATCAACTCGCCGACGGCTTCATTGCGCTCGAGATGTCGGTGGATTCGGTCGGCGGCGAACCGGCCTTGCGCCTCATCGTGTCGGATAGCGGCAGCGGTTTCAGGCCGTGCGACCTGCCGGTCGACGTGGTGGCGGATGCGGCTGGCGCGGCCCAGCGAGGCCTGCGGCTGGTCAGCGGCATGGCGCTGCACCTGTCGCACAACAAGCAGGGCAACGAGGCGATCGTGCTGATCGGAAGCGCCGACGCCGGCATCAAGGAACGATGATGATTGCGTTGACCAAGTCCAAGGCCGGCATCTCCGCGATCCCGCGGTGCCGGGACGTCGGGCTTTCCCAGCCCGCCTCGGTGCAAGGCAGGCGTGCGGCCTGGCCGGAGAAGACAAGATGACCACAAGCCTCTTGATCGTTGACGATGATCCGCTGATCCGCATGGTGACCCTGGAGTTGCTGGAGTCCACCGGTTATCTGCTCAATGCCGTGGCGGACGGCATGGCGGCCTGGGAACTGCTCGATGGCGCTCCTGCCCGCTTCGACCTGGTGCTGTTGGACAAGCAGATGCCGCGTCTGGACGGAATCTCGCTTCTGAAGCGCCTCAAGGCGGATCCACGCTTCAAGGATCTGCCGGTGATCATGCTTACCAGCGACGATCGTCAGGAAGACATCATCGAGGGCCTGGCGGCCGGAGCGCATTACTATCTGACCAAACCGTCCACCGAGGAAGTGCTGAAGGCCGTTATCAGCAGTGCGCTCGATGGCCTGCGCCAGAAGCGCGAACTGCGGGAAATGGTTGGCCGGCAGGCGAGCAACCTTACGCTGTTGCGTCGGGCCGAGTTCTGCTGCCGGACCCTGGCCGAGGCGCGCGACCTCGCCCTTTTGCTGGCCGATGTCAGCTTGTGTCCGGAGCGCACCGTCACCGGCTACTCGGAACTCCTGATCAACGCGATCGAGCACGGAAACCTCGGCATTTCCTACGCCGAGAAGAGCCAGTTGCTGGGCGAGGGGCGCTGGCTGGAGGAAGTCGAGGCCCGCCTCCAGCAGCCCGCATACGCGGGGCGCGTGGTGGACGTGACGCTGGAGAAGGGCGCTACGTCGTGCAGCGTGACCATCGCCGACCAGGGCCCCGGCTTCGATTGGCAAATGTATGTCGATTTCAGGCCGGAGCGCGTTTTCGACCTCCACGGCAGAGGCATCGCGATGTCGAGGGCCATGAGCTTCGACAGCCTTGAATACCTCGGCAGCGGCAACCGCGTCGTGGCCACGGTGAACTTTCCCGGATTGTCCAGGGACACGCCGCCTAGCGACGCGTGATCGCGCCGCCTGGTCTGGAACCCCGTTGGTTCGGGATGCCGCCGGAGGCTACAGCGCCTTGACCAGCACCTTGGATCTTCGCTGCAGGTTGTAGAGCTCGCGCCGTGCGGCGGGCAATTCGTCCACGCTGGCCTCGGCGAATCCGCGTTCGATGAACCAGTGTGCGGTACGAGTGGTCAGCACGAAAAGGCGCTTGAGCTTGAGCTTTTTGGCGCGGGCCTCGATGTGGTTGCACAACTGCTCGCCATAGCCGCTGCGACGGAAATCCGGCATCACGGCGAGGCAGGCGAGTTCGGCGGATTTCTCCGTGGAGAAGGGATAGACGGCGGCGCAGCCGACGATCACGCCGTCGTGCTCGACCACCGAAAAACGCGTGATTTCCATTTCCAGGCGCTCCCGGCCGCGCTTGACCAGGGTGCCGTCGGCCTCCAACGGTTCGATCAGGCCCAGTATCGCGCCGACGTCATCGATCGTCGCGTCGCGCAGGCGTGCCAGCGGGGCGCTGGTCATCACCGTACCGACGCCGTCGCGCGTGAAGAACTCCATCAGCATGGCGCCGTCGGCCTGCCGATCGAGGAAGTGAACCCGGCCGATCCCGGCGCGGCAGGCGCGCACGGCGCTGGGCAGCACGCGGGCGACTTCCGGCGCCTGCGCCGCGAGGTGGCGGCTGGCCAGCTTCTGCGCTTCGTCCGCGGTGAGCGCGTCGAGCAGCGCACCCTTGGCATTGACCAGTCCCGGGGCGTCGCACAGGTAGATCAGCTTGTCGGCCTTGACCGCCACGGCGACGGCTTCCGCGACCTCCTCCCAGGCAAGGTTGAAGATCTCGCCGGTGGGCGAGGCGCCGATCGGGGTGATCAACACCACGTTCTCCTGTGCCAGGTCGGCCTGGATTTCCTCGGCGATCACCTTGCGTACGGCGCCCGTGTATTGGAAATCGATGCCATCGACCACGCCGACCGGGCGCGCGGTGATGAAATTGCCGCCGGTGACGCGCAGGAAGGCGCCGGCCATCGGCGTGTTGGGCAGGCCTTGCGACAACAGCGCCTCGATTTCGATGCGGGTCACGCCCATCGCCCGCTTGACGCATTCGAGTGCCTCGCCATCGGTGATGCGCAAACCTTTGTGGAACTTCGGCGTCAGGCCACGCGAGAGCATCTCCGCATCGATCTGCGGCCGCGCGCCATGCACCAGCACCAGGCGGATGCCCATGCTGTCGAGCAGCGCAATGTCATGGATCAGCGCCTGTGCCGCGCCGGCCTGCAATACCTCGCCGCCAAAGGCGATGACGAAGGTGCGGCCGCGGAAGGCGTGGATGTAAGGGGCGGCCTGGCGTACCCAGGCAACCAGGCGGGCGTCGGTATCGGGCTGGCTGCTGCGGGTCTCCAGGGTCATTGGGCGGGTTTGCCTTTCTTCGGTTGGGCTTTCACGGCCTTCACCGGCGTCACCGGGGCGGGCGGGCGCGGCGGGGCCTTCGCGGCGACAGGTTTCGCGGCCGGCTTTTGAACGGGCGTCACTGGCTTGCCTGCCCGGGACTTCACGGACACTTCGCCCAGCTTTGCGGGCTTTTTCGCCTTTGCATTCTTGGCAGGCTTCTCCGGTTTTGGCCGCGGCGCCGGGCGACCGTCAAGCTCGGCTTCGAGTCGTTCGCAAATCGTGCGCAGCACCTTGACCCGGGCGTAACCCTTGTCGTTGGCCTCGACCAGGGTCCACGGCGCGATGCCGGTGCTGGTGCGGTCAACCATGTCGCAGATGGATTCCTGATAGGCGTCCCACTTCTCGCGGTTGCGCCAGTCTTCCTCGGTGATCTTGAAGCGCTTGAACTCGATCTTCTCGCGCTCCTTGAAACGCTTTAGCTGTTCTTCCTGGCTGATCTGCAGCCAGAACTTGACGACGATGACTCCCGCATTGGATATGTCGTGTTCGAAATCGTTGATTTCGGAATAGGCGCGCAGCCAGTCGGCTTCGGCGCAAAAGCCCTCGACGCGTTCCACCAGCACGCGGCCGTACCAGGTGCGATCGAAGATCGCCACCCGGCCCTTGCGCGGGATATGCCGCCAGAAGCGCCACAGGTAGGGCTGGGCACGCTCTTCCTCGGTCGGTGCCGCCACCGGAATGATCTGGTAGTCGCGCGCATCCATCGACGCGGTGATGCGGCGGATGGCGCCGCCCTTGCCGGCGGCGTCGGCACCTTCGAAGGCGCACAGCAACGCGCGTCCCTTGAAGCGCGGGTCGCGCACCAGTTCGGACAGCCGGCCCTGCCATTTCGCAAGCTGCTCCTCGTAGTCCTTCTCGCTAAGCGCGTGTTTCAGGTTCAGCTCGGACAGCACGTTGCGGCCGTCGATGTTGACCCGCATCGGCGGTGCCACCGGCGTCGTGTGCTTGTCGGCATTGCCCAGGCGCTGGCGGATCGACTCGAGCAGGATCTTGCCGGTTGTCATCGAGCGGTAGCGGTCGTCCTCGCCCTCGATGATGGTCCACGGCGCCCACGGCGTGTTGGTCATGCGCAGCACGTGGCCGACCACGTCCTGCAGTTTGTCGTGGGTCTTGAGCCGGTCCCAGTTCCACTTGGTGACCCGCCAGGCGGTCTTCGGGTCCTTCTCCAGTGCCTTCAGGCGACGTTTCTGGCCGTCCTTGGTAAGGTGGAACCAGAACTTCAGCACCAGCGCGCCTTCATTGACCAGCATGGCCTCGAAGCGGTTGATCTGGTCGATGCGTGCGTCCATGTCGGCCTTGCTCATGGTGCCGTCGAGCCGGTCGTGGATCGGGCTCGAATACCAGGAACCGGCGAAGATGCCGACGCGCCCCTTGGGCGGCAGCGCGCGCCAGTAGCGCCACATGAAGGGGCGCGCCTGTTCTTCGTCGGTCGGCGCCGAGAAGGCGAGGGTGGAAATGAAGCGCGGGTCCATCCATTCGTAGAGTATGTTGATCGTCTCGCCCTTGCCGGCGCCGTCCTGGCCGCTGACCAGCACGATGACCGGGATCTTGCCGTTCTCCTTGAGGTCGTACTGCGCATCCTGCAGGGCCGCGCGCAGCGCCGGCAGTTCCTTCTTGTAGGTTTCCTTGTCGATCTTGTGACCGAGTTCCGCAGATTCAAACATTACCAATCCCCCCAAAGTGCCATCATTGCCGCCACAGCGCCGGGTCCGGCGGTTTCGGTGCGCAACACGCGCGGTCCCAGCCGTATGGCATGGAAGCCGGCAGCGTGCGCGGCCAGCAGTTCACCTTCATCAAAACCGCCCTCCGGACCCACCAGCAGGCTGATCGGCGCGTCCGGTAGTGCAAAGTCGCGCAGGGATCCGGCGGCGCCCGGCGCGCAAATGAGCCGCAGTCCATTTTCCCGCGCCGCCATGCCAAGGTATTGCGGCAGATCAAGGATCGGCGCCACGGCCGGGACGCGATTGCGCCCCGACTGTTCGCAGGCGGCGATGGCAATGTTGCGCCAATGTTCGACGCGACGCTCGGCGCGTTCGGCGGAAAGCCTCACCAAGCTGCGTTTCGCCGCGACCGGCTGGATGCGCGCGACACCGAGTTCTACGGCCTTTTGCACCACGAAGTCCATCTTGTCGCCGGCGGGTACGCCCTGCACCAGCGTCAGCGCCAGCGGCGGCTCGCATTCGGCTTCGTCGAATTCGGTGAGGGTCGCGCGCAGGGCCTTGCCGGCGGGGTGCAGCGTCGCGCACCATTGGCCGCCACGCCCGTCGAACAGGATCGCCGTGTCGCCAGCGCCGACTCTCAGGACTTTCAGCGCATGATGCGCGGCCTCGGCCGCCAGTTCGACCGTGGCGCCGGGGTGGAGCGGAAAGGGGCAGAAGAACCTCGGTATCATTGGCGGATTATCGCCAAAACAGCGCGTCAGTGCTGCCCCGGCTGTGCAGGCGAATTGTTGCGAAACCCGGGCCCCGGATTTGGCGCCGGCCGATCCGGATATTTTCGGTGACGAGGCGAACCCCCGAAACCATCATCGGAGACCCACCATGGTCAGTCTTTCCCCGCCCGTCTGCGACTTCGGCCGTCCGGCGAACGATTTCGATCTGCCCGGCGTCGACGGCAGGCGCCACACGCCGGCGAGTGCGCGCGGCCCGCAGGGCTTGCTGGTGATGTTCATCTGCAACCACTGCCCCTACGTCAAGGCCGTGCTCCATCGCATCCTGCGCGACACGCGGGAACTGGCCGCGCTGGGAGTGGGCAGCATCGCCATCATGAGCAACGACCCGGCCGACTACCCCGAGGACTCCTGGGAAAACATGCAGCGCCTGGCGTGCGACCTGGCGTTTCCCTTCCCCTATGTGCTGGACGCCACGCAGGACGTGGCGAAAGCCTACGGCGCGGTTTGCACGCCGGATTTTTTCGGCTACAACGCGCGCCTCGAACTGCAGTACCGCGGACGGCTCGACGAGTCGCGCAAGGAAGCCGCACCCGAAAGCGTCCGGCGCGATCTGTTCGAGGCGATGCGGCAGGTGGCCCTGAGCGGGCGGGGTCCGGCAGGGCAGACGGCAGGGATAGGCTGTTCGATCAAATGGAGGGGCTTGTGAGGGTTCTGGCGTTTCTCGTCGCGCTGGCCGTCTCATCGGTCGCCGCCGCCGCCGACAACGTGCTGCTGATCCAGTTGCGTGCCGGCGGCGGCTTCACGGTGTGGCACACCGAGGGCGAAAGCCAGTTGTCCGACGAGGAGGCGATGGAGCTCGAAGCGACCGCGAAGCCCTCCGGCGGAGACGAGTTGCAGACCGGCGCAGGACCGGCCCGCGCCTACGAGACACCGGACGGGGTGACCATCCGCCTGTCCGCAGCGCGCACCGACAAAACGCTGCTGCTGGATCGGGACAATTGCGGCCACATACGGATCTGGCATGGTGCCGGCACGGCGTCACTGACCGATGACGAGATTGCCGACGTGTTCATGAGCGCCCTGCCCGGAGGCGGCAAGCGCCTTACCCTCGGTGACTTGCATGTCAAGGCCTTCATTACTCCGCTCGGGGTTACCGCGACGCTGTGGAAGGCCCAGAAGAAATAGCCTGACCTCAGGCCTGGCCGGATTTTGCCGCGGCCTGGCGGGCGGGGGCCGGTTCCGGCTTGCCGACCTGGGCTTCGATCAGTCGCGAGCCCTCGCTGTCCATGAACTCGACGAAGGCGGTCGCCGCCGGCATCAGGCGCTTGTCGGTGCGATACACCAGGCGCCACTGGCGCCTGACCGGGGTACCGGTGACGTTGAGCCGCACCAGTCGGCCGACCGAACGTTCGAGGCCGATGGTGTGCTCGGAAATGAAGGACAGGCCCAGACCCGCCATGGCGGCCTGCTTGATGGTTTCGTTGCTGCCCAGTTCCATGAACGCCGCCGGCACCACCTTGTGCTCCTCGAGGAAGCGTTCCAGCGCACCGCGCGTACCCGACCCGGGTTCGCGGATCAGCAGGGTTTCATCGGCAAGCTGCTTCGGGTCAATGCGGCGCTTGTCGGCAAGCCTGTGGTCCGGCGCCGCGATGAAGACCAGCGGATGTTCGGCGAATACCTTCGCCACGGTTTCGAATTCTCCCGGAGGCGTGCCCATGATGGCCAGGTCGATGTCGTTCTCCGCGAGGTGGCGCACGATGGTGCCGCGGTTGCTTACGGTGAGGCTCAGCTCGACGCCCGGATGGCGGCGGCGGAATTCGGCCAGCAGCGACGGCGCGAAGTACTTGGCGGTGCTGACCACGCCTATCTTCAGGCGGCCGGACTCGACGCCCTTGAGCGCCGCCAGCGCCTCCCCGGCTTCGCGCAGCTGCTCGGCGATGCGCCTGGCCTGGCGCGCAACCTCCTCGCCGGCGGCGGTGAGGCGGACCTTCTTGCCGGCTTGCTCGGTCAGCGGCAGCCCGGCCTGGTCTTCCAGCGCCTGGACCTGCATCGACACCGCCGGCTGGGTCAGGTGCAGTTCCTCGGCGGCGCGCGAGAAGGACAGGTGGCGCGCCACCGCCTCGAAGATCTTCAACTGGCGCAGGGTAACGTTTTTCATGCTGAGAGTGCTCCCGGGAACCGGATGGGCAGCTGAATAAATTTGTCCGATCTTATCACCGCCATAAGAAACTATGACTGGCGCTTATGGGTGCCGCAACGCTATGCTGGCAGCCATGCTTGAAGCCCTTATCTTCGATGTCGATGGCACGCTGGCCGATACGGAACGCGACGGCCATCGTCCGGCCTTCAACGCCGCCTTTGCCGAGGCGGGCCTCCCCTGGCATTGGGACGAGGCGCTCTACGGCGAACTGCTGCAAGTGACCGGCGGCAAGGAGCGCATCCGCTTCTTCTGTGAGCGACACGCCCCGGAATTCCTGCACCGGGCGGATGCCGAGGTGCGCATCAGGGAACTGCACGCCGCCAAGACGCGGCATTATGTGGCGCTCTGCGCACGGGGCATTCCCCTGCGTCCGGGTGTGGAGCCGCTGCTACGCGCAGCGCGGGCGGCCGGCCTGCGCCTGGCGATTGCCACCACCACCACGCCGGAAAACATCAGCGCCTTGCTGGCCCCGGACTTGCTGGCGCTGTTCGAAAAAGTCGGCGCCGGCGATACGGTGCCGAACAAGAAGCCGGCGCCGGACATCTACCTGTGGGTGCTGGCGCAACTGGGCCTGCCGGCTTCTGCCTGCCTGGCCATCGAGGATTCCGCCAACGGTCTCAAGGCCAGCCGCGCCGCCGGCCTGGCGACCGTGATCACGCGTACCGCATATACGGATGACCACGATTTTTCCGGCGCACTGGTCCTGCTGCCCGATCTCGGCGAGGTGAGCGTTGCGCTGCTCAGGCACTGGCATAGCAATGCTTATGGTAGCGATAAAAAATTGTGACTTTAACTTATGCAGCGACATGGCTAACATGCCGTCCATCCGCTGCACCATTTGCCTGAACGAACAACGACCAAGGAGAACCGCATGGACCAGTCGAACCGCTACGCCGACCTGAGCTTGAAGGAAGAAGACCTGATCAAGGGTGGCAAGCACATCCTCGTCGCCTACAAGATGAAGCCCAAGGCCGGCTACGGCTACCTGGAGGCGGCCGCCCACTTCGCCGCCGAGTCTTCCACCGGCACCAACGTCGAAGTCAGCACCACCGACGACTTTACCCGCGGCGTGGACGCGCTCGTGTATCTGATCGACGAAGCCACCGAGGACATGCGCATCGCCTACCCGATCGACCTGTTCGACCGCAACATGACCGACGGTCGCATGATGATGGTCTCCATCCTGACCTTGATCATCGGCAACAACCAGGGCATGGGCGACATCGAGCACGCCAAGATCCACGACATCTACTTCCCCGAGCGCGCGATCCAGCTCTTCGACGGCCCGTCCAAGGACATCTCCGACATGTGGCGCATCCTCGGCCGGCCGGTCAAGGATGGCGGCTACATCGCCGGAACCATCATCAAGCCCAAGCTCGGCCTGCGCCCCGAGCCCTTCGCGGCGGCGGCCTACCAGTTCTGGCTGGGCGGCGACTTCATCAAGAACGACGAGCCGCAGGGCAACCAGGTGTTCTGCCCGGCGAAGAAGGTCTATCCGCTGGTCTATGACGCGATGAAGCGCGCCATGGATGAAACCGGCCAGGCCAAGATCTTTTCGGCCAACATCACCGCCGACGACCATTACGAGATGCTGCATCGCGCCGATTTCATTCTCGAAGCCTTCGGCCCCGATGCCGACAAGGTGGCCTTCCTGGTCGACGGTTTCGTCGGCGGCCCCGGCATGATCACCACCGCCCGCCGGCAGTATCCGGGTCAGTACCTGCACTACCACCGTGCCGGCCACGGCATGATCACCTCGCCTTCCGCCAAGCGCGGCTACACCGCCTTCGTGCTGGCAAAGATCTCCCGCCTGCAGGGTGCTTCCGGCATCCACGTCGGCACCATGGGCTACGGCAAGATGGAAGGCGACCAGTCGGACAAGCTGATCGCCTACATGATCGAGCGCGACGAGTGCCAGGGCCCGGTCTACTACCAGAAGTGGTACGGCATGAAGCCGACCACGCCGATCATCTCGGGCGGCATGAACGCGCTGCGCCTGCCCGGCTTCTTCGAGAACCTCGGCCACGGCAACGTCATCAACACCTCCGGCGGCGGCTCCTACGGCCACATCGACAGCCCGGCGGCCGGCGCGATTTCCCTCCGTCAGTCCTACGAGTGCTGGAAGGCCGGTGCCGATCCGATCGAGTTCGCCAAGAGCCACAAGGAATTCGCCCGCGCCTTCGAATCCTTCCCGGGTGATGCCGACAAGATATTCCCCGGCTGGCGCGAAAAGCTCGGCGTGCACAAGTAAGAAATTTCATTCGTCATTCCGGGCTTGCCCCGGAATCCAGTAGCATCTCTGGATGCCCGCCTGCGCGGGCATGACGGCGGGGCCAACCCCGCTGCGGCGGGGTTTTTTGGACTCGTATACTTGACTGAATTGATCGGATAAGGCCATGTCGAACAAGGAGCAGTACCTCGTCAGGACGCAACCCTTCTATCAGGCCCAGGGCAGGGAAGTCATTCTCTACGAGGCCGCCTACGCCGCGCGCCTGCCGGTCATGCTCAAGGGCCCCACTGGCTGCGGCAAGTCGCGCTTCGTCGAGTACATGGCCTGGAAGCTGGGCAAGCCGCTGATCACCGTGGCCTGCAACGAGGACATGACGGCGAGCGACCTGGTCGGCCGTTACCTGCTCGACGCCAACGGCACGCGCTGGCTCGACGGCCCGCTGACGACAGCGGCGCGCATGGGGGCGATCTGCTATCTCGACGAGATCGTCGAAGCGCGCCAGGACACCACCGTGGTGATCCATCCGCTGACCGATCATCGGCGCACCTTGCCGCTGGACAAGAAGGGCGAAGTGATCGAAGCGCATCAGGATTTTCAACTCGTCATCTCCTACAACCCCGGCTACCAGTCGCTGATGAAGGACCTCAAGCAATCGACCAAGCAGCGCTTCACCGCTTTCGATTTCGACTACCCGGAGGCCGCGCTGGAGACGCAGATCGTGGCGCAGGAATCCGGTCTCGATGCCGCCACGGCGGCAACGCTGGTCAAGATCGCGCAGACGGCGCGCAACCTGAAGGGTCACGGCCTCGACGAGGGCATTTCGACGCGCCTGATCGTCTATGCCGCAACCCTCATCAAGCGCGGCGTCGCACCACAGGATGCCTGCCGCATGGCCATGGTGCGGCCGATCACCGACGACGCAGACATCCGCGCCACGCTCGATCATGCCGTCGATGCCAGCTTCGCCTGAAAAGTCGGCGCTGGCGATACGGCGCCAAGCGGCATAAAGCGGCGATATGGTCACGGGCGTGCGACAGGTGCCGGATGCGCGCAGCCGCAGTTATGCGCAGCCGCAGGTGCAGGCGGCATGGCTGGCGCTCGACTGCGGCTTTGCGCCTGTCGCCGATGTCTTCGAAGAGTGCATCGAGGCGGCGCTCGCCAGCTTCAGCAAGCCGCAGTTCGATGCCTATCTCGAGGCCGCGCGCGTCATCGGCAAGCTCGGGCGCGGTGCCGAACCGCTGCTGGCCTTTCTCGAGGAATGGCCGACCGTGGTCGCGGCCGCCAGCGGCGACCAGGAGCCCCTGCTGCCGCAAGTGATGGCTGCGATCCGCGTGATGCAGAAGTCGCCCAACAGCAAGGCCATCACGCCTTTTCTGCAATCGCTGGCCGCCGTCGCCCGGCGCCTGCAATCGGCCGAGCAGATCGAGATCTACCTCGACATCGCGCTGAACCTGATGGCACGCACCACGGGTTCGATACACGGCCACCACACTACCTTTCCCAGCCCCGGCCTGCCGCATTTTTTCGAGCAGGCACCACGCCTGCTGGGACTTCTGTCCACCGCCGGTCTGAAGAACTGGACCGACTACGGTATCCGCAACTACGCCAAACATCCGGAACGGCAGGAGGAATACTTCCGCCTCGACTCCGCCGACAGTCGTGCCGTGGTGCAGCGCGAACGTCACGGCACCTTGTTTGCCGATGTCGAACGCCCCCTCGATCTCTACCTGCGGGCCCTGTGGCGGGACAGCGAGCAACTGGTGCCGTACTCGACCGCTTTCGACGAATTGCGCAAACCCATCCCCTACTACGACAAGCTCGGGATGCGCGTGCCCGACGTTTTTGACGATGTGGCGGACGCCAGCGGCCTCGACCGCTACCGCGCGGTGCTGGCACACATGGTCGGCCACCGCCGCTGGAGCAGCTCGATCATCGCCGACAACTACAGCCCCTTTCAGCGCATGGCGGTGGAATTCTTCGAAGATTGCCGCATCGAGACCCTGCTGATCCGAGAGTACCCCGGACTGCGGCGCATCTTCCTCGCCCTGCACCCCGTTCCCGGCGAGACCGAGTGCGACCCGGAAACCACTTCCTGCCTGCGCCACCGGCTCGCCATGCTGTCCCGCGCCCTGCTCGATCCGCAGCATTCCTACACCAATCCGCAACTGCTCGAATTTGCTAAGCGCTTTCATGACAGCCTGAGTCCGGGCATTTCCAGCACGCGCGAGATGGCCGACCTGGCGCTGTCCTACGTCGCCCGCACGCGACGCCAGAGCGACCAGTTCGCCCGCGTCCATTTCGACAACACGGTGATCGACTACCGCGACGACAACCGCCACCTGTGGCAATACATCGAGGACAGCGACGACGAAGAATTCTTCGACGACCCCGCCAAGCAGAACAGGAAGCCGGCCGAGGCCCTGTCCCTGCCGCCGCGTCGCTACCCGGAATGGGATTACCAGTCGCAGACCTACCGGCCCGACTGGGCCAGCGTCTATGAGGCGCTGCACCCGTCGGGCAATGCCGCGGACATCGACCGCCTGCTGGAAAAGCATGCGGCGCTGGCGAAGCGGCTGAAGCGACTGCTCGACCTGCTCAAGCCGCAGGACAAGGTGCGCATCCGCTACCAGGAAGAGGGCAGCGACCTCGACCTCGACATCGCCATCAGTTCGCTGATCGATTACAAGAGCGGCACGACGCCGGACCCGCGCATCAACATGAGCCACCGCACCGACGGCCGCAGCATCGACGTCCTGCTGCTGCTCGATTTGTCGGAGTCGCTCAATTGCCAAGTCGGTCAGAAAGTCGGCGCCGGCGGCACGGCGGGACAAACGGTTCTCGAACTCAGCCAGGAAGCCGTGTCGCTGCTGGCCTGGGCCATCGACTGCCTCGGCGACGCGTATGCGATTGCTGGCTTCCATTCCAATACCCGCCACGAAGTCCGCTACCAGCACATCAAGGGCTTCTCCGAGCGCTGGGACGACACGGTCAAAGCCCGTCTTGCCGCGATGCAGGCCGGTTGGTCGACGCGCATGGGCGCCGCACTGCGCCATGCCGGCCATTACCTCGAACATCGCCGTGCGGACAAGAAGATCCTGCTGCTGCTGACCGATGGCGAGCCGGCCGACATCGACGTCACCGAGCCCGAGCAACTGCGAAGCGACGCGCGCAAGGCGGTAGAGGAACTGGCCGCCCGGGGCGTGACGAGCTTCTGCCTCAGCCTCGATCCGAAAGCCGACGAGTACGTGCGCGACATCTTCGGCAAGAACTGGCGGGTCCTCGACCGGGTCGAGAAACTGCCGGAAGCCCTGCCCAGCCTTTACCTGCAACTGACGCGCTAAGGGCTGGTGCCATACCGGCTATTCGACGCGTAGCCAGGTCTGGGTGCGGCCGATGAACAGGAAGGAACCGCGCATTTCCAGCTTGCGCCCGCCGTCGATGACGGTCACCCTGGCCGCATAGACCTTGCCGTTGTTCGGATCGAGCACCTTGCCGCCGCCATACACGGCGTCGCCTTCCTTCTTCAGGCCGGTGAGGATGGTCATGCCTGTCACCGGCTTTCCCTTGCGCGGATCGTCGTCGGCGCACTCCTCGCACTTTGCGTCCCGCTTGGCCGGGTCGAGGATCTTTTCGATGACCCCGGAAACGATGCCGTCCCGTTCGGCAATGCGCACCAGCGATTTCGCCGCCTTCGTTTCATCGTCGATGGTTTGCCACAGGCCGGCCGGCGAGAGCGACTGCGCAGCGGCCGCTATCGACAAGGGGAGGGTGATCGCTGCAAAAAGGGTGCGTATGGGAAGCGATGGCATGACGGTCTCCGGGTGAACGCCGCCAGTATATGTGGCCGCATTTCGCCGCTGGCCCGGCAAATAGGCAGCTTATTAATAGGATAAGAAAAAGTGAATGGTGCTTATAGATCGATGCGATTACATTGTCCGCTGAGCAAACGGGGTTATGCGGCCCGCCGGGCGGCTGCAGATATGCCGGCACACATTCAAGGAGCAGGATCCATGCATCAGGGACGCAAGACGCTGACCCGCTACACCATCGAGCAGGAACACAAGCATCCGGGCGTGTCGGGCGAGTTTTCCAGCCTGCTCAACTCCCTGGCGACGGCGATCAAGATCATCTCCAACCAGGTCAACAAGGGCGCCCTGATCGGCGCGCTGGGCAATGCCGGCACCGATGCAGCGTCGGTCAATGTCCAGGGCGAGGTGCAGAAGAAGCTCGACGTGATGAGCAACGACGTCATGCTCCAGGAAAACGAGTGGTCCGGCAACCTCGCCGGCATGGCTTCGGAAGAAATGGAGGATGTGTACGTCCTTCCCGCCCATTGCAAGCGTGGCAAGTACCTGCTGGTCTTCGATCCGCTCGATGGCAGTTCGAACATCGACGTCAACCTGACGGTGGGCACCATCTTTTCCATCCTGCGCGCGCCGAATCCCGGACAGGACGCCACGCTGGAAGACTTCCTGCAGCCCGGCACGCAGCAGGTCTGCGCCGGCTTGGCACTCTACGGTCCATCGACCATGCTGGTGCTCACCACCGGCGACGGCGTCGACGGCTTCACCCTGGATCGCGACATCGGTGCCTTCATCCTGACCCATCCGCAGATGAAGATTCCGGACGATACCCACGAGTTCGCCATCAATTCTTCAAACTCGCGCTTCTGGGAACCCCCGGTGCAGCGCTATGTCACCGAATGCCTGGCCGGCAAGACGGGTCCCCGCGGCAGGGATTTCAACATGCGCTGGGTTGCCTCGCTGGTGGCGGAAGCTTTTCGCATCCTGACCCGCGGCGGCATCTTCATGTATCCAAAGGACAGCAAGGACGCCACCAAGCCGGGCCGCTTGCGGCTGCTCTACGAAGCCAATCCGATCTCCTTCATCATCGAACAGGCCGGCGGAAAATCGACCACCGGGCGCGAGCGCGTGATGGAAATGTCGCCGACGGAACTGCACCAGCGTGTGCCGCTGATCTTCGGTTCGAAGAACGAAGTCGAGCGTGTCACCGAATACCACGCCGAATATTCCAGCGGCAAGGAGCCGGAAACCTTCAATTCGCCCTTGTTTTCATCCCGCTCGCTGTTCAGAACCGAATAAAGACGCTAACTTTCATGACAGTAACTGTCCCCGCCGATGATGAAACACGTTAAAGGCGAATTGAAGGCCCGCCCCCCCATCCCCCCTCACGGGGGGCTACTGATCGGCTCGCTTCGCTCGACTGTCACCAGTCGCTCCGAACGAGTTATTTCACGTTAAGCCAGGAGACCCCCATGTCGGTCAAGCACCCCATAGTCGCCATCACCGGTTCCTCCGGTGCAGGCACATCTACGGTCACCAAGTCGTTCGACCTGGTCTTTCGCCGCGAAAAACTCAAGGCCGCCATAGTCGAGGGCGACTCCTTCCATCGCTACGACCGCAAGGCCATGAAGCTGGCGATGGAAGAGGCGCGCCAAAAGGGCAACAATCATTTCAGCCATTTCGGCCCGGAAGCGAACCTCCTGGAGGAATTGGCCGGACTGTTCAAGGGCTACGGCGAGAACGGCACGGGCAAGGTCAGGAAGTACCTGCACAACGCCGAAGAGGCGGCGCCGTATGGGCAGCAGTCGGGCGAGTTCACGCCCTGGGAAGACATCCCGGGGGGTACCGATCTGATGTTCTATGAAGGACTGCACGGCGCCGCCGTCACCGACACGGTGAATGTCGCGCAACATGCCGACCTGCTGGTGGGCGTGGTACCGACCGTCAACCTCGAGTGGATCCAGAAACTGCACCGCGACAAGAACCAGCGCGGCTACTCGACCGAGGCCGTGGTGGACACGATCCTGCGCCGCATGCCGGACTACATCAATTACATCACGCCGCAGTTCTCGCGCACCCATGTCAACTTTCAGCGCGTGCCGACGGTGGATACCTCCAATCCCTTCATTGCCCGCGACATCCCGACCGCGGACGAGAGTTTTGTGGTGATTCGCTTCGCCAATTCGAAAGGCATCGACTTTCCCTATCTGCTGTCCATGATCCACAACTCCTTCATGTCGCGGCCCAACATCATCGTGGTCCCCGGCGGCAAGATGGAACTGGCCATGCAGCTGATCTTCACGCCGCTGATACTGCGCATGATGGAAAACCGCAAGCGGGCCTGAGTTAGCGTGGGACGACCGGCCAGGAACAAAAGTCGGGAATTCAGTGGCGCCTTGCGCCGCGATTTCCACTGTTGACCGCCGTCGCCCGCTGTTTGCGATCCGCCCGGTTTCGCCGATAATACCGGGCTACCCAGACGGAACCGATCCCGTCTATCGACCTATAAGAAGCCGCCATGACAACGTCGCCGTCCCCTGTCTCCGTTGGTTCCAATCTCTCGAATGCCATTCGTGCCCTCGCCATGGACGCGGTGCAAAAGGCCAATTCCGGTCATCCGGGCGCGCCCATGGGCATGGCGGAAATCGCCGAGGTGCTGTGGAACCGCCACCTGCGCCACAATCCGTCGAATCCTAAATGGGCCGACCGCGACCGCTTTGTGCTGTCCAACGGCCACGGCTCGATGTTGATCTACGCCCTGCTGCACCTGACCGGCTACGACCTGTCGATCGAGGACCTGAAGCAGTTCCGCCAGTTGCACAGCAAGACTCCCGGCCATCCGGAATACGGCTACGCGGCCGGCGTCGAAACCACCACCGGTCCGCTCGGCCAGGGCATCACCAATGCCGTCGGCATGGCCATGGCGGAAAAGCTGCTGGCCAACGAATTCAACCGGCCCGGCCACGAGATCGTCGACCATCGCACCTATGCCTTCCTCGGCGACGGCTGCCTGATGGAAGGCATCTCCCACGAAGCCTGTGCGCTGGCCGGCACCTGGGGCCTGTCCAAGCTGACCGCCTTCTGGGACGACAACGGCATTTCCATCGACGGCCACGTCGAAGGCTGGTTCACCGACAACACCCCGGAGCGCTTCCACGCCTATGGCTGGCAGGTGATCCGCAATGTCGACGGCCACAATCCCGCCGCGATCGATGTCGCCATCCGCGAAGCCATGGAAGACACACGGCGACCGACGCTGATCTGCTGCAAGACGGTGATCGGCATGGGCGCACCCAACAAGCAGGGTACCCACGACGTGCATGGCGCGCCGCTGGGCGACGCCGAAATCGCCGCCGCCCGCGCCAACATCGGCTGGCCGCACGGCCCCTTCGAGATTCCGCAGGACGTCTATGACGGCTGGGATGCGAAGAAGAAGGGCGCTGCGCTGGAAGCCGGCTGGCAGGAGAAGTTCGCCGCCTACGCCCGGGCCTTCCCGGCCGAGGCGGCGGAGTTCAAGCGCCGCATGGCCAGCGAACTGCCCGCCAACTGGGCCGACCATGCGAAGGCGGCCCTCGCCGCCGTCAATGCCAAGGCCGAAACGGTCGCCACACGCAAGGCCTCGCAGAACGCCATCAACGCATTGGCCCCGGCGCTTCCCGAATTCCTCGGTGGCTCCGCCGACCTGACCGGCTCCAACCTGACCAACTGGACCGGCTGCAAGCACGTCTCCGGCCGCACGCCGGGCAACTACATTTCCTACGGCGTGCGCGAATTCGGCATGGCGGCGATCATGAACGGCATGGCCCTGCACGGCGGCGTGCTGCCCTTCGGCGGCACCTTCCTGATGTTCTCCGAGTACGCCCGCAACGCGCTGCGTATGTCGGCGCTGATGAAGCAGCGGGTGATCTACGTCTTTACGCACGATTCGATCGGACTCGGCGAGGATGGACCGACCCACCAGCCGGTGGAGCAGACGGCGACGCTGCGCATGATCCCGAACATGGATGTCTGGCGTCCCTGCGACACGGTGGAAACCATGGTGGCGTGGATCGCCGCGGTGGAAAAGCTCGACGGTCCGAGTTCGCTGTGCCTGTCGCGCCAGAACCTGCCCTTCGTGGCCCGCGATGAGGCGACGATCGCCGGCATCGCGAAGGGCGGCTATGTCATTTCCGAGGCGAAGAACGGCAAGCCCAAGGTCGTCATCATCGCCACCGGTTCGGAAGTCGACCTGGCGCTCAAGGCGCAGGCGGCGATGGAAGCCGAAATTCCGGTGCGCGTGGTGTCGATGCCCTGCACCAATGTGTTTGATCGGCAGGATGCCGCGTACCGCGAATCGGTGTTGCCCAAGGGCGTGCCGCGAGTCGCCATCGAAGCCGGCGTCAGCGACGGCTGGCACAAGTATGTCGGCGCCGTCGACGGTGGCCAGGGCGCGGTGATCGGCCTCAACCGTTTCGGCGAGTCGGCACCGGCCGGCGCCCTGTTCAAGGAATTCGGTTTCACGGTGGCAAACCTCGTGAAGACCGTCGAGCAATTCATTTAAACGCAACCAGGAGATATTCACATGGCTATCAAAGTTGGCATCAACGGTTTCGGTCGCATCGGCCGCATGGCATTCCGGGCCATCGCCAAGGATTTCCCCGGGATCGAAGTGGTCGGCATCAACGACCTGCTCGAACCCGACTATCTGGCCTACATGCTGAAGTACGACTCCGTCCATGGCAACTTCAAGGGCGACATTGCCGTCGACGGCAACACCCTGGTTGTCAATGGCAAGAAGATCCGCCTCACGGCGGAGAAGGATCCGGCCAACCTGAAGTGGAACGAGATCGGCGCCGACATCGTCATCGAATGCACCGGCTTCTTCCTGACCAAGGACACCTGCCAGAAGCACATCGACGCCGGCGCCAAAAAAGTCGTGCAGTCCGCGCCGTCGAAGGATGACACCCCGATGTTCGTCTACGGCGTGAATCACATGACCTATGCCGGCGAGAAGATCGTCTCCGCCGCGTCCTGCACCACCAACTGCCTGGCCCCGGTGGCCAAGGTGCTGCACGACACCTGGGGCATCAAGCGCGGCCTGATGACCACGGTGCATGCCGCCACGGCGACGCAGAAGACCGTCGATGGTCCGTCCAACAAGGACTGGCGCGGCGGCCGCGGCATTCTGGAAAACATCATTCCTTCATCCACCGGCGCCGCCAAGGCCGTCGGCGTGGTGATTCCGGAACTCAACAAGAAGCTGACCGGCATGTCCTTCCGCGTTCCGACCTCCGACGTGTCGGTGGTCGACCTGACCGTGGAACTCGTCAAGGAAGCCTCCTACAAGGAAATCTGCGCGGCGATGAAGGCTGCTTCGGAAGGCTCGATGAAGGGCGTGCTGGGCTATACCGAAGAGAAGGTCGTAGCCACCGACTTCCGCGGCAGTTCGCTTCCCTCGACCTTCGATGCCGATGCCGGCATCGCACTGGACTCGACCTTCGTCAAGGTCGTTGCCTGGTACGACAACGAGTATGGCTACACCTGCAACATGCTGCGCTTTGTCGAGCACGTTGCGAAGTAGTCATCCGGGAGATTCGCAATGACGTTCAAGCGTCTTACTGATTTCGACCTGGCGGGCAAGCGGGTCTTCATCCGCGCCGACCTCAACGTGCCGGTCAAGGATGGCAAGGTGACCTCGGACGCCCGCATCACGGCGTCCATGCCGACCATCGAGTTCTGCCTCAAGGCCGGTGCGAAGGTGATGGTGACCTCGCACCTCGGACGGCCTGAAGAGGGCGTGTACGCCGAGGAGAACTCGCTCAAGCCGGTGGCCGATGTCATGGCCACCAAGCTTGGCAAGCCGGTACGCGTGGTCCGGGACTGGGTCGATGGCGGATTCGATGTGGCGGCCGGCGAGGTGGTACTGCTGGAAAACTGCCGCTTCAACAAGGGCGAGAAGAAGAACGTGGAAGCCACGGCGCGCAAGTACGCGGCGCTGTGCGACCTGTTCGTCATGGACGCCTTCGGCACCGCGCATCGCGCCGAAGCTTCTACCTATGGCGTGGCGCAATATGCCCCGGCCGCCTGTGCTGGCCTGCTGGTGGCCGAGGAACTGGAAGCCCTGACCAAGGCGCTGGCGACTCCGGCGCGGCCGATGGTGGCCATCGTCGGCGGTTCCAAGGTATCGACCAAACTGACCGTGCTCGAAGCGCTGTCGGAAAAAGTCGACCAGATGGTGGTCGGCGGCGGCATCGCCAACACTTTCCTCAAGGCCTCCGGCAAGAACGTCGGCAAGTCGCTGTGCGAGGACGATCTCGTTCCCACGGCGCAGGCGCTGATGAAGAAGATGACGGCGCGCGGTGCGACCATTCCGATTGCGGTCGACGTGGTCTGCGGCAAGAAGTTCGATGCCGCCGAGCCCGCGGTGGCCAAGGATGCCGGCGCCGTGAGCGACGACGACATGATCTTCGACATCGGCCCGAAGTCGGCGCAGGAACTCGTGGACATCATCATGAAGGCCGGCACCGTGGTCTGGAACGGTCCGGTCGGCGTCTTCGAGTTCGACCAGTTCGGTGAAGGCACCAAGGCGGTCGCCATGGCCATCGCCAACACCAAGGCATTCACGCTGGCCGGCGGTGGCGATACCATCGCCGCGATCCAGAAGTACGACATTTACGACAAGGTGTCTTACATCTCGACCGCCGGCGGCGCCTTTCTAGAGTTCCTCGAAGGCAAGAAACTGCCTGCCGTCGACATGTTGGAGCAACGCGCCAAAGGCTGATCGTGACCCAATCCACCCTGCAACAGACTACGCCACCCCTGCAACGCTCAACAAAGATCGTGGCGACGCTGGGTCCCGCGTCCAGCAGCCCCGAAAGCATGCTGGCCCTGGTGACCGCCGGGGTCGACGTGGTCCGCATCAATTTTTCGCACGGTACCGCGGACGACCACCGCAAGCGCGTCGAGTCGCTGCGCACGGCGGCCCATGATGCCGGACGCACGGTGGGCGTCATGGCGGACCTGCAAGGTCCCAAGATCCGCATCGGCAAGTTCGCCAATGGCCCGATCACGCTCAAGGCCCAGCAGGGCTTCATCCTCGATGCCGCCTGCACCATCGGCAACGAGGAGCGTGTCGGGCTCGACTATCCCGACCTGATCAACGACGTTCGTGCTGGCGACGTGCTGCTGCTCGACGATGGCCGTACCGTATTCGACGTAGTGCAGGTGCGCGGCAAGGAGATCCACTGCCGCAACCGCCATGACGGCGAGCTCTCCAACAACAAGGGCATCAACAAGCAGGGCGGCGGCCTCACGGCCCCGGCGCTGACCGCCAAGGACATGGAGGACATCCGCACCGCGGCCAGCATCGGCATCGACTATGTCGCGGTGTCCTTTCCCAAGTCTGGCGACGACATGCGACTGGCGCGCGCGCTGCTCAAGGCGGCGGGGTCGAATGCCCTGCTGGTGGCCAAGATCGAGCGGGTCGAGGCAATCGCCAACCTGGACAACATCCTCGAAGCGACCGATGGCGTGATGGTGGCGCGTGGCGACCTCGCGGTCGAAGTCGGCGATGCCGCGGTGCCGGCGCTGCAAAAGCGCATCATCCGCACCGCGCGCGAGTACAACAAGTTCGCCATCACCGCGACGCAGATGATGGAGTCGATGATCCACAGCCCGGTGCCGACGCGTGCCGAGGTGTCCGACGTGGCCAACGCGGTGCTCGACGGCACCGACGCGGTCATGCTCTCGGCGGAAACGGCGACCGGGGACTACCCGGTGCAGACGGTCGAGGCGATGGCGCGCATTTGCGTCGAAGCGGAGAAGTCGTCCGATTTCCCGCTCGACACGCATTTCCTCAACCGCGTCTTTACCCGCATCGACCAGTCGATCGCCATGGCCGCGCTGTTCGCCGCGCACCACCTGAAGGTCAAGGCGATAGCCTCTCTTACCGAGTCCGGCTCGACCGCACTGTGGATGTCACGCCTCAATACCGGCATCCCGATCTATGCACTGACGCAGGAAGTTCGAACGCGCTACAAGGTCAGCATCTTCAAGGGGGTGTTCCCGGTGATGGTGCCGCAGAGCGGGCACGACCGCGACCGCATCCTGCTCGATGCCGAAGAGGCCCTGATCGCCGCAGGGGCCGTGGAGGTCGGCGACCTGATCGTAATGACCATCGGCGAGCCGATCGGCAAGCCCGGCGGCACCAACACCATGAAGATCATCAAGGTGGGCGAACATCGTTCCAACCAATAGCCCGCCGCCCCATCACGAACCGTCCATTTTCAGGAGATAGCCATGCCACTCGTTTCGATGCGTCAACTGCTAGACCACGCCGCCGAAAACGGCTACGGCCTGCCGGCCTTCAACGTCAATAACCTGGAGCAGATCCAGGCCATCATGGAAGCCGCCCAGGAGACCAACAGCCCGGTCATCATGCAGGGCTCGGCGGGTGCTCGCAAATACGCCGGCGAACCCTACCTGCGCCACCTGATCGAGGCGGCGATCGAGACCCATCCCGAGATCCCGATCGTGATGCACCAGGATCATGGCGCCAGCCCGGCTATCTGCATCCAGTCGATGCGCTCGGGCTTTTCCAGCGTGATGATGGACGGCTCGTTGCAGGAAGATGCCAAGACCCCGGCGAGCTTCGAGTACAACGCGCGCGTCAGCAAGCACGTGGTCGACATCGCCCACGCCATCGGCGTCTCGGTCGAGGGCGAACTGGGTTGCCTGGGCTCGCTGGAAACCGGCATGGGCGAGAAGGAAGACGGCCATGGCGCCGACGGCAAGCTGTCGCACGACCAGTTGCTGACCGACCCCAACGAAGCCGCCGAGTTCGTCAAGGCCACCGGCGTCGATGCGCTGGCGATCGCCATCGGCACCAGCCACGGCGCCTACAAGTTCACGCGGCCGCCCACCGGCGCCGTGCTGCGCATCGACCGCATCAAGGAAATCCACGCCCGAATCCCGAATACCCACCTGGTGATGCACGGTTCGTCCTCCGTGCCGCAGGACTGGCTGAAAATCATCAACCAGTACGGCGGCACCATGGGCGAAACCTACGGCGTGCCGGTCGAGGAGATCGTCGAAGGCATCAAGCACGGCGTGCGCAAGATCAACATCGATACCGACTTGCGCATGGCCTCCACTGGCGCGATTCGCAAGTACCTGGCGGAGAACCCCAAGGACTTCGATCCGCGAAAGTACCTCGCCGTTGCGCGCAAGGCCATGAAAGATATCTGCGTGGCGCGCTACACGGCCTTCGGTTGCGCGGGCCAGGCCGCGAAAATCAAGGTGATCCCGATGGAAGCGATGGCCGCGCGCTACAAGAAGGGCGAGCTAAACGCAGTAGTGAAGTAACAATCGTTTTGGAGTAAAGTTTCGGGCCGTCGGAGCGATCCGGCGGCCTTTTTCTTGGGTCGTCCATGGATATCAAGTCCCACACTTTTGACCGGCTGCGCAAGATCTTCAGCGGCAGCCTCGACATCGTCGAGTATGCCGGCCTGCTGGTAATCGCCGTTGCCACGACCATCGCCATGTATCAGGAGGCGATGGTGATGGTCGAGGCGCGCCGGGTTTCTCTGTCGGATCTGCTGCTGATGTTCCTCTACCTAGAGGTGCTGGCGATGATCGGCCAGTATGTGAAGTCCGGCCAGTTGCCGGTGCGCTTTCCCCTTTATATAGGCATGGTCGCTTTGGCGCGTTACCTGATCCTTGACCTCAAGGAGATGAACGAATGGCGCATGCTGGCGGTCACCTCGGCGATATTCCTGCTGACCGCTGCCGTACTGGTGATCCGCTATGGTCACGTACGCTACCCCTACCGCGAAGATGCCGATAAAGATCCCGGCAAAGCCTACGTTCGCGAATAAACCTTTTTCAGAGCACAGCCATGCCCCTAGTCGCCACGCGCCCCCTGTTTGAATCGACCATCAAGAGCCTGCCGCTGCTTGGACGCGGCAAGGTGCGCGACATCTACGCGGTGGGCGACGACAAGCTGCTGATCGTCACCACCGACCGCCTGTCGGCCTTCGACGTGATCCTGCCCGATCCGATTCCCGGCAAGGGCGCGGTGCTGACGGCGGTGGCCAACTTCTGGTTCGGAAAACTGGCCCATGTCATCCCCAACCAGTTGACCGGAATCGATCCGGAAGCCGTCGTTGCCGACGCGGAAGAGAAGGCCCAGGTGCGCGGCCGCTCCCTGGTGGTGAAGCGCCTCAAGCCCCTGCCGATCGAGGCGGTGGCGCGCGGCTACCTGATCGGATCGGGCTGGAAGGACTACCAGGCGACGGGTTCGATTTGCGGCATCGCCCTGCCTGCCGGCCTGCGCATGGCGCAACAGCTTCCCGAGCCGATCTTCACCCCGGCGACCAAGGCCGAGATGGGCGACCATGACGAAAACATCGACCATGCCACGGTCGAACGGATGCTTGGCGCCGAACTGGCGAAGACGGTGCGCGACACCACGCTGCGCCTGTATCGCGAGGCGGCGGCCTTCGCCGGGGTGCGCGGCATCATCATCGCCGACACCAAGTTCGAATTCGGTCAGGACGAGGAAGGTCGCCTGCACCTGATCGACGAAGTGCTGACACCGGATTCGTCGCGCTTCTGGCCGGCCGATCGCTACAAGGTCGGCATCAGTCCGCCCAGCTTCGACAAGCAGTTCGTGCGCGACTACCTGGAAACCCTGGACTGGAACAAGAAGGCACCCGGACCCAAGCTGCCGCAGGACATCATCGACAAGACCACCGCCAACTACCTGGAGGCGCTGACCCGCCTCACGGGCATCCCGGCGGCGTGATTGCGGTCTGGGCTCGGGTCCGATGAGCGATTCTTTCGCCGTGCCGCCAGCGCCGACTTCCGGCGCTTTGGCCCTTCCCGGCGTGCGCCGGGTCGGCTTCGCCGCGCCCCTGCGCTGGCTGGGGCTCGGTTGGCGGGATCTCTGGCGGCAGCCGGCAGCGAGCCTGTTCTACGGCATCGCGATCGCGGTGGCCGGTGCCGTGATACTCGGCGTCACCGCCAGTCTGCCCTATCTTTTTGCCGCCGCCATTACCGGATTCCTGCTGGTGGCGCCGATGCTCGCGGCGGGACTCTACGAACTCTCGCGCCGCTATCTGGCCGGCGAACCGGCGGCGCTGACGGATTCCATGCTGGCCTGGCGACGCAATCCGTCGGCCCTGGTCGGTTTCGGCCTGCTCTCGATCCTCGCCGGAACCGCCTGGCAGGTCGCTTCGGTGGTGATCGTCGCGCTGTTCTACAAGGGGCCGGCGCTGGCGCCGCAGGCGATGATCATCGAGGTCCTGGTCAATCCCCAGCATTACCTGATGTTCTTCATCTACATGTGCAGTGGTGGCCTGCTTGCCGCGGTGGTGTTTGCGCTGAGCGTGGTATCGATGCCGATGCTGGTCGATCGCCGTAGCGACTTGCTGGCAGCCTTGTCCACCAGCGTCAATGCGGTGGCCGAGAACCCCCTGCCGCTGGCTTTCTGGGCGGCGCTGCTGATGTTGTTGACCGGGCTAGGCTTCGCCACCGCGCTGTTGGGCCTGATCGTGGTCATGCCCTGGCTCGGCCATGCCAGCTTCCATGCCTACAAGGAACTGGTCGAGTAGGCAAAGGCGCGCTGCAGGGGATTGCGCGAATGGCGCCCTTGCGTTTTCCGGGGGCCGCCCCAAATTATTTTCTGATTTCCCATCTCAGGACCGAAATGAATCCATTGCTCGATTTCTCCGGATTGCCGCGCTTCGACGCCGTTAACCCGGATCACGTGGCGCCGGCGATCCGCCAGCTTATTGCCGAAAACCGCAGCCTGGTCGAGCGCCTTGTCGCGCCGGACACTCCCGCAACTTGGGACGACTTCGTGCAGCCCATGCTCGACGCCGGCGAGCGGCTGTCGCGGGCCTGGGGCATCGTCGGCCACCTGCACTCGGTCAACGACGTGCCGCCCTGGCGTGAGGCCTACAACGCCCTGCTGCCTGACATTTCGAGCTTCTATGCCGACCTCGGGCAGAACCTTGCGCTGTTTGCCAAGTACAAGGTACTTGCCGCAGGAACGGAATACCCCGCGCTGTCCCCGGCGCGGCGCAAGATCATTGACAACGAACTGCGCGACTTTCGCCTGTCGGGCGCCGACCTGGCGGAGGATCTCAAGCCGCGCTTCAAGGAAATCCAGGAAGAACTCTCCGCCCTGGGGGCCAAGTTTTCCGAGAACGTGCTCGACGCCACCAACGCCCATGCGGAATGGATCAGCGATGAAGCCGACCTCGCGGGCCTGCCCGAGGACGCGAAGGCTGCCGCTCGTGCAGCTACCGAGAAAGACGGCGATTCAGCCAAACGCGCGGGCTGGAAGTTCACGCTGCACGCGCCGTCCTACATTCCCGTGCTGCAGTTCTGCGACAACCGCGGCTTGCGCGAGCGCATGTACCGGGCCTACGCAACGCGCGCGTCCGAATTCGGCCCCGCGGAACGCGACAACGGTCCATTGATCGAGCGCCTGCTCGCCCTGCGCCACGAAGAAGCGCAAATGCTCGGTTACGCCAGTTTCGCCGAGGTGTCGCTGGCGACCAAGATGGCCGACACGCCGGCCCAGGTCGCCGCCTTCCAGCGCGACATGGCCGCCAAGGCCCGTCCTTTCGCCGTCCGCGACGTCGCCGAACTGCGCGATTTCGCCCGGCAGGAACTGGGATTGGAAGCGCTGGAGAGCTGGGACCTGGCCTGGGCCTCGGAAAAGCTCAAGCAGCAGCGCTACAGTTTCTCCGACGACGAGGTGAAGCAGTACTTTCCCGAACCCCAGGTGCTGGCCGGACTGTTTCGGGTCATCGAATCGCTGTTCGCGGTTCGCGTCCTGCCCGATGCCGCGCCGGTCTGGGATCCCGCCGTGCGCTTCTTCCGCATCGAGCGTGCAGGCAAGCTCATCGGCCAGTTCTACCTCGACCTGTATGCGCGCGAAACCAAGCGCGGCGGGGCGTGGATGGACGAGGCGATCACCCGGCGCCAGGTCCAGGCAGGCGTGCAGACGCCGGTCGCCTACCTGAACTGCAATTTCCCCGCGCCGGCCGGCGCGGGCGACACGGTCCGGCCGGCCACCTTCAGTCACGACGATGTCATCACCCTGTTCCACGAGTGCGGCCACGGCCTGCACCACCTGCTGACTCAGGTGGACGAATTGCCGGTCTCCGGCATCCATGGCGTCGAATGGGATGCCGTCGAATTGCCGAGCCAGTTCATGGAGAACTTCTGCTGGGAGTGGGACGTGCTTTCCGGCATGACGGCCCATATCGACACCGGCGCGCCGCTGCCGCGTGCCTTGTATGACAAGATGATCGCTGCGAAGAATTTTCAGAGCGGCATGCAGATCCTGCGCCAGATCGAGTTCGGCCTGTTCGACCTGCTGCTGCATGGCGAATTCATGCCCGGCGCCGGCCGCGGGTTCCTCGACTTGCTGGCCGAGGTGCGTCGCGAAGTCGCCGTGCTGGTGCCGCCTGAATGGAACCGCTTCCCGCAAAGCTTCTCGCACATCTTCGGCGGCGGCTACGCGGCCGGTTATTACAGCTACAAGTGGGCGGAAGTGCTTTCGGCCGATGCCTACGAAGCGTTCGAGGAGGCCGCCGCAGGCAAGGGCAGCACGCTCGATGCGGCGACCGGCGAACGCTTCTGGCGAGAGATCCTTTCAGTCGGCGGCTCGCGCCCGGCACTGGAGTCCTTCAGGGCCTTCCGTGGTCGTGATCCGCAACCGGACGCCTTGCTGCGGCACAACGGGATGGCCGATCTGCAAACATCGGCCGCCTGAACCGCCGTACCGTCAGCGCCGACCGCAAGGCAAACCGTCTCCGGCTTTGCCGGAGCCACAACTTTTTGCGGCGCTCAGCCTTCCCGGACCAGGCTGCCGAATTCTCGGTCGAGCATCGCCGCGTCGCCGCTGTTGAGCTCGACCAGGCGGCGCAGGTGGGTGATGCTGTCCACATCGATAGTCCGGCAGCGCAGGCCCAACTGGGATCCCTCGACATGCATCACATCAGCCTCCATGGCGATGGTGGCACCCGGCGCCAGTTCCAGCGACAGGCGACACTGGTCGCCCGGCTTTCCCTGCCAGGTAGCGTCGGTTTCCAAGAGCGCGCCTTTCAGGGAGATGTCCAGGAGTTGAGCGGAAAACGTGCGGCCCGCCGTGGTCAGTCGTACCGGTGAATGAAACACGGCTCGCCAGAAATTGCGCCGCTCAGTAGCCTTTGTCACGAAGTTTCTCCTTTGGCTGCTCAATGCTGAAGTCGATTCCGGTGAAGCAATCCTGCAACGGGCATGGCAATGCACCATTGCAATGATGCTCCCTCGCGCATTCGGCCTGGGTCTGGTCGAGAACTACATACTGCCCGCAAACCGGACACGGCCCTATCGGCGAATCGAACATGATTGACCTCCCTCTATGTGATGGTCGGCCTGCCTGTTTTGATTATAGACGGTGGCCTCGCTCGGGTATCATCGGTGCATGAAGATCGCTACCTGGAACGTGAATTCCCTCAAGGTGCGCCTGCCACATGTGCTCGACTGGCTGGCGGCGACGCAGGCCGACGTGTTATGCCTGCAGGAAACCAAGATGGAGGAAAAGGCCTTCCCCCATGCCGAACTGGAAGCCGCCGGCTACCGCGCAGTGCATAACGGGCAGAAAACCTACAACGGGGTTGCGATCCTCGCGCGCAACGGGCTGGACCAGGTGGCATGCGACATTCCCGGCTTCGCCGACGAGCAGAAACGTGTGCTGGCGGCGACCGTGGATGGCGTCCGCGTGGTCTGCGCCTACATGCCCAACGGGCAGGCCGTCGGTGCGGAAAAGTACGAGTACAAGCTGCGCTGGCTGACGGCGCTGGCCGACCATCTGCGCGAAGAACTGCAGCGTTTCCCGAAGCTCGTCCTGCTCGGCGATTTCAACATTGCGCCCGACGATCGCGATGTGCATGATCCGGTGGCGTGGAAGGACCAGATCCTGTGCAGCGAACCCGAGCGCGCCGCGTTCCGGCGCTTTGTCGACCTCGGGCTGGCCGACGCCTTCCGCCTCTTCGAACAGCCGCCCAAGCTCTATTCCTGGTGGGATTACCGGCAGATGGGTTTCCGCCTCAATCGCGGCCTGCGCATCGACCACATCCTGCTGTCTGCGCCGCTCGCCGCCACCTGCACCGCCTGCAGCATCGACAAGGCGCCGCGCAAGCTGGAACGCCCGTCCGACCATGCGCCGGTGATCGCCACGCTGGATTCCGCGCCATGAGTGCTGACGCGCTGCTGGCCCTTTACCCTGTCCTGGCCAATCTGCCGGAGGGGCTTCTGCAACGCATTCGCGAAACGCTGCAGACGCTGTCTATCGCGCCGGGCACCGTGGTATTCGACGAACGCCAGCCCTGCCGCGGTTTTCCCTTCGTTCTCGAAGGCTCGATCCGCGTCACCAAGATCAGCGGCAACGGCCGCGAACTCCCGCTGTATCGCGTGCTGGCGGGCGAAAGCTGCATCATCACCTCGAGCTGCCTGCTCGGCCACGCCGTCTACAACGCGCGCGGCACCAGCGAAGGCCCGACCACGCTGGCCCTGCTGCCGCGTCCGCTGTTCGACGAAATGCTGGGCGAGCCGGCCTTCCGCGATTTCGTCTTTGCGCTGTTCTCCGAGCGCATGGCGGAGCTGATGCAACTGGTCGAGGAGGTCGCCTTCCGCAAGCTCGACCAGCGCCTCGCGGCCCTGCTGCTGGGCAAGGGGCGGGTGGTGCATGCCACGCACCAGCAACTGGCGGACGAACTGGGGAGCGTGCGGGAAATGGTCAGCCGGCTGCTGAAGGGCTTTGCCGAGCAGGGCCTGGTCCGTCTGGGGCGCGAACAAGTGGAGGTGCTGGACGCCGCCGGTTTGCGAAGAATGGCCTCTGTGACTTAGGTTACATTCAGACGCCAACGCAACTGGTGTAATGCACCCACTGTTGCACAACCCCTCAAGGAGAAAACCATGAAACTGAATGTCGGCGGAATCGATCGTGTGTTGCGTATTGGTGCGGGTCTCGGACTGGTTGCCTGGGCGGCCATGGGTGGACCGGTGTGGGCCTGGATCGGCGTCGTGCCCCTGGCCACCGGTGCCATCGGCTGGTGCCCGGTGTATCCCCTGATTGGCCTGAATACCTGCCCGATGAAGAAGTCGGCCTGAGGATTCATCGCGCAAGGCCCGTGCCGCCGATGGGTGGTACGGGCCTTGTGCTTTTTGCGCGGCCGGAATTACTGGGTCGTCAGAACTCCATTCCCAGATTGACCGAGTCGAAGGTCTGCCGGCCGCCGTTGCCGCCTGCGGAGAAGAATTCCTCGCTGCGGCTCACCCGCGTCAGCGAAATCCGCAATGCATCGATGCGCAGGCTGAATCCCGCCGTGATGTCGTAGACGTGCGGTCGCCGCCGGACGGTGGGGCTGTCACGGAACACCGTGCCGTCGAGGAAGATGTTGTGGGCGACGAGCCGATGGTCGAGGCCGGCGAAAGCCCACCACTCGATGCCCTGCGCGCGTGCCGGTTCGATGTCGCGGCGTATGTTCTTCAGCATCGCGCCGCCCGGCTCGATGGTGTCGGTACCGAATCCCGTCATGTTGCGGCCCAGGCGCAGCATGCCGCCGGCGCGGGCCAGGGTCAGGGTGGTGCCGAGCGTGGCGCCGCCATGCGGGATCAGCTCCAGGTCGATGCCCTGCGTGCTGCCGAGCCGGTGCTTGCCCTTGGCGAGCCAGGAAACCAGGAAGGCCGGCTCGTTCGGAATCTGGTTGTGCCAGCCCACGGGTTTCGGTGCATCGATCAGCTTGTGCCAGCCGGACTGGACTTCTCGGCCCAGTGCGGCGGGGCCGACCACGCCGAGGTCGATCTCCACCGTGTCGAGGCGGTTCTGCGTGGCCCGCTGCGCCACGCCACCGAGGTAGAGCCAGGCCGCCCAGGGGCGGTCGAACGGCTGTGCGGCACTGACCGTGATCGTCCTCGGCGTGTACAAATTCTGGCCGAGGAACAGGCCGAAACGGACTTCGCTGCTGGCCTTGGGCGCGATCGCTTCGAGGATCTCGTTCGCCGGTAACTGCAGCAGGTCGAAGGATGCGCCGCCGCCGAACTTGATGCCGTTGGTGTAGTAGCGATCGGTGCGCGCCAGCAGGTCGTTTTCGACGAACAACTGCAGTTCGCTGCCCTCGGGCGGGCTCGCCCGCGCCACGCCGGCGGCGAGCGCGGCGAAAATCGCAATGACGGCAATGGCGCGAAGCATCAGGGGGCGGGTGGCGGGATGACGTTGGGCGCGCATTATCGTCCTGACTCGGCGGCGCCGGAGGCTAGCCAGCGCAGTGCGCCGTGACCGGCGGTACGTCCGCTGGCAAGGCAGGCCGTCAGCAGGTAACCGCCGGTGGGCGCTTCCCAATCCAGCATTTCGCCCGCACAGAAGGTGCCGGGCAGATCACGCAGCATCAGGTCATCATCGACCGCCGCGAACCCGATCCCTCCCGCGCTGCTGATCGCTTCGTCGAGCGGGCGTGGCGCAAGCAAGCGGATCGGCAAGGACTTGATCAGTGCGGCGAGCGGCTCGCTGGCGGCGAGCTGCTCCGGCGTGGCGAACTCGTGTACCAGCGCCGCCTTGACGCCATCGATGCCGGCGCGACGGCGCAGGTGGTTGGCCAGCGAATCGCGCCCGCGCGGGTGCGCGAGGTCCTCCGCGAGCCGTCGCAGCGTGCGTCCCGGCGCGAGGTCGGCCTGCAGCAGGGCGCTGCCGTTGGCCTCGATGCAATCGCGCAGGGGTGCCGACAGCGCGTAAATCAGGCTGCCTTCGATGCCGTGGCGGGTGACGACGAATTCGCCTTCGCGCTTTGTCACCGATCCGTCTGGCGCGATGAAGCCAACGGCGACGGACTTCACCGGCGTACCGGCGAAACGATTGCGCAGGTGCTCGCTCCAGGCCACGTCGAAGCCGCAGTTGGCCGGACGCAGCGCTGCCACGCCGATGCCGCGCTCGCGCAGCAGCGGAACCCAGGCGCCATCCGAGCCCAGCCGCGCCCAGCTGCCGCCACCGAGGGCCAGCACCGTGGCGTCAGCGCCGTCCCCAGGGATACCGCTTCGCATAACTTTTGACTCGCCGTTCGGCGTGGCGAAACGCAGCGCGCCGTCGGCATCCCAGCCCAGCCAGCGATGCCGCGCATGGACCGTTACGCCGGCGGCGCGCAACCGGTGCAGCCAGGCGCGCAGCAGCGGCGCGGCCTTCATTTCGCGCGGGAACACCCGTCCCGAACTGCCGACGAAGGTTTCGATGCCCAGTTCGCCGGCCCAGCGGCGAAGGTGTTCCGGGCCGAAACCCTCCAGCCATTTTCCGACCTGCTCACGGCGGGTGCCGTACCGCGAGAGAAAGCGGTCGCCCGGTTCCGAGTGCGTCAGGTTGAGGCCGCCGCGACCGGCCAGCAGGAACTTGCGTCCGACCGAGGGCATGGCGTCGAACAGGTCGACAGGCCAACCTGCGCCGCTGATCACTTCCGCTGCCATGAGTCCGGCCGGTCCGCCGCCGATCACGGCAATGCGGCGACCGCGTTTCACCGCTTCAGTGTCGCCCAAGGTCGGCCAGCGAATTGGCGAGGCGCACGTAGTCCGCCACCGGGATGTCCTCGGCGCGCGCCGTCGGGGGAATGCCCAGCGCCGTCAGCGCGGCTTCGTCGACGAAGCCGCGCAGGGTGTTGCGCAGCATCTTGCGGCGCTGGGAGAACGCCGCCGTCACCACTTTGGCGAACAGATCGGCGTCGCTTGCCGTACCGCCAGCGCCGACTCTTGAGAAATCGACGGGAATCATGCGCACGATGGCCGAGTCGACCTTGGGCGGCGGATTGAAGGCGCCCGGCGGCACGACGAACATGCGCTCCATGTGGAAGCGGTACTGCAGCATCACCGAGAGCCGGCCGAAATCCTTGCTGCCGGGTTCGGCCACCATGCGGTCGACCACTTCCTTCTGCAGCATGAAGTGCATGTCATACACCAGCGGCGCGAACGGCACCAGGTGGAACAGCAGCGGGCTGGAAATGTTGTAGGGCAGGTTGCCGACGATCTTGAGCCGGCCTGCGCCCTTGAGGCTGGCGAAATCGAATTGCAGCGCGTCGCCTTCGTGGATGCTCAGGCGTTCGGGCGGGAAGCGCTGCCTCAGGCGTGCGATCAGGTCGCGATCGATTTCGACCACGTGCAGGTGGTCGCTGCGCTCCAGCAATGGTTCGGTGATGGCGCCGAGGCCGGGGCCGATTTCGACCACGGTGTCGCCGGCGCGCGGATCGATCGCGTCGACGATCTTGCGGATCACGCCATCCGATACCAGGAAGTTCTGCCCAAAACGACGGCGGGCGCTGTGCCCCTCGACTTGTCTGCTCACGTCAGTTAGCCGGAGTTTCAGAGCAGGCTAACCCGCACAGCGGGTTAAGCGAGCAAGGCGAGCGGCCGTAGCTAAACCGCTTCCGGGCGACGTGCCCGGCCACGGACTTCATGCGGTGCGAGCCTCGGCCGTCGGCATGCCCTCTTTGAATACCATCAGGGTGCCTGGCTCCATCGTGGTCCAGGCTTCGTTGTCGGTCAGTGGCAGCGTGGCGATCACCGCGACGCGGTCGGCGGGGTTCGTCACCGCGCTGAAGTCGACGCTGACGTCCTGGTCCTTCAGATGCGCGACGGCGAACGGCGCCTGGCGCACGATGTAGGCGAGCTTGGTGGCGCAGTGCGCGTACAGGCAGTTGCCGTTGCTGAGCAGGAAATTGAACTCGCCGTGTGCCGCTATTTCGCGCGTGATGCCCGTCAGAAAATCGAACATCGGTTGGCGCAAGGGCATGGCGTCGCCGAATTCCTCACGCAGGCGTTGCAGCAGGAAGCAGAAGGCCAGTTCGGAATCCGTGTCGCCGACGGGGACGAAGCTGCCGTCGAGAACGGGAGCGAACTCCTTGAGGTTGCCGTTGTGGGCGAAGAGCCAGTAGCGGCCCCAGAGTTCGCGCTGGAAGGGATGGGTGTTCTCCAGCGCGATGCGACCCTGGGTCGCCTTGCGGATGTGGGCGATGACGTTCTTCGAATGGATCGGATAGTGGCGCACCAGTTCGGCTACCGCCGAATGGGCCGATGGCTCGACATCGAGGAACACCCGGCAGCCAGGCCCTTCAAAGAAAGCGATGCCCCAGCCGTCCTTGTGCACATCGGTCAGCCCGCCGCGCGTGCGGAAGCCTTCGAAGGAGAAGCAGATGTCGGTCGGCGTGTTGCCGTTCATGCCGAGCAGTTGGCACATGGTCAGCCCTCACCCCGGCGTGAGGCCATGTCGATCGCCGCGTCGATCGCGGCGAACAGGCTGGTCGGCGAGGCCTTGCCGCTGCCGGCGAGATCTAGCGCGGTACCGTGGTCGACCGAATTACGGATGATCGGCAGGCCCAGCGTGACGTTGATGCCCTCATCGAAGGCCGCGTACTTGAGCACCGCAAGTCCCTGGTCGTGGTACATCGCCAGTTGTGCGTCGGAGCCGGCAAGCACATTGCGCGTGAATAGCGTATCTGCCGGCAAGGGACCGACCAGATTCATGCCTTCCGCACGCAACTTGTCCAGCACCGGGGCAATCACCTCGATTTCCTCGCGGCCCATGTGGCCGCCTTCGCCGGCATGGGGATTGAGCCCGGCCACCAGGATACGCGGCGCGGCGATGCCGAACTTGCGGCGCATGTCGGCGTGGAGGATGCGCAGGGTGGTTTCCAGGTCGTCGCGCGTGATCGCCGCGGGAACGTCCTTGAGCGCCAGGTGGGTGGTGGCCAGCGCCACGCGCAGGCCGGCGCCTGCAAGCATCATCACCACCCGCGGCGTGGCGGTGCGTTGCGCGAGGTATTCGGTATGGCCGCTGAAGCCGATGCCGGCATCGTTGATGATGCCCTTGTGCACCGGCGCGGTGACCATCGCCGCGTAGTCGCCGGCGACGCATCCGTCGAGCGCCGCGTCGAGCATGTCGAGCACGTAGCGGGCGTTCGCCGTGGCGAGCCGTCCCGCCAGCGCCGACTCACGGAGCGGGACATGGCGAATCTCGATGCGGGTCGCGTCGAGCCCCAACTGCCGCGCGCGCGCGGCCAGCAGGTCGCGGTCGCCGAGCACCACCAGTCGCGCCGGCCACTGCCGCTGCGCCAGGCACAGGCAGATGTCGGGCCCGATGCCGGCGGGTTCGCCTGACGTTACGGCGATGAGCGGCGACGCGGGACGGCTAGCGCTCTTCGTTGCGGTATTCGACATAGGCGCGGTCGCGCATTTGCCGGACCCAGTCCTGGTAGGCCTCGTCGGACTTGCGCTCGCGCAGCACCTGGCGCGCGGTGAGGCGCTGGCGCTCCGCCGTGGCGTCCTCGGTGCGGCGTTCCTGCACCTGGATCAGGTGGAAACCGAAGGGCGACTGGACCGGCTCGCTGATCTGGTTGATCTTGAGCGCGTCCATCGCCTTCTCGAAATCTGGCACGGTATCACCCTGGTACATCCAGCCGAGGTCGCCGCCCTTGGCGGCAGACAGGTCGTTGGAATGCTGGCGTGCCAGTTCGGCGAAGTCTGCGCCGTTGTCCAGGCGTTCCTTCAGGCCGACCAGTTTGCGCCGGGCCTCCGCTTCGGAGACGAGTTCATTGACCTTGAGCAGTATATGGCGGGCGCGTGTCTGTTTCAGCGCCACCGCTTCCTTCGGGCCGCCACCGCCCTGGCGCGCGACCAGCTTGATGATATGGAATCCGGCGGGGCTGCGCAGGATGTCGCTGGTCTCGCCCGGTTTCAACTTCTTCACGGCTTCGGCATAGAGCGCCGGCAGGCGGTCGAGCGGCCGCGCCCCCATGTCGCCGCCGCTCAGGCCATCCGGCGCGTCGGAATAGCTCGCCGCCACCTTGGCGAAATTCTCGCCGCGGCGGAGCTGGTCGAGCGCGGCCTGGGCGCGGGCGCCGATCCGCATCAACTGGTCGGGCGAGGCCTGTTCGGGCACGCGCAACACGATGTGCGCCGTCTGCACCTCGACGTTGGCGAGGCTTTCGCCCTGTTCGGGATTGGCCAGGTAGTTGTCGATCTCGCCGTCGGACACCACGATGCGGCTTTCCACCTCGCGGTCGCGCAGGCGCGAGAGCACGATTTCGTCGCGAATCTCTTCGCGGAACTTGGTCCACAGGACGCCGTCGCGTTCCAGCGCGGCGCGGAAGTCCGGCAGGGAAAGCTTGTTGCCCTCCGCGATGCGGCGCAAGGCCGCGTCGAGTTCGATGTCGGATATGCGCAGGCCGGTGTCGCGGGCGAACTGCAGTTGCACGCGGTCGGTGATCATGCGTTCGAGCAGTTGTCGTTCGAGGATGTCGCCCGGCGGCAGCTGCACGTTCTGGCTGCGCAACTGGCGTTCGACGGTGGCCATCCGCGCGCGCAGCTCGAAGGCGGTGATTGCGTCGTCATTGACCACCGCGACGATGCGATCGACTTCGAGCGGCTGGGACCGCCGCGTCTGGGCCTGGACGGGGGCGATGGCGGAAAGGCCTAAGAGGCACAGCAGCAGGACGCGGAAAATCATGGTGGGGTGAGCGGTACCGTCTGGTCTTGTTGGTTGATCGCGCCGTAGCCCGGCACGTTGCGCTTCAGGATGTCCAGGGGATTGGATCCGACCTTGGCGAATCCGTTCAATTCGAGCTGGAAGAACAGCGCGGTATTGGAACGTTGCGTCAGCGTCGCCAGGCGCTGCATGACGACGCGTCCCACCCAGCAGCCGCCGTCATACTCGAGGCCGGCCACGGTTTCGATCATGCGTCGGTCCTTGGTCGAATAATTGAAGCGCCCCACCGCATGCCAGCCGCCGAACATCGGCCATTGCCCCGACAGGTCCAGCTGGCCGAGTTGGTCGCGCGAATAGCGGTAGCCGGCATTGAGCACCTTGCCGGTTTCCGGCTGGTAGCGTCCGCCGACGTTGAAGCGCTCCATGCGATTCAGGCGCGGGTTGTACTGGACGCCGGTATCGACATAGGTCTTGGGCAGGATGCGGCCGGACAGCGAGGCGAGGAAGTCCGTCTGGCGGTCGCTGCGCAGGACTTCGCCTGGCAGACCGACCTTTTGGGTGGTGAAATAGAAGCGCTGGCCGAAAGCTGCGCGCAGTGTTTCGGCACCCGTGGCGGGATCGATCAGGCGCGAAGTGAGCATGGCCGTGGCCTGGTTGGCATCGCCGAAGCGGTCGCCGCCGCCGTAGCGGTTTTCGCCGAAGATCTGGGCGAAGTTGAAGTCGGTCAGGGCACTGTCGAAAACCGGGATCTGGCTTTGGTCCCGCGCCGGCACATAGAGGTAGAAGACCCGCGGCTCCAGCGTTTGCGTCAGCGTAGCACCCAGCCAGTTGATCTCGCGCTCGAAGGTGACCGACGAATCCACGCTGAAGATCGGCAACTCGCGGGTCAGCTTGTCCGGCGTGCCGGCCGCCTGGCGGTCGAGCACGTAGCGCGTGGAATGTATGCCGATCTTGGGCGTGAGGCTCAATATCTCGGTCTGCAGCGGCAGCGACAGTTGGGGGTAGACGGTCAGGCGGCGCCCCTGCACCAGTGTCGGATTGCGGAAATTGACGTGCTCGCCGGCGAATCCGAAATTCATGCCGAGCGGCAGGTCGCTGCGACTGGCGTTCACCGTCAGTTGCGGCAGGCGCCGGTAGGGCTCGGTCACCGCCGGCAGGGAGGGATCCTGCAAGGTCTGGTAGCTCTGCGCCAGCAGGTTGGCGGACCACCAGCCGCCACCATAGCTGAGCGTACCCTGGCGCAGCAGGTTGGTCTGTGCGATCACGGTCGAACCGCTCGCCAGATCGCTGAAGTAGGTACTGTCCGACGCGTGGTTGAGCGCCAGCGAGCCGGCGAAGCCGTTGCCGAAGTTCTGGTTGTGGTTGAGCGAATAGGATGAGCGGCGCTGGTGGGTCAGCCTGTCCTCGGGCAAGTACTGCCCCTGAAAACTGCCGGCATATGACGGCTGCAGGTAGCGATACTCGCCGTTCCACATTGTGCCGCGCTTGGCCATGATGCGCGGTGCGAGGGTCGCGTCCATGTTCGGCGCGATGTTCCAGTAAATGGGCTGGGTGAATTCGACGCCGCCGCTGCTGGTGGAGCCGAAGGTGGGGGTCAGCAGGCCGCTCTTGCGCTCGTTGTTGAGCGAGAAGCTCATCCACGGCGCATACAGGATCGGCGTGCCCATGAAGTACAGTGCCGCGTTGCGTGCGCTGCCCTCCTCGGTGTCGTAGTCGAGGCGCAGGTCGGTGGTGCGTGCGAACCAGTCCGGATCGCGGCCGGCGACCGGGGCACAGGTACTGTAGGTGGCATCGGTCAGGTGATACTTGCCCTCGCCCTCGAACTCCATGCGGGCCGCCGTGCCGTGCCCGGTGGTGAGGTCGGCCGAGGCGCGCTCCTCGTCGCCGGTCCAGAGCGTGGCCGCCGAGCCGTTCTTGATGCGGCGGATGCTGTATTCCGGTTGTTCGAAGAAGCCGGTGCTGTCATCCATCTTCATGCGCATCCGGGGGCCTTGCACCCGGTCGCCGTCGCGTGAAAGGCGCACGTTGCCCGACGCTTCCAGTTCGTCCGTGCCTTGCCAGTAAGTCAGCTTGTCGCCGTGCAGGATGGAGTTGCGCTTGCGCAGTTCGACGTTGCCTTCGGCGATCACTTCCTGGTCGTTCCTGCCGGCGATCTGCTCCGCGGCGATGAAGGTCGGCAGCACGTCGCCCGGCTGCCGCAGGTAGGGCATCACGGCGGGAGAGGCGCGCAGCGAAGGTTCCGGCAGCGCGCCCGATGCGACATGGGCGGAATACAGTGGCGGCAGCGCGGGGCGTTCGGCAACCTCCGGCGGCTCCTGCGGCTTGGCGATGGCTTCGACCGGCGTGGCGACGACTGGCGTCCGCGCGGGCGTCGGCGGAGACTCGGTGGTCGCCGGCCCGGGCACGGGGCTCGCTACCTGGGCCGGGCGCGGTGCGACGGCGACCGCAGCGGCTGGCGCAGGGCGCGCGGGCGGTGCGCTCGGCGCCGGATCGGCGGGCTTCGCGGCGGCCTGTTGCGGTACGGGAGCGACGCGCGCCGGCGGCGGGGTGTCGATCTTTGCGGCGGCCGGCTTGGCCGCGACCGGCGCCGGGGCGGATGGCGCCGGCGCTTCGGTGGCTGGTGCCGGCGCCGCCTGGGCGACCGGCTCGGTCACGGGGGCTGGCGCCGGTGCCGAGACGGATGCCACGACGGGGGGTTGCGGAGTACCGGCGCCCAGCAGGCCGGGATTGACGCGCAGGGGCGGCAGCGATTGCGCCGCTACCGGGCCCGAGGCGAGCGCCAGCAGGACAAGCAGTGAATCCGGGCCGAATTGTCCGCGATGCGATCGAGGCATGCCGTGTCGTAGAGTAGCTGCAGCGGGAACGGAGAATCGCAGCGCAAACCCCGCGCGCCACAGGCGGGGTGAGCCATTGCCGGCCGATGCTAGAATCAATAATTCTAACACTTCAACCCCGCGCAAAGCGCTCCAGGACAAAGCTTTTGCGCTGTTCCGGACCTCCAGCGCCATCTGACCATGGAACGCCAGCAGCAGATAACGACCTGGCTCGCCACCCTCTTTCCGGGGTGCGCTTTCAGCCTCGCGCCGGCCTCGGCCGACGCCAGTTTCCGGCGCTATTTTCGCGCCACCTTCGACGACGGCACGACCCGCGTCGTCATGGATGCACCGCCCGCCAACGAAGATTGCCGCCCGTGGCTGCATGTCCAGCAGCTGTTCGCAGCCGCCGGGGCGCATGTTCCGCAGGTAATCGCGCAGGACCTCGAGCGCGGCTTCCTGCTGCTGTCCGACCTCGGCAACGCGACCTACTTGCAGGCGCTCGACGCGGAAAATGCCGTGCCGCTCTATGCCGATGCGATCAAGGCGCTGGTCGCGATCCAGTGTGCCAGCCGTCCGGAGGCGCTGCCCGACTACGATCGCGCGCTGCTGCGCCGCGAACTCGACCTCTTTCCCCAGTGGTATCTCGCCAAGCACCTCGGTATCACACTCGCCGATGCCGAAAATCGGGCGCTGGAAGATGCCTTCGAGCGCATCCTGGCGACCAATCTCGCCGAGCCGAAAGTCTTCGTGCATCGCGATTTCCACTCGCGCAACCTGATGCGGATTGCGCCGTCCGGCGGCAGCAATCCCGGTGTCATCGATTTCCAGGATGCCGTCTACGGGCCGATCAGCTACGACATGGTGTCGCTGCTCAAGGACGCCTACATCGAATGGGACGAGGATCTGGCGCTCGACTGGCTGGTGCGCTACTGGGAGCAGGCGCGCAAGGCCGGCCTGCCGATCGCCGCCGATTTCGGCGAGTTCTTCCGCGATTACGAATGGATGGGCGTGCAGCGCCACCTCAAGGTGCTGGGCATCTTCGCCCGCCTCTGGCACCGCGACGGCAAGGACGGCTACCTCAAGGACATGCCGCTAGTCGCCCGCTACCTGCGCAAGGCCTGCGAACGCTACAGCGAACTTTCGCCGCTGCGCAAGATCCTCGACAAAGTGGAGGACAAGGTTACGGTGCTGGGCTACACCATGGATGCGGCGAGTCTCGGGAGGCGCAGTGAGTAGTTGCTCTGGTCCGCGCCAGGCGCGGACCCTGACTGGTCACCCCCTCTCCAGGAGAGGGGGCTGGGGGAAGAGCCAACACCTGCTCGCCAAAGGCGAGAATCATTACCTTCATTGGGCATTCGCCCGGTGAAGGTAATGATTCTCGCCGCCGGCCGCGGCGAACGCATGCGGCCGCTGACCGACCACACGCCGAAACCGCTGCTGCCGGTGGGCGGCAAACCCCTGATCGCGTGGCACCTGGAGCGACTGGCCGGCGCCGGCCTGCGTGAGGTGGTGATCAACCACGCCCACCTCGGTGCACAGATCGAAGCCGCGCTGGGCGACGGCGCACGCTGGGGCCTGTCGATCCGCTATTCGCCGGAACCTCCGGGCGCGCTGGAAACCGCCGGCGGCATTGCCAATGCACTTCCGCTACTGGGCGACGCGGCCCCCTTCATGGTTATCAACGGCGACATCTGGTGCGACTGGGAAGTGTCGCAGGCGGTGCATCGCTTGCTGCCCGGCGACCTCGCGCACCTGGTGCTGGTGCCGAATCCTCCGCAGCACCCGCAAGGTGATTTCAGCCTGCGGGAGACAAGAGTCGGCGCTGACGCCACGGCAGGCGACCCCGGTGCGCGCGCCTGCACGTTCTCCGGCATCGGCATCTATCGCCCGCAACTCTTCGCAGCCATTCCGCGCGGCACGCCGGCGAAGCTCGCGCCCCTGCTTCGTGCGGCAATGGAGGTCGGGCGGGTGTCCGGCGAATTCCACGCCGGGCGCTGGGAGGACGTCGGCACGCCGCAGCGCCTGGCCGCCCTTGACGGCGAGCTTGGCGCGGCTTCGGCGTCATCCCCGGCACCCGCGCGACGGGACATATAATCGACCGATGAATACGATCCCGGCTTCCGCAAACGATGACTTCGCGCCGTATCGCCAGCGCCGACTTCTGCTGGTCGAGCGCATGAAGGCCAGCGGCGGCGGTGTCGCGCTGATCCCGACCGCGCCCGAGCAGACGCGCAATCGCGACACGCATTTTCCCTACCGCGCCGACAGCTATTTCCAGTACCTGACGGGATTCACCGAACCGGAGGCCGTGCTGGTGATCGTCGCCGGTCGCGGTGATGCAGCGGCGCAATCAATTTTGTTTTGCCGCGAGAAGGACCTTGAGCGCGAGATCTGGGACGGCTTTCGCCACGGACCGGATGGCGCGCGAGAGGCCTTCGGCTTCGACGCCGCGCATCCGGTCGCGGAACTCGACGCCAAGCTTGCGGAGTTGCTTGCCGACCAGCCGGCGCTGTGGTTTTCCCTCGGCCACGATGCGGGGTGGGACCAGCGCATCGCCGCCGCATTGAACAAGGTGCGCGCCGAAAGCCGCAGCGGCAAGCGCGCACCAGCGGCAGTCCGCGACGTTCGCGCCGAACTCGATGCGATGCGCCTGGTCAAGGATGGCGCCGAGCTTGCCATCATGCGTCGTGCCGCCGAAATTTCCACGGGCGCTCATGTGCGCGCCATGCGTTTCGTTGCGCCGGGTCGATTCGAGTACGAAGTCGAGGCCGAGTTGCTGCACGAGTTCCGCCGCCACGGTTGCGAGTACCCGGCCTACACGTCGATCGTCGCCGGCGGCGCCAATGCCTGCGTGCTGCATTACGTCGGCAACGACCAGGTGCTGAAGGATGGCGACCTGCTGCTGATCGACGCCGGCGGCGAACTCGGCGGCTATGCCTCCGACATCACGCGCTGCTTCCCGGTCAATGGGCGTTTCAGCGGACCGCAGGCGGATGTCTACGACCTGGTGCTCGACGCACAGGCGGCGGCCATCGCGGCCGTGCGTCCCGGCGCCACCTTCGTCGAGCCCCACGAGGCGGCGCTCAAGGTGCTGGCCCAGGGTATGGTCGACATGAAGTTGCTGGCCGGTTCGCTCGATGCCGTGCTCGAATCGGAAAGCTACAAGCGCTTCTACATGCACCGTACCAGCCACTGGCTGGGCAAGGACGTGCATGACGCGGGGGAGTACAAGGAGGGCGAGCACTGGGCGCCGCTGCTGCCGGGCATGGTGCTGACCATCGAGCCCGGCTGCTACATCCGCCCGGCCGACGACGTTCCCGAAGCCTTCTGGAACATCGGCGTGCGCATCGAAGACGATGCCGTCGTCACTGCCGACGGCTGTGAAATCATCACCGCCGCCGCGCCCAAGAAAATCGCCGACATCGAAGCGCTGATGCGCGATGCCCGTGGAACAGTCTGACCCTGCGAGCGAAGCGAGCCCGAATGGTTGCCCCCTTCCTCGGGAAGGGGGGCAGGGGGATGGTCCTTCGATTTCCCCACGGGGGGCGCTCGCGCCCCCCCTTCCTCGGGAAGGGGGGCAGGGGGATGGTCCATCAGTTTCCCCAAGGGGGGCGCTTGCGACCCCCCTTTCTAGGAAAGGGGGACGGGGGGATAGCCAATCAGTTCGCGGCTCCGCCGCCGACAACAGCGACCGAAGGGTCGCTGTTGTCGGCGGCGGGCCGGCAGGGATGGCGCTTGCGCTTGCGCTACGCCTTCACGGTGTAAGCGCTGAAATCTTCGAGGCGCGCGAACGCCCTGCGGTTCGCAACGACCACCGGGTCCTCGCGCTCTCGGAAGGCTCGCGACAGATCCTCGATTGGCTCGGTGCCTGGTCGGGCCTGTCGGCGACGGCGATTGAAACCATCCACATCTCGCAGCGCGGCGGCTTCGGCCGCACGTTGCTGCGCGCGTCCGAACTTGGACTCGGAGCGCTCGGCTGGGTGTTGCCGGCGCGCGACTTGATCGTGGCGCTCGACGCCGCGGCAACCAATGCGGGAATCGTCTATCGCGATTCGGCAAGAGTCGGCGCCGGCGACACGGCAAACTTCTCGCTGACGGCCTGGGCCGAAGGCGTGGTCGAGCCCGGCGCGGGCACCCGGCGTGACTATGGCCAGCATGCGGTGCTGTGCAATGTCGCCATCGATGGGCCGCATCGCAATGTTGCCTGGGAGCGCTTCACCGGCGAAGGCCCGGTGGCGCTGCTGCCGCTGGGTGAAGGCTATTCGGTGGTGCTGACCTGCGACGACGCAATTGTTGACGAGGTCAAGTCGCTCGGCGACGCGGGCTTTCTCGCGCTGCTGCAAAAGCGTTTCGGCAACCGTCACCGCTTCGTCTCGGCGACGCCGCGGGTGTCCTACCCGCTTGGATTGCGCTATCGGCCCGATCCGGTCGGCGCGCGCCAGGTCTGGCTGGGCAACGCGGCGCAAACCCTGCATCCTGTTGCCGGGCAGGGCTTCAACCTGGCCCTGCGCGACATCTGGCAACTGGCGCGCCAAGTTGGTGCATCTGCTGACCCCGGGGCGCCCGAGGTGCTGGCAGGCTACGCGCGCAGCCGGCGCGCGGACCGGCGCGGCGCGATTGCGTTCACCGACCTGCTGATCGATGGCTTCGCCTCGGATTTCGCGCCGCTGCGGCACTTGCGGGGCGCGGGCTTGCTGGCACTGGACATGGTCCCGGAACTGCGCGGCTTCGTTGCCAAGCGGATGATTTATGGCGCCCGTGCCTGGCCGTGATTTATGTCACACAGGAACGTCGCCCGATAAACATCCTCGATTGCCGGCAGCCTGCTTTGCGCTAAAATCGCGCCCTCCCGGCCGCGTTCCCTTCCCATTCCGACATGGACTTCCTCGGTTTTCAGTTGCGCAACAACCTGTTTGTCGCGCCCATGGCCGGGGTCACGGATCGTCCGTTTCGCCAGTTGTGCAAGTCGCTCGGCGCCGGGCTCGCGGTGTCGGAAATGGTTACTTCCAATTCGCTGCTCTATGGGAGCGCCAAGACGCGCCGGCGCGCCGACCATGAAGGCGAAGTCGATCCGATCTCGGTGCAGATCGCCGGCGCCGATCCGGCGATGATGGCGCAGGCTGCGCGCTACAACGCCGACAACGGCGCCCAGATCATCGACATCAACATGGGTTGCCCGGCGAAGAAGATCTGCAACGTCATGGCCGGCTCGGCGCTGATGCAGAACGAGCCGCTGGTGGCAAGAATCCTCGAAGCCGTGGTGGCTGCCGTGCCCGACACCCCGGTCACGCTCAAGTTCCGCACCGGCTGGAACAGCGCCAATCGCAATGCCCCGAGCATTGCCCGCATCGCCGAGGAATCCGGCATCCGCGCCATCGCCATCCACGGCCGCACACGCGCAGACCAGTACATGGGCTGCGCGGAGTACGACACCATCGCCCTGGTCAAGTCCCGGGTCGGGATTCCGGTGATCGCCAACGGCGACATCGACACGCCGCAGAAGGCCCGTTACGTGCTCGACTACACCGGCGCCGACGGTGTGATGATCGGTCGCGCCGCGCAGGGCCGTCCCTGGCTGTTCCGCGAGATCGAACACTTCCTCGCCACCGGCGAAGCGCTCGCGTCGCCGCGCGTCGAGGAGATCCATCGCATCCTGCGCGGGCACCTTGGCGAGCTCTACGGTTTCTACGGCGAAGAGGCCGGCGTGCGCATCGCGCGCAAGCACATCAGCTGGTATACCAAGGGCCTGGTCGGCTCGGCGAATTTCCGCCATGCCATGAACCAGCTGCAGTCGGTGGGCGAGCAGCTTGCCGCCGCCGACGAATTCTTCCTTGGCCAGGCGGCCGCCAACGAGCGCCTGCGCTATGAAGATCGCGACCAGGAGATGCGTGCGGCATGAGCAGCGAAATCAACGATTGCGTGCGACGCACCCTGAACCGCTACTTCCGCGACCTCGATGGCCAGGCGCCGCATGCCGTCTATGACATGGTGCTGAAATGCGTCGAGCGGCCGATGCTGGAAGTGGTGATGAAGCAGGCGGATGGCAACCAGACCATCGCCGCCGAGATGCTGGGCATCAGCCGCGGCACCCTGCGCCGCATGCTGGTCGAACACGAACTACTGTAGCGCTCATCGCACCGAGCGCCAGCCGCAGAAGATGAAACACGCGAAGAGCCAATTATTCGCCCGCCCCCCTTCCCCCCTCGCGGGGGGTTACCGTTCGGCGCGCTGCGCGCGTTTGTTACAGGGGACTCCGTACAAACCAGTCAATGTTTACTTCCCGAGGTTCAGATGAAAGTCACACAAGCGCTCCTGAGCGTATCCGACAAGCGCGGCGCGGTTGATTTCGCCCGCGGCCTGGCCCAGCTCGGGGTCAAGCTGCTTTCCACCGGCGGCACCGCCAAGCTGTTGCGTGATGCCGGCTTGGCCGTCACCGACGTCTCCGACTACACCGGCTTTCCAGAAATGCTCGACGGGCGGGTCAAGACCCTGCATCCGAAAGTTCACGGAGGCATCCTCGGTCGCCGCGACCTGCCCGAGCATCTGTCCGTCATGGCCGAGCACGGCATCGAGGCGATCGACCTGGTGGTGGTGAACCTCTACCCCTTCCGCGAGACGGTGGCCAAGGCCGGCTGCACGCTCGACGACGCGATCGAGAACATCGACATCGGCGGCCCCACCATGGTGCGCGCCGCAGCGAAGAACCATGGCAACGAGCAGGGCGGCGTCGCCGTGCTGACCGATCCGGAGGACTACGCGCCGATCCTGGAAGAACTCAAGGCCGGCGGCGCGATTTCCTATGCCACGCGCTTCGCGCTGGCCAAGAAGGCTTTCACCCATACCGCGCGCTACGACTCGGCGATCGCCAACTGGCTGACTTCGCTCGACGAGCAGAACAAGCCGGGTCCCTTCCCCGAGAAGCTGCAACTGGCTTTCGACAAGGTCGAGACGCTGCGTTATGGCGAGAACCCGCACCAGCAGGCGGCCTTCTACCGCGAGACGACGACCGTGCCGGGCAGCATCGCCAGCTACGAGCAGATCCAGGGCAAGGAACTCTCCTACAACAACATCGCCGACGCCGACGCGGCCTGGGAATGCGTCAAGGCCTTCGACGCCTCGATCGCGCCGGCCGCCTGCGTCATCGTCAAGCACGCCAATCCCTGCGGCGTCGCGGTCGGTGCCGATGCGCTGGAGACCTACCGCAAGGCCTTCAAGACCGATCCGACCTCGGCCTTCGGCGGCATCATCGCCTTTAACGTCGCGATCGACAAGGCGGCGGCGGAAGCCATCGCCGGCCAATTCGCCGAAGTCATCATCGCGCCCGAGATCACCGCCGAAGCGCGCGCCGTGTTCGCCGCCAAGCAGAACCTGCGCGTTCTCGTCGTGCCGCTGGGCAAGGTCGCCGGCCTGCTCGACTACAAGCGTGTCGGCGGCGGCCTGCTGCTGCAAAGCGCCGACGAGGCGCGCATCGTCCAGGCCGACGTCAAGGTGGTGACAAAGCGTGCGCCTACCGCCCAGGAAATGGCCGACCTGCTGTTCGCCTGGCGCGTCGCCAAGTACGTCAAGTCCAACGCCATCGTGTATTGCAAGGACGCGATGACCGTCGGCGTCGGCGCCGGCCAGATGAGCCGCGTCGATTCGGCCCGCATCGCCGCGATCAAGGCCGAGAACAACGGCCTCGCCGTGGTCGGCTGCGTCGCGGCCTCGGATGCCTTCTTCCCCTTCCGCGACGGCCTCGACGTGCTGGCCAAGGCCGGTGCCACGGCGGTGATCCAGCCCGGCGGCTCGGTGCGCGATGCGGAAGTCATTGCCGCGGCCGACGAGCAGAACCTGGCCATGGTGTTCACCGGCTTCCGTCATTTCCGTCACTGAGCCATGAAGATTCTTGTGGTGGGTTCCGGCGGGCGCGAGCATGCACTGGCCTGGCGCCTGGCCCAATCGCCGGGCCTGCAGAAGGTTTTCGTGGCGCCGGGCAATGCCGGTACGGCCCGCGAGCAGGAGCTGGAAAACCTGCCGCTGACCGACATCCACGCCTTGGCCGATTACGCCCAGCGCGAGAAGGTGCATGCCACCGTGGTCGGTCCCGAAGCGCCGCTGGCGGCCGGCATCGTCGATGTGTTCCGTGCTCGCAACCTGCGCATCTTCGGCCCGACCAAGGCCGCCGCGCAGCTCGAAAGTTCCAAGGACTTCGCCAAGCGTTTCATGACGCGGCACAAGATCCCGACAGCGAAGTTCCAGACCTTCGCCGACATCAGGGCCGCCCACGCCTACATCGATGCCGAGGGCGCGCCGATCGTGATCAAGGCCGACGGCCTCGCCGCCGGCAAGGGCGTCGTGGTGGCGATGGACATCGCCGAAGCCCACGCCGCGGTGGACATGATGCTCGCCGACAACAAGCTGGGCGACGCCGGGGCGCGCGTGGTCATCGAGGAATTCCTCGACGGCGAGGAAGCCAGCTTCATCGTCATGGCCGACGGCCGCCACGCGCTGGCGCTGGCTACCAGCCAGGACCACAAGCGCCTCAAGGACGGCGACCAGGGGCCGAACACCGGCGGCATGGGCGCTTATTCGCCGGCACCGGTGGTGACGCCGGAAATCCACGCCCGCGTCATGCGCGAGGTGATCATGCCGACCATCAACGGCATGGCCGCCGACGGCATCGTCTACACCGGCTTCCTGTATGCCGGCCTGATGATCAAGCCCGACGGCAGCCTGCGCGTGCTCGAATTCAACTGCCGCATGGGCGATCCGGAAACACAGCCGATCATGATGCGGCTGAAGAGCGACTTCGTCGAGATCGTCGACGCTGCCATCGACGGACGCCTCAACGAGGTCGAGGTCGACTGGGATCGCCGCGTCGCGCTCGGCGTGGTCATGGCCGCCGCCAACTATCCGGACACACCGCGCAAGGGCGACGTGATCCACGGGCTGCCTGCGCGCACTGAAGACAGCCACGTGTTCCATGCCGGTACCGTTACGGGCAAGGGCGAGGTGCTGACCGCCGGCGGGCGCGTGCTTTGCGTCACGGCGCTGGGCGACAACGTCAAGGCGGCGCAGAAGCGTGCCTACGAGGTGCTCGACCAGGTCAGTTTCGACGGCATGCAGTGCCGCCGCGATATTGGTTTCCGCGCCATCAAGCGCTAGGCGATAGTGCGAAAGTACCGGCGGATATCCTGTGAAAGTCGAGCGAAGCGAGCCAACCAGTAGCCTTCCCCGCGAGGGGAAGGAAGGGATGGGGCGGGCGTTATTGCTGCCTTGGCTGTCATGATCCTGCCACCCGCCACGCTCGGCATGCTCGGTGGCGGCCAGTTGGGCCGCTTCTTCGTCATCGCCGCCCACGAATTGGGCTATCGCGTGGTGGTGCTCGATCCCGACGCGCAGAGTCCCGCCGGGCGCATCGCCGACCGGCACCTGGTGGCGGCTTACGATGATCCGGATGCGCTGAACCAGATGGCCGAATCCTGCGCCGCCGTGACTACCGAGTTTGAAAACGTGCCGGCCGGCAGCCTCGCCTACCTGTCGAAGTTCCTGCCGGTGCGGCCGTCTGCCGATGCCGTCGCCATCAGCCAGAATCGCAGCGCGGAGAAGGGCTTCCTGCGTCAGCACGGATTTCCCCACGCACCCTACGCCGACATTCGCAGCGAAGAAGATGTCGCACAGGCCAATGCCGGACTGTTCCCCGGCATCCTCAAGGTGGCGCGCTTTGGCTACGACGGCAAGGGCCAGATCCGGGTCGCGGGCCGCGACGAGGCACTGCTGGCGTTTCGCCAGTTGAAGAACGAGCCCTGCGTGCTGGAGCAGATGCTGGCACTGGACTACGAGGTGTCGGTGGTGCTGTCGCGCGACGAGTCGGGCAGCGTGAAGTGCTTCCCGGTCGCGGAGAACAGCCATCGCCACGGCATCCTCGACGTCTCCATCGTGCCGGCGCGCACCGGCGGCTGCATGGCTGGCGACGCCCAGGAAATCGCCGAGGGCATCGCGCAGGAAATGGGCTATGTCGGCACGTTCGCCGTCGAATTCTTCGTCGTGCGCGGGCGCTTGCTGGTCAACGAAATGGCGCCGCGACCGCACAACTCGGGCCACTACACTATCGACGCCTGCGTCACCAACCAGTTCGAGCAGCAGGTGCGGGCGTTGACCGGCCTGCCGCTGGGCGAGGCGCGCGCGCATTCGGCATCCGTCATGGTGAACCTGCTGGGCGACCTCTGGTACCTGCGCGACCCGCACCATGCCCACGAGCCCGACTGGGCGCAATTGCTCGCCGTGCCCAACCTCAAGCTGCACCTCTACGGCAAGCACCACGCCCGACCGGGACGCAAGATGGGCCACTTCACGGTGATCGGCAGCGATGCGCAGCAGGTGCAAAAGTCGGCGCTGGCGGCACGGCAACTGATCGGCATCCGCGATGAGTGAGATCTCCCGCGCGGCAGCCTTGCTGCGCGCGGGCGAACTGGTGGCTTTCCCCACCGAAACCGTTTATGGCCTGGGCGCCGACGCGGCGAATTCGCGGGCCATCGCAAAAATTTTCGCCGCGAAGGGACGACCCGCCGACCATCCGCTGATCGTCCACTTGCCCAACGCCAGGCATCTCGAGCGCTGGGCGGCGGACATTCCCGAAGCGGCGCACAGACTGGCAGCCGCATTCTGGCCCGGCCCGTTAACCCTGATCCTCAGGCGGCAACCATCGGTCTCCGATGCGATCACCGGTGGACAGGATACGGTCGGACTGCGCGTGCCGAACCATCCGCTGGCCCTGCAACTGCTGCGCGAGTTCAATGGCGGGGTTGCCGCGCCCTCGGCCAACCGCTTCGGACGCATCAGTCCGACCACCGCCGCGCACGTGCGCGAGGACCTCGGCGATGCCGTGGCGCAGGTGCTGGATGGCGGTCCTTGCGCGGTCGGGATCGAATCGACCATCCTCGACCTGTCCGGCGCCGCGCCGCGCATCCTGCGCCCCGGCATGCTCGAAGCACTGGCCATCAGCGAGGTGCTGGGCCTGGTTCCGAAGTTCGGCGGCGCGGCAGATGCGCCTCGTGTTTCGGGCAGCCTGGAGGCGCACTACGCCCCGCGCACCCCGCTGCAACTGGCCACCGCGACAGATCTTGACGCGATCGCCGCGCGCGCGCTGGATGCCGGACAGCGCATCGCCGTGCTGGCAGCGCAAGCGCCCGCGATAGCGTGCGAACGCCTGGTTTGGCGTGCGGCCCACATCGATCCGGAGCGATTTGCGCATGACCTGTATGCCCGCCTGCGCGAGTTGGATGCATTGGCCTGCGACCTGATCCTGGTTGCGGCACCTGCCGATGACGAGGCGTGGCGGGCCGTTGCGGACCGCCTGCGGCGGGCTGCAGCCGGGTCGAAATAGGGGTGAAACATTAATTTCATCAAGGCCTAAAGTTTTTTGGCAGCGGCCGATAATTTTCCTGAGAGCGGAATTTCCGCAAAGGAGCGACAAAATGGCTGCCAAACAACGCAAGGGCTTGCGCCCGGGAACAGGCCGGCACGGCGCGGAACGAACCGACAATGCCATCGCCTGCGCGGTGAGCGTTGCCATCAAGCAGGGCTTCGTGGTCGGGCGAGAAGTCCTGGTCGGCAACATACCCGGCATCGTCGTCGGCTACAACATCGCTGCGGTCGGCACCTTCCTCGGCAACAGCTACCCGCTGGTGGTGCGCACCGAACTGGGGGTTACCAAGTGCGCGCTGAAGGAGGTCAGCCTCGTCTGAGGCCGGCTTCCCTTGACTTGGCGCGGTTGATATAATCCGGCCCCTCACGGGGGTGTAGCTCAGTTGGGAGAGCGCGACGTTCGCAACGTCGAGGCCAGCGGTTCGATCCCGCTCACCTCCACCAGATTTCACAAAGGTCAGACTTCGGTCTGGCCTTTTTTCTTGCCCGGCGAAAGGCGAGAGTGCGCCGGCGCTACGCCAGCGAAAGCATGTGGCCGAGGCGCGGGTCGCCACGTCCGGCGAGCACGTCGGCATAGGCGGCTGTCACCGCCTGCGGTCCCCGGTGATGTTTCACCACCAGCCAGGGCACCGCCGGATTGCTCGCGGCGCCGAGGAAAGCCTGCCATGCCTGAAGCAAGCGCTGGCCAAGGACGTCGGCACCCCATTCGCCGCTGCGCTTCTTGATCTGCGCCGGGGCGAAGAACAGCGTCGGCCGCGGCCCCGGCAGATCACGCGCGCCACCGAGTTGGTCGACATGGGTGCCGCCGATCGAGCTGCTGAATTTCAGGTTTGCGAAGCGCGTGTGGATATCCTTGCGCAAGGCGGCATTGCCGGCGAAATCGACATAGACGCAAGCCGTGTCGGCGGCGATCTGGTCGAGCTGTCCGTAGTCGAGGACGCGGTGATAGCAGCCCAGGCTCTTGCAGAAGTCCACATTCGCCGCCGAGGTCAGGCCGACCAGTTCGATGCCCTTGCGCTGCGCCAGCATGAAGGCCGTGCCCCAGGCGGTCTTGCTCGACGCGCTGGAGAGCAGCACGATGCCGTCGCCGGCATCGCTGGCGCCGAAGAACGCGTTGTCCGCCAGGAAGTCGTCGATCAGCCACGAGGTGATGAACAGGGGCCGCAGCAGCGCCTGCTGGTCCTCGGTTTGCGCTGTGTGGAAAGGATCGCTGGAACAGCGCAGGTAGCTGTTGTAGACCGCGTGCAGTGCGGCCCGATGCGCGGCGCCGTCGGCGAAGCCTGCGGTGGATAGTCGGGTCGGTTGCAGAACGACGGTGGACGACATCGGGTAATAGCCGTAAAAGCGCTCGCCGACCGCGATGCCGGAGCAACGGGATTCGATCACCTCGGCGAAGCCCCACACAGGGATTCGTCCCCAGCCGTCCTCGGCCGGGTAGAAACCCCAGTAGTTCATGGCATCGCCGAAGGCCGCGTAAGTGATGTTGTTGGCGGTCAGCGCGAACTTGTCCACACGTAGCCGGACCTGTCCGGCGTCGAGGGCTGGCGCCGATGCGGTACGCAATTCGGCGCGCGAAAGCTGGTCCTTGCGGACGAGGAAATCCAGGGTGTTCATTTCGTTGCCTCCGACGCGGGCGGGGCCGTCAAGCGTATCAGGGACGCAAACGAAAAGGGCCTGCATTGCTGCAGGCCCTTTGGTATTGCTGGCGCGCCCGGAGAGATTCGAACTCCCTACCCCTTGGTTCGTAGCCAAGTACTCTATCCAGATGAGCTACGGGCGCTTGAGAGGGGCGGATTATACCGAAGATGCCGACGAAAACAAGGCGCGAAACCACTGCGGGTGGCGGCCTGAACTGCCACCGATCATTTCTTTTGGGCGGCCCGCACGCGCTGCGCCAGGGCGCGCACCTGTTCCGCCGACAGTTCGTCCGGCGTCTTGTCGCGGAAGGCCAGCCATAACAGGGCGCCGTTGATCAGGACCAGGGCGACTTCGATGTAGAGGATAGGCGCCACTAACTGGCGCTGGGAGTTGTCTCCGAACACAAAGTAGAAGCCTTCGAAGGTGGGCAGGGCCGCCTTGGTGATCGCCGAGTAGTACTCGAAGGGCGGGAACAGCAGCATCAGTACCAGGTTGATGGCGACCAGCAGCAGCACGGACCGCTGTCGCCAGTTGCCGCCCAGCCTGCGCGCCTGGCTGGTAGCCGGGGCGCGCAGCAGCAGCACGGCGATGCAGGCGTTGATCAGCACCACGATGATTTCCAGCAGGAGGAAATCCATGTTCAGGACGCGGTTCGGATGCGGGCCGAAGGCGAAGTAGAAGCCGTCGAAGGTTGGCACGTTGCCGCGTTGCAGGGAGACGTAGTCGTATGGCGGGAATGCCGCCAACAGCAGCAGGTTGGCCACCGCCACGAACACGGCGATCCGTTGTGAGGTGTTCATGACGCTTGTATTGCGGGCGGAATGCCGGCTCCAGTCGGGAATTCAGCCATAGCGTAATCGACAAGTGGCGAGGGTGCAACCGTTTCGGGACACGCGTCGTTCGCGTATAAACTTGATCTGTTCGCTTGAATGGAAGTTGGCCGAATGGGAAAGCTTTTCGGAATATTGCTCGGATGCTGCCTGGCCGGCGCGGCCTTGGCCCAGGACATCACCTTGCGCCACGACCTCGACGGCCGCCCGCTGGATACCTTGGCGACGCTGGTGTTGCGCTTCAATGATGGACTCAAGGGCAAGGGCCGCGTGCTTTTGCAGGACGCGCGTGGTGTGGAGCAAAAGCAGGTGCTGCCGCACCTCGCCTTGCTCGATCCCGACGACAGCATGGAGATCTTCGCCACGCGACCGCGTTTTCGCCCGCTGCACGAGGTCATGCGCGAGGCCGGGGAGAAGCTCGACGCGGCGCAGTTATATCCGCAGGTGGCCGATGCGATGGATGATGCCGGCGGGCGCATTCAGGCGCTGCCCCTGGCATTGACCCTGCCCGTGCTGCTTACCAACCGCAATGCCCTGCGCAGGGCCGGTGTCGACCCGGACCAGCCGATACGTACCTGGTGGGAGTTGCAGAAGGTGGCCGGCGAGATTTACGACCGAGGCGGCAAATGCCCGCTCACCACGGCGCGCTTCGCCTGGGTGCATTCGGAAAACATCTCGGCGCAGGCCGGCGAGCCGCTGATGGCGAAAGGCGGCAAGGCGGATCTGGTTTTGCTGAATGGCATGGCCAACGTCAAGCATCTTGCCCTGCTGGCGAGTTGGCAGAAGAGCCGCTACTTCCACTATTCCGGCCCTGGCCGCGAGGGCAACCGGCGCTTCCTCGGCGGCGAATGCGCCATGCTGACGGGCGAGTCCTCGCTCTTTGCCGAGGCCCGGCGTGCCGGCATCGACGTCGGCATCCATCCCTTGCCTCACTACGACGACGCCTATGCGGCGAAGCCCAACGATGTCCTGCCCGACGGCGCCGGACTGTGGGTGCTGGCCGGGCACAAGAAGGACGAATACCGGCTGGCCGCGCGCTTCATGAGCTTCCTGATGCGCCCAGAGGTGCAAAAGGAGTGGGTGCAGGCGACCAGCTTCCTGCCGATGACGCCGGGCGCCCTGGCGGCGCTGCGCAGTTCCGACATTCCGCCGAATCTGCTGGATGCGGCGCAAAGGCGCCTGTCGGTGTCGCGCAAGGGCAGCACCCGGATCAAGCACGGACCCATTCGCGACCGCCTGCACGAGTTCATCGGCGAGGAAGTGGAGTTCGTGTGGACTACCGACAGGGCGGCGAAGGAGGCGCTGGACAATGCCATGCGCCGCGTCAATGAGTCGCTCGTGCCGCCGCCCAGGGCGGGAGCAGGTCCGGTCCGGCGATGATCCATCCGCGCATCATCGCGCACCGCTGCGGCGGGGCGCTGGCGCCGGAAAACACCCTGGCCGGCTTGCGCATCGCGGCGCGCATCGGTTGCCGCGGCGTCGAGTTCGACGCCATGCTCGGCGCCGATGGCGTTCCGGTGCTGATCCACGACGAGACCCTGGAGCGCACTACGTCGGGCCGGGGCAGCGTGGCGGCAATCGACTCCACACGCTTGATGCTCCTCGACGCCGGTTGCCGGCATCATCGGGCTTTCAGTGGAGAGCCGGTGCCGAGCCTCGACCAGGCCTTGCGGCTGTGCGCCTCGCTCGGGCTGTGGGCCAATGTCGAGATCAAGCCTGCCGCGGGCCAGGAAGCCGAGACCGGGCGCGCCGTCGCCCGCGTCGCAGCGGCCATTGGCGGCAAGCTGCTGCTTTCGTCATTTTCCGCGCAGGCCTTGCAGGCTGCCGCCATCGAGGCGCCGCCGTTGCCGCGCGCCATGCTGGTCGAAGCGGTTCCAGCCGACTGGCTTCTGCTGCTGGAGCAATCGGGATCGCTGGCCCTGCATTGCGCGGCGAACGCATTGACGGAGGATCAGGCGCTGGCCGTGCGCAACGCCGGCTATGCGCTGGCCTGTTACACGGTGAATAGCCGCGACGAGGCCGCGCGCCTCTTTGCGCTCGGGATCAGCGCGGTGTTCAGCGATCGCCCCGACCTTTGGCAAGCGGCGGAAATGTAAGCGGGCTTACCGCCGCTTACATTTCCATGTCACCTGGATTGCGGGCCCGGCGTTATTCTGCGCATGGGGTTGTCCCATTCCAGACATAAGGAGCAACAAATGAAATTCAAGTCGAGCCTGCTGGTTGCCGTTCTCGCCGCATTCACGCTGCCCGTGCTGGCGCAAACCGCACCGGCGAAGGACCCTGTCGCGACTCCCGGCATCGACAAGCGCCAGGCCAATCAGCAGCAGCGCATCGACCAGGGCGTGAAGTCGGGCGAACTGACATCGAAGGAAGCGGCGCGCCTCGAAAAGGGCCAGGAGCGTGTGCAGAAGATGGAAGACAAGGCCAAGGCCGACGGCAAGGTCACGCCGAAGGAGAGGGCGCGGCTGCAGAAGGCCGAGAACACGCAAAGCCGGCACATCGCCCGCGAAAAGCACGACCGCCAGCATGACCGCAACCACGATGGCAAGAAGGATCGTCCTGCCCGCAACAAATAAGCGCCCGCATCAAATTGAGGCCCGCCGTGAGGCGGGCTTTTCTTTGTCCGGGTTACTGGTGCGGAGGGTATCCCGGCGATGCGCTTTCATCGCGTAAAATCCGCGCTTTGCCTCTCAGGCTGCGCTCCCGCCATGAAAAGCTCCGAAATCCGCCAGAAGTTCCTCGATTTTTTCGCCTCCAAGGGCCACCAGATCGTCGCCTCCAGTTCGCTGGTGCCGCATGAGGATCCGACGCTGCTGTTTACCAACGCCGGGATGAACCAGTTCAAGGATGTGTTCCTCGGCTTCGACAAGCGCAGCTACAACCGTGCCACGAGCTCGCAGAAATGCGTGCGCGCCGGCGGCAAGCACAACGACCTGGAAAACGTCGGTTACACCGCGCGGCACCATACCTTCTTCGAGATGCTGGGCAACTTCAGCTTCGGCGACTACTTCAAGCGCGACGCCATCAAGTACGCCTGGGAACTGCTGGTCGACGTCTACAAACTGCCCAGGGAAAAGCTCTGGGTCACCGTGTATGCCGAGGACGACGAGGCCTACGACATCTGGACCAATGAAATCGGCGTGCCGGCCGAACGCGTGATCCGCATCGGCGACAACAAGGGCGCGCGCTACGCTTCCGACAACTTCTGGATGATGGGCGACACCGGCCCCTGCGGCCCCTGCACCGAGATCTTCTACGACCATGGCGAGCACATCTGGGGCGGTCCTCCGGGCAGCGAGGACGAGGACGGCGACCGCTACATCGAAATCTGGAACAACGTGTTCATGCAGTTCAACCGCGACGAAGCCGGTGTCATGCATCCGCTGCCCAAGCCCTCGGTCGACACCGGCATGGGCCTTGAACGGATCTCGGCGGTGCTGCAGCATGTCCATGCCAATTACGAGATCGACCTGTTCCAGGCGCTGATCGCGGCCGCCGCGCGTGAAACCTCTGACGCCGACATGGACAGCCCTTCGCTGCGCGTGCTGGCCGACCACATCCGCGCCTGCTCCTTCCTCATCGCCGACGGCGTCATCCCGGGCAACGAGGGACGCGGCTACGTCCTGCGCCGCATCATCC
>JBIKLV010000066.1:0-20682 GCA_044359585.1 Sulfuritalea sp. | reverse complement strand
GGATTGACCTCGGCGAAGCTCTTGAGCGCCTCTTCGCCGCTGCCGCATTCGGCCACCACGCGCAGGTCGGCGGTGGTGTCGAGCAGCAGGCGAAAGCCCATGCGAACGACGGCATGATCGTCGACCAGCATGATGCGCAATGTCGGATTCAACTGAGGTCTCCTGGCAGCGGAAGCACCATGCTAACGCGGAACCCGCCTCCGGCGCGGGCCGCCGCTTCGAGGCTGCCGCCCAGCGCCTCGACCCGCTCGCGCATGCCGACCAGACCATGGCCGGACGCCGCGCCGCCGATCGTCGGCCTCTGCCCGTCGTCGTCGACGGTGGCTTCCAGGCCGTCGTCGCGGCGCCGCACGGAAACCTCGACGCGACTTGCGCCGGCATGTTTCAGCACATTGGTCAGCGCCTCCTGAACGCAGCGGAACGCGGCCAGCGTCGCCGCTTCGCCGAGGTCGCCCAGGTCGCCGTCGAGTTTCAGCACCAGGTCGATCTCCGGATGCCGCGCCCGCCATTCGCGCCCGAGGTCGGCCAGCGCGGCGGCCAGGTCGGGCTGTTCGAGGACCGCGGGGCGCAGCTCGCGCACGATGCGATGCACGCTGTCGTAAAGCCCGGCGGCAATCTCGTTGATCTTCGCCGACCCCTGCAGGGCGCCGGCCGATTCGCCGCTGCGCGAAATCGATGCCGCGATAAGTCGGATCGCGGTCACCGACTGGCCGAGTTCGTCGTGCAGTTCCCGAGAAAGGCGCTTGCGCTCGTCCTCGACGCCGGCCTGGATCAGGCGCGTCACCTCTCGGTTTTCCGCCAGTTGCCGGGTGGTCGTCACCAGGCGCAATGCGTCGGCCTCGGTCGGGCGCAGCAGGCGGCGCAGGAACAGCAACAACGAAACGTGGAGCACGGCGACGAAGCCGAGCCCGAGCAGGAATACCGCGGTCACGTTGTCCCAGGCGTCGAGCACGGCGCGCGAAGCATCCGGCACGATCTCGATGCGGGCGCCGCGCAGGCCGATCACAGTTGCCTCCATGCGCTGGCGCATCAGCGAATCGAACCAGTCCGGCGCGCGGCGCCCGGCCTTGTAGCCGCTCGGCGGCGATTCGTAGCGCAGCACGCCGTCGTCCGAGTACAGGCGAATCTCGTTGGCGCGCACCCGGCCCAGGCTTTGCAGATAATCAACCATCACCGCCGGCGCCGAACCGAAGACGCGGCTGGTCTGCGCCGCCGTGCCGAGCATCTGCACGGTGACCCGGTGCGCGGCCTCGATTTCCTCCTGGATGGAATTGCGGTGGCTGTCCACCATCAGCCAGGTCAGGGCAACCAGGAAGCCCAGGTTGAGGCCGGCGACCAGCAGGTTCAGGCGCAGACGCAGGCTCATTGGCGCGCCTTGCCACGGCCGTTCAGGTCGTCGCGCTCGATCTCGAAGTAGACGTGCTGCACGTTGCGCCCGTGGCGATCCGCGTAGCCCTGCCAAGAGGAAAACTCGGGCAGGTCGGCCAGCGCGATGGCCTCGTCGGCGCTGCGCCCGTCACGGTAGGCGGCACCCACGCGCTGGCGCAGTTGCGACAGGTAGCGGCCGATCGGCGCCAGGTCGGCGGCGGCACCCACCGGGCCGCGGCCGGGCACCAGCGTCCGGATCGGCAGGTCGCGCAGCGGCTGCAGGCTCGCCAGCCAGCCCGCCGTATCCGATTCCGAAAGGTGCGGCACCTGCTCGCGATACACCAGGTCGCCGGCAAACAGCACGCCGCTGGCCGCGTCGAACAGCGCCAGGTCGCCTTCCGTGTGGCCGTGCCCGGCGTGCAGCAGCGTCAGGCGCCGCCCCGCCACCTCGCGCAGCTCGCTGCCGGCCACCAGGTCGGGGAGCTGGATGCGGGTGGCGGCCATGGCCTCGGCACCGACGCTCCTTTCAAGGCTGCGCAGGCAGTCCGGGCAGCGGGTACGCATCGCCGCAATGGTTGCCGCCGTGGCCAGGATCGGGATGCCGCGCGCGGCGAAGGCGGAGTTGCCGAGCACGTTCTGCGGATGCGGATGGGTGTTGATCAGCAGCGCCACCGGCTTGTCCGTAACACTCGCCACCGTGGCGAGGATGGCCTCGCCCTGACCATGATTGGCGCCGCTGTCGATCACGATCACCGCTTCCCGACCGACGATGAAGCCGGTATTGACCACGCGCCCCCGGTTGGCCGGCGCGGCGTCGGCGACGACACCGGGAATCAGGTACACATCGTCGGCGATGCGCTGCAGCGGCAGGGTGTCGGCAGCAGCAGTCAGGAAGAAGAACAGGAAGCCGGCGGCGGCAAGCAGTTGGCGCGCCACATGATGCGTCGGCAAGGCTTCAGGACGCGATGCGGAACACCACCGGAACATCGACGGTAAGTGGCCGGCCGGCGAGGGCCTCGGGCAGGGATGGCAGGGGGACGGCTTCGCGCACCATATCGAGTGCCTGCCTGTCGAGTGTGTCATGGCCGCTCGAGCTTATCACGCGCACTCCGAGCAACCGGCCGTCGGCGGCGAGTTCAAGCTGCAGCACGGCCGTGCCCTGCCACTGACGCATCAGCGCGACGCGCGGATAGCGCTGGCGGGTGGCGACCGCGCCGGCCAGTTCTTTCCCGTAGGCGGAGAGCGCATTCGCGTCCGCCGCCGCAGCACGCGGCGCGACCGGGGCCGGGTTGGCGCGCGGCGTTTCGACCGGAGCAGCGGGCGGCGGTGCTTCACGGCGAATCACCGGAGCATCGGCGCCCGGCTCCGGCATGGGCCGCGCGAGCATCGGCGCTTCCCGTTGCCGGACGGGCTCCGGGGCGCGGCGCGCCGTTGGCGCCGGCGGCGCAAAAGTCGGCGCTGGCGACACGGCGATCGGCGGCTGTTCAAGTGGCGGTGGCGCGAGGCGCACCTGCACCGGACGCAATTCCGGGGCTTCCGTGCTGCCCGACAAGCCGGGCAACCAGCCCAGTGCGAAGCCGTGGATCAGCAGCGAGACAAGGACCGCGGCGCCGATGTGCCAACTGCCCCTGACGTCGGGCAGTGACAGTGCGGGAAAGCTGGCGGGATGGGCGAGTACGGCGGAATTCATGTGGCAAAGTTAGCGTATCCGCTCGCGGCCCGCCAGCATCGGCCGGCGTTTCATGAAAATCATGACCGCCCGGTCGGACGGTCTCGATGACCACCCGAGAAAGCCTTTCTGGCCCTATCCTTGCTTAAGGTTTCAAACTTTTTACGGGCCGCCACTCCGCCCGGTCATCGGGAGACAGCTTGAAACAACCGCACCAGGCGCAATCAAATCGGCCACGACCGACCTCATCCGTGCCGATGCGCCGCAATAGCATCTTCGCTGGCCTGGCGATCCGGCTGGCCTGCCTATTGGCGACTGTCCTCGCCTGCCTGCCGGCCACGGCTGGCGACCTGGCCCGGGCCGACATCGAGCGCCGCTTCCAGCGCCCGCTGCATGTCGGCGAAAAGCTGCGGGAAGTTGCGGCCTGGCCGCTGACCAGCGAACTCAAGCCCGATGCCGGCCCGGTCGGCTATGTCTTCGAATCGATCGACCTGGCGCCGATCCCGGGTTTCGAAGGCACGCCGATGAACCTGCTGGTGGCGATCGATTCCGAAGGCAAGTTCCTCGACGTGGAAGTGCTGCGCCAGCACGAACCGGTTTTCCTCGGCGGCCTCGGCCCGCTGCCGCTCCAGGAATTCGTCAAGCAGTACCAGGGCAAGAGCCTGAAGCAGGAAATCACGGTCTCCAGCGCCTACGGCAACACCCGCTCCGGTGCCGGCGGCAATCGCGTCGTGCTCGACGGCGTGACCAAGGCCACCGCCTCGGTGCGCATCGTCAACCAGTCGGTGCTCGCCGCCGCGCTCGCGGTCGCCCGTTCCCGCCTCGGCTTCGCCGACGCCGGCGACGGCGCGCCGCCGGCCGTGGTCAAGGCGTTGCCCTTCGAGCGCATGGACCTTGCCACCCTGCTCCAGCGCGGCTACGTGCAGCGCATCGCGTTCCGCAACGCCGACATCGAGAAGCTCTTCGCCGGTACCGAAGGCGCCGGCACCGACGAGCGGGCATCCAGCCATCCCGACGAGACCTACGTCGAAGTCTTCGTCGCCTACCTCAACTCGCCCAACATCGGCCGCAACCTGCTGGGCGACACCAACTGGGAGAAGTTCCGCACCTACATGCTGGACGACCGCCCCGCCTTCTGGGTCGCCACGCGTGGGCGCTATGCGCTGGTCGACGACAACTTCGTGCCGGGCACGCCCCCGCCGCGCCTGGCGCTGGCGCAAAGCGAACTGCCGGTCGAACTGCGCGACGCCAACCGCGATTACGCGCGGCTGCCGGGCTTCGGCGAGCTGAGCGCGGCGCTGATCCTGACCGCGCAGGCCCACGCCGGACTCGATCCGGGCCGGCCGATGGATTTCCAGTTCACTGTCAGCCGCGCGCGCGGCTTCATCATGCCGGTGGTCACGCAAAAGCAGGTCAGCCTGCGCTATGTCCCGCCCACCGGACTGTTCGACTTTCCGCCGAAGCCCTTGCCGGAATGGCTGCAAGCCTGGCAGGGACGGCTGCCCGACCTGATCATCATAGGCCTCGCCCTGGCGCTGCTGGTTGGCGTGCTGCTGCGGCCGCGCGCCGTCTCGATCCGCCCGCAGACCCTTTCCCGCTTCCGCCTGGGCTTCCTCGCCTTCACGCTGCTGTTCATCGGCTGGTATGCGCAAGGGCAGCTTTCCATCGTGCAGATCACCGGCGCGATCAAGTCGCTGGCGGCCGGCGCGGGCCTGAAGAGCTTCCTCTACGATCCGGTATCCCTGCTGCTCATCGCCTTCACCCTGGTCAGCCTGGCGGTGTGGGGTCGCGGTCCTTTCTGCGGCTGGCTCTGTCCCTTCGGCGCGCTGCAGGAGTTCGTCGGCCTCGCCGCGCGCGCGCTGCGCGTTCCGCAATGGCGCCTGCCGGATCGACTGGCGCGCCTGCTCGCGCGCGGCCGCTACGCGCTGCTCGCCCTGCTGGTCGGCAGCGCGGCCTTCGCCCCGGCCGCCGCCGAGAAGCTGGTGGAAGTCGAACCCTTCAAGACCGCCATCACGGTCGGCTTCCAGCGCGAACTGCCGTTCCTGATGTGGGCCGTCGGCCTGTTGCTGGCGGGCGCCTTCGTGTACAAGTTCTTCTGCCGCTTCGTCTGCCCGCTGGGTGCCGCGCTGACGCTGGGCGGGCGGCTGCGGCGCTGGAACTGGCTGCCACGCATCGAAGCCTGCGGCCAGCCCTGCCAGCGCTGCCGCATCGCCTGCCGCTACGATGCGATCGAACCCGGCGGCGCCATCGACTACGACGAATGCCACCAGTGCCTCGATTGCGTCGGCATCTACCACGACACGCAGCGCTGCGGCCCGCAACTGCTGGCCGCGAAGGGCAAGGTGGTGCGCATCCATCCGGTCGCCGCGACGCGCCGCTAAGCCCCGGCCCGCTATGCCCCAACGCGCGCAGGGTTGATATTCGACCGGGGCACAGGTAAAACGCCGTGGCGCCGGCGCCGACTCTTGAATCGGCAGAACGCGCCCCCTCGATTCCCGGCAACGCAGCATGAACGACATACTCCGTAATACATCTGGCATAACCCCGCTGCTCGATCTCTGCGATCCCGCGCTGGCCGGGCGCTTCGACAACCGCTTCGTGCGCGAACTGCCGGCCGATCCGCTGCAGCGCGACGTGCCGCGCCCGGTGCGCAAGGCCTGCTACAGCCGGGTGGCACCGGCGCCGGTCGCGGCGCCCCGGCTGCTGGCCTGGAGCGACGCGGTGGGCGCCCTGCTCGGCCTCGCGCACCCGGCCTCGGCGACGGCGCCCAGCGTCGAAGTGCTGGCCGGCAATCGGGTGCTGCCGGGCATGCAGCCTTATGCCGCGCGCTATGGCGGGCACCAGTTCGGCAACTGGGCCGGCCAGCTCGGCGACGGCCGCGCCACGACGCTGGTGGAACTGATCGGCGCCGACGGCCGCCATCACGAACTGCAGCTCAAGGGCGCCGGCCGCACCCCCTACTCGCGCAATGCCGACGGCCGTGCCGTGCTGCGTTCCTCCTTGCGCGAATTCCTCTGCAGCGAAACCATGCACCACCTCGGCGTGCCGACCACGCGTGCGCTGTCCTTGGTCGCCACCGGCGAGCCGGTCGAGCGCGACATGTTCTACGACGGCAACGCGAAGGACGAACCGGGCGCCATCGTCTGCCGCGTCGCACCCTCCTTCCTGCGCTTCGGCAACTTCCAGATCCACGGCGCCCACGACGAAACCGAGGAACTGCGGCGCCTGGCCGACCACGCCATCGCCGCCCACTTCCCGCAACTCGGCGCGCCCTCGCCCGAGGTTTATGCGCAATGGTTCGCCGAAATCTGCCGCCGCACGGCGCGCATGGTGGCCGAATGGATGCGGGTCGGCTTCGTCCATGGCGTGATGAATACCGACAACATGTCCATCCTCGGCCTCACCATCGACTACGGCCCCTATGGCTGGCTGGAACGCTACGATCCGGAGTGGACGCCGAACACCACCGATGCCCAGATGCGGCGCTACTGCTTCGGCCGCCAGCCCGCGATCGCGCAATGGAACCTGATGCGCCTGGCCGAGGCCCTGCTGCCGCTGATCCCGGTGCACGCCGACCTCGAAACCGGCCTGCGCGAATTCGGCCGGACCTTCGCCATGGCCTCGAACCGCATCACCGCCGACAAGCTGGGCCTGCTCGCCATCGACGAAAACGACGCGAGCCTGCTCGACGATCTGGAAATGCTGCTGCCGCAGGCCGCCATCGACATGACGCTGTTCTACCGCCGGCTGGCCGACCTGCCCGCCGATTGCCCCGCGGCCGACAGCGACGACGAGTCCCTGCTGGCGCCGCTGCGTCCCGCCTTCTACGAGGGCGACGAATCCGGCGCCTGCCTGCTGCCCTGGCTGCGCCGCTACCTCGACCGCGTGCGGCGCGATGCGGAACCGGCCGCCCTGCGCCGCGCCCGGATGGACCGCGCCAACCCGAAGTACGTGCCACGCAACTATCTCGCACAGCTCGCCATCGATGCTGCGGAACAGGGCGACACCTCGGTCCTCGAGCGCCTGATGAAAGTGCTCGAACACCCCTACGACGAACAGCCGGAACACGAAGACCTGGCCGCGCGCCAACCCGACTGGGCGCGCAACAAGGCTGGCTGTTCTGCGCTGTCGTGCAGTTCGTGAAAGCACGGTGCGGCTTTCGCGGACGGTAAACGGCAAAAAGCCTGTTTCGGCAGCATCGTCAAAACAGGCTTTTTGCTTGTCGCTTTAGCGGTATTTGTCATGCGCCCGCAAGCTGAAAATCAAACGGCGCGACCCATTCGGGCTGAAGTCAGAAAGACTTCCGGGTAGAGCGAGGAACGATATAACGATTGGTGTAGTTCAGCGCTAAGTTCCTCCTTGAAATGCCTTCAAGTCGAACGCAAACCCACTGTATTCCCCGCCGCAGGGAAAGTCAAATTCTGTAGTCTAATGTGGCGCCGTTTCCGTCCCGCCGCACGCCATGGCCCTCAAATCCACGATCTTCAAGGTCGAGCTGCAAATCGCCGACCTCGAACGCAACTATTACCAGACCCACGCCCTGACGGTTGCCCGCCATCCATCGGAAACCGACGAGCGCATGATGGTGCGCGTGCTGGCCTTCACCATGTATGCCGACGAGGCGCTGGGCTTCGGCAAGGGCCTCTCCTCGGAAGACGAACCCGACCTGTGGCGCAAGGACCTGACCGGCGCCATCGAACTGTGGATCGACGTCGGCCTGCCCGACGAAAAGCGCGTACGCCGCGCCTGCGGGCGATCGGACAAGGTCGTGGTGCTGACCTACGGCGGCCGCGTCGCCGACATGTGGTGGCAGCAGAACCAGGTCGCCCTGCGGCGCCAGGACAAGCTGACGGTGCTCAACCTCGCCACCGAGGACACGCGCGCACTGGCGGCGCTGGCCGAACGCGGCATGCAGTTGCAATGCACGCTGCAGGACGGCGAGCTATGGCTGATCGTCGACGGCGAGAACACCCGCATCGTGCCGGAAGTGAGGATGGCGCCCGCAGACGCCTGATGCCGTCATTCCGGCGTTTTCCTAGCCAGTCCCCAACGCCGCCAGTGCCGCCTCGATCCCACCCTGCACCAGTTGCAGCGGCACCGCCAGCATCAGGTTCAGCGGCAGGCCGAAGTCTTCAACGACATTGCCCGCGCCATCCCGGTAACGGCCGTCGGCGCCGGGCCCGGTCGCGCGCAGGCGCTCGCGCAGGGGGCGCAGGTCCTCGGCGTAACCGATCACCGGCTTGCCCAGCGCCAGCGCATAGCCGATCTCGACGCAGGTGCCGGAATCGGGTTCGTCGCCGCGAAACGGGTTGAGGTTGGCCAGCACCGCGTCGGCCTCGGCGATCAGGCGCAGGTTGTTGCGGTAGATGTCGCCTGCCGTGGCGTGCGCTTCGTCGAGCGGGACCAACGCCTGATGGCCGCATTCGCGGCAGCGGGCGGCGACCCGCGCGGCCCATTCGATTGCATCCGGACGAAATACGTCCGGCCCGGCCAGATAAAGCTTACTCAAGCGCGTCCTGCCCGAGCAGGATCAATTCGCGAATGCCGGTCGGCGTTCCGGGTAGCTGGGCGATGTCGATCACCGTCAGTCCGTCGACGCGGGTGACATCCATGTCGGCACCCACCGCCAGCAGCAGTTCCACCGGCGCGGCATGGCCGTGCAGCACCGCCGTGATCAGCGGCGTGTTGCCGTCTTCGTCCTGGGCGTCGACCTCGCAGCCGGCGCTGACCAGGGTCGCCGCGATGCTCTCGTGGCCGCCGGCGGCCGCCGCGTGCAGCGGACGCTCCCGCTTCGGGCCGAGCACCTCGACGTTGCTGCCCGCCTCGCACATCACTTTCACCGCCGCCAGGCAACCGAGCTTGGCGGCGACGTAAAGCGGCGGCCCGTCGCGCGCCAGCAGCGCCTCGGTGAGGCTGATATTGACCCAGTCGGCGGGCGTCAGTTCGGGTGAGGGCATGGACCGCTACAGAGACACATCAGTTTCGCAACGTCATGCCGGCGAAAGCCGGCATCCAGAGGACCGGTTGAGGAGCACCGGCGTCCTGGATTCCGGCGTTCGCCGGAATGACGATCATTTGAATGTTTCACGTCAATCGTGTGGCAATACTATCCCAGGTGCTTTGCGAGAAACGCCGCCATGCGCTCCCAGGCCTGGTTGGCGCAGGCTGCGTCATAGACTTCGCCGCGCCGCTCGTTGAAGAAGGCGTGGTCGGCTTCGTAGCGGAACAGTTCGGGAGGGTTGCCGGCAGCGCGCATGGCCGCTTCCAGCGTGTCGGCCGCGGCCGGCGTGCACCAGTCGTCCTTGCTTGCGAAATGGCCCTGGAAGGGAATCCGGATGTTGGCCGGATCGGCGAACTCCTTGGGCGGAATGCCGTAGAAGCACACCGCCGCCGCGATGTTCGGCACATGCACCGCCGCCGCGATGGTCAGCGCGCCTCCCATGCAGAAGCCCATGGTGGCGACCTTGCCGCCGCTGTTACCACCCAATGCGCGCAGGTGGTCGACCGCGCCACGAATGTCCTGATGCGTCGCGCCGGGGAAATCCAGCCCGTTCATTAGGTGGCTGGCCTCGTCCGGCTGCTGCGTGACGCGCCCCTGGAACAGGTCGGGCGCCAGCGCGTTGTAGCCGGCACGGGCAAAGCGGTCGGCGATGCCGCATATCTGGTCGTTGAGCCCCCACCATTCCTGGATTACCACCACGCCGGGACGGCCCTGTCCGGCGCTGGCCAGATAGCCGCGGCAGGCGCTGCCGTCTGGGCGCTTGAATTCGATCATGTGTCCCATGTGTTTCTCCATGCTGTTAACCAGGCGGCAATTTACCGGAAATCCGCCGCCATCGATGGGGGGGCCGCCTCGTATAATGCGGCCTTGCCCAATTTGCCATGACAGACGTGAATCCCGACCTCGACCGCCTGCAGCCCTACCCCTTCGAAAAGTTGCGCCACCTGTTCGCCGCCGTATCGCCAGCGCCGACTTTTGCAGAAATCAAACTGTCGATCGGCGAGCCGCAGCATCCGACGCCGCCTTTCATCCAGCGCGCGCTGGCCGACAACCTGGCCGGGCTGGCCAACTATCCCACCACCCAGGGCAGCGATGCGTTGCGCCAGGCCATCGCCGCCTGGGTCGCGCGCCGCTATGCCGTCCCGGCGCCCGACTACGCCGCGCAGGTGGTCCCGGTCAATGGCTCGCGCGAGGCGCTGTTCGCCTTCGCCCAGACCGTGATCGACCGCAGTTCCGGCCGCGCAAAGGTGGTCTGCCCCAATCCCTTCTACCAGATCTACGAAGGCGCGGCGCTGCTCGCCGGCGCCCAGCCGGTGTTCCTCAATACCGTGCCGCACAACGACTTCGCGATGGACTGGAGCGAACTGCCCGAGTCCACCTGGCGCGACGTGCAACTGGTGTATGTCTGCTCGCCGGCCAACCCGACCGGCAAGGTGATGAATCTGGCCGCGTGGAAGGCCCTGTTCGAACTTTCCGACCGTCACGGTTTCGTCATCGCCTCCGACGAGTGTTACTCCGAGATCCATTTCGACGAAGCCAGGCCGCCGCTGGGCGGGCTCACCGCCGCCGCGCAACTGGGGCGCAGCGACTACCGCAACCTGGCGATCTTCTCCAGCCTGTCGAAGCGCTCCAACGTGCCCGGCCTGCGTTCCGGCTTCGTCGCCGGCGACGCGGCGATCATGAAGAAGTTCCTGCTCTACCGCACCTACCACGGTAGCGCCATGAACCCTGCGGTGCAGGCGGCCAGCATCGCCGCCTGGAACGACGAGGCCCACGTGCGCGACAACCGCCGCATGTACGCCGAAAAATTCCACGAGGTGACGCCGCTGGTCGCGCGCCACCTCGACTGCCGCATCCCCGATGCCGGCTTCTACCTTTGGGCGAAGACGCCGATACCCGACACCGATTTCGCCCGCGAGCTGCTGCGCCAGAAGAACGTCGTGGTGCTGCCCGGCAGCTACCTGGCACGTGAGGCCAACGGCATCAACCCGGGCGCCGACTTCATCCGCATCGCGCTGGTCGCCAGCCACGAGGAATGCCTCGAAGCGGCGCAGCGCATCAACGATTTTTGTCAATCTCTCTGAAAGAAGCCGCCATGAACGAACTCCAGAAAATCATCGAGCAGGCCTGGGAAGACCGGGCCAACCTCAGCCCGGGCAAGGCGCCCGCCCGTGTCGGCGACGCCGTGGCCCACGTCCTCGGCGAACTCGATGCCGGCACGCTGCGCGTCGCGGAAAAGATCGACGGCGCCTGGACCACGCACCAGTGGATCAAGAAGGCCGTGCTGCTCTCCTTCCGCCTCGAGGACAACGTGCTGATGGACGGCGGCCCGATGCGCTATTTCGACAAGGTGCCGACCAAGTTCGCCAACTACGACGCGCATGCCTTCCAGAAGGGCGGCTTCCGCGTGGTGCCGCCGGCCGTGGCGCGGCGCGGCAGCTTCATCGCGAAGAACGTGGTGCTGATGCCCAGCTTCGTGAACATCGGCGCCTACGTCGATGAAGGCACCATGGTCGACGCCTGGGCCACCGTCGGCTCCTGCGCGCAGATCGGCAAGAACGTGCACCTGTCCGGCGGCGTCGGCATCGGCGGCGTGCTGGAGCCGCTGCAGGCCAACCCGACCATCATCGGCGACAACTGTTTCGTCGGCGCCCGCTCCGAAGTGGTCGAAGGCGTCATCGTCGAGGACAACTGCGTGATCTCGATGGGCGTGTACATCGGCCAGAGCACCAAGATCTACGACCGCGCCACGGGCGAAGTCATGTATGGTCGCATTCCGGAAGGCTCGGTGGTGGTCAGCGGCAACCTGCCCTCGGCCGACGGCAAGTACAGCCTGTATTGCGCCGTCATCGTCAAGCGCGTCGATGCGCAGACGCGGGCCAAGACCGGCATCAACGAACTGCTGCGCGACTGAAAAGCCGGGCGACAGGCACAGGAGATTACCCATGGGCACGATGCAGAGGCTGTTCCAGTTGATGGCGGAAAAGAAGGCTTCGGACCTGTTCGTGTCCGTCGGCTCGCCGATCCACATCAAGATCAACGGGAATTCGGTACCGATCAACCAGACCATCATGGACTCGGCCACCATCATGACGCTGTTCGGAGAAATCCTCACCGAAAAGCAGATGAGCGAGTTCCTCGAGGACCTGGAATTCAACGGCGCCTACAACATGCCCGGCACCGGCAACTTCCGGCTCTCCTGCTTCCGCCAGAAGGGTTCGCCCGCCCTGGTGGTGCGCTACATTCCGAGCGACATCCCGGATTTCGATACGCTCAACCTGCCGCCGGTGCTGACCGAAGTCATCATGGAGAAGCGCGGCCTGATCCTGATGGTCGGTGCCACCGGCTCGGGCAAGTCGACCACGCTGACGTCGATGATCGACTATCGCAACGCGCGCAAGACGGGACATATCCTGACGCTGGAAGACCCGGTCGAATTCATCTTCCAGAACAAGAAATCCATCGTGAACCAGCGCGAGGTCGGCTCCGATACCAAGGCCTTCCACATCGCGCTGAAGAATGCCCTGCGCCAGGCCCCCGACGTGATTTTCATCGGCGAGGTGCGCGACAAGGACACCATGAGCCAAGCCATCGCCTACGCGCAGTCGGGCCACCTGTGCATGGCCACGCTGCACGCCAACAACAGCTACCACGCGATGAGCCGCATCATCAGCTTCTACCCGCTGGAAAACCGCCCGGCCCTGCTCGCCGACCTTGGCGTCACGCTCAAGTGCGTGATCTCCCAGCGCCTGGTGAAGAAGCCCGACGGCGGCCGCGCGCCGGCCGTGGAAGTGCTGCTCAACTCGCGCTATATCGCCGAACTGATCGAAAAGGGCGACCTCGGCGAAATCAAGGACGCCATGGAAAAATCCATGGTGCCCGGCAGCCAGACCTTCGAGCAATGCCTGTATCAGTTGTACAGCAGCGGCGTCATCACGCTCGAAGAAGCGCTGGCCAACGCGGATTCGGCCAACAACCTGCAGCAGGTGATCAACAACGCCGCCGCGCCGGGAGCGGCGAAGGAAGCCGACGGGGCCACCCCGCCAGCCGAAAAGCCGGGCGCCGCCCCCGACTACACCAAGTCCGCCGCACCCGGCTCCTTCAGCGACTTCAAGCTGGACATGGGCAGCTGATGCCGGTGCTGGAAAAGACCCGCGCGCTGATCGCGCGCCCGTCGGTCACGCCCGACGATGCCGGTTGCCTCGACCTGATCGCCTCGTGGCTGGTGCCGCTCGGTTTCAGCATCGAACGCATCGATGCCGGCGGTGTCTCGAACCTCTGGGCGCGGCGCGGCACGACCGGCCGCCTGATTTGTTTCGCCGGCCATACCGACGTGGTACCCACCGGGCCGCTGGCGCAATGGACCTCGCCGCCCTTCGAACCGACCCTGCGCGACGGCTACCTTTACGGGCGCGGCGCGGCCGACATGAAGACCTCTATCGCCGCCTGCATCGTCGGCATGGAGCGGCTGATCACACGCCGTGGCGCCAGCGCCGACTCTTTGGCATTGCTGCTCACCTCCGACGAGGAAGGCGACGCCATCGACGGCACGGTGCGCGTGGTCGAAGCGCTGAAGGCGCGCAACGAGACCATCGATTTCTGCATCGTCGGCGAACCGACCTGCGTCGAGCGGCTGGGCGACACCATGAAGAACGGCCGCCGCGGTTCGCTCACGGCCAAACTCACGGTGCACGGCGTGCAGGGCCATGTCGCCTATCCCCACCTGGTGAAGAACCCGGTGCATCTGGCGGCGCCGGCGCTGGCCGAACTCGCATCAACCACCTGGGATGCCGGCAACGACTACTTCCCGCCGACCAGCTTCCAGATCTCCAACGCCCACGCCGGCACAGGCGCCGGCAACGTGGTGCCCGGCAGCTTCGTGATCGACTTCAATTTCCGCTTCTCCACCGCCAGCACCGTCGACGGCCTGCAGTCGCGCGTGCATGCCCTGCTCGATCGCGACGGCCTTGAATACGACATCGCCTGGACGCTGGGCGCAAAGCCCTTCCTCACCCCGCGCGGCGAATTGTGCATCGCGCTCGCCGCCGCCTCGGCCGAGGCCACCGGCGTCGCCACCGAGTTGTCCACCACCGGCGGCACGTCCGACGGCCGCTTCATCGCCGACATCTGCCCGCAGCTGGTCGAGTTCGGCCCGGTCAACGCCAGCATCCACAAGATCGACGAACGCGTCGCGGTCGCGGACCTCGAACCGCTGGCGCGCATCTACGAACTGACATTTGAGCGCCTGCTGTCCTCCCACGCCTCCCCCAATGACAAGAAGGCCATTTAATCGCCCCCACCCCCCAACCCCCGCCCGGGCGGGGGTGACTGTCAGCTCGCTGCGCTCGACGGCGACGGGCCGCTTCGTCCGCCGCGCCGGAGGCCCTTCACGCTCATGATCAACAGCGCCATCGACGAACTGCTCACCCTGCGCGACTGGCTGCGCTGGGCCGTCAGCCGCTTCAACGAAGCCGGAATCAGCTACGGGCACGGCACCGAGAACGCCTGGGACGAGGCGGTCTGGCTGGTGCTGGCCACCCTGCACCTGCCGCGCGACACGCTCGAACCTTGGCTCGACGCGCGCCTGACCCACGGCGAACGCCTGGCGCTGATCGACCGGCTGCAGCAGCGCGTGGCGCATCGCATGCCCACCGCCTACCTGCTGAACGAGGCCTGGCTCGGCGAGTTCCGCTTCTACGTCGACCAGCGCGTGATCGTGCCGCGCTCCTACTTCGCCGAACTGCTGGAAGACGGCTTCGCGCCCTGGATCGAGGATCCCGACGCGGTCGGCTCCGCGCTCGACCTGTGCACCGGATCCGGCTGCCTCGCCGTGCTGATGGCCCACGCCTTCCCCAATGCCGCCATCGATGCCATCGACATCTCGCCGGACGCACTGGTGGTGGCCTGCCGCAACATCGCCGACTACGGCCTCAACGATCGCGTGAACGCCATCGAGTCCGACCTGTTCGCCGCCGTGCCGGACAAGCGCTACGACCTGATCGTCTGCAACCCGCCCTACGTCACGGAGCAGGCGATGGACGCCCTGCCCGCCGAATACCGCCACGAACCCGCGCTGGCCCTGGCTGCCGGCCCCGACGGCCTCGACGTGGTGCGCCGCATCCTGGCCGAGGCCGGCGCGCACCTTAACCCGGGCGGCGTCATCGCCATCGAGGTCGGCCACAACCAGGACCTGGTGACCGCCGCCTTCCCCGAGCTCAATGCCGTCTGGCTCGATACTGAGCACGCCGCGGGCAAGATCTTCCTCGTCACCCGCGAGGATTTGCCGCCGGCGCCGTAGCACCGGCGCCGACTTCTACGACAATCGATTTCTTCGCGGCTCGCCACGAACCGCGATGAATCGAGATCGCTACTGTCCCGGGAAGCGCTTGCGAACCTCCGCCAGGCGGCCCGCCGGTCCTGCCAGCAAGCGCCGCAGGTCGGCGTCGCGACCTTGCGCGGCGTACAGGTTGGCCAGGTTCACAGCGGCGAATTCGTAGCCTGGGTCGATCGCCAGCGCCGCCGAAAACGCCTGTTCGGCGCCCGCCGGATTACCCAGTCCGTTGTTCATCGCGCCGATGCTGTTCAACGCGGAAACCCTGAGGTGGCGCGGCGTCATCGGGTCGTCAACCACCTCCTGATACGTCGCCAGAGCCGCGTCGTGTTTTGCCTGCCGGCTGAGCGCCAGCGCCAGGTTATAACGGGCATCCGCCCGCTCGCCGGACGCTATGCCACGCGAATCGATCAGCGCCCGATAGATGGCCTCGGCCTGGGCCGGCATGCCATAGGCGAAGAACCCGAGGCCGAACATGCTCCCGACCTGGATATTCCCCGTGACGAGGTTGCCCTCGGTCTGCAGGACCCGCGCGGCAAACGCCAGCCATTCATCCTTGCCTGCCTGCTGCTGCAAGCGCCGGTTCTCGATCCGCAACTCCAGCATCCGCCGCTCGACCGGGCGGGCAATGCGCGCCGCCGCCGCAAACGCTTCATCGAAGCGCCCGGCCGGCAGATACACCGTATCGACCACCGCCTCCTGTATCGCCATGGCGCCGCTCGCCCGCTTCGAATCGTTGACCAGCAGGGCCTCGGACGAGCGCCAGTCATAACTGCGCAGCAGCGACAGGCCGACCAGCGTCGCCGCCAGTCCGCCGATCGCCGCGCGGCGCCACGTCGCCGCAGGGATGCGCGGCAAGGCGACGGCCGCCGCCAGCGCCGCACCGAACACCGGCAGGAAAGCAAACCGATCGGAAAACAGCGACCAGGTGCGGGTCGGCACGATCTGCAGGTAGGGCAGCAGGAACACGCAGAACCAGATCGCACCGAATGCCCACAGCGCCTTGCGGCGCCAGTACGCATGCAAGGCCACGGTCGCGCCCAGGCAAAGGATCAGGCCCAGCGCCGAATGCATGCCGAAACCCGGCACGATGGCGGGAAACAGTTCGTCGTAGACCAGCCGCAGGTCGATCGGCAGCAGGGTTTTCCACAGTGCCATGCCGCCGATCCGGAGCAGCAGCGCCAGCGGATTCCATGAGCTCAGGTCCGCCATCGACGCGAAGCCGGTCTTGGCGCGAATCGACATGTCGAGCAACAGCGCGCCCGCCGCCAGCACCGCTAGCAGCGCCAGGGGTGCCAGCACGTTCAGGGTCCGGCGGCGATCCCATCGCCACCACAGCGCGAACGCGACGACAGGAAACGCGATGGCCGTCGTCTTGCCGGCGAGAGCCAGCAGCAGGCAGGGGAGCGCCAGCCAGGTCAAGGCAACCCGGCGCAGTGCGATGCCCCGGCACCAGAGCGCCGTCGCCACCAGGACGAAGGTGCCGGAGACCAGATCCTTGCGGCTGGCGACCCAGGCCACCGGTTCCACGTGCAGCGGATGCAGCGCGAAGATCGCTACCGCCACCAGCGCGACGAGGGTGTTGCGCGAGTCGTCCGGCGCATGAAGTTCGGCAAGGCGATACGCAGCGAACCATGCCGCAATGCAGGCTGCAAGGTACCAGGCCCAGTTGTGCAGGCGAAAGGCCAGCGGCGAAGCGCCGAACAGTTGCCAATCCAGCCAGTAGGTCAGGTCGCGCAGGGGCAGGAACTCGAAGGCGTTGACGCGCTGCGTCAGGATCTGCCAGAAGGTTGCGCGCTGCAGGGCCGGATTCGCAACGACATAGACGAAATCGTCGCTGAAGAAATCCTTCGAAGCGAAGGCCGGCCAGAATATCGCCGCCGTCGCCAGGGCGAGAACCAGCAGCATCCACGGGACATTGCCGCGTTCCGGACGAAATCGGACGGCAAACGAACGATCAGCCATGCGGGTAACGGCGCTCCGCCTCAGGGCTTGCGCGCGACGAAGCCGATCAGTGCCGAGCGGCCCTTGTGGCCGCGCCCCTCGACGATCTCGTCCTCGTACTCGACCAGTTCCTCGATCTCCCAACCGGTGAACGACTCGCGCAGGATGTCGGCGGTATAGAGGTTTTCCAGCACGCCGGGGCCGCCGGTGCCGTACTCGAGTTGCTTCGGCGTGTAACCCTGCAGCAGGATGCGCCCGCCGCGACTGGTCAATTGCTTCATCGCCGCGAACTGCCGCGCGCGATCTGCGGCGCCGGTGAACTGGATGAAGACGCCGATCACCCAGTCGAACAGCCCATGCAAAGGCGCCGGCGGCCAACCCGCCGCCAGCATGTCGGCCTGCAGGAACGTGATCTCCACCCCGCGCCCGGCCGCCAGGCGACGCGCCTTCTCCACGGCAAAGGACGAGATTTCCACCGCGGTGACTTCCAGGCCCTGCTCCGCCAGCCAGACCGAGTTGCGGCCCTCGCCATCGGCCACGCACAAGGCCGTGCGGCCATCGCGCAACAGGTCGGCGCGATGCGCGAGGAAGCGGTTCGGCTCGGTGCCGAACAGGTACTCGTCACCGGCCTCCTGGTAGCGAGTGTTCCAGCGAAGTTCCTGGCTCATGGGAGCGATTCCGTAACATGAATGAAAGCGGGGATATTACTTCGCCCGGCCGTTCGCAGTGACCCGTGGCGCAATACCGGCACTCGTGATATTTCAAATATAATCAATTCGACCTGCGGCTTTCCCGCTGATTGCCTGCCCGCGCCGGGCAGCCCGGCGACCACCGACCACCATCCTTCCCGCCCGGAGTCCATGGCACCCCGAGAGCCCAGTTCCCCCGGTTTCATTGCCCGCTGGCGCGGCGACCTGGTGGGCCCGTTGACCGCCGCGATGGTCAGCATCCCGGTCGAAGCGAACTACGGCGCGATCGCCCTCGCCCCGCTCGGTCCCCAATACATGGCGCTCGGCGCACTGGCAGCGGTCTATTGCGCCATCATGTCCAACCTGGTTGGTGCATTGCTCAATAGCCGCCCCGGCCTGCTCGGCGGCACGCGTCCCGCGTTGGTGCTGGGCATCGCGGCACTGATCGCCAGCCTGGCGCAGGACCTGCGCAGCGGCGACGGCCCCGACGTGCCGCTGATCATGGCCTTCACCATGCTGACTCTGTTGTTCGCCGGCGCCTTCCAGATCCTGCTCGGCGTCGCGCGCATCGGCCGCATCGTCAAGTACCTGCCCTATCCGGTGCTGGTCGGCTTCGTGAACGGCGCCGCGGTGCTGATCCTGCTCTCTGCGCTGCGGCCGCTGATCGGGCTGCCCAGCACGCATTCGCTGGATGGCTTCCTCGATGAACTGGCGGGCGTCAGCCCGTGGACCCTGCTGGTCGGCGCAGTCACGCTGGCGGTAGCACTGCGGCCGCCGAAGTTCACCTCGCGCGCGCCGCCGCTGCTGGTGGCGATGGTGGTCGGCACCCTGCTGCACCAGGTGCTCGCGCTGTTCATCGAACCGTCGCGCCTGAGCGGCTCGCTGGGCCACCTGGTGCCGACCGTGCCCGACCTCGACGTGCTGCGCGGCTTCGCGCGCATCCTCGGCGACCCGGAACTGCGCGCCCGGGTGCCGTCGCTGTTTGCCCCGGCGATCGGCCTAGCCGTGCTGGCGACGGTGGAAACCCTGCTCACCGCCTCGGTGGTCGACGGCATGCTCAACTCGCGCCACCATTCCGATCGCGAACTCGTCGTGCAGGGCGTTGCCAACACGCTATCGGCCTGCTGCGGCGGGCTGGCCAGCGCCAGCGGCCTCGCGCGCTGCACCAACAGCGTCAAGGCCGGGGCCCGCTCCCGCCTCGCGGCGCTGGTCTATGCCGGGCTAGGCATGCTGATGCTGGCCGGCATCGGTTACATCGGCGACATGCCGCTGGCCGTAATGGGCGGCATCATCGCCGCCGTGGCCTGGATCATGGTCGACGACTGGAGCAGGCAGGTGCCGCGCCAACTGCTCTCGCGCCACCGGCTGACCCGCGCCCAGCGCAAGACGCTGCTCGCCAACTACCTGGTGATGCTGCTGGTGGTCGCCACCGCTGTGGTCGCCAACCTGCTCGCGGCGGTGTTCGTCGGCGTGATCGCCGCGGCCTTCCTCTTCGTGCGCCGCAACAGTGGCAGCATCATCCGCCGCGAACTGGTCGGCGACCGCCAGCGTTCGCTGCGGCGGCGCAGCCTGTCGCGCATGCGCGAACTCGAACGCGAGGGCTGGCGCATCGTCGTGCTCGAACTCGAAGGCGCGCTGTTCTTCGGCACCGCCGACCAGCTCGCGCGCGAAGCCGAACGGGTCGCGGCGAAGGCCGATTACCTGATACTCGATTTCCGCCGCGTCACGGAGATCGACGTCACCGGCGTGCGCATCCTGCTGCAGGCCACCCGCCAGGTTGCGGCGTCGCGCTGCCGCACGCTCTTTGCCGCGATCCGCCTCTACGGTGCCCGAGGCCGCATCCTGAGCTCGGCCGGCATCGATGGCGTCGTGCCTCATGGCCACTGGTTCGAAAGCGCCGACGCCGCCATGGAATGGGCGGAAGACGACCTGCTGCAGCGCTTCGACCTGCCCGAGCCGCGCGAACGCGTGCTGGAACTGCGCGAGACCCAGCTCGCCTGGGGCATCAAAGGCGAGGAAGCGGCGCAGCTCATGGCCGCGCTGGTCGAACTGAAGTTCGCCCCCGGCGAGGCGGTGTTCCATGCCGGCGATGCGGCGGACGGACTTTTCGTGCTGCTCAGCGGCTGCGTCAGCGTGGTGCTGCGCGGCAGCCCGAGCCACAAGCGCCTGGCCTCCTTCGCGCCCGGCGTGATGTTCGGCGAACTCGGCCTGCTCGACGGCCGGCCGCGTTCCGCCGACGTCTATGCCGACGAGGACGCGATCGTGCTGAAGCTGACGCAGCGGGCATTCGAACAGATCCGCGCGCAGAACCCGGACCTCGCCGCCAAAATCCTGTTCAACCTCGGCGTCGAAATCGCCGCGCGGCTGCGCTACACCACCCGGGCCATGCAGCAGGACGCATCCTGAGCACGCGCCGTGCCGCCGGCGCCGACTTTCATGCCGCCGCTGGCTGCGGAATGGAAGCGGCACTGCCAGGCCGCGCAGGCGCGACGAAGGGCGCAGGATGGATTCGGCGCTGAAGGGAGCGCGGTGGTATTCCGGGAGAGTGAAACTGGGGGCGGAGTGAGGTGGGCTCGTGTGGTCAAAACAGAATCGATGCTGAACATCCCTCCCAGATTTTCAAGTGTTTTTTGTTGGTGAAACGGTTTGGTAGTCACGGCAGTGTTTGAGCATGGACCAA
>JBIKLV010000065.1:0-20812 GCA_044359585.1 Sulfuritalea sp. | reverse complement strand
TACGCATCCTCTGGAATTCCTGGTGACCCAGAAATCCTTTTCCACCACCGCCGACGTCATGCCAAGCCGGGCCGCCGCTTCGGAAAACAGATCCCTGCGCTACGCATCGACAAGGCGGGCCACCTTGTCCAGGGCCTGGCCCAGCAATTCGCTGTAGCGCGGATAGTCATACACGCCATGGCAGACGCGGCGAATCCTGCCGGCGCGGGCCAGCGCGGACAAGGCCTGATGGATGTTGGCCTCGCCAAAACCGGCCACGAAATCGGTCTTGGTGAACGCCCAACCCCTCCCGCGTCCGTAAATTCGTAAAATTATCTTCTATTCAATGGGTTGAATAAGCCGTAAGGATAGTATTTTTATGAAAAAGCTAGTGTTTTTCTGAAAAAACCAGCGCCGTCCGGATGCCGTGGTCAATCCCGGAACAGTGCAGGACCGAAACTGTTCTCATATGAGAACAGACAGAACCGCCCGGCACCGTTCTCATATGGGCGTGAGGGAATCGCGCGTCTGCCAATTACACAATCAGGCAGTGGCGCGATTGCGTGATCGTATGCTTGACGAGACTGCCTGTGTAAAGGATAGAGCCAGACGCAGTTGATGGATTGGCTCGACGCAGCCCTCTTTTTATCAACGAAGGGTCGACCGTCGGATTTTGCGTCAACCTGTCCGGGGCGATTCAATCGCTAGCGCTTGTCTTGCGCCAACCACTTCACGATCATTGAAAACAACTTGTCCGGACTGAATGGTTTGGCAATGAAGTCGTTCATCCCGGCTTCGAAACAGCGTGCCCTGTCTTCGGCGAATGCGTTTGCGGTCATGGCGACGATGGGCGTATGGCGACCTGTGGCCGACGCACGGATCAGGCGCGTGGCCTCGACGCCCCCCATGGCCGGCATCTGCATGTCCATCAGTATCAGAGCATAGCCACCCCGCGCCGCCATCTCTACCGCTACGTCGCCGTCTTCAGCGGTATCGATGACCAGTCCAGCCTCCTCTAGCAGCGCCAACGCAACCTCGCGATTGCCCGGATCGTCTTCCACCAAGAGGATGCGCCGACCGGTAAAGTCGCGCTTCAGCGCGGCTTCGGCACCGACCCCGAAGATTGGGGATGACCCAGCCACAACCGCCGGGGCGGCCTTTTTGAGTCGCGCCGTAAACCAGAAAGTGCTGCCGGCACCCGGCACGCTGTCCACACCGGCAGCGCCGCCCATGAGACCAGCCAGACGTTTGGTAATGGCCAGGCCCAGGCCGGTGCCGCCATGCTTGCGCGTGGTCGAATTGTCGGCCTGCTCGAATGTGTTGAACAAGCGCGAAATCGTTTCCGGATCGATGCCAATTCCCGTGTCCTGTACCTCGAAACGGACCAGCACGCTGGTGTCGGATTCATCGTCGATCCGGGTGCGCAGCGTGATGCTTCCTTTTTCCGTAAACTTTGTCGCGTTGGTCGCGTAGTTCAGGAGGGCTTGCTGCAACCGCGCCGAATCCCCGAGCAGTCGGTCGGGTACCTGGCGTGTCTCGATCAGGATCTTCAGATGTTTTTCCTGGGCCCTGTCATGCAGGATCGAGGCGACGTTGGATGTTATTTCCCCCAGATTCACCACCGTTTCCTCAATGACGAATTTCCCGGCTTCGATTTTGGAAATGTCGAGGATGGCGTTGATGATCTCCAGCAAGTGCTGGCCGGCGGTATCGATCTTGTCGAGTCGCTCCGCCTGCTTCGGCGTCACTCCGGCGCGCTTCATCAGGCTTGCCATGCCGAGAATGGCGTTCATCGGAGTCCGGATTTCATGGCTCATGTTGGCCAGGAAGGCACTCTTGGCGATATTGGCCGCTTCCGCGGCCTTGGTCGTTTCAGCCAGCTGCGCGGTGCGGCTCTTCACCAGTTCTTCAAGGTGGTAGCGGTGCTGGTCAAGCTCGCGGCCGATGCGCTTCTTCTCCGTGATGTCTTCCTTGATCGCGACATAGTGGGTGATCCGGCCATCGGGCTGGCGAATGGGGGTGACGATCACAAACTCGATGAACGTCCTGCCTCCTTTGCTGCGATTGTGAAGCTCTCCGCGCCACGGCCTTCCTTCACACAGGGCCCCCCACATCGCCGCATAGGTTTCGGGCGGTGTGTCACCCGATTTCAGGATGCGCGGGTTCTGCCCGACAAGTTCCTCCCGACCGTATCCGCTGACGCGCACGAAGGACTCGTTCACGTACTCGATCTCCGCGGACAGGTTGGTGATGACGATGCTTTCCGGGCTTTGCTCGACGGCAAGCGAGAGTTTGCGCAACAATTCTTCGGCCTGCTTGCGCGCCGTGATGTCCTGTATCACGCCAAACACGATCCGCTCGGCAGGTTCGAACACCGCCATGGAATGGATGTCCCTGACTTCGCCGGTATCGACCTTCCTGATCTTGAACTCGATGTCATACGGCTGGCCGCGCTCGATAAGCCCCTGCATCGCGACATCGAGCCGGGAGCGCTCCTCCGGCAGCGGTACCGACCTGATACAGGCGTAATCCAGTTCACTCTCCTTAATGCCATAGAGTTTGGCCGCCCCCTCGGATGCAATGATGACCTGTGAATCGAGATGGAACTCCCAGTTGCCGGATCCCGATGCGAGTTCGGCACGCCTCAACCGCTCTTCGCTTGCACGTATGCCGTGTTCCGCCAGTTCGCGCTCGGTCACGTCCGTATAGGTAGTCACGAAGCCACCGCCCGGTAGCGGGTTGCCAACCACTTCAATGACACGCCCGTTCGGCCGGGTGCGCTTGAATTGATGCGCCTGCATCGCTTTGGCACGTTCCAGCATTTCCTTGACCTTGGCATCCACGTCGCAGGGACCATAATCGCCGCGTTCGGCGTTGTAGCGGATGAAGGTCTCGAAGGACGCTCCGTTGCGCCCCATCTCTTCCGGAAAATCGAGGATTTCGCAGAACCGTCGATTCATGGCCGTCATGTGCAGATTCTCGTCAACTACGCTGATGCCCTGCGACATGTTGTCCAGGGTTGCCTGCAGCACCGTTGTCTTCCGGGCCATTTCACGTTCGGCCTGATTGCGCACGGTGACATCGTGCGCCGTCCCGTGATAGCCGAGGAACTCGCCGGTTTCGGAAAAGCGCGGAGCGCCATGAGCTTCGACCCATCTTTCCTGCCCTTCGGCATTCGTCACCGGGTACTCCAGTACGAACTCTTCGCGAGCGGCAAGTTGCCGGCGATGGGCGTCCCATTGCGCCGGGGTCAGGGCGGCAGGGGAAATATCCCAGCGCGTCCTGCCTTTCACCTTGTCCAGTGACAATGGCATTGGGCCGGAACCCCGGCCACCGGTCCCGCTGATGTCGGTGAAGCGTGCCTCGACGTCCTGTTCCCAAAACCAGTCCGAGGAAAGCTCCGCCATGCAGCGAAAGCGACGCTCGCTTTGCCGCAGGTTCCGGGTCATTTCATCGGCCAGTTGCTGTGCGCGGGTTCTCGATCGGGCCAGCGCCAGGTAGAGCAACGCGAGCAGCAGGCTGATCACGATTCCCCCAACGGCAACAAGGACCGGGTTGTATTCGTGCTGCTTCCGGGCCCAATCTTCCGGTGCGGAAAGTTTGATCTCCCAAAGCCGGCCGCCAACCGGAATGATGGTGGTCGACTCAAGACCTGATCCTGGCGCCTTCACATGGCTTTCGTGGCAGTTCTCCGCGATCACTTGCCGCAAGGGTGCCGGAGTCTCGTTCGATCCGTCTCGACTGACATCGTGAACCACGATGCAAAGACCTTCCAGAAAGGTTGTCGCAAAAACATCCCTGAAGATTTCGGTCGCGTTGAGTGATATTCCTACCAACCCGACAAAAGCGCGTCGCCGCTCCTCGACAGTCCTCATCAAGGCGCCATAGCGATAAACGGGCGCGCGCAACACCATTCCGCGCTCACCCCGCGCCGTCTGCACCAACTGGAAAGGCTGGGTAAAGCTGACCAGCCCCGAATCGCGGGCAGCAAGGAAGGATTCCCGATTCACGCTCTGACTAAGTGCATCGAGGCCGAACGCGGGCTGATTCGCTTCAAATGGCTCGATGTACTCGATGACGAAATATTCGCCCTGCGTGCTGTCTGGATGGATGAAAAAGTTCGGGAAGCCTTTCGCACTCAGGCTTTTGTCATTTCTAACGGACGAAATGAATGCGGCCTTTTCGCCTTCGAGTACCCGCCGCGTAAAATGTATGGCGCGAATTCCAGTGATCCGGAGTTGCCCGCGCAAATTGTTGTAATACCGCTGAAACTCGCGACGGTCCACCTGCTCGGATGCGATGAACAGCCCCTGCATGCCCAGCAGCAAGGTCTCGAATTCATCGACGCGACGTTGTATGCCGGCCAACGCCATGTTGGAACTCGCTTCGAATTGTGATCGCGCTTCGCGGTCCTGGTTGGCATTGGCGATGCGCCAGAACGAGTAGCTGATCCCCAGACCCAATGCCAGTACCAGAAAGGCGACCTGTATCGAGGTCAAGCCCGTTCTCCGACGCTTTACGTCACCAGCAACGCAGATCTGTGACTCAGCCATGTCGGCATCCATGTTCGACGGCACCATGCGCACAGCCTACTGCCTGACTGCTGACTATGCAACAACGCTTCCATCTACCACTCAAGATTGCAGGAAATCATCGCCGGATTCTTTGCCAGGCGACATCACATTTCCCGATCGGATCCGCGGTTGGTACCTGCCGGCGCTAAAGAGTACGAATGGATTCCCCGTTGACTTCAAGCCAGACGGATTCGCCGTTCTTGCGCTTCATGTTCAGGATCGTGCTGCGCGGAAGTCCTGCAATATGGCGCGTGATGACGTCCATGACCCAGCCGTGCGTGATCACCAGCACTCGCTGCCCGCGATGACGACCGCCAATGTCGACGATCGCCGACAGCACCCGATCGGCAAACTCGTCCATCGACTCCCCCTGCTCGAACGAGATCGCCGGATTGCGTTTCATTATCTGCTGCAGCAACACCGGGTTCAACTCCGCCAGTTCCGCCTTGGGAATGCCCTGGATCTCGCCGAAATTTCGCTCCTTCAATCCGTCGTGGGAATGCGGCGGAGGCAGGCGCAATGAGCGGGATATGATCTTCGCGGTTTCCAGCGCGCGAACCAGCGTGCTGGAGTACACCTGTGAAAAGCCCGCCCCCGAAAATACCGCGACCAGTTCGTAAGCCTGCCGGCGACCACGGTCGTTGATCTCGACATCGATCCAGCCCTGAAGAATTCCAGCGATGTTCCAGTCGGTTTCGCCATGGCGGGCGATGCACAGATAGGCTGGCGCTTTGGCGGTATTCATTGCGCCGTGGATACTTGCGTCAGATCAGAAATACCAGCGCGTGACCATCTCCGCGACACATGCCGGCTTGGGTCCACCCTCGATTTCAACGGTGGCCTGCCAGAGCATTTGCGCGCCACCGGGAATATCATCCACACCGACAAGAACGAAATGGGCGCGCACCCGGCTGCCGACCTTTACCGGCGCCGCAAAGCGCACGCGATTGAGGCCGTAGTTAACTGCCAGCTTGATGCCGTCGACTGCGATGCATTCCTGTGCAAACTTGGCCAGCAGTGACACCGTGAGGTATCCGTGGGCGATCGGGCCACCGAATGGAGATTCGCGGTTCGCCCGATCGACATCGACATGAATCCATTGCCGGTCGCCGGTGACCTCGGCAAAAGCATTGACCCGTTCCTGGTCGATCAGCATCCAGTCGCTGACACCGATTTCCTGGCCCAATCTGGATCGGGCATCCTCGATTCCGGCAAAGCGAGTCATGTTCATGTTTTTCCTGTTCCGTGGCCCGCCCGGCGGGATTCGAACCCACTACCCCCGGCTTAGAAGACAGGTCAGTGGGTTTTGTAAAGAAGCTAAGCATTGATTATATGTAACTTTTTATCAACCAGGCGCTCTCGCAAACCGCCTTATCACTAGCTTTACCGCATCCTGCCGTACAGTTCTATCACATCTGTTTTTGTGGTCGCCGTTCAAGCTTAAGGAAGCACTGATCAAGTCCCGAATCGTCATTCCGGCGAACGCCGGAATCCAGGCGAATCAAGGCACTGGACACCGGCGTTCGCCGGTGTGACGGCTTGTTCAGCGCTTCCTTAACGTATTCTCGAGCCGAGGATATGCGCCCCGGCGATCTATACACACTAACGTGGCAGGAGTTGAACCTCACTTTTCGCCGTCTGGTCAAAATCCCTGAAAAGACGATCCACCACAACAGCCCTGCCAAGCTCAACTTGCCTTTGACTGATGAAATTCTTGCCGTCATGACCCTGTGGCATGAACAGCAGGGAAGCCCTTCAGAAGGCCTGGTCTTTCCATCCACCGACAGCAAGAGGCTAGGCCAATCGTTTGGCAAGCAAGCTCACGGCAAAGCTTGGGCACGGGTTTTGGCGTTGGGGGGCGTTGATCCTGATTTGCACTTCTACAGTCTGCGTCATCACTTCATTAGTGCCCTTGTCGCCGGGGGTGCCCCATTGCTATCAGTCGCCAAACTGGTCGGCCACAAGAGCGCAAGCATGATTGAACAACATTACGGACACTTGGCGCAAAGCACGGCTGCCGACCTCATGCAATCATTTTCTGCGACGCTCAGAGTAACAACAGCAGGCATGCAACACGTTACCAAATGACTTATGCAAATTCGATTGAACGCCAATGCGGGACCACGGCAACCACTACCTCTAGCTTTAACAATGTACCCCCTTCACGCCAACGCGACGCCGCTGCGCCAGTTTGGCCTGCAAGTAGCCTTTTAGCTCGTGAAAGGGGACGGGCTTGCCATAGACTGAGACGGTGTCGGGAAGGCCGCCGCGCTCTTGAATCATCTCACGCCCTATCCCGGTAACCACAATGATGTCCATCTCTTCGAGATCCCGATTGGCGCGAAGCCGGTGAATCATCTCGAACCCGTCAATGCCAGGCATCATCAGGTCCACAATCAGCAAATCGGGCGGCCGCAACCCAATTTGGATCAAGCCGTCGATGCCGTTACTAACAACCTGAATCGACAGAGGCATGTCCCAACTTTGAAGCGTCTTGAGGTACAGCTTCTGCAGGTCCAGGTTGTCCTCGGCAATCAACAGTTCGAGACCACCCGGCCCTGGCGTCCAGCCAGACCCAGCGGCGCCGCGTTCGCGAAGGCTTTCCTCAACCGACCGCACGCTGACACGACGATGTCCGCCGCTCGTCTTCCACGCTTTCAGCTCACCGTGCTCGACCATTTGCTGAATCTTACCGAGCGAGAGGCCGAGCCGGCTCGCCGCTTCGCGCGTGGTGCAGTAGTCATCCTTCGCAGCGCGAACCGCTGGCTCGGCGAGGGCATCCTTCATGGCTGATCCAACATGCCGAAAGCGCCCTGCTGCTGCCTCCGGCGGATCGCAAACTCGTCCAAACCGATAACACGGACCGGGACACCAATTGGAACTGCTGGGATCGACATTCGGCAAAAGTCCAATTTGTTCAAGAATGAGAAGAATTTAGCACACCTCTGCAGCCGCCGTAACGAGGATGCCGGCACGCCTTGTCAACCGCGCATTCGACGCACCGGGCTAACACCATCGCCTCGGCCACCTCCATGATTGCGCCCAGGCTCTGCGGCGGGAAAAGGCTGGCAATCCAGACCGGGTCGGTCGCGCGCCATGGCGCGCAGCTTTGCTTACGGCACGCCCTTCTCTCGAAGCTCCCTGATGGCTTTGGCAATCGGATCCTGGAGTTCGCCGGGATCGTCCTTGCAGACTTGCCGGCATCCACAAATTTCATTTGCCATCGAAAGCCTCCTCTATCCAAAGCCAAATTGTTGCTTCGGGTTCCACGTCCGGGCAATGGTCACCAGTGCCACGCCCCCGCGCCATACCAGACCACGCTGAACCTTCTCAAGTGAACGTCAGCAGCGCAAGCCGCTTTTCCAACGGCAGCTACACCTACGAATCAACCAGACAGCAGATTGATCCAGCCGGCGGGGCGGCCAATCCATGCCCGACAAGCCATAGGGGAAACGAGTATCCCCTCTACGTTTGCACTATTTTCGTTATTTTGTACTACTTTTTGCTATATTTGTCTTTTTTTATTGTTTTTATTGTTTCATAATGCTATCGTTAAATTTTTGGAAGTGAATTCCGTTGCGGCCATTTTTCCATCTCAACTCGTGCCATGGTCATCATGTCGCCACCCAAACAGAACCGAATCCAAAAGATCTTCTGCACCACAAGAGAAGCGGCGGATCTTCTCGGTGTATCCATTCGTACCGCCCAACTCTGGTCAGAAAACGGCCTGCTGGCGGCATGGAAAACGGCCGGAGGTCATCGACGCATCACCCGGGACTCTATTGAGCGCCTGCTTGGCCGGCCGGACAATGCGGTCGCGCGCTGGGTCGCCCACTCGACGCGTGAAAGCCTCCTTGGTACCGGAATGGCTGCGCCGGCTACCTTTCGCATCCTCGTCGTTGAAGATGACGCAAGCCTGCGGCGTCTCTACCAAGTCAAACTGGGCCGCTGGCCCACCAAACCAGAAGTCGTGGTCGCTAACAATGGCAGCGAGGCACTGGATCAGATCAAGCTGCATGAGCCGGACCTGCTGGTTGCGGATCTGCAAATGCCGGGCATGGACGGCTTCCATATGCTGAACACCATCCGTGCAGCACCCGAACATTCCGCCATGGCCGTGGTCGTCGTGAGCGGCCTCGACCCCGAAGAAATCATCCGGCGCGGCGATGTTCCGGCAGGAATACCGATCCTGCCCAAGCCCGTTCCATTTGATCGCCTGGCGTCCATCACCGCAGAACTTGTCGCGAGGCGCCAAGCAGCAGCAACCGAGCCACCGACCTCGACCTCAATTTAACCTTCAAAGCGAAAACACCATGAAAACAAGAGTCCTGGTCACCGACGACCAAGCCGACATCCGCAAACTGGTATGCATGACGCTGGCCATGGCCAGCCAAGTGAAACCAATGGTCGTGCTGACGGACACCCTGATGCCAACTGAAGGCTCTGACCAACCGAAGACCGAGCCATCATGAACACAATCCTTCTTATTGACGACCATTCTGACATTCGCCGCCTTATCCGAATCACGTTGGGCAAAGGCTTCGACGTACTCGAGGCCGAAGATGGCAAGGCGGGGCTGGAAATCGCCCGCCGTCAGAAACCCGACCTCGTCGTGCTCGATGTCATGATGCCAGGCGAACTGGATGGCTTGAAGGTACTCGATGCGATCAAGGGGGATCCGGCACTGCTGAATACCCGCGTCATCATGGTGACCGCGCGCGGCCAGGCCCGCGACTACGAGGACGGCATGCAGCGTGGTGCCGACGCCTACTTCATAAAACCTTTCAGCCCCCTCCAGCTGGTTGCCGCTATCCGGCACGCCCTCGCCAAGTGAGCCGGTCATGAGCCGCGAAACCGATATGACGAAAAAAAGTGAGCACGCGGGTGGCCAAACCGTGCGCCTGCCCGGCAGCGCACGTGCCGTCGCCCTCCATGACCAGTTGTACCGCTACGCCGAAGACCTCCAGCAGTTGATCGAGCGCAATAGCGATCTCGAAGCCCACTACCAGCAGTTGCGAGCTACCAGCAGCCGGCTGGCGGAAAGCCGCGATGAGCTGGATCGACTGCTGAGCAGTTCTCGCGACATCCACATCGTTACCGATGCAGCTGGAGTCATCGTGCAGAGCAACCCCGCCGGCCAGATGCTCGCCCCCTTGCAGGCGCTGGTCGGCCGAAAGCTGCAGGACTGGGTGCTGCCCAGCCATTTGAAGAATTTCCGCGCCTTGCTGCAAAGTGCGGCCGATCACGGCGACTCGTCGGAGCCTGGCGTTGAGCTGCACCTGCATCGCGATAACGTCGATGCGCCAACCCTGATCGTTGCTGCCATGGTGCTTGCCGTGCGTCGCGAGGGCAATCTGCACTTCCTGCACTGGGTCATACGCGACGTTACCCATTTGCGCGAATCCGAGTTTGAAACCCAGCTTTCGACGATGGTGTTCAAGAGTTCGGCCGAAGGCATCCTGGTTACCGACCTTGAGGGAGAGATCATCGCGGTTAACCCGGCATTTAGCCGCATTACCGGCTACAGCGCCGCGGAAGCGATCGGTCGCAACCCCAGAATGCTCAGTTCGGGCTTGCAAAGCCGCGAGTTCTATATCGAGTTCTGGCGGGCCCTGCACGATGAAGGCCTCTGGCAAGGCGAACTGTTCAACCGGAGGAAGAGCGGCGAGATCTATCCCGAATGGCTCACCGTAACGGCGGTTCGTGACGCCGAAGGCCGTGTCATCAGCTACATAGCAGTTCTGTCAGATCTGTCGCGCCTCCTTGCAGCGGAGAAGCATCTGGCCTACCTGGCCCACTACGATACCCTGACCGGACTGCCCAATCGCCACCTATTTCAGGACCGACTGGAACGCACGATCTCGCAGTCCAAGCGCACCGGGGCCCAGTTCACCCTGATCTTTATCGATCTCGACAACTTCAAACGGGTAAACGATACCCATGGGCACATCGTTGGCGATGGCGTGCTCAAGGAACAGGCAAACCGCCTGGCCTCCACGGTACGGGAGTCCGATACCGTGGCCCGACTGGGCGGCGACGAGTTCGTCATACTTGCGCCGGGACTCATCGGGGCAACCGAAATCGGGCGCTTTTGCAGCAAGCTGGTGGCAGCGATCGGCCAGCCGATGCTTATCGAAGAACACCTCCTGATCATCGGCGGCAGCTTCGGCTGCGCCGAATTCCCCAACCATGGCAATGATGGGATCTCGCTCGTGAGGTGTGCGGACGACGCCATGTACCAGGCCAAGCGCGCCGGCGGCGGACGCCATGCCATCTACGACAGCGGCCAGCCCCCCGTTAGGCAGGTCAAGGAGCCTAAGTGAGTAATTTCGCGAGACGCCTGCGGCGACAACTGCGGCTGGGTGCGTTGCTGGCGGCTCTGCTGCCCATGCTTGGCGCTGCGGCCCAAACCGAACGCCCCATCGTGGTCGGCCTGACGGCCGAATTCGGCATGCCGGGAAGCCATGCCGCGCAGTCCATCGAAAAGGGGATTCTGCTTGCCATCGATGAAATCAATGCCCAAGGTGGCGTACTTGGACGCAAGCTCGCCCTGGAGAAGCGCGACGACCGCGGTGTCCCAGCGCGCGGCATCGATAACTTTATCGAACTCTCGACCTTGCCTGACGTCGTCGCCGTGTTCTGTGGCCGCTTTTCACCCGTGGCGCTGGAGATCGCCCCGGTAGCCAACCGTCTCGGCACGCTTCTGCTTGACCCTTGGGCCGCGGCCAACGGTATCGTTCAGCAACCATCACCCAACTTCGTCTTTCGCCTGTCGCTGACGGATACCTGGGCGATGGAAGCCCTGCTCGCCCATGCGAGTGGGCGCCGCCTGACCAATATTGCATTGTTCCTTCCCAACACGGCTTGGGGACGCAGCAGCGAGGCCGCAGCGATCGCCTATGGAATGGTCCATCCCAACCTTCGCCAAACCTCCTACTGGTACAACTGGGGTGATACCGAGTTTTCCACGCGCCTGAGCCAGGCCAGGGCCCAGGGCGCAAAGGCCCTGGTGATGGTTGCCAACGAGGCAGAAGGGTCGCTGATCGTCAAGCAGATGGCAGCCCTTCCAGCGAACCAGCGCCTGCCGATCATTTCGCACTGGGGCATCGCCGGCGGCGACTTTGCCAAAATGACCGGCGACGCACTCAAGGCAGTGGATCTGGTGGTAGTTCAGACCTTCACCTTCAATGGCGCACGCTCCGCCAAGGCAAAAGCCGTGGCGGATTCTTTCCGCAGCAAGTTCGGGCATGACATCGTCACGCTGCGTGGCCAGGTGGGGTTCGCCCATGCCTACGATTTAACCTACCTCCTCGCGGCAGCCATCCGCAAAGCCGGTCGCAGCGAGCGGGCGGCCGTCCGGACCGCTCTGGAACGCCTGGAATCACATGACGGGCTGGTGCGTCGCTATCGGCGGCCGTTTGGCGCAAGCGATCATGAAGCGCTGGATCCAAAGCAATTGTTCATGGCCCGCTTCGATGCCGACGGCAATCTGAGAGCGCTCGCCCAGGACTGAGCCAAACATGATCGGTCCGAGCTCCCTTGTTGCAATCCTGCGCGAACGCTTCCTGCACCTGGATCTGCGCGGCAAGATTACTGCGGCACTCCTGGCGGGAGCCCTCTCGCTGGGGGCTGTAGTGACCTTGACGGCCTACTTCGCCGCGTACTATCAGATCAACCAGCAGGTCCAGATCCAACTTGAGGGATGGACACGCGTCGAACAGCGCGAAATCGAGCTGCCCCTTGCGGCCGTGGCCGCCGTGGCCGAGTCCATCGCCAGCAATACGGTAACCGCGAACGCCCTTGCGGATTCCCGCGGGCGCGAAATCTATCTCGCTCCTCTGCTGCGCAATCAGAAGCTTGCCGTACCCGGCACCAGCCTGACGGTTGTCGACTACCGGGGCCGACCGGTGGCCAGCAATCTGGCACAGGCACCCGACTACAGCAGTGATCCGAGCTTCGCCGCGATGATGGCCAGCGGGCGTCCCCTCGCACGGGTGCAGCTGCAGGCGGGCCGCGATACCGTCATCCTGCTTGCCTTGCCAATTCGCTATCGGCTGACCGACCACTCTGAAGGTGGAGTCATGCTGCGCATTCCCCTGCTCCCTCTGCTAGCACCCTCTTCCGCCGCGGAAAGCCGCTGGATCGAGAACGGCGACGGCTGGGTCGCCGTCGGGCACCCCCCTGCGCGCAACGTGTTCAAGGTCGACACACGGCTGCAGTTGCCGGCACCACTTCATGAGCTGAATCTCACTTTTTCGGTCGCGCGCGACCGGGCCGATGCGCTACGCAGCATCAACCTGCTGATGATCCTGTTCCTCGTGATCGGAATCGGTGTGATCCTCGGCGTACTCGCCTTTGCCCGTGCGGGAGCACGCTACATTACCGCCCCGCTGGGCGACGTCGCTCTGGCAGCAGAGCAGATCGCCGCCAGCGGCAAGCCCGGGGCGCGCCTTCCTGAACCACGCAACGACGAATTCGGGCGGCTGACCATCGCCTTCAACACCATGGTGGATCGGCTTGCAGATTCCTACGCCGAGCTCGAAAGTCGCGTGGCCGCCCGAACCCGCGACTATCAGGAGAGCAGGATCGATGCGGACAAGGCGGCAAAGCTTCTGCAGGAGGCAGTCAGCAGCATCGCCCAGGGCTTTACCATCTATGATGAGAACGACCGGCTGGTCTTGTGCAACGAAGCCTATCTGACCTTCTATGACACAAGTCGCGACATCATCGTCCCCGGCAACAGCTTTGAAGAGATCGTGCGCAAGGGCGCCGAACGCGGGCAGTATTCCGAGGCTGTCGGCCGCATTGACGAATGGGTCGCGCAGCGAGTGGCTCAGCACCAAAGCGCCGACGGCAAAGTCATCGAACAGCAGCTTGCCGACGGCCGCTGGCTGCTGATTGTCGAATATCGCACCCCAAGCGGCTACATCGTCGGTAACCGCATCGACATCACCGAACTGAAGTCCACTACCGGAGCCCTGCGCCAGCGCGAACTTTACTTGCGCGCAACACTGGACAACCTGCCCTTCATGTTCTGGCTCAAGGATGCCGACAGTCGCTTCCTTGCCGTAAATACGGTATTTTCCGACGCCTGCGACCAGGCCAATCCCGACAGCGTCGCCGGACTCACAGACTACGATGTCTGGCCCCACGACCTCGCCGAGTCCTACCGCGACGACGACATCGCGGTCATGAACAGCGGACACGACAAGACGGTCGAGGAGCCCATCGTCGGAAGGGGCGGCAAGCGCTGGATCGAAACCTACAAGAAGCCTGTAATCAGCCCGGAAGGCCAAATCCTCGGCACGGTGGGATTCGCGCGCGACATTACTGAACGCAAGCGGATGGAACAGGCGCTGGAAGCCAGCGAACAGCGCTGGCAGCTAGCGGTCAGCGGCGCCAACGACGGAATCTGGGACTGGAACCCCACAACCGGGGAGGTGTTCTTCTCGGAACGCTGGAAGTCCATGCTCGGATACAGCGGTGACGAAATCGGCAATTCGGTCGAGGAATGGAGATCCCGCATCCATCCGCATGACCTCGAAGCCACGATGGCGGAAGTGCAACGCCACTTCCGTGGCGAGACGGAGTACTTCCAGTCGGAGTACCGCCTCCTGTGCAAGAACGGTGACTACATGTGGATTCTCGATCGCGGCCGCGCGATCTTCGATGAACATGGCCAGCCACTGCGCATGTCGGGCTCACATACCGACATCACCGACCGACGTGCTGCCGAGGAACGCATTCGAGAGAGAAACGAGCAACTAAATGCCATTTTTTCCCTGAGTCCAGACGGTTTCATTTCCTTCGATGACGCACGTCGGATCAAGTACGTCAGCCCAGACATTTCACGCCTGATCGGGATCAGCGAGTCCGCCCTGATCGGATTGGACGAAGCGGCGTTCTCCACCCGCCTTGCGGCTGCTTGCCTTCCCGGTTCGCCCTTCGTCGACCTCGCGGCATCGCGCGCCCAAATCCAGCCGGATTCGGACACCGTGCAATCCAGCCGTCTCCCTCGATCAAAAAAACAACGCGGTCACAATGCGCACCAAGTCATCGAGATTGCTGACGCCGACGGGCATGTCATCGAAGTCACTTTACGTGAATCGCGCAGCAAAAGCGTCTCGATGGTGATCTATCTGCGGGACATCACCCATGAATTCGAAGTGGACCGCCTCAAGAGCGAATTCCTGTCCACTGCGGCCCATGAACTGCGAACTCCAATGGCCAGCATTTACGGCTTCACCGAACTGCTGATGCAGCAGGACTTCGACTCGAAGGATCAGGGCGAATTTCTGGCCACCATCTTCAAGCAATCCGAGCTGATGGTTTCCATCATCAACGAACTCCTCGATCTTGCCCGCATCGAAGCCAGGCGCGGCAAGGACTTCATCATTCGCCGCATCGACGCCTGCACCCTGATCAGAGGGATCATTGCCCGCCAAAAGACTCCTGACGGCCGCAGCCCGCCTCATACCGGTCCGTGCGCCCTACCCTGCTGGATCCTTGCTGATGAAAGCAAACTGACTCAGGCCGTCAGCAATGTCCTGTCCAATGCCTACAAATACTCCCCGGCCGGAAGCAGAATCGACATCGAGTTCGTTCAGCCCGAGCCAGCAGACGCCTTAAGGCTCTTGGGAATACGCATCGCCGATCACGGCATAGGCATGAGTCCCGAGCAGCTTGCCCAGGTCTGCGATCGCTTCTACCGCGCCGACACATCCGGTCAGGTTCCGGGCACCGGTCTGGGCATGAGTATCGTCGCGGAAATCATGCAGTTCCTCCACGGACGGCTCGACATTGAAAGCCGGCAAGGCGAAGGCAGCCGTATCACGCTTTGGGTGCCGATCGCTCCCTTGCTCCCTGAAGACCCGGAAAACCCGATCGTCACACCCGGAGGAAAACCATGAAGACCATGCTCGCAGTTGCACGCCTGATCATTGCCGCGATACTGCTTACAAGCACGTCGTCGGTAATGGCCGACCTCAAGGAGATCCAGGAGCGGGGAGAACTACGCCATCTCGGCATCCCCTACGCCAACTTCGTCACTGGCGCCGGCGACGGATTTGACGTCGAACTCGCGCAGGGATTCGCCCGCCACATCGGCGTCAAGTACACCCTGGTCTATTCCGACTTCTACAGCGTCATACGCGACCTGCTTGGCAGGGACGTGGTGCGCAAGGGTGATACGGTGGAACTGACCGGCGACTTTCCTGTCAAGGGCGACATTATCGCGACCGGCTTTACCAAGTTGCCCTGGCGCGAAAGCATTGTGCTCTTTTCAGAGCCGACTTTCCCCTCGCAAGTACTCCTCATCGCCCGTGCCAACTCAAGCTACACGCCGATCAAGGGCAGCGCCAACCTGGCAGCGGATATCGTCGAAACGCGCCGCTTCATTGGCAAAAAAAGCCTGCTGGTGATGGAGCGGACCTGCCTCGACCCTGCCAATTACGACCTCAAAGGCAAAGGCATTGATCTCAAGCCCTATACCCACAGCACCAACATCAACGAGATGGTTCCGACCTTACTGGAGGGGAATGTCGAGTTCACCCTGCTCGACGTCCCTTCGGCGATTCTCGACCTGCAAAAGTGGGCCGGCCGCATCAAGGTGCTGGGGCCAGTCTCCGAAACACAGGAACTCGCTGCCGCCTTCCCGAAAGCCTCGCCGCATCTGCGCGCCGCCTTCAACGCCTATCTCCAGCAAATCCAGCGCGACGGCAGCTACGACGCGCTGGTACGGAAGTACTACCCAGGTATCCATCGCTATTTCCCGGAATTCTTCGCGCGGAGAAAGTAGATGAATTACGCAGCGCCCAACCGAATCTACCAAAGCGTCCTGCTGCGATTGCCCGTTATCGTCGCGGTCGCGTTTGCACTGTATTCGCTGGCGCTGTTCGCCTATTCATTTCAAACATGGCAACGCATGAAGCGTGACACCGACGCCTTTATCGTAGCCGACAGTGAGCGACGTGCTGCAGTTCTGGCCGACTACGTCACTGAGTTGCGCAATGAAGCCAGGGTTCACGCTGAACTGTTTGAAATTCGAGCCTATCTCCTGAATCGCGATCTTGGCATGTCGCCCCGCTACGGGCTCGATGCGAGCCTGCAGGCCATCGAAGAGCGCTTCCGCCTGCACGCCGCCGACCGCTGGAGCACTACCCCGAGCCGGATTGTGTTCATTGATCTGGCCGGGCACGCCCTGGCCGACACCGAGCCACAGAAGCCACTACCGCCGATGCCGCCGGCCGGAACCAACACTGGCGGAATCCAAATCGATGCCGAGCACAGCCAGTTCCTTGCGTTCGCGCCGGTCGTCCACAGGGGTTCCAATGCCGGATGGGTCATTACCCAAAGCACGACCGAGGTGATGTACCGTCACCTGATTGGCCCGAGCGCAGGCGACACCTACCAGGAGCTTCTGGTGACGACCGGCGGCCAGGCGCTTGGCGGCGGCGGCACGCTTTCCGCCCGCCAGGCCAGTGCGATTGCGAGCGTTACCAATGGCCACGTCAAATCGACCGCCGAAATGGATGGTTTTAAAGACCAGCGCAACAAGCCTGAAACGCTGCTGGTCAAGAGCCCGGTGCAAGGCATTGCGCTAAGCCTCGTCACCCTGATAGGTCCCGAACGCGCCTATGGACATCTTGCATCCAAGGGCTTCCTGGCCGGTGCGGCGATCGTCCCATTACTGCTGCTGGCCGGCGCAATCTGGCTCGACCGGATGCGCGCCTCGGCGGCCCGACTGCAAACCGAGGTAATCGTTGCCGAGCACCAGCGCCACGCGGTCGAGCAGCGCAACGTGGAAATGACCGCGGAGATGCGCCGCCGCGAAGTGATCGAAGCCGCACTGCTGGAACGTACCGAGCAATTGAACGCCATCTTTGCCCTGAGCCCCGATGGCTTCGTGTCCTTCGATCGCAACGGCATTGTCCAGCACGTCAGCCCCGCCTTTGAAAGAATGACGGGGATCCGTGCGACGGAGGTCTTTGGCCTAGACGAAAACGTTTTTGCCGCTCGCGTGAACGCGATCAGTGAGCCGACGCAGCACCTCCCTGACACCAAAGCTCTGTACGACGAGCGTGATGGAGGAGACGACAGCAAACCTAAGGGAGAGCAGCGCCATTTCATCGAAATCAAGACCACGCCCCCGCGCATACTCGAAGTTGGACGAAGCCGGTCCCTGGACCAGAGCGTCTCACAAATCATCTGGTTTCGCGACGTCACCATCGAAAGTGAGGTGAGCCGGTTGAAGAGCGAGTTTCTTTCCACGGCAGCCCATGAATTGCGAACCCCGATGGCAAGCATTCTCGGCTACTCCGAACTCATGCTCACTGACAGCTTCGACGCCGGACAGCAACGCGAATTCATCGAATGCATCCATCGCAATTCCGAAGTGATTGCCACGATCATTAACGAGCTGCTCGACCTCGCCCGCATCGAGGCCCGCCGCGGCAAGGATTTTCAGTTCGAAACCCTCCAGGCCGACGCTCTGCTGCGCGACATCATGGGCCAGTTCGTGGCGCCCGGTACCCGAGCTCCCCCGCTGCTGTCGACCAGCGGCGTCTCCTGCGGCTTGCGCGGCGACCGCAGCAAGCTGGCACAGTCCATTGGCAACGTCCTTTCCAATGCCTACAAGTATTCGCCCGCAGGCGGCGCAGTCGAAGTCGACCTGATTGTCCGTAGCGACGCCCGTGGCAGACCGCGCGCCGGAGTTTGCGTGCGCGACCATGGCATTGGTATGACACCGGAGCAGTTGTCTCACGTCACCGAGCGCTTCTACCGCGCCGACAGTTCCGGAAAAATTCCCGGCACCGGTCTGGGCATGAGCATTGTTCGGGAAATCATTGAACTCCACGGCGGCGAGTTGGAACTATCCAGCACACAAGGTGCCGGCACAACGGTAACCCTCTGGCTTCCGTGCATCGAACTTCGTGGCAATTCAATCCCGACAGTCAACGTGCATCGGCCGGGAAGCACCCAGGAGCTACCGACATGACCAAATGCAACGGTACCGGCTCAGCGTCGACAGTCTGCCCGATCAGGCCGGCTGTTTTCCGCCAACGGCTGTTCCAGGCCGCGTTTCATTTTTCCGAATTTCGTCCCATATCTACCGAGGAGTACCCATGAAAGCGATATATCGACGCCTTCGCTCGCCCCGATCGACGATCCTGCTGGCAATGCTGCTGGCTTCTTCAGCACGGGCAGAGGAGACCGCGTCATACCAATTTTCCCCTGTAAATCAATACGGAATTGAACTCACCGCAAGTTACTGGAACCCGATCATCAACTATGTATCCGCGAAAAGCGGCATCAAGCTCCAGCTCAAGATCGGGCGCACATCGGCCGACACCACCGCCTATGTATTGGCCAACGAAGTGGAATTCATCTTCTCCAACCACCTTTTCAGTCCAGAACGGGATCAGCTAGGCTGGAAGGTCTTCGCTCGACGGGCCACCGAGCCGATCCGCAGCCAGATAGTGGTCTTGGCGACATCGCCGATTTTAGGGCTGGAAGAGCTGGCCAACGAAGCGGTGGCGTTTCCCGGTCCAGAGGCGACCGTCGCCTACAAGTTCTCCTATGCCAGGCTGGTGAGTCAGAATATCCCGGTGCAAGTGGTGTTCGGCGGCAATATGGATGGGGCATTTGCGCAACTCGTCAGCGGCAAGGTCAAGGCGGTGGGAACGCAATCTCAACTCAGCAGCGGCTGGTCGCAGCGCGAAGGCAAGGCTTTGCGGGTCTTGTGGGAGTCGAGTCTCATCAATGATCTGGCGCTGATGGCTTCCAGAAATGTACCCGCAAAGGACTTGGCGGCGGTGAGCAAGGCCTTTCTGGGGATGGGCAAGGATCCGGTCGGTCAGCAGATACTCGCCAGTTCAGCCGGACTGGTCAAACTGCCGCCAACGACGATTTTCGTGGCCGCCACGGGTGCGGACTACAGTGCCTATCGCAGCTTCTACCAGACGGCACCAGCCAATTTGCGCTGAGAGCGCCTTATGCAAAAGACTTCTCCACTGAGATTCGCCGTCCATCTCCTGCCATCCTCCCTCGCAAATCGCGTGTTTGCGTTGTATGGCATCACCCTGCTGATGTTTGTCGGGGGCGGCCTGTTCGCCTTCCTCAACTACCAGTTCCAACGCCACGTGCAGGAAACCGAACGGGCATCTGTCATGCTGATTGAGGTAGTGGCACAGGCAGTTCAGGACAGCGCAGTCATTGGCGACTTTGACACCGTGCAAAAGCTGCTGAACAAGAGTGTACAGGGCTCCCAGTTCGAAGCGGCCCAGTTCATCGTTACTGGTGGCGGCATGATCACAGCTAAGAACCACTTGCGCGGATCAGCCACCATGAGCGCCTGGATCACGCGCTGGGTCGAACAATCTCTCCCGGACATCAACCGCGTCATCTCGGTAGGAGGTATCGACTACGGCATTTTGCGGCTGAAGTTCGACACACAGGCCGTGGCTGCCGCCCTGTGGTCACTCTCTCTGCTGGCGATCGGCGGCGGAGTGTCCTGCCTGATTATCGGACTGATCGCTATCCGTACGGCCCTGACGCGCTGGCTCGGCGGACTGGTGAAACTGCGCGAAACTGTCGAATTGCTGGGAACCCAGGCGACAAACTCGGCCCCCCTCGTGCTTGCCAATGCACCGGCAGAGATCCAAAGCCTGGTCGAGATGGTCAACCGAACCTCTTCGCTGATTCGCGAGCGAGAGGCAACCCGCGTCGCCCTGCACAACAGCGAGGAACGCTGGCAACTCGCCATGCGCGGCGCCAATGACGGCATTTGGGACTGGAATCCGCAGACCACCGCCGCGCATTTTTCGGATCGATGGAAAGCCATGCTGGGCTACGCCCCGCACGAGATCGGCAACACCGCGACGGAATGGCTCTCGCGTATTCATCACGACGATCTCGACGCCGCGCTGACCGCACTGAGGCGCCATCAGGAGGGTGAAACAGAGTTCTATCAGATCGAGTACCGCTTGCGCTGCAAGGACGGAAGCTACAAGTGGATCCTCGATCGTGGCCAGGCCTTGTTCGATGTTCAAGGCAATGCCGTACGCATGGCAGGGTCACACAGCGACATTACCGAGCGCCATCAGGCGGAGAAAAGCCTTCATGATCGGACCGAACAACTCAATTCCATCTTTGCACTCAGTCCAGACGGAATCGTATCGTTCGACGTCGAGCGCCGCATTATTTCCGTCAACCCCGCCTTTGTGCGCATGGTGGCGCTTGAGGAAGCCGAACTGATCGGC
>JBIKLV010000013.1:0-64725 GCA_044359585.1 Sulfuritalea sp. | reverse complement strand
TCCTTGAGGTTGGGATACTTCTCCATTTCCTCGAACAGGCGGCGGTCGTCGAAGGGATACAACTGCTCGACACGCACCAGCGCGACGTTGCCGATTTTCTTCTCGCGACGTGCGGCGAGCAGGTCGAAGTAGATCTTGCCGGCACAGGCCACCAGGCGCGTGACCTTCTTGGGGTCGAGCTTGTCGGTTTCGCCGATGATGGTCTGGAAGGTCCCGTTGGCGAGTTCTTCCAACGAACTGGTGGCGTCCTTGTGGCGCAGCAGCGACTTCGGCGTCATGACGATCAGAGGCTTGCGCTGCTTCCTCAGCATCTGCCGGCGCAGCATGTGGTAGACCTGCGCCGCGTTGGACGGCACGCAGACTTCCCAGTTGAATTCGGCCGAGAGCTGCATGTAGCGCTCGAGGCGGGCCGAGGAATGCTCCGGGCCCTGACCTTCGTAGCCGTGCGGCAGCAGCATGACGAGGCCGCAACCACGACCCCACTTGGCTTCGCCCGACGACAGGAACTGGTCGATCACCACCTGCGCGCCGTTGGCGAAGTCGCCGAACTGCGCTTCCCAGACCACCAGTTCGTTCGGCGCCGCGGTAGCGAAGCCGTACTCGAAGGCCAGCACGGCTTCCTCGGACAGCACCGAGTCGAAGCACATGAAGCGGCCCTGGTTTTCTGCGATGTTCTGCAGCGGCCAGAAAGTGCCCTCGTCCCACTTCTCGCGGTTCTGATCGTGCAGGGCAGCGTGGCGGTGGAAGAAGGTGCCGCGGCCGACGTCCTCGCCGGAGACGCGGATGTTGTAGCCGGCGGCGACCAGCGAGGCGTAAGCCAGATTCTCGGCCATGCCCCAGTCGACGGGCAGCTTGCCTTCGCCCATCTGCTTGCGGTCGTCGATGATCTTCTGCACGCGCGAGTGCAGAGTAAAGTTTTCCGGCACCGTGGTGAGTCGCTTGGACAGCCTTTGCATCTCGGTCATCGAAACGGTGGTGTCGCACTTCTCCGTGTAGGGCACGTTGATGTAGGGCGTCCAGTCGATCGAGAACTTGCTCTGGTAATCGCTGATCACCGGATCGATCAGGTGGCGGCCCTCGTCGAGAGCGGCGCGATAGTCCTTGATCATCTGCTCGGCATCGCCGGCGGCGATCACGCCCTGCGCCGCGAGCTTGTCGGCGTAAAGCTTGCGCGTGCCCGGGTGCTGGGCGATCTTCTTGTACATCAGGGGCTGCGTCACCATTGGCTCGTCCTGCTCGTTGTGGCCGAGCTTGCGGAAGCAGACGATGTCGATGACGACGTCCTTCTTGAACTCCTGGCGGTATTCCATGGCGATCTGGGTCACCAGCGCCACGGCCTCCGGGTCGTCGCCATTGACGTGGAAGATCGGCGCCTCGATCATCTTGAAGATGTCGGTGCAATACAGCGAAGAACGGTAGTCGCGCAGGTCGGAGGTGGTGAAGCCGATCTGGTTGTTCACCACGATGTGCACCGTGCCGCCCGTGCCGTAGCCGCGCGTGTTGGAGAAGTTCAGCATCTCCTGGTTCACGCCCTGGCCGGCAACAGCCGCGTCGCCGTGGATCAGCACCGGCAACGCCTGCTTCTTGCCGTCGACGCCGCGCCGCACCTGGCGGGCATAGACCGAACCGGCGACCACGGGATTGACGATTTCAAGGTGCGAAGGATTGAAGGCCAGCGTCAGGTGCACCGGGCCGCCCGGGGTGCCGACGTCGGACGAGTAGCCCATGTGGTATTTCACATCGCCGGCGGAGAGAGCCTGCTTCTTCTTGCCTTCGAACTCGTCGAACAGCATCGACGGCAGCTTGCCCAGGGTATTGACCAGCACGTTGAGGCGGCCACGGTGGGCCATGCCAATGACCATTTCCTGCACGCCGACGGTGCCGGCGGTGCGGATCAACTGGTCCATGGCGAGGATCAGGGCTTCGCCGCCTTCGAGCGAGAAACGCTTCTGGCCGACATACTTGGTGTGCAGGTAGCGCTCAAGAGTTTCGGCGTGGGTCAGTTGCACCAGGAAGCGCTTCTTGTCTTCCGCCGTGTAAGCCGGTGTGCCGCGAATCGGTTCCAGCTTGTTCTGCAGCCAGCGCTTCTGGCCGACGTCCGAGATATACATGAACTCGGTACCGATGGTGCCGCAGAAGGTCTGCCGGCAGGCTTCGAGGATCTCGCGCAAGGTCGCCGTTTCCGGGACTGCGGCGAAAGATCCGGTCTGGAACTGCTGCCCGAGGTCGGCTTCGGTGAAGCCGTAGTGCGAGGGCTCCAGTTCGGGAATCGAAGGCCGTTCGCTGCGCTTCAGCGGATCCAGTTGCGCCCAGCGATTGCCGAGGAAGCGGTAGGCGTTGATCATCTGCAGCACCTTGACCTGCTTGCCGTCCGAACTGGCGGTGCGGGCCGATGCCTGCAGGGTGCCATCCTTGGCGCGCTGCGCAAAGGAGGTGATCACCGGGTAGTGGGCCACGTCCGGCCCCGTGTAGTTGCCGGCGCCCGGCAGGGTGCCGAGCTTGTCGAAATAATCGCGCCAGGCCGGCTCGACGGAGGCCGGGTTGGCGAGGTAGGCGTCGTACAGCGCCTCGATGTACGGCGTATTGGTGCCGAACAGATACGAGTTGGACAGCATCTGCTTCATCATTGCGTCACCTGCTCATGTATTGGGGAAAAAAACCGGGGGGCGTCAGCCGCCCCCCGTCTTGGCCGAAAACGGATCAGCGCTGCGCCAGCGCCTTCACGTCGCGCCGGGCTGCGCCGGTGTAGAGCTGGCGCGGACGGCCGATCTTGTATTCCGGGTCGGTGATCATCTCTTCCCACTGCGTCATCCAGCCGACGGTGCGCGCCAGTGCGAAGATGCAGGTGAACATCGAGGTCGGGATGCCGAGCGCCTTTTGCACGATGCCCGAATAGAAATCGACGTTCGGGTACAGTTTCTTCTCGACGAAGTACGGGTCTTCCAGGGCGATCTTTTCCAGTTCCTTGGCCAGCTTGAACAGGCGATCGTTCTCCAGACCAAGTTCGGCCAGTACGTCGGCGCAGACCTTGCTCATCAACTTGGCGCGCGGGTCGAAGTTCTTGTACACGCGGTGACCGAAGCCCATCAGCTTGAAGCTGTCGTTCTTGTCCTTGGCACGCTTGATGTACTCGCCGACGCGCGAGACGTCACCGATTTCTTCCAGCATCTCAAGGCATGCCTCGTTGGCGCCGCCGTGGGCGGGACCCCAGAGGCAGGCGATGCCGGCCGACATGCAGGCGAAGGGGTTGGCGCCGGAGGAACCGGCCAGGCGCACGGTCGAGGTAGAAGCATTCTGTTCGTGATCGGCATGCAGCGTGAAAATGGTGTCCAGCGCGTGGGTCAGCACCTTGTTCGGCTTGTACTCCTCGCAGGGCGTGCCGAACATCATGTGCATGAAGTTGGCGGTGTAGTCGAGATCGTTGCGCGGATACATGAAGGGCTGGCCGGTGTTGTACTTGTAGGCCATCGCAACGATGGTCGGCAGCTTCGCGACCAGACGATTGAAGGAAACCGAACGGTGCTCGGGGTTGGAGAAATCGACCGCATCGTGATAGAAGGCCGAGAGTGCGCCGACCACGCCGACCATCACGGCCATCGGGTGCGCGTCGCGGCGGAAGCCCTGATAGAACTTCACCAACTGCTCGTGCACCATAGTGTGCTTCTTGATGGTGGTCTCGAAATCGGCCTTCTGCGTGGCATTCGGCAATTCGCCGTTCTTCAGCAGCCAGGCGACTTCGAGGAAGTTGCAATTTTCCGCAAGTTGCTCGATCGGGTAACCGCGATACAGCAACTCGCCCTTGTCGCCGTCGATGAAGGTGACCTTGGACTGGCAACTCGCCGTCGACAGGAAGCCGGAGTCGTAGGTGAACAGGCCCGTCTTGGCGCCAAGCGTGCGAATGTCGATCACATCGTTGCCGTGAACTCCGGTCATCACCGGAAATTCGACGGTCTTGCCATCTATGGTCAGGCTTGCTGTGCGAGTGGTGCTCATGATCAGATCCTCTTTCAGGTCCGTTGCGTTGAAGTGTCGCTGCTACTCAAAATTGGCCGCGGGGAAACTTCCCGCAACCGCTCAATCATTGCCGCCAGTCGCGGATCGTCGGTGACATCCCGACCGCTGACCAGCGCCCACAGATCGTGGTCTTCCTGTTCCAGCAAACTTTCCAGCGCCGCTTCTCCCTGCGCATCAAGGCTGTCCTCGTAGCGCTCCCAAAAGCGGTCGAATACCAGGTCCAACTCCAGCAAGGCGCGCCGGCAATGCCATTTCAGGCGATTGATGCGCGCCTTGCGATCCTCTGTCATGGTCAGATGGCCCGCCTGACCATCATTTCCTTGATCTTGCCGATCGCCTTGGTCGGGTTCAGTCCTTTCGGGCAGACGTCGACGCAGTTCATGATGGTGTGGCAGCGGAACAGGCGGTAGGGATCTTCCAGGTTGTCCAGGCGCTCGTTGGTGGCCTGGTCGCGCGTGTCGGCGATGAACCGGTAGGCCGCCAGCAGGCCGGCCGGTCCGACGAACTTGTCCGGGTTCCACCAGAAGGACGGGCAGGAGGTCGAACAGCAGGCGCAAAGGATGCACTCGTAGAGGCCGTTCAGTTCCTCGCGGTCTTCCGGCGACTGCAGCCGCTCGCGCTCGGGCGGCGGGTCGTTGTTGATCAGGTAGGGCTTGATCGAGTTGTACTGCTTGAAGAACTGCGTCATGTCGACGATCAGGTCGCGGATCACCGGCAGGCCGGGCAGCGGCCGCAGCACGATGGGTTTGCCCTCGGGGAAGCTGTCCATCGCAGTCAGGCAGGCCAGACCATTCTTGCCGTTGATGTTCATGGCATCGGAACCGCAGACGCCCTCACGGCAGGAACGGCGGAAGGAGATCGAGTCATCCTGCGCCTTGAGCTTGACCATGGCGTCGAGCAGTTTGCGGTCGGTGGACTCGAGTTCGACCGTGATGTCCTGCATGTAGGGCTTGGCGTCCTGGTCCGGATCGTAGCGATAGATCTTGAACTGGACGGTACGGTTGGCGTTCGTCATCGTCATTCCTTGTCAGTAGGCGCGCTTCTTGAGTTCGATGGTGTCGACACTCATCGGCTTCATCTGCACCGGCTTGTAGTCGAGGCGGTTGCCTTCGCGATACCACAGCGTATGTTTCAGCCAGACCTTGTCGTTGCGGCCATCCGGCGTCTCCGGGGTATCGATCGCGTCGTCGCGCACGTGGGCGCCGCGCGACTCGGTGCGGGCATTGGCGGAAACGATGGTGGCCTTGGCGACCTCGATCAGGTTGTCCAGTTCCAGCGCCTCGATGCGCGCGGTATTGAATACCTTGGACTTGTCCTTGATCTGGGTCTGCGCCACCTGCCCGGCGATCTCGCTGATGCGCGTGACGCCTTCGGCCAGCATGTCCTTGAAGCGGAACACGCCGGCGTGCTTCTGCATCGTGCGCTGCATCGCCAGGCGGGTCTGGTGCACATCGGCACCGTCTTTCTGGTTGTTCAGGCGATCGACGCGGGCCAGGGTGCGGTCAATGGCGTCCTGCGACAGCGGCTTGTGCGCCTTGACGTTGTTCTTCAGATCATTGACTGCCGATTCTCCGGCCGACTTGCCGAACACCAGCAGGTCGAGCAGCGAGTTGGTGCCGAGGCGGTTGGCGCCATGCACCGAGGCGCAGGCGCATTCGCCGGCGGCATAGAAACCCACTACCGGCTCGCTCTGGTTGCCACCCTTGGGCACCACGACCTGGCCCAGGTAATTGGTCGGAATGCCGCCCATCTGGTAGTGGCAGGTCGGTACTACCGGCAGCGATTCCTTGAGGCAGTCGACGCCGGCGAACTGGATGCCGATCTCGTGGATGCCCGGCAGGCGCTTCATGATGGTTTCGGGCGGCAGGTGGGTGATGTCGAGCAGCACGTAATCCTTGTTCGGCCCGCAGCCGCGGCCCTCGTTGATTTCGGTGGTCATCGCCCGCGACACCACATCGCGCGACGCCAGGTCCTTGGCGTTCGGCGCGTAACGCTCCATGAAGCGCTCGCCGGCCGAGTTGCGCAGGATGCCGCCCTCGCCGCGCACGCCTTCGGTGATCAGCACGCCGGCGCCGGCCACGCCGGTCGGGTGGAACTGCCAGAACTCCATGTCTTCCAGAGGAATGCCGGCACGCGCCGCCATGCCGACGCCGTCGCCGGTGTTGATGAAGGCGTTGGTCGAAGAGTAGTAGATGCGCCCCGCTCCGCCGGTGGCGAAGATGGTGGCTTTGGCGTGGAAGACGACGATCTCGCCGGTTTCCATGTCCATCGCGGTGACACCCATGACGTCGCCGTCGGCATCACGGACCAGGTCCAGCGCCTGCCATTCGACGAAGAACTGCGTATTGACCTTGATGTTGCGCTGGTACATCGCGTGCAGCATGGCGTGGCCGGTACGGTCGGCGGCAGCGCAGGAACGGCGCACCGGCTTCTCGCCGAAGTTCGACATGTGGCCGCCGAAGGGGCGCTGGTAGATCTTGCCGTTATCGAGGCGGTCGAAAGGCATGCCGTAGTGCTCGAGTTCGACCACGACCTCATTGGCCTTGCGGCACATGAACTCGATCGCATCCTGGTCGCCGAGCCAATCGGAGCCCTTGACGGTGTCGTACATGTGCCAGTGCCAGTGGTCTTCCTCCGAATTGCCCAGGCTGGCGGCAACGCCGCCCTGCGCCGCGACGGTGTGCGACCGCGTCGGGAAAACCTTGGTCAGCACGGCGGTCTTGTAGCCGGCTTCGGAGAGCTGAATTGCGGCGCGCAGGCCGGCGCCGCCGGCACCGACGATGACCGCATCGAATTTGCGAACGGTGTAATTCACTATCAGAGTCTCCAGATGATCTGAATGGCCCAGCCGGCATAGCCGACCAGTGCAAGCAGCGTCATCACATGCAGAAACAGACGAAGCGCCGCGGAATTGAGGTAGTCCATCCAGATGTCGCGCACGCCGACCCAGGCGTGGTAACACAGGCTGACGATGAACAGGAAACTGAGGAAGCGGATGAAACCGTTGGCCATGAAGGCCTGCCAGGCTTCGCGCGAAGCCATCGCGCCGCCGAGCGCGGCGGCGAACATGATCAGCGTGAATACAGCCATGACGACGCCGGTAATGCGCTGCGCCAGCCAATCCTTGAGGCCGTAACCGGCCCCGACGACGAGTCTTTGCATGTCAGTAGGCTCCCAGGAGTTTGAGGCCGAGGATCGCGGTCAGCGCCAGGCTGACCACCATTACCGCCACGGCCGAACTGTGGGCCTGCTGTTTCTCGACGCCGACGTGGATGTCGATCAGCAGGATGCGGATGCCCATGCAGAAGTGATGCAGGAAGGCCCAGAGCAGGCCGAGCAGGATCAGTTTCACCAGCCAGTTCCCGGTGACGGCGGCAAACATCGTCGCGCTGTCCTGGGTCGAGCCCAAAGAGAGCTGGAGCAGCCAGATCAGCAGCGGCAGCATGAGGAAAAGGCCGGCGCCGCTGACGCGATGCAGGATGGATGCGAATCCCGCCAGGGGCAGTCGAATCTCATGAAGCGCCAGATGCTTCGGACGCTGCTTGGTCATTTCTGACATAGGTAGATCTCTCCGTTTATGATGCGCCGCACTATAAAACAATCCGTATCACAGGAAAACAAAAATTAATGCACCTACTACCCGAGCTCGTTGAAGTAACAGTGTTCGCTGGTTGCGTACAGACCCCTGCGCCACTCCACCGGCTTGTCGGCATAGGAGAAACTGACCCTTTCCACGGAAAGGAGCGGGCTGCCTTCCGCCACGCTGAGCAGTTCGGCGCTGGAACGATCGGCCGGCACGGCGCGCAGTCGCTCTTCGGCACGGATCATGCGCACGCCGAACTGGTTCTCGAAAAAGCTGTAGAGCGATCCCTGGTAATCGCTCAGCATGTCCAGGGTCACGGTGCCAAAAATGCTGCCCGGCAGGTAGATCTCGTCCACCACCACGGGCTTGCCGGAAAACTTCAGCAGGCGGCGCACGATGTTTATCGGGTCGCCGATGTTCAGTTCGAGCATGCGCGCGACTTCGGGACCGGCCTTGGCGCGCCAGCATTCGAGCGGAACGCTCTGCGCCTGCTCGATGCCACCGGCCAGCGGCACCAGGCGCAGGAAGCGGAAGAAGGCGCGCGGATCGTCGTGCGAGGCAACGAAGGTGCCCTTGCCCTGGCGCCGGAGCAGCAGGTTTTCTGCGGCCATTTCGTCGATCGCCTTGCGTACCGTGCCCTGGCTGACGTTAAAGCGGATCGCGAGTTCGGATTCGCTGGGGATGGCCTCGCCGGGGCGCCATTCGCCCGATTCGAGGCGTTGCAGGAGCAGGCTCTTGATTTGCCGGTACAGGGGGCTGAAAGTCGGCGACGGCGACACGGCGACCGCGGCTCCCTTGTGGGATGTCGCCGTTGCAGCGCCGGCGCGATGCGTACCGGTGGAGTTCCCTTTGGGGGATACGTCAGATTGCGGCATGACGTCATTTGAACATATTTCGCAGGACTCGTCCAGAGTGTGTCTTATGTCTTATATAAGATAATAATTGGATATTGACACAGCGCAGCATTCCTCTTAACATCCACGCCTGAAACCTGACGTATCATTCGCGGCGCTTCCGGCGCGATGCCCTGCCCGCGGAACCGCCAATTTACCGCTGTCTCGATCAATCGATTCAAACTGATACAGGAGTTCTACAAATGGCAAAAGCCCCCGTTCGTGTCGCAGTGACCGGCGCCGCCGGCCAAATCGGTTATGCCGCAATCTTCCGTATTGCCGCCGGCGACATGCTGGGCAAGGATCAACCCGTGATCCTGCAACTGCTCGAGCATCCGTCCGAAAAGCCCCAGGCCGCGCTCAAGGGCGTCATGATGGAACTCGACGACTGCGCCTTTCCCCTGCTGGCCGGCATTGTCGGCACAGGTGATGCCAAGGTCGCCTTCAAGGATGCCGACTACGCGCTGCTGATCGGCGCCAAGCCGCGCGGCCCGGGCATGGAGCGCAAGGACCTGCTGATGGACAACGCCAAGATCTTCATCGAGCAAGGCGGCGCCCTGAACGAAGTCGCTTCGCGCAATGTCAAAGTACTCGTCGTCGGCAATCCGGCCAACACCAACGCCTACATCGCCATGAAGTCGGCTTCCAGCCTGCCCGCCAAGAATTTCACCGCCATGCTGCGCCTGGACCACAACCGCGCCGTGTCACAACTGGCCAGCCGCACCGGCAAGTCGGTCAATGACATCGAGAAAATGATCGTCTGGGGCAACCACTCGCCCACCATGTATCCGGATCTGCGCTTCTGCACCGTCGCCGGCCAGGCCGCTCCGGCCGCCGTCAATGACGAAGCCTGGTACAAGAACGAGTACATCCCGACCGTCGGCAAGCGTGGCGCTGCCATCATCGCCGCCCGCGGCGCCTCCTCGGCCGCATCGGCCGCGAATGCCGCCATCGACCACATGCGCGACTGGGCTCTGGGCACCAAGGGCAAGTGGGTCACCATGGGCATCCCGTCGGACGGCAGCTATGGCATCCCGAAGGACATCATCTACGGCGTGCCGGTCACCTGCGAAGGCGGCGAATACAAGCGCGTCGAAGGCCTGTCGGTCGACGAGTACTCGCGCACCATGATGGACAAGACCCTGGCCGAGCTGCAGGAAGAGCAAGCCGGCGTCGCCAGCCTCCTCGGCTGATGAAACGCGACAGGATGAAGTGGATCAACGGACTCGCAACAGCGTGAGCCCGACGCTTCATCCTGCCGCCGTTCTGTTTCCGGGCGTCAAGCCCTTTCCGGCGCTCGCTGCCTGCGAGCACTTCGCCGGATCCGAAAAGACTTTGCGCAAGGCCCTGCAACTGCAGGTCGAACTGGCCATCGACGAGCAGCCGGTGTTCGACATCACGGGCGATTGCGAGGACGGCGCCCCCGCCGGACGCGAAGCCGAGCACGCGGCGATGTTGGCCGCGCTGCTGCTCGACCCGGCGAACCGCTACAGCCGCTTCGGCGTGCGCATCCACGACGTGACCCATCCGCACTGGCGCGATGACCTCGATATCCTGGTCGGCCGCGCCGGCCAGCGCATCGCCTACATCGTCCTGCCCAAGGTCGGCAGCGCCGACGATGCCCTGACGCAAATCGTCGCCATCGACGAAGCGCGCCAGCGCCATGGCGTTGCCCACGACATTCCGGTGCATGTGCTGGTCGAAACGCCCGGCGCGCTGCACGAGGTGTGGAAAATCGCCACTCTGCCGCATGTCGAGACCATCGACTTCGGCCTGATGGATTTCGTCAGTGCGCACCACGGCGCGATTCCCGGCTCCGCGATGCGTTCGCCCGGCCAGTTCACGCATCCGCTGGTGGCGCGCGCCAAGTGTGAAATCGCCGCAGCGGCGCTGGGCAACGGCGTGGTTCCTGCCCACAACGTCACCACCGAACTCACCGATCCCGACGTGGCGCGCGAGGATGCGCGACGCGCGCGCGACGAATTCGGCTTCCTGCGCATGTGGAGCATCCACCCGCGCCAGATCCAGCCCATCGTCGAAGCCATGCGCCCGGACTTCGCCGAAGTCACCGAAGCCGCCGGCATTCTGCTCGCCGCGCAGAACGCCAACTGGGGTCCGATTTCCTGGGAAGGCCGCCTGCACGACCGCGCCTCCTATCGCTACTACTGGGAACTGCTGCGCCGGGCCCATGCCACCGGCGCTGCATTGCCGGCCGAAGCCAGGCACCGCTTCTTCCATTCGCCATCCGTATCCAGCTAGACAACATCAACCACCCGCTTCCAACGAGAGGACCTCACCATGCTTGAAGCCTATCGCCAACACGTCGCCGAACGCGCCGCCCTCGGCATTCCGCCCCTGCCCCTGAGCAAGCAGCAGACCACCGACCTGGTCGCCCTGCTGAAAAACCCGCCCAAGGGCGAGGAGGCCTTTCTGGTCGACCTGATCACCCACCGCGTGCCCGCCGGCGTCGATGACGCGGCCAAGGTCAAGGCCGAGTTCCTTGCCCGCGTGGCGAAGGGCGAGGAAGCCTGCGCCCTGATCTCGCGCGAAAAGGCCACAGAACTGCTCGGCACCATGGTCGGCGGCTACAACGTCAAGCCCCTGATCGATGTGCTCGACGACGCCGTGGTCGGCGCCGTCGCCGCCAAGGCGCTGAAATCCACGCTGCTGATGTTCGACTTCTTCCACGATGTCGCCGAAAAGGCCAAAGCTGGCAGTGCCAACGCCAAGGCCGTGATGCAGTCCTGGGCCGATGCCGAGTGGTTCACCCAGCGCCCCGACGTACCGAAGAAGATTTCCGTCACCGTGTTCAAAGTGACTGGCGAAACCAATACCGACGACCTCTCGCCCGCGCCCGACGCCTGGAGTCGCCCCGACATTCCGCTGCACGCGCTGGCGATGCTGAAGAACGCCCGCGACGGCATCACGCCGGAGAAACCCGGCGAGCGGGGCCCGATGGGTCTGATCGAGGACCTGAAGAAGAAGGGTCACGCGGTCGCCTATGTCGGCGACGTGGTCGGCACCGGCTCCTCGCGCAAATCGGCGACCAATTCCGTGCTGTGGTGGACCGGCGACGACATTCCCTTCGTCCCCAACAAGCGCTTCGGCGGCTTTTGCCTGGGCAACAAGATCGCCCCGATTTTCTTCAACACCCAGGAAGATGCCGGTGCTTTCCCCATCGAGTGCGATGTCGCGCAGATGAACATGGGCGATGTGATCGAGATCTACCCCTATGACAAGAAGGTCGAGAAGAACGGCGCCACGATTTCGACTTTCGATTACAAGTCGGAAGTGCTGCTCGACGAAGTGCGCGCCGGCGGCCGCATCAACCTCATCATCGGCCGCGCCCTGACCGGCAAGGCCCGCGAATTTCTCGGCCTGCCCGCCTCGACGCTATTCCGCCTGCCGCAGCCGCCGGTCGATTCCGGCAAGGGCTTCAGCCTCGCGCAAAAAATGGTCGGCCGCGCCTGCGGCTTCCCCGAGGGCAAGGGCGTGCGCCCCGGCACCTACTGCGAACCGAAGATGACCTCGGTCGGCAGCCAGGACACCACCGGCCCGATGACCCGCGACGAACTGAAAGACCTCGCCTGCCTCGGCTTCTCCGCCGACCTGGTGATGCAGTCCTTCTGCCACACTGCCGCCTACCCCAAGCTGGTCGACGTCAAGACCCACCGCACCCTGCCCTCCTTCATCACCGCGCGCGGCGGCATCTCGCTGCGCCCCGGTGACGGCGTGATCCACAGCTGGCTCAACCGCCTGCTGCTGCCGGATACCGTCGGCACGGGCGGCGACAGCCACACGCGCTTCCCGATCGGCATCTCCTTCCCGGCCGGCTCCGGCCTGGTGGCCTTCGCTGCCGCCACCGGCGTCATGCCGCTGGACATGCCGGAATCCGTGCTGGTGCGCTTCAAGGGCAAGCTGCAACCCGGCATTACGCTGCGCGACCTGGTCAATGCGATTCCGCTCTACGCCATCAAGGCGGGGCTGCTGACGGTCGCCAAGCAGGGCAAGAAGAACATCTTCTCCGGCCGCATCCTCGAAATCGAAGGCCTGCCCGACCTCAAGGTGGAACAGGCGTTCGAACTCACCGACGCCTCCGCCGAGCGTTCCGCCGCCGGCTGCGCGGTGCGCCTGAACAAGGAGCCGATCGTCGAGTACATGCGCTCCAACATCACGCTGATGAAGTGGATGATCGCCGAAGGCTACGATGACAAGCGCGCCCTGGGCCGCCGCGTCAAGGCCATGGAAGCCTGGATCGCCAACGGCACCCTGCTCGCGCCCGACGCGGATGCCGAGTACGCCGCCGTGATCGAGATCGACCTGGCCGACGTCAAGGAGCCGATCCTGGCCTGCCCGAACGATCCGGACGACGTCAAGATCCTGTCCGAAGTCGCCGGCGAGAAGATCGACGAAGTATTCATCGGCTCGTGCATGACCAACATCGGCCACTTCCGCGCCGCCGGCAAGGTGCTTGAAGGCAAGACCGACATCCCGACCCGCCTGTGGATCGCCCCGCCGACCAAGATGGACGCCATGATCCTCAACGAAGAGGGTTACTACGCCATCCTCGGCAAGTCCGGCGCACGCATGGAAATGCCGGGCTGCAGCCTGTGCATGGGCAACCAGGCGCAGATCAAGAAGGGCAGCACGGCGGTATCGACCTCGACCCGCAACTTCCCCAACCGGCTCGGCATCGACACCCGCGTTTTCCTGAGTTCCGCCGAACTTGCGGCGGTGACGGCGTTGATGGGCAAGATCCCGACCGTGGCCGAGTACATGGAGCAGGTCAAGACGCTGGAAGCCAAGTCGGCCGACGTCTATCGCTACATGAACTTCGACCAGATCGCCGAGTTCAAGGACCTGGCGGATACGGTGACGGTGTAAGCGGCATTTCGGCGCCGTATCACCAGCGCCGACTTATTCAGAACGCCTCCGACGGGAAACCATCGGGGGCGTTTTTCATGGGAAGGCTTCGTCGCGCGCGTTGATCGAGTCTCAGGGCTGGATCAGGCCGTTGCGGATCGCGTAACGGGTCAGTTCCACCACGTTGTGCAGGTCGAGCTTGCGCATCAGGTTGCGTCGATGCACGTCGACCGTGCTCGCCGCGATGTGCAGTTCGGCGGCAATGTCGGGCGCGCTCTTGCCTTCGGCGAGCAGTGTCGCCACCTGGATTTCGCGCCGCGAGAGGGCCTCCGGCGAGGTCGCCGATCCTCGATCGCGCAGGCCGGCGGCCACCAGTGCGGCAACCTCCGAACAAAGGTAGCTGCGACCGTTGACCACGTTGCGGATGCCCTGCTTCAATTCGGCACCGGCGGCCGACTTGGCGATGTAGCCGCTGGCGCCGGCATCGAGCATCTGCTGGATGATGCGGCGGTCGAGGTAGGTGGACAAGGCCAGCACCCGGATCCCGGGATGCCTTGCCAGCAGGCGGCGCGTGGTTTCTATGCCGGAAAGTCCGGGCAGGGCAACGTCCATGACCACCACGTCCGGAGCCAGTTCCGCGGCGGCGCCCAGCGCCGTGTCGCCATCGCCGACTTCCGCCACCACTTGCATCCCGGAATCCTGGTCGAGCACGGTGCGCAAGGCTTCGCGCACCAGGGTGTGGTCATCGACAAGCATTATCCGGATCATCGCCCATCTCCTCCTGCGACACATCGCACGGCATGACAACGGCAATTGTCGCACCATTTCCGGGACTGCTGTCGACTTCCATGCTGCCGCCGATGTTGGCAATTCGCTCGCGCACGGAACGCAGTCCGAAATGGTGCGGATCGGCCAGTTCGCCAAGGTGCTCGGCCGGATCGAAACCGCGTCCGGCGTCACTGACCACCAGCGTCAGGCTCTTGCGATCACAGAGGCAGGTCAGGCTCGCTTCGCCGATGCCGGCATGCTTGGCGACGTTGATCAGCAACTCGCGCGCTGACCGGTACAGGACCGCCTGCACCTCGTCGGACATCTGCCGGTCGCAACCGACGGGATCAACATGCACGACCAGTCCGTAGATGCGTCCGATCTCGTCGGCCAGCCACTCAAGCGCGGGCATCAGGCCCATGGTTTGCAGGACCGGCGGGCTCAGTTGCTGCGAGATGTTGCGCGCCGCCTGGTCGGCCTGGTCCACCAGTGCAACGATACGGGCGATTTCGCCCGCCTGCGATCCCGCATCGATCGATGCCAGCTTGATCTTGATGACGGCCAGCAACTGCGATAGATCGTCATGCAGATCCTGCGCCAGTTTGCGCCGCTCCCGCTCCTCGGTCATCGTCAGTTCGGCCGAGACGCGGCGCAACTGAGCGGTGCGTTCGGCTACCTTGGCTTCCAGGACTCCGGCCATTTCCCGCAGTTGATCCTCGGCCTGGCGGCGACTGGTGACATCCACCATGATGCCGCGCAACCAGCGCGGCTCGCCGTTCTCCGCCACCACCGTGACCAGGTCGTGCAGCCAGACGATGCGACCATCGCGTGCCATGAAACGGTACTCGAAATCATGCGGTGCAATGCTCCGGGTGCAGGAGGTGTAAGCCCCCGGGACCCAGCGGCGGTCATCCGGATGGATGTTGCCAATCCAGAATCCCGGCTGCAGCAGGTCCTCGACGGGAAAGCCCAACAGGCGTTCGGCCTGCTTGCTGATGAAGGTCAAATCGAAGCTCCTCGCATCCGCCTCCCAGACGATGCCGTTGGTGGTGTTGACCATGTCCCGAAGGCGCTGCTGGGAAGCCGTCAGCGCCTGTTCGGTGCGCTTGCGCTCGGTGATGTCGCGATCGACGCCGCGATAGCCGACCACGTTCCCGGCGGCATCGCGTATTGGCGTGCCATTGGTCAAGGTGTCGTGCCAGCCGCCGTGCACATCGACCACGATGTTCTCCAGCTCGCGGAATGCTTCGCCACGCGCCGCGATGGTGGCAAAGGCCTCCCCCACGCGCGCGGCCTCCTGCGCCGGCATCAGATCGAAAGCCGTCTTGCCGACGATCTCATCCGGCGCGTAGCCGAGCAGCTTCCGCACGCTTTCCGAGGCGTAGGTATAGCGGCCGCCGGTATCCACCTCCCAGATCCAGTCAGCCGAAATATCGGCCACGTCGCGGAACCGTCGCTCAGACTCAAACAGCGCCCGCTCCACCTGCTTCTGGCTGGTGATGTCGATGACCACCGCCAGGCATTCCTGGCGATCCGGTGAAAGCGCGGCCTTGACCAGGACGCTTCGCGGTACCTGGCCCGCGATCGACAGATCGAGTTCGCAACTTCTCGGAGCGCCGCCCGAAAACACGTCTTGCAGGAATTTCTCGAAATGAACGGCGTCGCAGCTTGCGATGAATCCGGTAAAGGCGCAACCGACAAGCATGGGGCGCTCGCTCGCCAGCAGGTCCGCTCCCGCCAGATTGCACCGGCGAATGCCGCTTTCGCGCCCGAGGCTGAAATATCCGACCGGAGCAAAGACGAACAGGTCGTCGCTGTCCGGCGGCGCGGCGCCGGTCGCGTCGCGCGCTTGCTCATGCGAAGGCGAGTGTGTCGAATCGATGGCCGTCATCCCTGATCCTGGCGGCGAACGGATTGTTCCGTTCAGCGGCACCGTCGGCACTGAACACCGCAAATATTACATTTCGCCCACCCGGTCAGGCAATCGATGGAACTGGCGCGACAGGATGCGCTCGCCCGCAATGCGACGCGGAAGCCTTCGCCAGAAGATAACTTAGTTCAATGCAACTTGCCCAGGGATCGCTCGACGTCGGCCTCCGCCAGCAGCCAGTCGGACATTTCGCAACCGGGAGCGAAGCCACGCTGCTCGGCGCGGTAATAGGCGGCCTCGGCGATCATCAGCTCACGGGAACACGCCTGGATGGAATCCTCCGCAACGGCATCACCGCAAACGCGGGATGGCTTTGCGGATCCGTTGATTCGCGGCTTTTTCGCTGATTCGGTTCTGGGTTTCATGGCTTTCTCCTCTTTTTGCCTTGCTTGAACTGGCTGATCCGGAACGCCTCCATGCGTCACGACATCCTCGCCGGAACCACATGACGAACATCCAGCAGATACATGTCGCGAACGGTGTTGATCGACGCCATCCGCGCGAGGTTGATTTCGACAGGAAACTCCTGCCCACTGGCGTCCCGCGCCTCGAATCGGCGCCAGTCGCCACCGGCGCAAAGATGTACCAGGTAGCGTGCGCTGTAACTGGGGGAGCTTCCGGCGAGAAAGAGTCCCTTCACGAACTCCGAAACCTGGCGTCCGAGCATGGCAACCTGGTTGGCCCCGAAAATCCGCTCCGCCGAAGGGCTGCAACTCAAAATTCGACCGTACTGGTCGAGCACCAGCGTGCTCGAATCCTTGCGACTGCGGAAGTTCGGTGCGACTCCGGAAGCCCATTGCTCCAGCGCAATCCGCTGAAACTCCATGTAACTCGATCCATCCATGCGCCCTCCCCTGCATAACCCTATTGTCATCATGGGAGCGTCGCAAAAATATCCATCCTTGGTAATCCGTGAATTCCGCGACAATTTGCGGAAACTACGTAGTAGGCATCACGCAATCCAGGAGCGCAGCTTCTTGGTGGGCGGAATTGAAGGGTAAAGCACATCCGGCGGCGACGACCAGAGCACCTCGAATCGCTCACTCGACGCGGCGCAGGTTAAGCAGGAAAACCTCGCACGCGGAACGGTTGGATGCCATCGGTGCCAGGCTTATCTCGACCAGCAATTCCTCGCCACGGCCATCCACCGCGTGGAACCGGCGCCATCCACCGTCGGCGCAAAGGTGGACCAGGTAGCGCGCACTGTAACTGGGCGAACTGCCGGGGCGATACAGGCCCGCAATGAACTCGGATATCCAGTTGCCCATCAGCCTGCCCGGACGCGTACCCAGCAGGCGAGCCGCCGGTTCGCCACAACTCAGGATGCGGCCAAGGCGGTCCAGTATCAGCGTGGCATGCCCGCGGGAGCCATCCGTGTCGTCCGCGCCGGCGTCCGGTTCCATTGGCGTGCCAAGTGGCAATGTCATGCCTGATGCTCCTGTGTGATTTGGCGGCCCGCACTGAAACCCGGCGGACGAACCCATAGGCGACGATAGTTGGCCGGCGAAAAAGCTGGAATACCGCGGAGGCGGTATTTTTTCTACCGTGAAGCCGGTATGCGGCCCGTCCCGTCCAAGGCTGGCGCCTGGTCTGCGACTCGCGAGGATTCGTTTGCCGTGGCGCCAGCGCCGACTTTTGTCGCGCGAACGGCATCGACGCAACCCGGACACAAAAACGCCCCGGCGTTGCTGCCGGGGCGTCTGGCTTCAGGTGTCGAGCCGAGGCCTCCGATCCGCTATTGGCCGCGCCCCTCGCCGCGCCGCATGGCACGCATACGCTCCGGGTAGATATCACGTCCGGCCTGATGTACGTCGCGGCGCAACTGCCGCCGCTCTTCCGGCGACATCCGGCCACCGCGACGGTCGCCGGCTTCCGCCGAGTCGGCGGAAGAGGAATCCGAACGCTGATCGCTCGGGATCATGCGCCGCGGACCGTCGCCATCGGCGTGGCGCCCCGGCCCCATGCGCTGCGGACCCTGGGCAGCCGCACCGGCAATGGTGAAGCACAGCACGCCAGCCATCGCCGTCCAGACCAACCCACGTTTTGCGCTCACGTCCGCCCCTCTCGATTCATCAACGGAAGATATTGTAGACCTGCTCGCCGGCGATGTGACTTGCCGCCATCAAGTGGTCAACACCGGCCTGCGGTTCCGCACCCCACAACACCAGTCCCGCCGCCAGCGCCATGCTGAAGATCAATGCTTTCATGCCTGCCTCCGTATCCCGCACCACACAGCCGCTCTTCCGGCACGCTTGCATTTTCGACAGCCGCTGTAAGGCAAGTGTTGCTGCCGCGCCGCCTTTGTAATCGTTTGTAAAGCCCGCTGGCAGGATCATGGCGATCCGGCTAGGATTCGCAGCCAATTCCCCCTGGAATAGACTGCATGCCATGACCGAAGCCAAAGCCAAGATTCTGGTCGTCGACGACGACCTGCGACTGCGCCAGTTGCTGGAGCGCTACCTTTCCGAGCAGGGATTCGCGGTCAAGGCGGTACCCGACGCGCAGGGCATGGACCGCGCCCTGGAACGCGAGTTGTACGACCTGATCGTGCTCGACCTGATGCTGCCCGGCGAGGACGGCCTTGCCATCTGCCGCCGCCTGCGCGGCCATGCCAACCCGGTGAGCATCATCATGCTGACGGCGAAGGGCGACGAAGTGGACCGCATCGTCGGCCTCGAAGTCGGCGCCGACGACTACCTGCCCAAGCCCTTCAGCCCACGCGAACTGGTGGCGCGCATCCATGCCGTGCTGCGCAGGCGCACGGCCCCGCCGCCGCCCGGCGCGCCGGCCATCGTCGAGGAAAGCGTGACCTTCGGCAAGGTGACGATCAACCTGGCGACGCGCGAACTGGAACGCGACGCCGTGGCCACGCTGCTGACCTCGGGCGAGTTCGGCCTGCTGCGCGTGCTGTTGGAGCACCCGCGCCAGCCGATGAGCCGCGACAAGCTGATGGAACTGGCGCGCGGCCGCGAATACGAAGTCTTCGACCGCGCCATCGACGTCCAGATTTCGCGCCTGCGCAAGCTGGTCGAGGAAGATCCCGGCAAGCCGCGCTACATCCAGACCGTCTGGGGCTTCGGTTACGTTTTCGTGCCGGATGGCAAGAAGCACGAATGAAATTGTTGCCGCGCTCGCTGCTGTGGCGCACCTTCTTCTTCGTTGCGCTGTTGATGCTGCTGTCGGTCGCGGCCTGGTTCGCGATCTTCAACGCCTATGAACGCGAACCCCGTGCGCGGCAACTGGCGCAGACGCTGGTCAGCGTTGCCAACCTGACGCGGGCGGCGCTGATCTCGGCGCGGCCCGAGGCGCGTCGCGAACTGTTGCGCGACCTGTCCGACCGCGAGGGAATCCACATCTATCCGGCCGACGCGACGGACCGCGTCGAGCCGCTGCCGGACCGGCCCTTCCTGCAACGGGTCGAGGAGTTGGCGCGCGAACAGCTCGGACCGCATACCCGTTTGAGCCTGGAGCGCGAAGGCGAGCGCGCGCTGTTCGTCATTTTCCGCATCGATGACGGCGATGAAGGAGACTACTGGCTGGCCCTGCCGCGCGAGCGCATCGACCGCGTATTCCCGCTGAGCTGGCTGGGCTGGGGCGTGGCGGCACTGCTGATTTCGCTGTTCGGCGCCTGGCTCATCGTGTTCCGCATCACGCGTCCGCTCAAGGCGCTGCAGCAGGCCGCGCGAAAAGTCGGTGCCGGCGAGACGGCGCCAAGGCTCGACGAATCCGGCCCGACCGAACTCGCCACCGTGGCCCATGCCTTCAACCAGATGAGCGCCGACCTGGCGCAGATCGACCAGGACCGCGCCCTGATCCTGGCCGGCATTTCGCACGATCTGCGGACACCGCTGACGCGCCTGCGCATGGGCATCGAAATGTCGGCCGACGAGGAGCTGCGCGAAGGCATGACCGCCGACGTGGAGGAAATGGACAAGACCATCGGCCAGTTCCTCGACTTCGCCCGTTCCGAGGGCGGCGAAGCGCCGCTGGAGGTCGATGTCGCCGCGCTGCTGGCGGAGATTGCCGCACAGTACCGGCGCCGCGGCTTCAAGGTCGAACTGGCCGGCGCCGACGCGGGTGCGGCGACATCCGCGAACTTCCTGCGCGCCAGGCCGCAGGCCCTGCGCCGCGCGGTGAACAACCTGGTCGACAACGCACTGCGCTATGCCGGCAGCGATCAGCCGGTGGAACTGGCGCTGTCTGCGGCCGGCGACGAACTGTTGATCGAGGTCAGCGACCGCGGCCCCGGCATCCCGCCACAGGACGTCGAACGCATCAAGCGCCCCTTCGCCCGGCTCGACGCCGCGCGCAGCAATGCCGTCGGCGCCGGCCTCGGGCTGGCCATCGTCGAACGCATCGCGCGTTCCCACAACGGACGCCTGGAACTACTGGCGCGCGCGGGCGGCGGCCTGTGCGCCCGGCTGGCCGTGCGTCCCCTTGATCCGCAACCCGCACCCACGCCATGAACGAGATCGATCCCGACACACCCTTTGCCCGCATCGGCGGCGAAGCCGGCCTGCGCAGCCTGGTCAAGCGCTTCTACGAGCTGATGGATACCCTGCCCGAGGCCTATGGCATCCGCAAGTTGCACCAGCCCGATCTCTCCAGCGCCGAGGAAAAGCTCTTCATGTACCTTTGCGGCTGGCTCGGCGGACCACAGCTCTATGTCGAGAAATACGGCCATCCGCGCCTGCGGGCGCGCCACCTGCCCTTCGCCATCGCCAGCGACGAGGCCGCGCAATGGATGCTCTGCATGCGCCAGGCCATGGCCGAAACCATCGGCGACGAGGCGCTTAGAAAGGGCCTGGACAAGGCCCTGGCCGACCTGGCCCTGCACATGCGCAACCGCGACGATCCGCCGGAAAACTCCGGGACCTAGGGAAACACTGAGCAGTTCCCAAATCGTCATTCCGGCGAACGCCGGAATCCAGGCGAATCAAGGCACTGGACACCGGCGTTCGCCGGTGTGACGGCCTATTCAGCACTTCCCTACAGGTCGCTGCTGACCTGTTCCCGCTGCAGGTTGCGCGCGTGCCGGTGGCGCGCCATCAGGCGCGGATCGGTGACGATCATGCCGATGGTCTCGCCGACCACCATCACCACGCCCAGCACCGGCAGCACCAGCATCAGGCCGGACACGCCGGCCACCGCGCCGCCGACGAAGATCATCAGCACGGTCACCAGAGGATGCAGTTCCAGGCTTTTGCCGATGGTCATCGGCATGTAGACGAAATCGTCAAGCAGGCGCACCAGGCCGAAGAGGCCGATCGCCCAGTAAGCCATCGACGGATCGCCGGGAAAGTCGGTGGCGGCCACCAGCACCACCAGCAGGCCGCCGAGGATGGAGCCGACGTAGGGCACCCAGGCCAGCACGGCGCAGATCACGCCCAGCGTCAGCGGCCCGGGTATCCCCAGCAGCCACAGGCCCGCCGCCAGCGTCACGGTATCGAGGATGGTGAGGTTGATCAGGCCCTGAAAGTAGGCGCGCGAGGTACGGTCGATCTCGTGCAGCAGGTAGAGCGTGCGTTCGAAGAAGGCGTTGGGTACTGCGGCACTCAGGAATATCTTGAAGCGGCGTCCGTCGCGCAGGAAGAAGAAGGCCAGGAAGGGCGCCAGCAGCAGCGACGGCGTCCAGGCCATGATGCCCAGCGCCACCGGTTCGATATGGTCGCTGATGTTGCCCGCGCCCTGGTTCAGGCGTGCCGCAACGGTATCGGCGAGCTTCGCCCGTTCCAGCGTCGGCCAGTGGCGTTCAAGCGAACGCAGCGAGCCGTCGAGCAACTGCGTGCCGCCCTGCACGTAGCGGTCGACGGTGTCCTGCCAATGCCTGACCTGGCTGGTCAGGCGCGGCATCAGCGAAACGACGGCCAGCGAGAGCAGGACCAGAAAGGCCAGCGTCACCACGCTGGCCGCGGCATCGCGGCTCATGCCGCGGTAGATGAGGATGCGCACCGGCGGATACAGGAAATAGTAGAGGATCAGCGCCAGCAGGAAGGGCACCACCAACCACAGGACCTTCTGGAACACCAGCAGCAGCAGGCAGGTGACGCCGATGATCGCCACCCAGACCACCGGTCCGGAGGCGTGGTGGGTGTGCGCGGGGGAATGCGAGCCGTTCACTTAGCGAGAAACAACTCGTTCGAAGCGGCTGGCAATAGCCGAGCGAAGCGAGCTGGAAAGAAGCCTCCCCGTGAGGGGAGGATGGGAGGGGCGGGCCTTCAATTTGCTTTTCGCGTGTTTCATCATCGACGGGTTCTCTCGCTGCCGTAAGCGTTTACTCAAACAACATCTTGGCTGGTGCCCATCGCCTGCGCCATGGTGCGCATGCGGGCGCCGAGGTGCCGCGCCAGTTCGCGCGAAATCTTCGACGCGATGCGGGCGTGGGTGTCTAGCAGGCTGACGAAATCGTCGCGGAAGAACACGATCAGCTTGCAGGGTTTCGCCGCCCTCGCCTGCGCCGAGCGCGGCGAATTGTCGAGCAGGGCCAGTTCGCCGAAAAAGGTGCCAGGCCCGAGCTGGGCGACGCGCCCGCTGTCGCCCTGGCGTCGCCGCGGATGGAGCGAAGACGGCGCGGCCAACGTTGAATTCGCTGCATCCGCATGCTCCTGGCGGCAGATCAGGACTTCCCCGGAAGCGACGATGTAGATCGCCTGGCCCTCCTCGCCTTCGTCGAAGATCACCTCCCCTTCCAGGTAATCGCGCTCGTGCAGCAGGCCATCGACGATGCGCAACTCGGCCGGCGTCAGGTTCACGAACAGGCTGAGCGTATGCAGGCGCTCCAGGCGCGGCGTCGTTTTCTTGAGGCGAAACAAATTGACCACGGCAACAGCTCCAGGATCGGCTCGGCGGGACTTGCACCCGCCGCGAGCGATGGCCGGCATGGCGCAAAAACAATGACGCGATTCTAAATCAATCGGCGCGCGCTTCGGCGAGGGAAAAGCGCGCCACGGTCCGATAGCTCGCGGCGGACGGGTGCAAATGGCTTTCGACCAGCGCAAACTCACTTGCCCGCCAGCCGATCGGCGTTTCCAGTGGCGGCAGCGACGGTGATTGCACGCGGCGTGCGAGGGTGACATGCGGCACCTGCCCGGCACGCGGATCGATGGCGAAGCCGGCGCCGCGCAAGGCATCGCAAAGCTGTTCCGAAAGTCGGCGCTGGCGAGACGGCATCTGCCGGCACCCCGCCCATGCGATGCCGCCTCGCGGAAAGAAACCGAGGTGATCAAGGCTCAGGTCGAAGGTCTCGCCATGCACCGTGGCGGCCAGTTCCCTGAGCGCCTCGATTTGCGCGGAGGTGACGGCGCCGACGAAGGCCAGCGTCATGTGCAACGTCGCCGGTTGCATCGCGCGCCCGCCGGCACCGGCCAATTGCTGCGCCAGTACCGACAGGCGGCTTGCCGCCGCGGCATCCGGCCACAGCGCGAAGAACACCCGGTGCGGGCGCGCCTCGCCCAAGTGGGCCTATTCCCGGCGCAGCAACAAGGCCACGGCCTCGGCCGCGATGCCCTCGCCGCGCCCGGTAAAGCCGAGGCGTTCGGTGGTCTTGCCCTTGATGTTGACGGCATCGACGGCAACGCCGAGGTCGGCGGCAATGTTGGCGCACATCGCGGCGACATGCGGCGCAATGCGCGGCGCCTGGGCGATGATGGTGGCGTCGATGTTGCCCACCTGCCAGCCGGCGGCATTCACCGCCGCGACGGCGCCGCGCAGCAGACGCCGGCTGTCGGCGCCCTCCCATTGCGCGTCGCTGTCGGGAAACATGCGCCCGATGTCGCCCATGCCGGCGGCGCCGAGGACAGCGTCGGTGATGGCATGCAGCAGCGCATCGGCATCTGAATGCCCGAGCAAACCTTGCGGATGCGGAATGTGCACCCCGCCCAGGATCAGCTTGCGGCCGGGCGTCAGGGCATGGACGTCGTAGCCCTGGCCGACACGAAACGCGGTAGTCATAGCGGTGAACCCGATGCTTTTGGATGAATCAGCTTAGCCGATTTTCGCCGTCGAATCATCCGGCGCTGCACTTGCAGCCAGTTGGACGCGAGGGATCAGCGACCGCCGCCGAAGAAGCCGATGGCGATCATGGCCAGCAAGGCAAGGCCGAAGAGGATCAGCACGATGCCGAGAATCTTCGCACCCAGCGTGTAGGGAGCCGACGGCGCATCGACCAGATAGCGCTGCAACTCTCCGCTCGCCACCAGGCGATCGTACTGGGCCCGATGCTCGTGGCGAAACTCCGCCAGTGACTGGGTGCCGGTGAACATCACCACGTCCGGCGGCGGCAGTTTGTCAGGACGGAAATGGTTGTTGAAGAAATGCACCGTGAACAGGAACACCGCGGCGAGGAATGCCTCTTCACCGTGCACCACTGCCGCAATGTTGAACACCCATCCGGGAAGGTGGCTGGCCACGACATGCGGAAACGCCAGGATCATGCCGCTGCCGCCGATAATCGCCATGCCCCAGAACACCGCCCAGTAGTCGAACTTCTCCCAGTAGGACCAGCGTTCGATGGCCGGGCGCGGTCCCTTCCCGGCGAACCACCGGAACATGGCGACCAGGTCGTGCAGATCCTTCCAGTTCGGCACGAAGGAATCCGCGCCGAAGAAACGGAAATGCTTCCAGCCGCGCAGGATGTTGATCGCAACGGCAAACAGGTGAATGAAGAAGATGCCGAGCATGGTAAAGGCCGCCGTGCGGTGCACGATGCCGGCAGTCTTCGGCGTGCCGAACAGCCCCATGACAGTCCGCGCCCACCCAGTGTCGGCATAGAAGGCCGCCATGCCGGTGAGTACCAGCGTCATCACGCTCAGCGCAAACAGCAGGTGTGCCACGCGCCACAGCGCGCCGAAGCGGCGCACATGCCTGTCGCGAAATTCCGCCGGCAGGTCTTCGCTGCGGATATGCGGCACGGCTCGGCCCTGCTTGCGATCCATGTATTCCCGGTACCACCAGAGGATGGAATGGATCCAGAAGAAGGCGAATACGCCAACCAGCAGCGCGATCATGAACTTTGTCGTCAGCCAGATTTCCGGATAAGTGGCGAAATCGTCGCTGGTGCCGTGCGGGCTGAAACTGACGAAACCGGCCGTCGCCAGGGGCACGTCCTTCTTGCCGCTGTGGCATTCCTGGCAAGCTTCCAGGCGATTCTCAAGGTGCATCCGGGCCTTCGGGTTTTTGGACGGATCGATGTCGTGGCTGCCATGGCAGTCGAAGCACTTTGCGGTATAGGTGAAGCCGAGCGTGGCAACCTTGCCGTGATACGTGGCCCGGTACGACTCGTATGCAGCTTCGTGACAGTTGCCGCATCCGGCGGTAACTGCCAGCTTGAACTGATCTGACGAACTATTGACCACCCGGTGCGCGGTATGGCAATCGGCGCAATCCGCGGCTTTCGGATTATGTTTCTGCCGGATCTCCCTGCCATGCGCGCTCTTGCCCCACTGCTTGAGCTGGTCCGCATGACAAGTACCGCACAGGTCCGAAATGCCGAGGTGCCACTCGTTGCGAGCAGGAGAACCGCGCGGTGGCACGTTGAAGGCATGAACGTTGTGGCAATCGTTGCACGACGCATTGGCGCGGCTCGGGTCGTCCTGGCTCGCCCGTGCGTGATAGGAACTCCGATAAGTCTCGATGCTTTCGGCGACGGCCCGAAAGCGGCGCCGTTCGCCGGCGGTCTTCTCATTGATCGCCGCCTCGCCCAGTTTGACGTGGCACTGAACGCAATCCGGGCGCTTTGCGCCGATGGTCTTCTTGTGGGGCGTTGCGCCGTCGTTGATCTCGAGGTGGCAGGCAATGCACTCCAGGTCAGCGTGCACGCTTTTGGCGAACTTGCCAGGGTCGATCGTGTACAGCTCCCGCGTCTCGCCGTCCCGTGCCGGCACCTCCAGCTTGCCCTGCTTGCCGTCGTGGCAGTTCAGGCAGGATACGTTGCCCAATCCGGGCAAGGCATCCCCGGCGATGCCGTTGGAAATAGCGGCGGCAAGGGTGATCGCGGCGGCGATCAGCCACGTGGCCAGCTTGAATAGCATGGACGACCTGCCGCTTGCCCGTCGCAGGATCAGGCCGGCAACCACGACGCCGGACAGCAGTACCGGATTACTGGGACAGGATCCACTGCGCCACGTTCTTCAGTTTCGCCGCATCGCGGGTCTTGATGATTTTGTGCTCTTCTTCCGTACCGTCGTCGAGCTTGACCTTGTTGCCGCTGGTCATGTTCTTGATCGCCTTCTCCTCGCCATCGGCCTTGCCCTTGTATTTGGCGGCGATCTTCTTTAATGACGGCCCCTTGCCGTTCTTGGCGATGGCGTGGCACTTGAAGCACTTGTTGGCCTCCATCATTTCCTCGGCGGCGGCGGCGTCGACCGCGGCATGCACCGGTGACAAAGCCGCCAGGCCGAGGAACAGCGATCCGGCGAGCAAATGTGAGATCGTGGGTTTCATGAAAGCTCCTTGAAGTTCGATGTCGAAAATTCGCAAACCCGGTGCGCGATGAGCCGATCGGGGGCGAGTTGCAGGCAGTGGCGACGCCGTCCCGCCAGCGCCGACTTTCGCCACGGTCGTCGCGCTGGCGCTAGCGCTTGTCCTGCAAGGTCTGGATGTGGGCGAGGATGTCGACGACCGTTTTCTGGTCGATCTCGCGCAGCGCCGGCATGGTGTCGTCGGGGTGTCCGTTGAGCATATTGTGCAGGCTGTGCCACGGGTCGTCCCGCGACACGCGGCCGACGTGGCGCTTCGCCACGAAGCGGCCTTCCAGTCCGTGGCAGCCGGCGCACATGCTGCGGTAGTGGAGCGCCCCGCGTGCGGCGTCACCACGCGCCAGGCGGGTGCGCGGATCGATCATGGTGTCCATGTCGACCTGACCCTGGCCGACGAAATTCGCCAGGTCCTGCAGGTCGCGGTGCTTGAGCACTGCGCCGTAACGATGGGTGCCGTCGCGCAGGATCGCCATGATCCGTTCCGGGTCGGCGCCGATCATGGTGCGGATGCCCTTGATGCCCGTCGCGTGATTCCCGTTGGCATACTGGCCGTCCTTGCCCTTGTAGTCCCAGCCATGACATTCCTTGCAGCGCCAGGTCACGGCGGCGGCGTCGGCGTAGTAGGCCTTCGGCGGATAGGCCGGATGCGGCAAGGCCTGCATCTGGCCGCGAGAATGTGCCTGCCAGTCGTCGTAGAGGCGGCCGCCATTGGCGATCGACGCCGCCAGGTTGACGCCGGGCAGGCCCTGCAGATAGGCCAGCATTCTCGTCACGACATCCTCGCCCAGGGTGCGCAGCGCCGGCATGTTGCCGCCGGGATGGCCGTTGAGCACGACGTGGAGGACTTCGTGGGGACGTTGCCGCGCCGAATCGCCCAACGGCGGCACCGCGCGCACGCTGCCGCCATCGAGTCCGTGACAGGCGGCACAGACCGTGGCGAAGATCTTTTCGGACGTTCCTGTCGCCGATTTGGCGCGGCGCGCGTTCTCCACCAGCTTCTGCATGTCCACCTGGCCGCGGCTGATGAAGTTGGCCAGATCGACCCGATCGCTCTCGTGCAGGAGTTCCTCGTAACCGTGGTTGGCGTCCTTCAGCAGCGCAACGATGGCCGCGGGATCGCCGTTGTGCCGGGCACGGATGCCGGCGACGCCGTGCCTGCCCTTGTAGTCCCAGCCATGGCACTCCACGCAGCGCCAGGTATCGGCCGCCGCGACGCGAACCTGGCGGGTCTTGAATGCCGGATTGGCCTGGGGCGGCGTGCGCTCCCTGGATTCGTGGCTCCAGTTGTCATAGAGCCGCGCGCCGCGCACGATGGAGGCCGTGTCGGTCGCGACGGCCGGCGCCGCGATGAGACACGCCACCACTGTCGCCAAAGCAGCCGAGGCCAGCCGTTTCATTTGCCATCTCCCTTCGGGCACAGAGCGCTCAAACATTCCTCAGCTACCCAGTGTCCTGGTCGCCGTAGCCAACTGCCATTCATTCGTTCGGCCGCACGAACGGAGCACACTCTCGCTCGATTTCGCCGTACCGCCAGCGCCGACTTTTGCCATCGCGACGAAAACGACTGGTGTCCGGACGTTCCCGATGCCCATGGCGGGAATGTCGGGACATGCTCCCGGTTGGTCAAAAGCCGAAGCTGACGCCCAGCATCAAGGCATTCACTCCACCGGTCAGGGCGCGGTAGACCTTGTCGTCGTAGTAGTCGTAGCTATAGGACGCCTTGAGCTTGGTGTTCTTCTTCAACTCGTAATCGACACCCAGCGCCAGTGAATGCACGGTGGTGTTGATCCTGCCATCGACGCTCCCGGCGGTCGCGGTGAGCGCGCTTCCGACATAACCGCTGGCGGTATCTCCGGTTGACCTTGAAAGCGTATAGCCGCCGTTCCAGCGCAGCTCATCACTGACCTGCCAGTCGCCGCCAAGCGCGAAGACATAGGTGTCGACACTGTACTCTGGCCGATCCACGGCAAGGAAGTTCAGGACTGCCGCCGGCTGTTCAAAGCGACGCCTGTCGCTGCGCAGGAAGTAAGTGCTGAAGTCATCACGATTCCAGGACAGGCTGGCCGTGGTGTTGATCCACTCCGAGGGCTTCATGCTGAGCGCTATGCCGGCCGCTTGCAGCTTCTTGTTGACGTCCTGGGTTACCGTGCCGATCGGCAACAGACTGCCGGCGGCGCTGCCGCTGACGCTGTTGTTGGCGTTCTTGATGTTCCTGTAGTCGTAGTAACCGCTCAACACGGAATTTTCCGCCATCGAGTAACTGATCTTGGCCTTGAGGCCGACTGTCTTCTCCGGTTCGGTGACCTGCCCGGTTTCACCAGCCCATTGATAGAAAGGCGTGATGCGCAGGGTCATGCCCGCCGTAGGCCGCGAAACCACCTTGAGGGAGAGTTCGTCGGACTTGGTACTGTTCCGATAAAAAGACCGCTGTGGCGCGATACCGTTGGCCACCGGCGCAATGGACACATCGTGCCAGGTCAGATCGCGATCCTTGTCCGTGTGCTTCCAGCCCGCCGTCATGGTGGACTTCAACGACGCGACACGGAAGGACGCCGCCAGGCCGTAGTCAAGGGTCTTGATGCGATTGATGCGCACGCCGAGTTGTTGGTCAGCAGCCTGATTGATCAAGCCAATCACCGGATAGCTCGAGTTGTTCTTGCGGTTGTTGTATTTCACAAAACCTTCAATGCCGACCCCGCCCGTCAAATTGGAATTGACATTCAGGTAGGCGCTGTTGGTGGTGATCTTGCCAGTCGTGTAGCCCACGCTCTGCTGGTGCTGCGTAAAGGAATCCTGATCAAGAACGGAATGCCCGTAGCCGAGCGCCACGGCGGTGGCGCCATAGTTCCTGGCGAAGCGGAAGTTGTTCGAAATCAGCGTACTGTCGGGCACGAAGTGAACCGGCTTGATGCCATTGGCGCCGGCCAGGCTGGGGGCGACCACAATATTCGCCGTGAAATCGCGCATGATGAAATCTCGCGCCTGGTTATCGAACTTCTCCAGGATTCCTTCGTAGGCGAGATTGAAGCCGCCCGGAGCACCGTTCAGGCTGATCGTGTAGCGGTTCAGCTTTTCGGCGACCGGCATGTCAAAGCCACGCCAGCGCCGTTGGTCATTGGCAAAGCTGCTGGCGGCGAAGTCTGAACCACCTGCGATCCAGGTTGCAAAACGATTGCCCTTGCGCTCGTAGCCGTCGTAATTCAGCGCCGCCGCCAGGCTGTTGCCAAACAGCGCTGGCTTCAAGGCCAGACCAAGACCGTAGGTGTTGCGATCGACCGTGAACGAGGTCTGTCCGCCCGCATCGTTGTTGAACTGCGATACGTAGCCGCTACCGCTGGTCGCGTAAGTTGCGTCGGTACCGCCTGGGACGGCATTGGGGTTGTACAGGAAGCCCAAGCCGCCGGTCGCCGAACGGAAGCTCGAATAGTAGCCGCTGAAGCCCAGCGTTTCAGTGTTGGCCTTGACCGTGCCACGGTGGTTATAGGCGCCAAATCCCTCACGTTCCAGACGGAAGGTCTCGCGAGCGCCGTTGTTGCCGACGATGTTCAGATCAACGTCCGGGTACAGCCCGCCACGGATGTCGCTGCCTTTTTGAACGTTGTAGCGCTCAAGAAACTGGGTACTCGCGGTCCCGGAGCCCTTGAAGTAGTCAAAGTGGGTGAGTTTCGGCGTGATTTCGCCGGAAAACACCGTGGCACCTGCGGACTCCGCCGCCATTGCGCCAGAGCCAAAGACAGCCGCCATGGCGGCGCATAGTGTCTTGATTCGGATAGTTGTTTTCATGATCGATCCCCCTGTCCTCAATATCTCAAATGCTGGTCGTAGGAACTGCCATGCACGGCAGCATGGCAACTCACGCAGTCACGCAGCGCGGCGCCAGTGATTAGCTGGGTATTGTTGGCCGCAGCGGCCTGACCGTGCCGGTTGCCAGCGACGGAATGGCACTGCAGACAGGCCATTGGTTGCGCGACCGACTGCAGCTTGCGGTTAGGCGAGCCATGGGGATCGTGGCAGGTGGTGCAGCCCTCGACCACCGGAGCATGCTCGAATACGAAGGGACCGCGCACCGCCTGGTGGCAGGACGTGCATTGCGCCGTCGCCGCGCCCAGCGTGGCCTGCTTCGAGGCGTGCGGATCATGGCAGCCGGTACAGGTGGCACCGCCGTCCTTGACCGGATGGCGTGAGTTCATGCTGAACTTGGCCAGCACATCCTGGTGGCAGGTGGCGCACAAAGCGGTCGTCTTGCCGCCCTTCTCCATGCCGACATTGAGCGTCTTGACCTTCGGCGTGTGGTTGCCGTGACAGTCGCGGCACTGGACGCCGGCCTTGTTGTGTTCGGCGAAGGCGAAATGCATGCGCTTCTTGTCGGCTTCGTGGCAGCTCAGGCATTCCTTGGAGTCGGGCTTGGTCGCAACCACCGCCGGCGGCTTGGTGCCCTTGGCCTTTTCACGTGCCTCGTGCGCCTTGGCATGGTCGCCCGCATTGGTATGGCAACTGCTGCATTCGCCGTGGAAGGCGTGCGATTTTGTCGCTTCGCCCTTGTGGCATTCCACGCACTGGTCACCCTTGATGACAGCGCCCTTGGCCGCTGTGGGCGCCGCCCACGCGCCGACATTCAGCGCGCCTCCCAGAATGACCGCCAGCAACACGGCAAGACGTCTCATGACTTACTCCTTTTATTGAATTTCGAATCAATCAAAACGGCAAAGCCAGGCGTCGCGCGGCGGCGAGCTGCCTGGCCCTCTATCTCTTGCGACAACGTATTCATTTGGCGGCACCCATCTTTGCCTTCAGTTCCGCCGGACCGTCCGGGCCGACCGGTTCCTTGTGCGCGATGCCGTAGTGGCACTCGATGCAGGTCTGGCCATCGGTTTTCGCCTTGGCATGGCGCCGCTGGGCCTTTTCCGTCTGCAGGTTCAGCGACATGGCATCCATGTGGTGGCAGTTGCGGCACTCAAGCGAGTCGGTGGCGAGCATGCGCGTCCAAGTGCGCTTGCCCAGTTCATAGCGCAGGGCTTCAAACTTCTCCGGCGTGTCGATGACGCCGGTGATCTTGCCCCAGACCTCGCCGGAGGCCTTGATCTTGCGCACCATCTTGTGCGTCCAATCCTTCGGCACGTGGCAGTCGGAGCAGATCGCGCGGACACCGGTGCGATTCGAGTAGTGGATGGTCTTCTTGTACTCCTGGTACACCGTGTCGCGCATTTCGTGGCAACCGGTGCAGAACTCCAGCGTATTGGTGGCTTCCATGGCGGTATTGAAGCCGCCCCAGAAAATGATGCCCGCAACGAAGATGGCGAACATCACGAGCAGCGAAATGCCCGCGCGCGGCTGCCGCAACAGGGCCCACGCGCGCGCGGGCAACGCCGGCTTCGGACTGTCGGACATCGTCGGAATCTCCGCCGATCAGCGCGACAGTATCCATTCCACGAGGTTCTTGATCTTGGCCGCGTCACGGGTGGCGACGGCGCCATGCTTTTCCTCGACGCCGTCGATCTTGACCTTGCTCGGTTCGGAAACATGCTTGCTCAGCTTGGCCATCGCCTCCGGCTTGCCTTTGTACTTGGCCGCGGTTTCCTTGAAGGAAGGGCCGTCCTTCTTCTTGTCGACGCTGTGGCACTTGATGCACTTGCTGTCTTCCAGAAGTTGGACCGCGGCGGCTTCATCGGCGGCGGACACCGGGGCGGACAAGGCAAGGCACACCAAGGGGGGAACGATGGCGAATTTGTAGTAGCGGCTCATTTTTGGATCCTGTTCGGACATGGAACGCGAGAATTTCATGTGAAGCATTTAGCCACGCGGAGTCGCCTATCGCCATGGTCCTAGGATGGGAATGCATCAGACTTTGGGGCCGATCTGTGTCAGACCTTGGTCTGAATTCCCATGGCCTTCACGATGCTAATATCCCCGTTCGATGATCCAATTTCCCGTCCAGGCGGCCCCCGAAGCGGTCGCCGCACCCAAGCCCTTCGACCGTGTCAGCTTCTCGCGCCAGTTCCATATCGGCGCGCTGGTCTGGCTGATCGTGGCAATGGTGGTGTCCGGACTCTGGCTCAGCCGCCAGATCGAGCAAAGCTCGCTCAACCGCGCTGCGGCGATCGCCGCGGTGTATGTGGAAAGCATCCTGGTGGCGCAGTTGCACAACCGGACCCATCTGGCGCAGTTCGACGCCCAGACCCACGCCGAACTGGACCGCGTGTTCCTGCGCGGACCGTTGCAGCGCAAGGTGGTCCGCTTCAAGTTGTGGAATGCCGAGGGCACCATTGTCTACAGCAGCGACCATGACCAGGTCGGACGCAGCTTCCCGGTGGACGACATGCTGGCCGAGGCGCTCACGGGAAGCCTGCAGTCGCGGGTTTCCGACCTGACCGATGATGACAACCAGCCGGAACGCGCACACTGGTCGCGCCTGCTCGAGGTCTATGTTCCCTTGCGCGCAAATCCCTCCGGCGCGGTGATCGGCGTCGCCGAGTTCTACCACTCGATGGAAAACCTCGGCAAGGACATCCACCAGGCCCAGCAACGGAGCTGGATGCTGGTCGTGGTCACCACCATCGCGCTTTATGTCGCGCTGCTGGGACTGGTGCGCCGCGCCAGCAATACCATCGTCGACCAGCAGCACGACCTGCGCGATCAGTTGCAGCAACTGCGCGCCTCTCTGGCGGAAAACCGCGGCATGCGCCAGCAATTGCGCGAGGCCGGCGAACAGACGACCGCCCTGAACGAAAAGGCCCTGCACCGGCTTGCCGCCGACCTGCACGATGGCCCGGCGCAAGACCTGTCGTTCGCGCTGCTGCGCTTCGACGACCTGGTCGAGGTCTGCGGTTGCGGTCCTCCGGGCGATCTCGACGCGTTGCGCAAAGCGTTGCGCCGGGCGCTCGAGGAGTTGCGCGGCATCGCCAGCGGCATAGGCATTCCCGGCATTGCCGACCTTTCGCTGGCGGCGACCCTGCGGCGCGCCGTGCTCGACTTCGAACACCGCACGGCGACCGCGGTCGAGGCGGAAATCGACAACACGCTCGACCAGGCGTCGATCGCGACCAAGATCACCGCCTATCGGGTGCTTCAGGAATCGCTCAACAACGCCTGGCAGCACTCGCCCGGCAATCCACCGCAGGTGCGGGTGCGCGCGGCCGGCAGCGAGGTCGGCATCGAAGTGTTCAACGCCGGCGCCGGCTTCGATCCGGCGCAAGTCGATGCCGCCGGCCGCCTCGGCATCGCCTTCATGCGCGAACGCGTGCGCCTGCTGGGTGGCAGCTTCGAGCTCGAGTCCGCCCCTGGCCAGGGCACGCGCGTCCTGGTGCGACTTCCCCTGTCGCCGGAAATACCCGCCAATGACTGATTCGATCCGCATCCTGATCGTCGACGACCATCCGCTGTTTCGCGCCGGCGTCGCCCATTCGCTGAGTGTCGAGCCGGACTTCACGGTGATCGGCCAGGCCGAAAACGGCGAGGACGGCATCGATCTGGCGAAAACCTTGCGTCCCGATGTGGTGATGCTGGATGTGTCCATGCCGGGGATCGACGGCATCGCGACGGCCGCGCGCATCGCGGCGGCGCTGCCCGAAGCCCGCATCATCATGCTCACCGTGTCGGAAAACGAGGACAGCCTGATGGCCGCACTCAAGGCGGGCGCGCACGGCTACGTGCTCAAGGGCGTCTCATCGATCGAGCTGCGCGCGATCATCCGGCGCGTGGCCGGCGGCGAGGCCTATGTCACGCCGCTGCTTGCCGGCAAGATGCTGACCGAACTCTCGCGCCCCAGCGGCCCGGCCTATCTCGAAGAACTGACCAAGCGCGAAGTCGAAGTGCTCGAACTGCTGAGCCACGGCCTCGCGAACCGGGAAATCGGCGAACGCCTGCACCTCGCGGAAAAGACCATCAAGCACCACATCAGCGGCATCCTGCAGAAGCTTCAGGTCCGTTCGCGAACCGAAGCGGCGATTATCGCCCTCAAGCACGCGGCGCCGCAGCGCTAAGGAAAGTCGGCGCTGGCGATACGGCGGGCGGGCGCAGAGCCTGCGGTGAAATTGTCGATGCCCCAGCTCTGCACCGTCATTCCCGCGTAGGCGGGAATCCAGTTCGTAAGACCGAGTGCTCTTCAAAACAATCAGATGAACAAACTGGATTCCCGCTTTCGCGGGAATGACGAGTTCCATAGGAAGCGACCTGGATTTCTTCACAGCCTCTCAGGCCGTCGCATCAATCCGCGCCAATGCGTTCTCAATCTCCACACTGTCGGCCGGACGCACCAGGCGCGCCACTTCGACGCCCTGGCGCAGGAATACCAAGGTCGGCCACAGCTTGACGCGGAAGCTGCGCCCCAGGCGACGGCCCGGTCCATCTTCGACCTTCAGGTGGCGCAGCCCGGGATGCGCCGCCAGTGCGGCGGCGATCAGGGGCTGGGCGCGGGCGCAATGGCCGCACCACGAGGTGCCGAATTCGACGACCAGGGGCTCCGCGATCGCGTCGATTTCATCGCGGGTCGGTTCCACCGCGTCGCTCATTGCGGCCCCCGGTTTTGCAGGATCCATTCCGCCAGTTGCAGGTCGCGCGGCCAGGTCACTTTGAGATTGCTGGCGTCGGCCGCCACCAGGCGCGGCGCGAGTCCCAGCGTTTCGATGGCGCTGGCCTCGTCGGTGACGCTGGGCACGAAATCGAGGGCGTCGAGCAGCAGGCGGTGGCGGAACATCTGCGGCGTCTGGGCCTGCCACAGGCCGTCACGCGGCACGGTCTGCAGCACGTGGCCGCGTTCGTCGCCGCGCTTCAGGGTATCGGCGACCGGCACCGCGAGCAGGCCGCCCGCGTCGTCATCGCCCACTTCGGCGATCAGCTTCTCCACCAGGGCGACGGTCAGGCAGGGCCGCGCCGCGTCGTGCACCAGGACCCAGTCGTCGCCGCTGGCGCCGGGTTCGGCAGCCATCGCGCGCAAGCCGCCGGTAACGCTGGCGGCGCGAGTTTCGCCGCCACAGCGCAAGACGCGCAGTTTCGGTCCCAGCGAGTCCATCATCGACGCCGGCCAGTGGCTGTCGTCGGGCGCCAGAACGACGAATACGCTTGAAATCGCCGGCGTCGCGCACAGGGTCGCCAGCGCATGCCAGATCATCGGCCGCCCGGCCAGCGGCAGGTATTGTTTGGGTAGTGCGACGCCGCCCGGCTCGCCCATGCGTGAGCCGGAACCTGCGGCGGGAACCAGTGCGTGATAAGTCATGGCCGGATTCTATAATCAGGCTATAGGACATTGCGCGGGAATTCCCATGTTCGGATCCGGAACCGAGTACGAAAGCCTGCAGGCCTTTGCCACCAGCATCGGCATCGGCCTGCTGATCGGGCTCGAGCGCGAGCGCCAGTCCGACCTCAAGGCCGGCTTGCGCACCTTCGCCCTGGTCGGCCTGCTCGGTTGCATCAGCGCCCTGCTGGCGCAAACCACGGACAGCGGCTGGATCATCGCCGCCGGCCTGCTCGCCGTGGCCGCCATGATGATCGCCGCCCATGTTTCCGACCCGCTCGACACCGGCGATCCCGGCACCACGTCGGTGGTCGCCCTGATGGTCTGCTACGTCCTGGGCGCCATGGTCTGGTACGGCCATGCCTCCGTCGCGGTAACGCTGGCGATCGCAACGACCGTGCTGCTCTACTTCAAGGCGCAGTTGCACGGCATCTCGAAAAACATGACGCATGTCGACCTCTTGTCGATCCTGCAGTTCGGCGTGCTGGCGCTGGTGATCCTGCCCATGCTGCCCGACCGCGACTTCGGCCCCTACGATGCACTCAACCCGCGCAACATCTGGTGGATGGTGGTGCTGATCTCGGGCGTTTCTCTGGCGGGCTACGCCGCCCTGCGCATCGTTGGCGGCCGCCACGGCGCGGCGCTGATCGGAATTTTCGGCGGCCTGGTCTCGTCCACCGCAACGACCATGATCTTCGCCCGCCACGCGCGAACCCATGTGGAACTGGCACGCACCGCGATGGTGGTCATCCTGCTGGCCAACATCGTGGTGCTGGTGCGCCTGTCGGTGGTTTCCTTCGCCGTCGCGCCCGAGATCGTGCCGCCGCTGGTCGCCGTGCTCGGCGGGGGCCTGGCGCTGGGCGTCGGCGCCACCTTGTGGGGCTGGCGCCAGTTGCAGGGCGGCGACTCGCTGCCCTTGCCGCAGGTCGCCAATCCGACCGAGATCAAGACCGCATTGACCTTCGGCGCCCTCTACGCCCTGGTGCTGGTGCTCTCGGCATGGCTGCAGGACGTTGCCGGCAACCGCGGACTCTACCTGCTGGCACTGGCCTCCGGCCTGACCGACGTCGATGCGATCACGCTGTCCTCGCTGCGCATGTTCGGCATGGGAAAGCTGAGCGAAGCCCAGACCATTACCGCGATCACCCTGGCAACGCTTTCCAACCTCGCCTTCAAGACCGGGCTGGTGGTGGTCATCGGCGGTGCCGCGCTGGCGCGCTTCACGCTGCCCGGCTTTGCCGCCATTGCCGCCGGACTGGTCGGCGGCCTGCTGCTGATGGAGTGACCATGACTACCACCACCACACTGCGCCCGGCGGCCGTCGCCGGCATGTTCTACCCGGGCGATGTCGCCAGCCTGCGCGATGAACTCGCCACCTGCCTCGCCGGCGCCGTACCGTCGGCGCCGACTCCTGGCGCGGGGCCGCTCAAGGCCCTCATCGTGCCGCATGCCGGGTACATCTATTCGGGCGGCACCGCCGGCCGGGCCTACGCCCTGCTCGCCCCGCTGGCCGGGCGTGTCCGCCGCGTGGTGCTGCTCGGCCCCTGCCATCGCGTTTCAGTGTCCGGCATCGCGGCGCCGACGGTGCAGGCCTTCGCCACGCCGCTGGGCACGATCGCGCTCGACCGTGCGGCGCTCGACGGCCTGGCCGACCTGCCGCAGATCGTGGCCAGCGACGCCGCCCACGCCCAGGAACATTCACTGGAAGTGCAACTGCCCTTCCTGCAAGCCGTGCTTGGCTCCTTCCAGCTGGTGCCGCTGGCGGTTGGGCAGACCGGCGCGGCGCAAGTCGCCCAGGTCATCGACCGGCTCTGGGGCGGGCCGGAAACCCTGCTCGTGATCAGCTCCGACCTCTCGCATTTCCACGCCTATGCCGAGGCACGCAAGATCGACCACGCCACGGCGGAGCGCATCCTTGCCCTCGACCAATTGACGAGCTTCGAGCAGGCCTGCGGCGCGCTGCCGATCAACGGCCTGCTGGCCGTGGCACGCCGGCGCGGCCTGCGCATCGAACGCATAGCCCAGTGCAACTCCGGCGACACGGCCGGCGACAAGGGCCGCGTGGTCGGCTACGCCTCCTTCGCCCTCTACGAAGCGCCGCCGGCTGCGGTCGACGATCCCGGCCCGGCGCTGCTGGCGCGCGCGCGCAACGCCATCGCCGCGCAACTCGGACAGCCGACGCGGGCGGAACCGGCGCATCCGGGCCTGGACCAGCCCGGCGCCACCTTCATCACGCTGACCCAGGGCGGGGCTTTGCGCGGCTGCATCGGCTCGCTCGAAGCGCATCGTCCGCTGGAGCAGGACGTGCGGGCCAATGCCGTCGCTGCGGCCTTCCGCGACCCGCGCTTCCCGCCGCTCAAGGCCGAGGAACTGACGCGCACCCGCGTCGAAGTCTCCCTGCTGACCGCGCCGCAGCCCATGAGCTTCAGCGACGAGGCGGACGCCTTGCGCCAGTTGCGGCCCAACATCGACGGCATTATTTTCATTGCAGGACAGAGAAGGAGCACCTTCCTGCCCCAGGTCTGGGAACAACTGCCCGACCCGCGCCAGTTCATGGCCCACCTGAAACAGAAGGCCGGCCTGGCCGCCGACTACTGGTCGCCCGAGGTCAGGCTGCAACGCTACGAGGTACGCAAATGGAAAGAAGCGCCGATCCCATAAGCGGGGTGCCCGGCCGCTGGTGGCACCGCCTTGACGACGGCCGCATCCAGTGCGACCTCTGCCCGCGCGATTGCAAACTGCACGAGGGCCAGCGCGGCGCCTGCTTCGTGCGCGCCATGCAGGGCGGCGAAATGCTGTTGACGACCTACGGCCGCAGTTCGGGCTTCTGCATCGATCCGATCGAAAAGAAGCCGCTCAACAACTTCTACCCCGGCTCCAGCGTACTGTCCTTCGGCACCGCCGGCTGCAATCTGGCCTGCAAGTTCTGCCAGAACTGGGACATCTCCAAGTCACGCGACATGGACCGCCTGATGGACGACGCCACGCCGCAGGCGATCGCCCGCGCCGCGCAGGCGCATGGCTCGCAGAGCGTGGCCTTCACCTACAACGACCCGGTGATCTTTGCCGAGTATGCAATGGACACGGCGGAAGCCTGCCATGCGCTCGGCATCAAGACCGTCGCGGTCACCGCCGGCTACATGCACCTGGCGCCGGCACGCGAGTTCTATTCGACGATGGACGCCGCCAACGTCGACCTCAAGGCCTTCACCGACGACTTCTACGTCAAGCTCTGCGGCGCGAAGCTGCAGCCGGTACTCGACATCCTGGCCATGATCCACCACGAGACCGACTGCTGGCTGGAGATCACCACACTGCTGATCCCGGGCAAGAACGACGGCGACGCCGAACTCAGGGCGCTGGCGGCCTGGGTCGCGAAGGAACTCGGACCGGACGTGCCGGTGCATTTCAGCGCCTTCCATCCCGACTGGAAGATGAACGACATCCCCGCCACACCGCCAGCGACCCTGGCGCGCGCGCGAAAAATCGCCATGGACGCCGGGCTGCGTTACGTCTATACCGGCAACGTGCATGACAAGGCCGGCGACGCCACGCTCTGCCCCGGTTGCGGCAAGACCGTCATCCAGCGCGACTGGTACCGCATCCTTGGCTACGCACTGGACGACAGCGGCCATTGCCGCCACTGCGGCACCACCATCGCCGGACGCTTCGGCGCCTTCGGCGAGCCCTTCGGACCGCGACGGATCCCGGTGCGCCTGCACGCCGGCGCCTGATGCGGTCGCGTCCCGCGCCATGAACGAAGGCTTCCTGCGCTGGGTGCCGCTGTTTCGCTTCGGATTCGCCGCGACGCTGCTCGTCGTCAGCTACCTCGCCGTGACGCCCATGGAACACACGGTGTCGCAGCTCGTCAGCGACAAGCTGAACCACATGGCGGCCTTCCTGGTGCTGGCCGCCCTGCTCGACTTTTCCTTTCCGCGCGTGGAATTCACCATCGCCAAGGCCGGCGCGCTACTCGGTTACGGACTGCTGATCGAGATCGTGCAGTACTTCCTGCCCTTCCGCCAGTTCTCGCTGCTCGACCTCGCCGTAGACGCCCTCGGCCTCGCTGCCTACGCGCTGCTGCGGCCGTTGTGCCGTCGCCTGCCGATCCTGCGCGGCCGCTGGCAAGGCGGAACGTAGCGTTACCTTGTCGATGCCCATTGCCCGCCCGCCCAGCAGCGCCATCAACAAGCGACTTCCACAACCCGACGGGGCGACTCGACACACATGATCTCGATCAGAAAAATGCGGGTGCCGGATCTGAATTCGGCGCTGTCAATCATCAACGGCGCTGCCCAGGCGTATTGCGGCGTGATCCCCGCCGACAGGTGGCATGAACCCTATATGCCACGCGAGGAACTGGAAAGCGAATTGGCAAACGGCGTCACCTTCTGGATCGCGGAAGAAGACGGACTTCTGTCAGGAGTGATGGGAATACAGGACAAGGGGGCAGTCGCCCTGGTCCGTCATGCCTACGTCGCGCCGACCGTGCAGAGGAAAGGGGTGGGGACAATGCTCCTGCGACAGGTGGCAAGCCTCGCGGAAAAGCCGCTGCTGGTCGGCACCTGGGCGAACGCGTCCTGGGCCATTGATTTCTATCTCAGGAATGGTTTTGCGCTGGTCCCGAAAACGGACAAGGATTCCCTGCTCCGAAAATACTGGTCGATACCCGAAAGGCAGGTCGAAACATCGGTCGTGTTGGCCGATGGGCGATGGATGCACGGGCGGCGAACGGCAGCGGACGCCTGAGCGCCATGCCCGGGGCTGGGCCGATCAATCGCTCGGCGCCCGGAAACCGGCCATGACCCGTCGCCTCAAGTGGTTATCCGATTTGAATAGTCAGGGCGCCCTAAGCCCCACCTGGAGTTTCCGTTTTCGGCCAGCAGATTTTTGCACTTGATTGGCGCACTAGATCTCCAGCTTGGGGCGCGGGAATTGATTCTCCGCGCCTGGGAAGTCGCCAACATCCTGATTTCCCATGAAATGAATCTTCGGCACACAACATGCTTTGGTTCGCGGTACCGGCGGGCTTGCCGTTCGCGACCATCGGCCCCCGGACCCCTGCTGCGCGACTGCGGACAGGACAACTCCAGCCATCTCGTAAACCACCGGAGTAAAGCCATGACTGTAAAAATCATGTACACAACCAGCGAAGCAAACGAGATGCTGGCCAAGGGCACTGCGCTTGCGGTTGATGTGCGGGACGCCAAGGACTATGCGCAAGGCCATATTCCCGGAGCAGTCAGCCTGCCGGAAATGTTTACCACCCTGTCAATGACCAGTGCCGAAGGCTTGCAGGAACTTCAGGAGATATTCGTCCCGCTGTTCAGGAAGGCCGGCATCCGCAAGGATCAGATGGTACTGGTCTACGAAGACAGCCTCGCCAGCCGTTATGGCGGGTCGTGCCGGGGCTACTTCCAGCTTGCCATGCTGGGTCACAGGAATGTCGGCGTAATTGCCGGAGGTCTTGCCCAATGGAAGAAGGACGGCTTGCCGGTTTCCACGGATACGCCTGCGGCAAGCCCTTCGGATTTCGCAGCCGACATTCAGATGCACATGCTGGCGACCAAGGACGACGTACTCGCTTCACTGGAGAACCCTGCCATAAAGCTGATGGACAACCGCGACGAGGACGAGTGGCTGGGCCACAGTTCTTCGCCTTACGGCCGTGATTTCGCGCCGCGCAAAGGCCGCATTCCGGGGGCATGCTGGATAGAGTGGTACAAGTTCATGAAACCCAGCGAGGACATACAGCACCTCAAGTCTCCCGCCCAGGTCCGTGCTATCTGCGCCCAGGCCGGCTTGTACCCGCAGGATGAGATCATCATCTACTGCTTCAAGGGATCACGGGCATCCAATACCTACATCGCGCTCAAGGAAGCCGGATTCGAGGATGTCCGCAACTACTACGGATCCTGGAACGAGTGGTCGCGGGATCCCGAGTTGCCGATACATGAGGGCGTACTCGCCGAGTGAACCGACCTTCAAACAGGTAGCCCAACCAACCCCGCACTGCGGGGTTTTGTCTTTCTGCCGCAGGTTCCCCAGCTTGGCTGCCGGGGAGCGTGAGTAAGGTCGGCGCAGTGCATGGTCCCGTCCTGGCGCAAAGTTCGACGCCGCCGGTGGGTGCAAACCGGCTCAAACAGCTGTTACTTGACGCATTGCGATCGTGCCTCAGGCACGGAGCCAAGGGCAGAAGCAGCCGAATGCCCTGCTACGACCTGCTTGCGCCGTACCGCCAGCGCCGACTTTTCAGCGCTTCGCCTTGTAAACAACGCACGCTGCCAATCCGGGCTCGACGCTCATCTCCCGCCGTCGCTGGCGCGCATGAAGTCGAGCAGGGCCGCGGCGACTTGCGCCGGCAGTTCCTCAGGCAGGAAGTGGCCGCAGTCCAGCGCCGCACCGCGCACGTCGATCGCCTTCTCGCGCCACAGCGCAAGCACGTCGTAGTTGCGGCCGACGAAGCCGCTGGCGCCCCACAGCACCAGCAGCGGCACGGAGAGACGACGTTCGCCTTCGGCGCGGTCATGGACCAGGTCGATGCCGGCGGCGGCGCGGTAATCGTCGCAACTGGCGCGGATCGCCTCCGTGTCGGAGAAGCAGCGGACGAATTCGGCAACGGCTTGGTCGGCAAAGGCCGCATCGTTGCCCATGCTCCAGCGCGAAAGGCAGCCGCGCAGCCAGCCTGCCGGATCGGCGGCAATCATGCGCTCGGGCAGCGGCGCCGCCTGGATCAGGAAGAACCAGTGGAAGTAGGCGGTGGCCAGCGCCTGGCTGGTCAGCTCGAAGGTGGTCAGCGTCGGCGCGATGTCCAGCACGCAGGCGCTCAGGACGCGCGCTTCGTGGTCGAGGCAGAGCCGGTGCGCGACGCGCGCGCCGCGATCGTGGCCGGCGACGTGGAAGCGCTCGTGGCCGAGCACGGTCATCAGTTCGGCCATGTCCTGCGCCATGGCGCGCTTGGACTGGTTGGCGGCGTCGGGCAGCGAGGGCGGCTTGCCCGAGTCGCCGTAGCCGCGCAGGTCGGGGATGACCAGCGAATACTGGTCGGCGAGAAGCGGCGCCAGCGCGTGCCACATGGCATGCGTTTCGGGATAGCCGTGCAGCAGGAGCAGCGCCGGCTTGCCCGGGTTGGGCCGCAGCCGCAGATGGAGTTCCGTGCCGCCGACGTCGATGCGCCGCGCGGCGAAGGATGTGTCGAACAGATGCATGCCCTGCTCCCGCCTGCCGCCGCGCGCTATGCGGCCTTGTAGGTTTCGAGCTTGATGCCTTCGCGCGCCATTGCGGCCGCCACCGGCGGATGCGCGGCGACGCGCTCGACGAAGGCCTGGTAGGCGGGCAGCGTAGCCGGATCGATGCCGGCCAGCCCGCCCCAGCGCAGGAACACCAGCGCATAGAAATCGACGAAGGACGGCTTGTCGCCCAGCAGCCAGGGCGCGGCATGGGCGGTCATGGCCTGGATGCGTTCCAGGTGCCCGCGGAACTTGGCCACAGCCAGGGACTTGACGTCGGCCTGTGCGTCCTCGCCCGCGGCGAAGGCGGACGGACGGAAGACATGGGTGAAGGTCGGATGCACGGTGTTGTTCATCCAGGCGAAGGTGGACAACGCCTGCGCGCGCTGCCAGGGTTCGACGGGAAGCAGGCCGGCCTGCGGAAAACGCCGGTCGAGGTAGTCGCAGATGGCCACGATCTGGGTCAGCGGCTTGCCGTCTTCCACCAGTACCGGCACCAGGCCCAGCGGATTCAGCGCCAGGTACTCGGGCGTGTGCTGCTCGCCCTTGTGCAACTTGACGGTCTGAGTTTCGAACTCCGCGCCGGTGGCGGCCTTGACCACTTCCAGCGCGGCATGGGGCACGAAAGAACAGGCGCCGGGACCGTAATACAGCTTCAGCATGGTGGTGACTCCTCTGTTGGGTGGGGAACTATTGAGTCGGCTGCAATCTACTTGACCGTTCGCCCTGAGCTTGTCGAAGGGCGCGAGGGGCTTCGACAAGCTCAGCCCGAACGGTGGTTTCAAGTTTACTGGTACTGATTCAATGTTGGTTTGCGGATTTTCGCATGCGATGCGGCTGGTCTATCCGAGCGGCTGGAACAGCACGTCGAGGTCACCGGCGGTGATCAGGCGGCTGCCGGCGGCGACTTCCTCGCCCTGCGGGCCGCGCATCAACTGGTCAGCCAGGCCGCGCTTGCGGTCCTGCAGGGCGAGAATCTTTTCCTCGACCGTGCCCTGCGTCATCAGCTTGTAGACGAACACCGGCTTGTCCTGGCCGATGCGGTGAGCGCGCGCCGTGGCCTGCTCCTCGACCGCCGGGTTCCACCACGGGTCGTAGTGGATCACGGTGTCGGCGGCGGTCAGGTTGAGGCCGGTGCCGCCGGCCTTGAGGCTGATCAGGAACAGCGGCACGCGGCCCTGCTGGAAATCGGCGATCGGGGTTTCGCGGTCGCGGGTCTGGCCGGTGAGCCGCGCATAGGGGATGCCGAGCTTTTCCAGCTCGATCTCGATCAGCGCCAGCATCGAGGTGAACTGCGAGAACAGCAGCACCTTGCGCCCTTCGTCGAGCAGTTCGACCAGCATTTCCATCAGCGTGGCCAGCTTGGCGGAATGCGCGTGGCCCTTTTTCACCAGCGCCTCGGCGGCGGGCAGCTTGACCAGGCGCGGATCGCAGCAGATCTGCCGCAGCTTCAGCAGCGCGTCGAAAATCATGATCTGGCTGCGGCCCACGCCCTGTTCGGTGAGCGCCACGCGCAGCTTGCGGTCGAAGGCCACGCGCAGCGATTCGTAGAGGTCGCGCTGGCCGCCCTCGATCTCGACCCAGCGCACCATCTCGGTCCGCGGCGGCAGGTCCTTCAGCACCTGTTCCTTGGTCCGCCGCAGCAGGAAGGGCCGCACCCGCTCCGCGAGCTGGCTGCGCATGTCCTCGTCGCCGAGCTTCTCGATCGGCGTGCGATAGACCTGGACGAAACGCTTGCCGTTGCCGAGCAGGCCGGGCAGCAGGAAATCGAACTGCGCCCAGAGCTCGCCGAGGTGGTTTTCCAGCGGCGTGCCGGTCAGCGACAGGCGATGCCGAGCCTTCAGCTGGCGCGCCACCTGGTGCGATTGCGCCTTGGGATTCTTGATGAACTGCGCCTCGTCCATCACCAGCAAGTGCCAGTTCTGCGCCAACAGGGTTTCGCGGTCGCGCACCAGCAGCGGGTAGGTGGTCAGCACCAGGTCGGCGCCGTTGATCTCGGCGAACAGGCCGGCGCGGTCCTTGCCGTGCAGGGTCAGCACCTTGAGTTCGGGCGCGAACTGCGCCGCCTCGTCGCGCCAGTTGGCCATCAGGCTGGTGGTGGCGACCACCAGGCTGGGGCGGTCGGCGCGCCCGGAAGACTTCTCCAGATGCAGGTGGGCCAGCGTCTGCACCGTCTTGCCCAGGCCCATGTCGTCGGCGAGTATCCCGGCCAGGCCGTATTCGCGCAGGAACTGCAGCCAGTCGAGTCCGTCCTGCTGGTAAGGGCGCAGGGTCGCAGTGAAACCGGGCGCCGGCTCGCAGCGGGTGATGCCGGAAAAATCGCGCAGGCGGCGGCCCAGCGCGCGCAGTTCCTCGCCACCGATCCAGTGCGTCGGCAGGTCGTCCAGCCCGGCCAGCGCCGCGGCATGGTGGCGCGACAGGCGCGGCCGTTCCTCGTCGAGGAACTCGAGCAGCGGCAGCAGCCAGGCCTTGAGCCGCCCGGCCGGGACCGGCAGGATGCGGCGCGCGTCGAGCGCGACCGGGAAATGATCGGCGTCGTCGAGGCTGCGCACCACGCCGAGCAGGTCCGGCTGTTCGCGCAGCAGGCGCAGCAGCGGCGGCACCAGGCTGACGCGTTCGCCGCCGACGCTGACGCCGAGGTCGAGGTCGAACCAGTCGTTGCCGACGCTCTCCTCGACGGCGACGAACCAGTCTTCGGCCTGCGCCACGCAATACGGAAAGTCCGTCGCGAATTCGACCTTGATGCCCTGCCGCTCCAGTTCGGGGACACCTTCGTTGAGGAAAGTAAGCCAGCCGACGACGTCGCTGCGACGCGGCATCAAGCCGTCGGGCGTGCCTTCCAGGCGCTGGTAACTGCCCAGGCCGCGCTGCCAGCTTTCGAGCCCGACCGACTGCAGTTGGCGCCAGACCAGGCCTTCTGTTTCCAGGTCGCGCTGCAGCGTGCGCCACTGGCCATCGACGCGCTGGCGCATGAAGGGCGATGGCTGTTCGGCGCCGAGCACATCGAGCCCCTGCGGATATTCGAAATGCAGCACGGCAAGCGCCATCTCGTCGTGCAGGCGGTTCATCGCCAGATGGCGGAAGCGTCCCAGGGTCAGCACCAGGCGCGCACCGGGCTGGCCCGCCGGTACCGCGTCGGAGGCTTCCGGCAGCGGCAGGGACAGCCGCCGCTCGCGCGCCAGTTGCGCGAGCTTCTGCCGCACCAGCGGCGCCTCGGCTTCGTTCAGCGGCGGCGCCTGCAGCAATTGCTTCAGCAGCTGTTCGGAAAGTTCGCTGCGCAGTTCGCCGACGCTGCCGCCCGCCGTGTCGAGGTAGAACAGCGGCGAAGTCGGGATCAGTTGCAGTTCCGGCGGCAGGTCGATCGCCAGTTGCTGCAGGCCCGCCGCGTTGTGCGACCAGTGCAGGTCGAGCGGCAGCGGGGCACCGGCCGTCAGCGGCAGTTCGACCAGCCCGGCCAGGTAAAGCCGTCCGGTGCGCAACGCCAGGCGCAGCAGCAGGGCGCCGGTCTCGTTGGTGACGTCCACCGCGTCGTTGTAGTAGTAACCGCCGCCGGCCTGCAGCGCGAGGAACAGGCGCAGCGGCGCGATGTCGTCGTCAAGGATGAAATCGCGATGGCTGCGCGTGGCGCCGAGGTCATAGGGCTGCGGCCGGTAGCTGCCCGGTTTGCCATAGCCTCCCTTTTTCAGCGGCCGGCTCTTGCCCAGCGTGAGGCTGGGCGGATTTCCCGGTTGCAGGAGGTAAACCACCCGCGACTGCGGCCGGGAATCCGGTCGCAGTCGGATTTCCGGCAAGTCGAGTGACGCAATCCAGTTCAGCGTCGCTGCCCCCGGTTCCGGAAAATCGCTGCCCAGCGCCGGGTCTGCGCCTGGCTGTCCGGTGACGGCAGCAAGATCGGCGCCCTGCCCCACGCTCAGCAGCACCGCGACGACATGCTTGCAGTTTTCCTTGACGGGACACATGCAGACGTTATCGACCTCGACGATGTCCCCTGCCGCGTCGACTTCAAGCCACAGATCGACTTCGTAGGGCCGCGCGCGCGAACCCTGCACCTCGGCCTCGACATGTACTTCGCCCGGCGCCCGCGCGACGCGGACGATGCGCACCCGCCCCTCGGCGGCATAGGTCCGGCCGCGCTCGAGGGTCTGGGCGTCGAACTGGCCTTCGAAGCCGGCGGGGATCTCGCTTTGGAAACTTGGAATGGCGGACATGCGCGGCTTGGAATGGGGAATCGGGCGGGTCGACGACCATAGCACAGACGGCGGGCGGAAAGTGTTTCGCGAATGATGCCGGCAAGGCGCTGCGGAACTTGGCCGGCACCCGCCGCCTCGGCGGCGCGGCCTCCGCCGCCTGCAATTACATTTATCAAGCCATTGATAAAAATATGTTTTAAATGAGCCGACGCGAATTTCGTTTAGGCTATCCGCCCGGCGAGCGCCGTGTAGCGCCACGTTGCGGATTTTTTGCGAACCAACCGATTCCGGATCCTGCCGATGCGTCCCGCACAACTTTCCTTCGTCCTCGAACGCGAATTCCTCAGCACCGCCGAGGGCCATCACACGCCGGTCATGCTGTGGGGACCGCCCGGCGTCGGCAAGTCGCAGATCGTGGCCCAGGTCGCCGTGCGCCATGCCGTGCCGGTGATCGACGTGCGCCTCTCGCAGATGGAACCCTCGGACCTGCGCGGCATACCGTTCCGCGTCGGAGACACCGTCGAATGGGCGGTACCGGCGCTACTGCCCGATGCGGATCGCCATGGCTCGCGCGGCGTGCTGTTCCTCGACGAAATCACTTCGGCACCGCCCGCCGTGGCTGCCGCCGCCTACCAGTTGATCCTCGACCGGCGCCTCGGTGAATACCGGATTCCCGCCGGCTGGGCCATCTTCGCCGCCGGCAACCGCCAGGGCGACCGCGGCGTCACCTACGCCATGCCGGCGCCGCTGGCGAACCGCTTCTCGCATTTCGAGGTGGACGTGAACCTCGACGACTGGGTTTCCTGGGCGTACGCCAGCGGCATCGACGAGCGCATCATCGGCTTCCTGCGCTTCAAGCCGGAACTGATCTTCGACTTCGACCCGGCGCGCTCGCTGGCCGGCGAAATGGCCTTCCCCAGCCCGCGTTCCTGGGAGTTCGCGCATCGCGCGCTGCAAAAGTTCGGCGACCGCCTCGACCTGCTCGGTGGCGCCCTCGCCGCCTGCGTCGGCCACGCGGCCGGAATCGAGTGCGCGGCCTATGTGGAAAGCCTGGACCGCCTGCCCGACCTCGACGCCATCGTCGCCGGCCATGCGGCGGGGGTGCCGACCGAGATCGACCTGCAATACGCAGTGGCGGCGGCCCTCGTCGGGCGTGCCCTGCGCGCTCGGGGCACGCCGCAGGAGGGCGTGGTCTGGGGCCACATCCTCGACTACGCGCAACGCCTGCCCTTGCGCGAGATGGGCGTGATGCTGGTGTCCGACCTGCATCGCGGCGTCGGCAGCAAGCTGTTCGCCGTGCCGCAGTTCTCCGGCTGGGCGCATGCGGTGGCCGACCTGATGCTGTATGACTGAGGTTGCGAACCCTGCCACCACCCGCGCAGAAGCGAAGCTCGCCGCAGCGCGGGCGCGGCTCATACTCGACAAGCCCTTCCTCGGCGCGCTGGTGCTGCGCCTGCCGCTGGTCGCCGCCGGCGCCTGGTGCCGCACCACCGCCACCGACGCGCGCAAGCTGTATTACTGCCCGGACTGGATCGCCGGGCTGAGCGCGGCCGAACTGCAGTTCGCGCTGGCCCATGAGGCGCTGCACTGCGCGCTGGGTCATTTCGCACGACGCGGCCACCGGGTGCAGCGCCTGTGGGACCTCGCTTGCGACTTCGCGATCAACCCGCTGCTGCTGGACGAAGGCCTCAAGCCGCCGCTCGGCACGCAGGTGCTGAGCCTGTATCGCGGCATGGCCGCCGAGGAAATCTATCCCTGCCTCGACGACAGCCTCGACCAGGAAACCCTCGACGACCATGTCTGGGATGGCAACGAAGGCGCCCAGGCGGAGGGCCAGGGCGGCAATGGCGAAAGCGGCGGCGCCCCGCAAAAAGTTATGTCTCCGGCTGAGCCGGAGACGGTATCCCTTGCGGACGGCGCTGGTGATACGGCGAACGAGTCGACACCATCGTCCGCAGCGCCACCACCCCCGCTTTCGGCGCGGGAAAAGGAACAACTGCAGCAGCAATGGCAGCGGCATCTCGCCGCTGCGGCGCAGCGCGCGCGCGAATCCGGCAAGCTCTCCGCCATCCTCGCCCGCCTGACCGACGCGACCCTGGCGCCCCAGGTATCGTGGCGCGCGGCGCTGGCGCAGTACCTGTCGCAGGCGACGCGCGACGACTACAGCTGGGCACGACCCTCGCGGCGCAGCGGGGAAAGCTCGGGCGGGGCCATCCTGCCCAGCCTGCGCAGCCATGCCGGCGACATCATCGTGGCGCTCGACACCTCCGGCTCGATTTCCGACGCCGACCTCGCGGCCTTCATCGGCGAACTCAACGCGCTGAAGGGCACGCTGCCGGTACGCATCAGCCTGCTGGCCTGCGACGCGGCGCTGGCGCCCGATGCACCCTGGGTCTGCGAGCCGTGGCAGGAGCTGCGCCTGCCGCGCCGCTTCGACGGCGGCGGCGATACCGCGTTCGCACCGGTCTTCGACTGGATCGCGCGCGCCGTCGGGCAGCCCGATGCGCTGGTGTATTTCACCGACGCCGAGGGCGATTTTCCGAAACTGGCACCGGACTACCCGGTGCTGTGGCTGGTCAAGGGCAAGGCGCCGGTGCCCTGGGGCCGCAGGATCCAGCTCAATTGAAGGCCGAACTCGCGGCCGAGGATGCGCTGCGCCTCAATGTCCTGCTGGCCGGCGAACTGCATGCAGTGCGCATCGACGAGGGCGCGATGATGCTGCATGCGCTGACCCCCAGGGGCGAGGCGCGCATCGCCCTGAATCGCAACTGCCGCGCCGACCTGTACCTGATGCGCGTGCGCGAACTGCTCGGCGGCCATGCACTGGATTCGCCGGGCGGCTACCCGGTGCACCTGCGGCGCTGGACGCGCATGGGCCACGCCAGCCCGAAGAACCTGGCCGCCCTGCTCACACTTGGCGAACCCGAGGCCGTGATCGCCGTAGCGCTGGCGCCGACTCTTGACGACGAACTGGCGCGGCGCGCCTGGTGGGCGCTGCCGACCATGGAGGTGGCGCGCAGCATGCTCGAACACGCCGCCGTGCGCCGGGGCAGCATGGGGCCGGTGCTGGCCGGATTCCTGATCGAACACCTGCCCTTCGAGGAAGACCCGATCCTCGCCATGCATTCGATCCGCGCCGTGATCGGCGCCGGCCTGCTCGACGCCACCGCCGCCGAGCAGCTCTGGGCAAAGGCCAGGCGGCGCCCGCACTATTTCATCGGCTTTCTCGAACATCGCCCGGACGCCCTGCCCGGCACCACCTCGCGCCAGTTTCCCGCCGAACTGCTGGCGCTGGTCGCGGCCGGCGAACCATGGGCGCGCCTGCTGGCGCGTTGCCATGCGGCGAGCGGCCAGAGTTTCCTTGCGGCGACCGAGATGGTCATGGAAAAGCCGCCGGCGCAGGACGCGGTGTACCTGCTGCTGGACATCGTCGGCAATTATTTTTCAGCGCTGCGCGGGAGCGAGATTCCGCCGCACTTGCAGGGCGAATACCTGCGTCAGGCGCAAGCGATGGCGGCGCTGGCAGGCCTGTCGAGCGACTCTGCGGCGCCGATCCTGACCCGCACCAGCGCGGTCGGCCCACTGATGCGACGCCATCTCGAACCGCTGTTTGCGCCGCTGCAGGAGCACCTGCGCGTGCTGCGCGGAATCGCGCCGTGAAGGGCGGCGTGTATCTCGATGCCGAGGCGCCGCAACTGGTACGGGCGCATTTCTCCGTGGTCAACGTCCGGCGCGGGTCGCGCAAGCGCTTTGCCGAGACCTGCGTCGATATCGTGACCGATGAAGCCACGGCTCTGTCCCTGGCCGACCCGGCGCACAACCTGCACGCCGCCGAAGTGATGGGACCGTCGCGCTCGTCGGAGGGCTTTCGCCTGTACTACCTGGTGCGCTGGCTGGATTGATCCGGCGGTTAGCCGGTCGGCAAACGATGCATAGCGGCTAACCGGCCAGTATCGGTGAAAGTTTCTAAGCCACTGATACGAAATAAATTACAGCCTCACTATAGGTGGGCATGGATTTTGTATGAGGATTTCAATAGACTTCATACCAAATTCCGACGAGGACCCGCACCATGGATCTGCCCACTGAATGGCTTGCCCTGCTCGGCCTGGTCTTCGTCCTCGGCGCCAGGCACGGCCTCGACGCCGACCACCTCGCCACCATCGACGGACTCACCCGCCACAACCTGCGCTGCATGCCGGCCCGCGCCCGCTGGTGCGGATCGCTGTTTTCGCTGGGCCACGGCGCCGTGGTCATGCTGATCGCGCTGGGCGTCGGCCTGGCGTCGGCCGCCTGGCAGGTTCCGGAATGGCTGGACGACCTCGGCACCTGGATCTCGATCGCCTTCCTCACCCTGCTCGGCCTGCTCAACCTGCGCGCGGTGCTCACCGCGCCGGCCGGCGAGATGGTCGCGCCGCTGGGCATCAAGGCCGGCCTGCTCAGCCGCCTTCAGGCGACCTCGCATCCGCTGGCGATCGCCGCCGTCGGCGCGCTGTTCGCGCTGTCCTTCGACACCGTGAGCCAGGCCGCGCTGTTCGCCGTCACTGCCACCCAGCATGGCGGCATCGGCCACAGCCTGGCGCTGGGCCTCGCCTTTACCGCCGGCATGCTGCTGGCGGACGGCGCCAACGGGCTGTGGATCGCCCGCCTGCTGCGGCGCGCCGATCAGCGCGCGCGCATCGCCTCGCGCGTCATGGGCCTGATGGTCGCCGCCATCAGCTTCGCCGTCGCCGGCCTCGGCCTCGCGCGCTGGCTACAGGCGGACATCGCCCAGTGGTACGAAGGCAAGGAACTGCTGGTCGGTGGCGGCGTGATCCTGCTGATCGCCACCAGCTTCATCCTCGGCAACTGGCTCGCGCGCAGCGCGCAAATCGCGAACACCACGGGCGCCACCCGCTGAGCGCCTGGCGTCAGTTGCCCGCAGGCGGCACCGCTCGGCGCCGACGGTTGGTGGGCACGAGTTTCAGCACCAGATCCACCAATTGCGCGAAATCGATCGGTTTGGCGATGTGGTCCGCCATTCCTGCGGCGAAGCACTTGTCGCGTTCCTCGCCATACGCATGCACAGTCTGGCCGACGATGGGCAGGTCGGCACTCATCTGCAGGATTCGTCGCGCCGCGGTATAGCCATCCATCTCCGGCATCTGGATGTCCATCAGCACGATGTCGTAGGCGGCGGGGCCGTCCGCAATAACGCGTTCCACGGCCTGACGGCCGTCGCCGACCAGGGTCAGGCTGGCACCGTATTCGGCGAGGTTGAATTCCAGCACCGCAAGGCTCACCGGGTCGTCCTCGGCCACCAGGATCGAGATGCCATCGAGGCGCCGGGTCGCGTCCTTAACCTCCGGATCGGGCGCCATGACAACTGCCGGTGCCCGTGTCGACGCGACATGCGGCAGGCGTACCTCGAAGCTGCTGCCGCTGCCGGGCTGACTTTCGACCCGGATATCGCCCTTCATCAGCTCAACCAGTCGCTTGCAGATCGCTAGCCCCAGCCCGGTGCCGCCGAACCTGCGGGTGGTGGATCCGTCCCCCTGCTGGAAAGGATCGAAGACGTTGGCCAGTTGCCCGCGGGTCATGCCGATCCCGGTATCGACGACCCGGAACACCAGTTGCCCGCCTTGCAGCGAGGCGGCCAGGATGACGCTGCCATGCTCGGTAAACTTGACCGCATTGCTCAACAGATTGAGCAGGACCTGGCCGATTCGCAGGGGATCGCCAAGGCATGCTGCCGGCAGGTCCTGCGATTTCTCCAGGCGCAATTGCAGCCCCCTGGCAGCGGCGCGCTCGGCGACCGTTTCCATGGCGTGGGCGAGCGTCTGGTCCAGCGACATGTCGATCGACTCGATCCGCAACTGGCCGGCATCGATCTTCGAGAAATCCAGGATTTCGTTGACCACGCCCAGCAACTGGTTGCCCGAGGCGATGATCTTGCCGAAGGCATCGCGCGCCATGTCGCTGTCGCCGTGGTTGCGGTAGCCGATCTGGGCGAAGCCGAGCACGCCGTTCATCGGCGTGCGGATCTCGTGGCTCATGTTGGCCAGAAACTCGCTCCTCGCCCGCGCCAGGTTTTCCGCGGCGATCAGGGCCTGCGTGCGTGCGCGCGTCGCCGCACGCTGCTCGCCGACGTCGACGACGCTCACCACGGCGCCGACGATCCTGTCGCCCTCCGACAACGGATGGGTGGACAGGGCGACCTCTACAGGATGGCCGTCGGCATGCCAGTAGGTGATGTCCTCGAAGCGCGCGGCCTGCCCCGATTGCCAGGAAAGATGCCCGGGACATTCGCTCTCCGGATAGGGACTGCCGTCGGACCGGCTGTGGTGGAACATTTCATGCGCCGAGCGGCCCAGCACCTGGTCCGGGGTATAGCCCAGCAGCCTGCAGGCCGCCGGGTTGATGAAGGTCACGCGTCCATCGATATCCACGCCATACAGCCCGTCGGCGGCCGATTCGAGGATGCGGCTGGCGCGGGCTTCGGTCGCCAGCAGTTCGCTGGTGCGCTGCTGCACCAGTTCTTCGAGGTGCTCGCGATGGCGCGCGAGTTCGTTGTCGAGCTGCTTGCGCTCGGTGATGTCGCGCGCCGAGCCGACGATGCCGATCACTTCACCCTTTTCGTTCACGAAGGGCGCCTTGTGCACATCGAGGTAGGTAAGCCGCCCCTTGACCTGGCCGAATTCCTCGAACACCGATGGCTGGCCGCGTTCGAGGGTGATCGCGTCGCTGTCCAGGCAAAGTTCACCGAAAGTGTGCCACTGGGCGTCGTCCGGATGGCTGTCTCGTTCGCGAAGGGCGAAGAACATGTCGTCCTTGCCCAGCGGCTCGCTGGTATCGACCGCGTTCAGCAGTTGGCGCGAGATCGCCTTGTTGGCGAACAGGAAGCGCCGATCGAGGTCCTTGGCCCAGATCATGTCGGGCACGTTGTCGCACATCAGGCGCAGCAACGAGGCGAGTTCCGCCGAGCGGCGCTCGCTGGCCTGCACCGCGTCGCTGATCTGCCGGCGCTCGGTGATGTTCATGCTGGTGCCGACCGCCAGGATCGGCTGCCCCTGGTCGTCGCGCTGGAACACGCGACCGCGGGTGTGCACCCATTCGTAACGCCCCACTGCCGCCGCCAGGCGGTACTCCATGTCGAACACCCCTTCGCCGGGGCCCATCGCGCGCTGCACGCTCGCTTCGAACCCCTGCCTGTCCTCGGGATGCACCTGCGCTATCCAGCCCTGCATGGTGTCGAGCCTGGCGTCGGATTCCAGACCCAGCGCCGCCAGGGCGGACCTGTCGTAAATCAACTTGCCGTCGCGCAAGTCGAGTTCCCACAGAACCGCCCGCGAGACCTCGATCGCCAGGGCGAGGCTACGCTCCATGCGCTTGCGGTCGGAGATGTCGCGCGCGAAACCGACCGTGCCGATCACCTGCCCGCCGATGCGTACCGGTGACTTGTACGTCTCGAACCAGACCTTGCTGCCGCCAGATTCGATCTGCTCCTCGAGGTTCTTCGACTGTCCACTCGCCAGCACCGCGAAGTCATCCTCGCGGTAGCGCTCCGCCAGTTCGCGCGGTGCGATGTCGAAGTCGGTCTTGCCCACCAGCGACTGCGGCGACGGCTGCCCGAAGCCCTCGGCGAATCGCTGGTTCACCGCGAGGAAGCGGCTCTGGCTGTCCTTCAGCCAGACCATGAAGGGAAAATTATCGAGCACCGTGCGCTGGTACTGCTCGCGCAGGCGCAGCGCATCTTCAAGGCTCTTGCGTTCGGTGACGTCCTCGTAGATGCCGAGGATGCCGATGATTTCGCGATTGGCGTCGCGCAGCGGCACCTTGGATGTGCTGAGCCAGATCGGGCGGCCATCCGGCGTGGTCTGCGGTTCCTCGAAAAACAGCTTGGACCGCCCCGATTCCATTACCTCCCGATCGTCGGCACGATAGCGCTCGGCCCACTCGGCCCATCCCATCTCGAAATCGTCGCGACCGACGACATCCCGAGGATCGGACTTGCCCGCGTCGCGCGCGAACGCCGGGTTGCAGCCGAGGTACTTGAGGTCGCGATCCTTCCAGAACACCCGCATCGGCGCCGTATCGACGACTGCCTGCAGCAGGTTGCGGGATTCGACCAGTTCGCGTTCCGCCCGCTTGCGCTCGGTGACGTCGTGCCAGACATGGGCAAGGAAGGTCCGGCCACGCACTTGTACCGGGCGGTTGCTGATGACACGGTCGCGCAGGCTGCCATCCTTGCAGCGATGGAGGTTCTCGAAGCGCATGCCGCCCGGCGTGGCCGCCGCGACACGAACCTTGGCCGCGGTTTCCTCGAAATCCATGCTGGCCTGGACGTCGGGCAGGCGCAGGCAGGAAAATTCCTCCCGCGTATAGCCGAGCCCGTCGCAGGCCGCGTCGTTGAATTCGGTGATCGCGAGGGTTTCGACATCGACCAGCAACATGCCCTCAACGGCGCGATTGACGATGGCACTGAAAATCTCCTCGCGTTCGCGCAGGCTCGCCTCGGCGGCCTTGCTGGCGGTCATGTCGCGCCAGACGCCGACCACGTAGTCGCGTCCGTGCAGACGCACCACCCGGGTGCTGAGGCTCACGTCGAGGATGCGGCCGTCCTTGCACTGATGCCGCGCGTCGAACTCTCGATTGCCGAGGCGAACCAGTTCCGCCACGGCGGCAGACAGCGACGCCTCGTCGAAATCGACCTGGATCGTCAACAGCGACTGGCCGATCAGTTCCTCGCGCCGGTAGCCAAGCATGCGGCAGGCCGCGTCATTGACCTCGACGAAGCAAAGCGTCGCCACATCGATCAGGTCGATCCCGTCGCCCGCCTGGTTGACGATGGCGCGAAAAATTTCCTCGCGGTCTGCCAGCGCGTTCTGGGCGCGAACCTGGGCCGAAATATCCCGAAAGCACCAGATGCGGGCCGCCACGTCACCCTGCGCAAGCGCCCGCGTGTACCGCGAAAAGACGCGCCCATCCTTGAACAGCAGGGTATCGCTGGCTTCCGCATCGCTACCGTAGAGCTTGCGCACTCCGGCCATGAATCCCTCGGGATCGACCAACTGCTCCAGCACATGGGCCAGCAAGGCGTCATCGCCGGCATCGGCAAGGTCTTCGGTGACGTGCCAGAGTTCCCGGAAGCGATTGTTGGACGACAACACCGTGCCATCCAGGCCGACCATCAGGATGCCTTCATCGGCGGAGTCGAGTGCCACCCGCAAGCGGGCCTCGGCCCGCGCCAGGTTGCCGGTCAGGGCAGCCTGCTGCTGTCGGCCCAGTTCCGTGAGCAGGCGATTCATCAGGAAAAGGCTGACCGGAGCAACCAGCCCGGCCGCAACCAGCCCCGTGATCAGGTAGTCGGCCGTGACGCGCCCCATCAGCAGCAGATCCATCGCCGAGACAACCAGTTCGGCCGCCAGCACGGTGAGCAAGCCGAACAGCCCCCAAAGGCGCCAGCCGTTGAAACGCTGCAGGAAGGAAACCAGACCGGAAGTCATCGTTATGCAGTAGTTCGGTCACCAACGCTCGTGCCGCGGCCAAGCGGGCTGCGGCACGACACGTGCAACAATCATACCTGCCTGCCCCGCGCGACCATTGACGCGCATCAAGCAAACCGGACGCCCGCCCGGCCACCCCTGCCAGCCAGCCGACACGTCCTTCAATCCAGTTCGAAGAGGCCGCGCGGGCAGCGCAGGTAGGCCACCAACTGCGCCGCTTCGCCGGCAGCACACGACCGCAGGTCCAGCTTCGCCGCCAGGCCGAGTGCTGCCAGTCGGCCGCGAATCCCCTCCGGTCGGGGATGAAAGGCTTCCAGTTTCATCAGCCGACAGCCAGCTTCCGGCAGGCGGTCGGCTGGATGGTGGGGCGATATCCACTGGATCAGTGTCGGCAACAGCCCGTCGCCGGGCAGGCTGCCATCGGACGGAACGGCTATCCGCCAACGAAAGTTGCCGCGCTCCATGTCCAGGATGTCGACCGGCGTCTCCCCGCCCGTGGCCGCGTCGCCCACAATGTCCTCGCTGCGCGCCACCCAGTGGATCAGGCGTGGACGATCCGCCGGCAAGTCCAGGTGATCGAGGCCGAACCAGCGCGGCCTTCCGGGCGGCGGCGCCTGCGGATCGATGGCGATCAGTTCGAGGTAAAAACCCGCGCCCAGTTGCAGCAGGCGATTGTGGGTGCCCATCCGCGCGTGCTTGCCGCCGGCGGCGAGCGGCGCGCCGAGGTGGTGCTCCAGCCAGGCGGCGCCGGCATCGAGGTCGCGCGTGGCGAGGACGAGGTGGTCGGGAACTGCCACGTCGGAATCAGGTTTTCGGCTTCAGATGCAAATGACCGTGGCTGCTGCCCGCCGGGCGATAACCGTGGCCGTGGGCTCGCCCCGCATCGATCTCGACGTCGATCAGGTTGAGCTGGCCGTGGCGTACGCCGCGCTCGGCGATCATGGCATCGGCAAACTTGCGCACGGCAGCGGTCGGCCCGCGCAGGACCACGCTTTCGAGGCAGTTTTCGTGGTCGAGGTGGGCGTGCAGCGTCGCCACCGTCAGGTCGTGCTGCCCGTGCTGCAGGGCTGTCAGGCGCTCGGCGAGGTCGCGTTCGTGGTGGTTGTAAACATAGGAAAGGTTGGCCACGCAATGCGTCGCCTCGCCGCGTTGCTGGCGGGCGCTTTCGAGGTGGGCACGGAGTACGTCGCGCACGGCCTCGGAGCGGTTCTGGTAGCCGCGCTCGGCGATCAGCCGGTCGAATTCGGCGGCAAGATCGGCATCCAGGGAAATGGTGATGCGTTCCATCAGGGCTCCCTCAGGGCCGCCAGCCCGATGCGTGCCGTGCCGGCGATCACTTCTTTAGTTTCAGGTCGAGCAGTTGCTCAACCACGTGGCCACGGCGCAACCGCTCCAGCCTGTGCTCGCGCTCGGTCGCAACGACGCGTTCGAGATAGCCGAGATTGCGATCGATCGACTCCTGGTAGAAGTTCCTCCCGGCACCGGTCTGCTGCTCGAAATGCCGTCCCAGGTGGGCAGAAAGTCCGTTCAGGTCCTGGTCCAGTCGCGACTTGATGGTGCGGTAGAAGGCGGTGGTCTTTTCCAGCAGGTCGTGGATGTCGGCGAAGCCGCCGAGTTGGGCTTCCTCGAACTCGTAGTAGAGGAACAGAACGCGCTCGAGATACTCGCGGTTGGCCATCTGGCCGATCAGGTCGGCGGTCGCCGTGGCATAGGCCGCCCGCTGCTGCTGCACGTTGTCCAGCCGCACCCAGTCCGGATGCTTGCGATGGTCGGTGAGCAGGATCACCTTGGCGGTCACCTCCAGCACATTCGCCGGAAGATCCTGCAGGTGGCGGCGGGCGAACTCGACGCCGCGCAGCACGTGGTTGTCGGTGAACTGGGCGCCGGTTCCGCTGGCTTCTTCGTCGCGCATCAGGTAGCCAACGTCGTGCATCAGGGCGCCGATCAGCGCCGCGTCGACATGATCATCGTCCAGACCCTGCCCCGCCAGGTGCATGCCGTGCAGCATGCGCGCGGTGCACAGCACCACTTCGTTGGTGTGGGTGCGGTTGTGGTACAGGGTCTGGAGCTTCTGGTAGCCCGGCAGTTCGCCGTCGAAAGCCCGGTTCAACAGGGAAAAGGCCGCATCGACCCGCGCCAGGTCGTGGCCTGGAGCAAAGCGGCGGACGATGGCGTCCACCTGGGCTTCCACCTCTTCGGTATCGCTGACGTTGCCTAGCGCGGCGAAGGGACTGTCGATGGTCATGTAGTGCGTTTTCTTGCGGTGGAATCGGGATTTCCGGGCACAGCCGGCATCGTAGCAGCCAATTCGGCCGGATTCGCGAACCCGGCTCGCCCGCGGGAGGTATCCGGGCACAACGAACGCGCGGTCACGATGCCGGCGACGCGGTGCCGGACGCCTCCCCCATCCGCGCAGTGAGGGCCAGCAGGAACTCATCCATGAGATCGGCAAGGCGCAGCGCCTTTGGTCCGGCATCGTCGCGACGTCCGCGAGCGGCCGCTTCCACTTCGGCCGCGAAGTCGCGCAGGCGGCCGGCGCTGAAATTGGCGCTCATGCCCTTGATGCTGTGGGCCGTGAAGGCAATCGCATCGAAATCCAGCTGCCCGCCAGCGTCGCGCAGCCTGGCCGGAGACGCGGCCTGCGAGGCGAGGGCAATGCCGATCAACTTGGTGACGAAGGCCTGGCGGCCCTGGTACTGGGCGAGCATGGCATCCCAATCCACCAGGCCGCGACTCTCTCCTGTCGCAAGAGTCGGCGCCGGCGACACGGCGGCATCCGGCACCGGCGGCACTTGCCAACGGGCATGTTTGCGCAGCACGCGAACCAGGCTGTTCAATTCGATCGGCTTGGCCACATGCTCCACCATGCCGCTGGCGAAGCAGCGCTGGCGCTCTTCGGCAAAGGCGTGTGCCGTGAGGCCGACCACCGGCAGCCCAGGATAGAACTCGCGCAGGCGGCGGGCCAACTGGTGACCATCCATGTTCGGCATCTGGATGTCGGTTATGACGATATCGAAGGCATCGCCGCCGGCATCTGCCATGCGCTGCAGCGCGTCCAGCCCGTCATCGGCACAGACCAGCTGTGCGCCCTCCTGCCCCAGCAATTCCCGCAGGACTGCCTGGTTGACCGGATTGTCCTCGGCGACGAGGATGCGCATGCCATCCAGCCGGCGCCCGACGCGTGACGGCACCACTTCCCGCGGTTCGGCATCCGCGACTTCATCGAAGGGTGGCGCGCTTGCCACGACCAGTGGCAGCGAGACTTCGAACAGCGCACCGCGACCCGGGTTGCTTTCGACCCGGATGGTGCCGTCCATGAGTTCCACCAAGCGCTTGCAGATCACCAGGCCGAGGCCGGTGCCACCGAAACGGCGCGAGGTCGAGTTCTCCGCCTGCTCGAAGGGCAGGAACACCCGCGCGACCTGCTCGCCGCTCATGCCGATGCCGGTGTCTCGCACGCGAAAGCGCAGCTTGTCGCCCTTCCGGTCGACGCCAAGTTCGACTTCGCCCTGAGGGGTGAACTTGATCGCATTGTCGAGCAGGTTGGTCAGCACCTGGGACAACCGCAGGAAATCGGCCAGGAAGGCCTCGGGCAGGTCCGCGCCAAGATTCAGGCGCAGTGCCAGCCCCTTTTCCTCGGCACGCGCCGCGCAGAAGCCCAAGATACGGTCGGTGAGCTGCTTCAGGCTGACGGCTTCCTTCTCGACCGACAGCTTGCCGGCCTCGATCTTGGAGAAGTCGAGCACGTTGTTGATGATGCCCAGCAGGTGTTGCCCGGAGTCGAGCATCTGGTCGAACAGGCGTCGCACCGGGGTTCCGTCCGTTTCGCGCTGGCCGACCTGGGCCAGGCCGAGCACGGCATTGAGCGGGGTGCGGATCTCGTGGCTCATGTTCGAAAGGAATTCCGACTTGGCCGCATTCGCCGCGTCGGCCTCCTTTTTTGCATGATCGGCTTCATCGCGGGCGGCGATCAGCGCTTCCTCGGCCGCCACACGTTCGGTGATGTCTTGCACGGTGCCCCGCATGCGCACGGCGCGCCCGTTGTCGTCGAACATCACTTCGCCCCGGCCATGGACATGGCGCACGCTGCCGTCCGGCCAGGCCACCCGATGTTTGCAGGCGTACCAGCGATCGCCCTTGATGGCCGCCTGCAAAGCCTCTTCCAGTTGCGCCACGTCGTCGCGATGGACCCCGCTCCGGAACAGGGCGTAATCCGGCGTTGCCGCGCCCGGAACCAGTCCCCACAAGCGGAAATGCTCATCGGACCAGCGCAGTTCTCCGGATGCGGGGTTCCAGTCGAAACTGCCCAGGTGGGCAATCTCCTGCGCATGACGCAGTTGTTCCTCGCGCTCGCGCAGGGCCGCCAGCGCCTGCTCCTCGCGCGTGATGTCGCGAAAGGTCCAGACGCGGGAAACGCCATCGCCGCCCAGGATCGGTGCGCTGCGCCGCAACAGCACCCGCCCGTCGATGAGCGGCACACGATCTTCGTGGGGCAAGGGCGAGGCAAGGACTTCGCCGATGCGGGCGACCTCGGCATCCGGGTCGATGAACAACTTGCGCGCCGCCGCGATGATCTCGGCGCGCCCGGTCTTCGGCGCCTCCTCCGGCGGAATCCTCCAGATGCGGAAGAACTCGTCGTTGGCAAACAACAGGCGGCCGCTGGGGTCCCTGCCGTCATAGGCGAAGATGCCCTCACCGATGGCCTCCAGCGTGCGCTGCAGGTTATCCACGCTGGTTTTCAGGGCCTGCGCGGCGTGCCGCTGTTCGCTGATGTCCTGGATCGTGCCGCTCAGGCGCGACGCCTTGCCGTCGACGAAGTGCGGCTCGCCGATGGTGCGTACCCATATTTGCCGGCCGCGCGCGGTCAGAAGCGGCAGTTCCAGGTCGTAGCCGCTACCGTGTTCGGCGGGATCGCGCACCGCTGCCTTGAGGGTGGCACGTGCCTCCGGCGCGAAATAGCCGATGGCCTGCTCGACGCTTGGCGCCACACCCGGCTCAAGATCGTGGATGCGGAACACTTCCGCGGTCCAGGTCAGGGTGCCGCTCGCCAAATCCAGCTCCCAGCCGCCGACCTTGGCCATCCGGCCGGTGCGATCCAACAGCTCGCTGCTGCGACGCACGGTGTCGGCCAACCTGGCTTCGGCCTCGAGCCTCGCAAGATTGCCGCTGAGGCTGCGCACCTCCTTGATCCGGCCTTGATGCGTGCGAATGAAAAACCGGATGAGGCTCGCACAGATCAACAGGATGGTGGCTTGCACCACCCAGAACATCACCGGCGGTGTCGGCGGCTGCACCGGCAGCACGCCCTGCACTTCCGCGATGACAAAACCGAGCGTCGCCGCCACGCTGAGCGCCGCAACGACAATTCCGGCACGGATACCCAGCAGCCAGCCGGCGAGCACGACAAGCAGCGGATAGGCAATCACCACGGGCGTGCGCACGCCGCCGTTGAAGGCGCAGATCCCCGTCGAGACGATCCAGGAACCGACCACCAGCAGGACTCCGCCGGACCGGAGGCGGTCGCTGGCCTGAAGCAGCCACGCCACGGCACTGACACCCACCAGGAACGCCGGGCCGACCATGCGCGCATGCTGCTGCGGGGCCAGCAACAGCACTACGCAGATGAAACCGATGGAGCCGAGGGCGACAACACGGATGGCTATTTGCAGGAACTGCCGGGATGGCTCCCAGGACATCGGCTCGTCGATGTTTTCGAGCCCCTCGTCGGGCGCGCGGCTGAATGGATCCATGTCAGTGTCGGGAGTGTTCCGCGCGGATTCCGCCAAAGCGCAAATGAGCCCTCGTTTGAACGGGAATGCAAACGCGGGCTATGACCCGATTCTAACAAAGGACATATGAAGGCGGTCGCCTGTTCTGCAGTTTGCGCAGCCCTAAGCCGGCCAGGCCGGAACCAAACCGGGAAGGCTTCGATGAGGTATGCCGATGTTTCGCCGGAAAAGCGAATTGAAGGCCCGCCCTTCCGCTTCGCGGCCCACGGCTGGCTTTGCACAGCCAGCCGGCTGCGGCGGCGCGACGCGCGCGTCGCGAATTCCCGCCTCGCCCCCTCACGGGGAGGCGATTGATTGGCTCGCCTCGCTCGACATTCTTCGCAGGATTCGTCATCACTTCGCCGCTTGGTGACCAAGGAAGCACTGATCAAGTCCCGAATCGTCATTCCGGCGAACGCCGGAATCCAGGCGAATCAAGGCACTGGACACCGGCGTTCGCCGGTGTGACGGCTTGTTCAGCGCTCCCCTAAAGGTCCGCCGATCGCAGCCGTTAACCCGGTTCGCGAGACAAAGGTTTGATCCAGATTAAGCCGACCGTATTCTGATGCGATATGCTGCGACGCACTATCCGCACCGTAGGCCATCCAAACGAGGTTCATTCATGACCGATTTTTCCCGAATCGACGCCGTCCTTGCGCGCCACGATCGCAATGGCACGCGTCTGGTGCAGATCCTGCGCGAAGTCCAGGAGCAACTGGGCTGGCTGTCGCCCGCCACCCTGAGCCACATCGCCGAAGGCGTCGGCTGGCCGCGCGCCCAGGTCAGCGGCACCGCCGCCTTCTACAGCTTCTTCCACACCCGCCAGCGCGGCAAGTACTGCGTACTCTGGTCGGACAACATCACCGACCGCATGCTGGGCAATACCGACCTGATGGAGGCCATGTGCAAGAAACTATGGCTCGAACCCGGACGGGTGTCCGAAGACGGACTGGTCAGCGTCAACACCACGTCCTGCACCGGCATGTGTGACCAGGGTCCGGCCCTGCTGGTGAATTACCGTGCCGTCACCGGCATGACCCTGCAGCGCGTCGATGAAATGGCCGAACTGATCCGCACCGAGGTGCCCATCGCCGAATGGCCGGCCGAGTGGTTCGCGGTGCAGGACAACGTCAGGCGCACCGAGATCCTGCTCGCCGGCAATTTCGCCCCCGGCTCGGCCTTGCGCGCCGCCCATGAACGGGCCGAGGTCGATGGTCTGTCATCATCGAACAACCGCTCCTTCCGCGAATCCCTGCCTCACGGCATCGCCGGCCCGATGGCCATGCTCGACGAGATCCAGCGCTCCAAGCTGCGCGGCCGCGGCGGCGCCGGCTTTTCGACCCGCTTCAAGTGGGAAGCCTGCCGCAACGCACCCCTGCGCGAAGACCAGGAACGCATCGTGGTCTGCAATGCCGACGAGGGCGAACCCGGTACCTTCAAGGACCGCGTGCTGCTGACCTCCTATGCCGACCTCGTGTTCGAAGGCATGACCGTGGCGGCCTACGCGGTCGGTGCCACCCGCGGCTTCCTCTACCTGCGCGGCGAATACCGCTACCTGCTGGAGCCGCTCGAAGCAGTGCTCGCCCGCCGTCGGGCCGCGGGCCTGCTGGGCAAGAGCATCCTCGACATTCCCGGCGCCCGCTTCGACATCGAGATCCACCTCGGCGCCGGCGCCTACGTCTGCGGCGAGGAATCCGCGCTGATCGAATCGCTCGAAGGCAAGCCGGGCCGGCCGCGCGTGCGTCCGCCCTTCCCGGTCACCAACGGCTACCTCGACCAGCCGACCATCGTGAACAACGTCGAGACCTTCGCCTCGGCGGCGCTGGTCGCGCTGCACGGCGGCGACTGGTTCGCCGCCATCGGCACCAAGCAATCGACCGGCACCAAGATCCTCTCTGTCTCGGGCGACGTCGCCCGGCCCGGCATCTACGAGTACCCCTACGGCGTCACCGTGCGCCAGGTGCTCGCTGACTGCGGCGCCACCGATACCCTGGCGGTGCAGATTTCAGGTCCGTCGGGCATGTGCCTCGCGGAAGACGAATTCGACCGCAGGATCGCCTTCGAGGACGTGCCCACCGCGGGCGCCTTCATGGTGTTCAACACCACCCGTGACATGTTCGAGGTAGCGCGCAATTTCTCGCACTTCTTTGCCCACGAGTCCTGCGGCTTCTGCACTCCGTGCCGGGTCGGCACGACGCTGGTGCGCAACATCATGGACAAGATCGCCAACCGGCACGGCTCGCCCTACGACATCAACGAACTGTTCAAGCTGCACCGCCTGATGCAGGGCGCCAGCCA
>JBIKLV010000148.1:0-6026 GCA_044359585.1 Sulfuritalea sp. | reverse complement strand
CCAATAATAGCATCGTTAAAAGCTCTGCCAATGTACTTCCAATTCAAGTGCGAACAACGCTGCCGCGTCCAAAAGAGCCGGGGTCAAAAGAACCGGGATCAGCGTCGACATCCGCCAGTACCTGAAAAAACGCCGTGTCGCCAGCGCCGACTCTTGCGAAACTCAGTTGCGGCGCGAAGCGACGAAGATGCCGGCGACGATCAGCAGGAAGGCGAGGCCGTGGTAGGCCTCGGGCCACTCGCCGATCACCAGCACCGAGAGCACGGCGGCGATCAGGGGCGTCAGGTTGTAGAAGATCGCCGCCATCGCCGGTCCCGCCTCCGCTACTGCCAGCCCCCATGAACGGTAGGCGATGACCGAGGGGCCGACGGCGATGAAGACGATGGTGGCGATCAATCGCCAGTTCCAGTCCGGTGTCATCGAGGGCTCGACGGCTTCGCCGATGCCGGCGGCGGCGAAGCCGATGCAGACGCCGAACAGGCATTGCGCGAGCAGGAACTCGGCCCAGTTCCAGTCCGGCCGGGCGGCACCGCTCATGTGCGCCGGCGGCCGCGCCAGCATCCAGCTGTAGACCGCCCAGCCGATGATGGCCAGCACCATCAGCAGGTCGCCCTCGACCAGTTGAATGCGCAACAGGACATCCGCATCGCCACGCGAGAGCACGGTCAGCACGCCCGCCAGCGAGAGCATGGCACCCAACAATTGCGGCCGCGTCGGGTGCACGCGGTAGAACAATGTGCCGATGATCATCGACCACAGCGGCAGGCTGGCGGCGATCAGGGTCACGTTCACCGGCGTGCTGGTGCGCAGGGCCACGTATTGCAGCCCGTTGTAGGCGCCGACGCCGATCAGGCCGAGTACCCCGAGGTAGCCCCAGCGTGCGGCGACCTGCGCGCGCGCGGTTGGCGTTGCCAGCGCCCGCCAGCCCAGCGCCAGCAGAATCAGAAAAGCCAGGCCCCAGCGCAGCGCATTGAGCCACAGCGGGCCGATGCTGTTGATCGCCAGCCGGGCGAACACGGCATTGGCCGCCCACAGCAGCGGCGGCAGGATCAGCAGGAGCACCAGGCGCGGGGAAAGGTGCATACCGGATCCGCTGCCGTGCCCGCGCCGGCGATTCAGGCGGCCGCTGCCGCGTGGTCGAGCCGCGCGATCCAGTCGAGCACGGCGGCGGTGGTTTCCTCGGGGTTCTCGAAGGGGAACAGGTGGGTACCCTCGATCCAGCTGATGCGCCCTTGCGTCAGCTTCCGCGTCGCCGCGAGGCCCACCTGCCCCACCTCGCGCGAACGCGTGCCGGCGATGAAGGCGATCGGCCCGCCCGGCGGATGGGTGCGCAGGTAAGGCACCAGGCGGTGCGGCACCGTGGAGTAGATCTCGGCCTCGATGTCGGGGCGGAACTTGAGGCGCCGCGTGGCACCCGCGGCATCGGCCGGATCGGGCTCGGTGCCGTGGCGCACGTAGTCGTCCAGCATCGCCGGATGCCAGCGCGCGAACATCGGCTTGGCGGCGAAATGGCTATGGACTGCGCCGAGGTCGGACCAGCGGTCGCGGCGGCGCAGCGCGCCGGCGGCCGGGGAGACGCGCGGCATCTGGCCGGCGGCCTTGACCACGCTGATCAGGCCGGATTTCCAGCCGTGGATGATCGGCGCGTCGAGCACGATGATGCCGCGCACGCGGCGCGGCCTCTGGCCGGCGGCAAGCAGGCTGAGGTAGCCGCCCATCGAGTGGCCGACCAGCCACACTCTCGGTTCGGCGAGGCCGTCGATCAGCGTCGTCAGTTGCTGGGTCATGCCCCGCCAGCGGCGGTCGACGGGAAACTTCGCGTCATGGCCGAAATGCTCGATGGCGGCGACCTCGTGGCCGGCGGCACGCCAGCCGTCGAACAGGCGTTGATAAGTAGAAGCGCAATAACTGTTTGCGTGCGAAAAGACGATCATGGCATAGCCCGAGTCATGCAGATGGCGCAAGCGGGTTCGAGATCATGCCGGCGGCCACGGCGCGCTTTTGCGCCGCGCTGAGCTGCTTGATGCGGTGTTCGGCCTTCGACGCCGCCGAGCGGTCGGCATGGACCTCGGCGGCCAGCATGCGCAGCGGCGGATGCGACCGCGTGTAGTGCCCGCCGCGCCCTTCGCGGTGGGCGGCGAAGCGGGCCGCGAGGTCCACCGTGATGCCGGTGTACAGGCTGCCGTCGACGCATTCGATGAGGTACACGAACCAGGCTTTCGGCGCGGCCATGGCGTCAGGTCAGCAGCGGGTGCATCCAGACGAACAGCACCTGGCCCTGGGCATCGGCCAGGCGCGCCAGGTCGGCGAGGTCGAGGACCAGCGCCAGCACCTCCTCGGGATCCCACTGCTCCATCTCGAAATCCTCGGTGGCCGCCAGTTCGCCGGCGACAAGTTCCAGTGCCTCCTCATCCAGCGTCGCCAGTCGCTCGGTGGCTTCGTCGGCCAGGCGCAGCACGACGGCACCTTCGCCGCCGACATGGACCGGCTCATAGGCGCTGATCACCAGATCGAATTCCTCGCCGGTGAGCAGGCAGTGCAGCGTGGCGATCTTGGCCGTGTCGATGCCGCGCCGCTCGATGCCGCTCCACTCTTCCAGCGGACGCAGGGATTCACCGATGGCGACGTATTCGTCTTCCTCTGCGGCAACGATTTGCGTAAGTATTCCCAAGCCATGACTCCTTGTTCAGCGAAGCGGATCATAGCGGAATCCGCCCGCCGTTCCGCCGCGAACCGCTATCAGCGCCTGCCGCGGCGCCGAGGCGCCAACGCAGGTACCGCCTCGGGCAAGCCCAGCGCCTGCCGCGACAGGCGATCGGCATCCCGATTGCGATGGCGCGGCAGCCAGAGCAGCTGCACCGCGTCGAAGCGGGCGACGAGCAGGCGCGCGCGCGTCACCAGCACCTGCAGGCGTTGGATAGGCGTTGCATCGGGGCCAAGCACGTAGCGCACGGCGACGTCACTGTCGCTGTGCAGCCGAAGCCGGCGAGCGCCCGCCGCCGCCGCCATTTCGAGTGCGGCGCACAGCGCATGGAGCTCGGCCTCGTTGTTGCAGCCGTGGCCACCCGTCAGCGATGAATTTTCCTCGCGCGTGCCGTCCGGGGCGACAAGGACCACGCCGATGCCGATCTTCCCCGGATTGGGCAGCGCCGACCCGTCGCACCAGGCCTGCCAGCCAGCCTCCGCGTTCGGCGTCAGAAGAGACTGCCGACCACGAAACGATCCCGCGCCGCGAGCTTTTCGAGGCCCTTCACCACTTCCAGAGAAGCGCCCCACTTCATGATGTGCGCGAGGAAAGTGGTCATCGCCTGCGACAGCGCGTAGCCGGTTTCCTGCCAGTCGCGGCGGAATTCGTCGAATGCCACCGTCTTGGCCGAGAGCCGGCCGCTCTTCATCGGCACCAGCGTGACGCTGTCGCCCCGATTGCGAATCACGATCGCGGTAGTACGCTTGCCGTTGATGACGACCACATACGTCTCCCTGTTCCCCCGGATTCGATCAGGGTATCCAAGGCGGATGCCGGACGAGGCGCGGAAAAAAACCCCTTTTCGACGCCAGCTTTCAGGCCTTGGCTTCGAGCGCTTCCCATCGCTGCAAGGCCGCGTCGATTTCGGCATCGACGGCCGCCAGCCGGTCCTGGGCCTGGCGCTGCTTGTCGGCCGGCTCCAGGTAGAAGGCCGGGTCGGCGAGGCGGGCATGCAGTGCGCCCTGGTCGGTTTCCAGCGCGGCGATGCGCGCAGGCAACTGATCCAGTTCGCGCTGTTCCTTGAAGCTGCGCTTCTGGCCCTGGACAGGCTTGCCTTTCGCCGTAGCGCCGGCGCCGACTGTCGAGGCCGGCCGGGCGTCCGGGCCGCCGCTGGCATCGAAACGCGCCGCTCCGCCTGCCGGACGCTGGCGCAGCCAGTCGCTGTAGCCGCCGACATACTCCTTCCATGTGCCGCCGCCCTCGGCGGCGATGGTCTGCGTCACCACGTTGTCGAGGAAGGCGCGATCGTGGCTGACCAGGAAGACCGTGCCGGAATAATCCTGCAGCAGGGCTTCGAGCAGCTCCAGGGTTTCGATGTCGAGATCGTTGGTCGGTTCGTCGAGCACCAGCACATTGGCCGGCCGCGCGAACAGGCGCGCCAGCAGCAGACGGTTGCGTTCCCCGCCGGAGAGCGACTTGACCGGCGAACGCGCACGTTGCGGGGCGAACAGGAAATCCTCGAGGTAGCCGATCACGTGTTTCTTCGAGCCGCCGATCTCGACATAGTCCGAGCCGGGGCTGATGACTTCGCACAGCGGCGCCTCGGGATCGAGCTGCGCGCGGAACTGGTCGAAGTAAGCGACCTCGATCTTGGTGCCAAGCTGCACCTTGCCCGAGTCGGGTTGCAGTTCGCCGAGGATCATGCGCAGCAACGTGGTCTTGCCGGTACCGTTGGCGCCGATCAGGCCGACCTTGTCGCCGCGCTGGATGCGGCAGGAAAAGTCCTTGACCACGGTCTTGGCGCCCGCTGTTGTTACATAGCGCTTCGAGACATCCTCGAGTTCGGCCACCAGCTTGCCGGAAGCATCGCCCCGCACCACCTTGAACTCCACCTTGCCCAACTGATCGCGCCGCACCGCGCGCGCCGCACGAAGTTGTTCGAGGCGCTGCACACGGCCGACGCTGCGTGTGCGCCGCGCCTCGACGCCCTTCCTGATCCAGACTTCCTCCTGCGCCAGCATCTTGTCGGCACGGGCATTGGCCAGCGCCTCTTCGTTAAGCATGAACTCCTTTCGCTCCTGGTAGGCAGCGAAGCGCCCCGGAAACGAGACCAGCTTGCCGCGGTCGAGTTCGACGATGCGCGTCGCCACGCCGTCGAGGAAGACCCGGTCGTGGGTGATCACCATGATCGCGCCGGCATAACCGCGCAACAGGTCTTCCAGCCAGAGGATGCCATCCACATCGAGATGGTTGGTCGGTTCGTCGAGCAGCAGCAGGTCCGGTTCGGCCACCAGCGCGCGAGCCAGTGCGACGCGCTTCTTGCCGCCGCCGGAAAGCGCATCGACGCGCGCGTCACCATCCAGCGCCAGGCGCGAAATGGCCTGTTCGACGCGCGAATTCAGGGTCCAGCCATCGTTGGCTTCGAGTTGCGCCTGCAAGTGCTCCAGTCGATCCATGGTTGCCGTATCGCCAGCGCCGACTTTATGGGTAACCTCGTGGTACTCGGCCAGTACCCGCGCCACCTCGCCCAGCCCGGCGGCGACGGCTTCGAACACCGTGTCGTGGGTCGCGAATTCGGGCTCCTGCGGCACGTAGGCGATGGAAAGGCCGGGCTCGCGCCAGACTTCGCCGTCGTCGAGCGCACCGAGTCCGGCCAGCGCCTTCAGGAGACTGGACTTGCCGCTGCCGTTGCGGCCGATGAGGCCGACACGTTCGCCGGCATCGATCTGCATGGCGGCGTGGTCCAGAAGGGCGACATGGCCATAGGCAAGGCAACCGCGATCGAGGGATATGACGGGCATGGAAACAGGGCCGGGAAAGGCTGATGAGGGGGTGCGCGATTATAGGCGAGCGCTTATGTCTCCAGCCGGCTGGAGACGGTATCCCCTGGTGGGATAGAATTCCCGCCTTGCGCCCTTGTAGCTCAGTGGATAGAGCGACCGCCTCCTAAGCGGTAGGTCTCAGGTTCGATTCCTGACTTGGGCGCCAGACCTACTTAGTCGGGCGTATTATTCGCGCAATGATTGCCGATCTCTCGTCCCTGGAAGAGCAGTTGATCCTGGCCCAGGCCGATTCCCGTGACATGAAGCGCACGGTGATCGCCCTGCGCACGGAACTCGAAGCGGCGCACGCCGAAATCCATGCGGCAACCCTGCGTGTCACCCAGTCGAACGCGGCCGAGATCGCCCAGCTGAAAACCACGGTCGGCGTTCTGCGCGAGGAACTGGAAAGCGCGCGCACCGAGCGCGAGACGGCGATCCAGCAGGAACGCGTCGCCGCCAGCCAGGAAATCCAGATGCTCAGGGCCACGGCCGCCGCGCTGCGTGACGAGCTCGAGCAG
>JBIKLV010000147.1:0-6128 GCA_044359585.1 Sulfuritalea sp. | reverse complement strand
CCGCCGAAGCGCACGCTCAGATTGTTGACCGAAAGGAGGGCGTCTGAATTCATCGGGTCAATGGAGGCGCTCAGTCTTCTGAAAGCTCTTCTGGCGCTTCATCAGTCCCTTCCGGTACAGGGGGGCGAGCTCGAACCAGGTCCGGATCTTCACCCAGCGTCCGTAAATTCCCAGCGGCTCGAAAAGCACGAAGGCAATCAGGATCAGCCCGTACACCACCGACTGCAGTCCGGTGGTGTGGCCGATCGATGCCGGAAGGAAATCCTTCGCCAACGAAATCATCTGTGGCGTGGCAATCAGGAACAAGGCACCGAAGAAGGCGCCGTGGATCGATCCCAGGCCACCGACGATGACGATCAGCAGGAGGTCGATCGACTGAATCACGCCGAACTGGTCGGGTGAAATGAACCGCAGCATATGTGCGCTGAGTGCGCCTCCCAGCCCGGCAAGCGCGGCCGATACGGCGAACGAAAGCGTCTTGTAGCGGGCGAGATTGACCCCCATGCTTTGTGCCGACACTTCGGAGTCGCGGATGGCGACAAAGGCGCGTCCGGTGGCGGAGCGTAGGAGATTGAGGACGCCCAGGGTGGTGGCGACAGTCAGCACCAGGCAGATGTAGTAGAAGACGGTCGGCGAGGTCGTCTTCCAGCCGAACAGGTTAACCATGCCTACGGCCATTCCGCGGTTACCGCCAGTGACGCTTTCCCAGCGAACGAGCACTTCCTGGACGATGAAGGCGAAAGCCAGGGTGGCAATCGCCAGATAGATGCCGCGCACCCTGAGGGCCGGCAGCCCGACGACTGCACCGACCGCGGCAGAGCCCGCCATCGCGCAAAGCAGAGCCACCGGAAATGGCCAGCCCATGCCGGTGAGGACGGCCTGCAAGTAGGCCCCGACTCCCATGAATGCCGCGTGCCCGATCGAGTAGAGGCCGGTAAACCCGGACAGGAGCATCAGGCCGAGTCCGACAATCCCGTAGATCATTGTCAATGTCAGCAGCGAAGCCCAGTAGGGCGGCAGCACGACCGGTGCAAGAAACAGGAAGAGCAGCAACAGGCTGTACCAGAAGGCGTGGCCGGAATGCCGAAAAAGCCGGATGTCCTGGTCGTAGGAGGTCTTAAAGATGAATCGCATTCAGACCTTCTTGCGGGCGGTATCGCCAAATAGCCCGTTGGGCCGAACCCACAGCATGATCAGGACCACAACGTAGGCGGCAACGTCCTTGAATCCTTCGGCCATCGTGTAGCCCGCGATCGACTCGATCACCCCGATGATCACTCCGCCCACGAGGGCGCCCGGAACGCTGGCGAGACCGCCAATCACGGCCGCAGGGAATGCCTTGAGACCGATGAACCCCATGTTGCTGTCGATGAGGACGATGGGGGCCAGCAGCAATCCGGCGATAGCGGCCACTCCGGCGGCGAGGCCCCAGACGAGTCCATTCAACTGGCGCACGGGAATCCCCATGTAATAGGCGGCACGCTGGTTCTGGGAAGCGGCCTGCATCGCGATGCCGATCCGCGTGTGGCGAAACACAATGTAGAGCAGTAGACAAAGCACCGCCGTGACGACCAGGACTACCAGCCGTTCTGCGCTGATGGTCAGACTGCCTATCTGCAGGCTTTCATCCTTGTAGGGCACAGGAAGGACTTGCAGGTCGGTACCCAGGCCGGGAATCATCAAGATGGCCCCGCGCGCCACGTACCCGATTCCAAGGGTGAGCATCACGATGGAGAACGCGGGCTCCCCCAGTATTGGGCGTACTGTCACCCGTTCGATGAGCATGCCGACGGCGACCATGGCCAGCAGGGTCGCGGGAACCGCCAGCCAGTAGGGGAAGCCGGCGACCGTCATCAGAACCATCCCCAGAAAGGCCCCGAGCATCATGAGTTCGCCCTGAACGAAACTGACGGTTTCGGTTGCCTTGTAGATCAGCACAAACCCCATCGCGATCAGGCCGTAAATGCAGCCCTGGGCGATACCGTTGATCAGTTGCTGGATCAGATGCACGCGACCGGGCTCCGGCTCTGAAATCGTGGATTCAGGGTAATTCCAGCAGGTGCAGATCCATGTGTGTCAATGGTGCACTGTTCGCGACAAGGCGGGATAACTGGTCTGGTCAAGCGAGCACCCATTCAACGCACCATGATTGATTTAAGTCCGATCGTTCATTGTTACGACCGATCGGTCACTTGTCAATTCAATCTGATGGTGCGTTGCAAGATTGGGTGGCTCGTCCGGCCACTCGCCGGCGCGCACCGGCTATCTTACGGAGAGGAGTGAAAGTCCGCCTAAGGGCGCCAGGCGACTGACATTGGTAGGCAACTTGCCGACAGGTTCCGCACTCAGCATCCGGGCGTAGGTGACGCTCATCGCCTCGGCAACCTGATCGCCGGACCATGCACCATTCGGGTCAAACCACTTGCTGATCCAGGCCAGGCCACCAGTGATCAGGAATGAGATCAACTGTGGATCGCATGGCGCAATGGATTTGTCGCGCACGCCGGCGGCTACAAAACCTCGGAACTGATGGTCCAACTCGCTTCTGGCGGCGAGAACTTCCTCTGCCTGTTCCGGGGACAGGGCTCCATCCTCAAGCAGGATGAAGGTAATCGTAGGTGACACGGTGATGGCCGAAACGTAGTTGAAGATCGCCTTGCACACTTTGTCGAGCCCGCGCTTCTCGCCTGCCGCTGCCGCTTGTGCATCCCTCGCTGCGTCAAGGGAGCGCATGTGGATTCCGTAAAGCAGTTCCCGCTTGTCGGCAACATAGTTGTAAATGGCGGCCTTCGAGATTCCAAGTTCCTTTGCCAGATCACTTAATGAGGTCCCATGGTAGCCATGCTTGTTGAACAACCGTGCCGCCGTTTCGTAAAGCACTTCTTCCTTGATTTCCCGCTGGGCTTGTCGAAGAGGGATGCGGTCACCCCAAGCCCCCTGCTTGGCCACAGATGGCTGTGTGTTGTTAGATCGCGGAGTTGTTCCAGATACCTTTGGTCCCTGCGTGGCGGCCTTGGGTCGCTGGGTCGTCTCGAACGAAGATCTCTTCTTGGCTGATGGCATTTGGGAAGATGTTCCGCAAAATTATGGGATCTATCTTATCGTTCTTGTCACCCGAAGATACGAACCAGTTGATCCTGGGAAAGCCGCTGGGTGAAGCGATACATCGCTCGGTTGCCGGGGCCGTCGAGCAACGCAAACAGTTGTATTCCTTCTCTCGTGAGTAAAGAGAGGCGTACGCCACCTATGGTTTGCTACCGACGAGCCCGTGCCGCCGCGTATGACTGCACCAAGCAAAGAGCACTTTCATACCGGTCGAGGAAGCGGCAATTCATCGGCCGCACTGCCTCAATAGCCGCGACCAGTTGGATACCGGCCGTTTCCCTGACCCAAGGTCAACGGTAGCAAAGGCCGAAGTCGGGATTGCTGAGGAATTCTTACGAGCGACAGCATTGTGATCGCTCAGCCGCCATTGATGATGAAAATATCATCTGGCCGGATTGGGCACCCTCCTGCCTGACAGGTTCAAATTCCGAATGACAGCAAACCGGACTACAGCCGACTAAGATCTGTGCGTGGTCTTCGTCTTGATGCCAACGGCGGGATCAGACTGGTTCCGGACATCGGGATTTCTCCGAAGCAGCCGTTCAAGAATGCAAAACGGGAGCCGCAGCCCCCGTTAGGTTGAATCGCCGCCGAAACTTAGGCGTTGAGTTTCTGCTTCCTGCGACGAGCCATCACACCGAGCAAACCTAATCCGGCAAGCATCATGGCGTAGGTTTCGGGTTCGGGTATAGGCGCCGTGCTGCCATAGCCGTGATTGTCTATCATCAGATAGTCGTCGGCGGCAATAGTCACGTATCCGATGCCGGCAGAACTTTCCCAGCCAAAGAACTGCCCGGCAGTCACGCCGATTGATGCCAGCAAGCTGTTGGACGTGTCGAAGACGCTGACCGTCCCCGTTTGTCCATATCCGGCGTACGCTTGTAACTCAAAGCCCATGGCCGTGGTCGGCGCGGTATAGGAGATGGTGATGGCGTCGCCGCGCCAAGCACTGGAGTCAGCGAGAGTTCTCGTGTTCAGGCCGAAGTAGCCGTTGTCGTTCCACCACAGTTCGCTGGCGCTGTAGACCGCGCCTGCCTGAACCAATCCAGGGCCATATCCGCCAAATGTCGTCGTTGAACTCAGGGTACCGGTGTTGTCGTAGATCTGCCCGGCCCCGAGCAGCCCGTTGCCCTCGAAATCTTCAAAGATCAGATTGCCGCCGAGAATCGAGGCCAATTGGCCCTGACTGCTGATTTGAGCAGCGTTGGCGCCGAATGTAACCACTGCGACGAGTGTCCCGACCAGAATATCTTTCCGAAGCATCATCTTTATCTCCTTCTGGAGTGCCACCCTATATAGTTACCATAACAATCTGTTTTAACGGAGATATTTAGCGACAATACCTATAACTAAAGCACATGGGAAGAGCTCCGGCAGATCAAAATCGGGGCTCTTTTCATTTCGGCTATCCAGATTAGCCTCAAAACACGCCTTGGAGCGGCGCCTCGAATGATGAATGTTTGCTATCCCAATCGAGCTAGTTCCGCATTGGGTACGGAACACGCTGAGCGTCCGCTATGGGATCAACATTCCCACCGGCCGGATATGGCCGGCAAGACTCAGTGACCACCGGCAGCTTCGAGCAACTGACCGGCACCACCGCCCCTGCACATGCTCGGCCACCCGGGCGCCGGCCGGCCGTGTTTCCCTCCCTCAAAAATGCCTTGCCTGTATCATGCGAATTGAATGACGCCCCTTTCCCGAATAGTGATATCGTTGGCAGTATCAATCCATGAATCAGCGTGCTAAACTAGTCGACGCAATACGCAACAACCCGCAGGACGTCAGATTTGACGACGCTTGCAAGGTGGCTGAGGACATAGGGTTTGTACATAAGGGCGGGCAAGGATCTCACCGAGCATTTGCAAAGTCAGGGGAGCCTGCGCAGCTCAACTTTCAAAACAAAAACGGAAAAATCCCAACCTATCAAGCGAAGCAGCTAATTGCGATGCTAGACAAACATGACCGCTAAGAAACCAAAAGTCGACGTGACCCGATATCCGGCCGAGGTGTTCTGGAGCGACGAGGATGAAGGCTATGTCGCAATTGCCCCAGATCTTCCTGGCTCCTCTGCTTGGGGTTCTACTGAAGCCGAAGCCTTAGCCGAACTGCGACAAGCGATTGGCGCATGGATTGGTGCGGCGCAAGCGGCGGGCAATGTCGTTCCAGCCCCATCTAAGCCAAAGACCCCGGACCAATTCAGCGGGAATTACGCCCTTAGAATGCCACGCGACCTGCACGCCGAGCTTTCGCGTGCAGCGGATGCGCAAGGCGTCAGCATGAACCAGTATTTGGTCTATCTACTGACGAAGAGGAATACCGCAGAAACTACTGCGCAAGCAATTGGCCAGAGCAAGATATTCGCCTACTATGCCGCAGCATTGGCGTGGGTTGGGGAGTCGCGAAATACCGGTGGCTCACTGGGGCTGCCTATTATTTACTCCAGCGAGTCAGGCAAGACTCATACGCTGCTTCTGGCAAAAGCAAAGGACCGCGCACATGCCTGACCTCATGCAATTTGAATTTAGCTTGAGTGAATTGACTACGATCCTTATTAAGGATCGCGAACTGCATGATGGTGTCTGGATGCCAGCTTTTGAATTCACATTCGGCGCCATGCACGCGGGTCCAAGCCCTGCGGAAGTACGGCCCGCGGCATTGGTTCAGATAAGCAAAATAAATCTCGTGCGGGTTCCAGACGGAATGCCGCCGGACTTTCCTTTAGCTGTCGACGCCGCGAAAGTTAATCCAGCACCCAAAGTGGCCAAGGCATCTGCGACGAAGGCTTCAGCGGTGAAAAAACCGAGATCAAAAGCCGGCTAACCTACTTCCGCCGGCACATCCTCCGCTCCTCAACGACCCAGTGACTACCGGCAGCTACCCGGCATAGGGACTCAGCGGCAGCAATTCTGCGGCGAGCTTGCAGGAATCAACACGTACTCCGTGCCCATTAGCGGTCCGTGGCGAAAATCGGGAGCGGCCATTCACCAGGAACCATGGGAATTGGATAGCTGCCATTCGTT
>JBIKLV010000064.1:0-21561 GCA_044359585.1 Sulfuritalea sp. | reverse complement strand
TCGCGCACGCAAACCTTGTAGCAGCGGCCGCAGCCGATGCATTTCTTGGTGTCGATCGAATCGGCGTAGGTGGGTGTGTAGGGGGTTCCGTCGCGGGTGACGACTGTGGCGCTCATGGTGTGTCCTTTCTATGAAATTTGAATTGATTTGAATTTGGCATTGGCGTCGGCCCAGGCCTTGCAGGCGTCGTAGGTCGACTGGGCGATGCCCGGTATTTCTTCGTAAGCGGCCGGAAGTCGCTCCTCGACCAGGTCGTGGAGCTGCGCCGCCCATTCGCCGGCGATGCGTTTCAGCTTCTTCACTTCCTTGTCCAGGTTCCGGAGTTCTTCGTCGGTCATGGTTACAACCCAGCAACCTCGGAATGCTTGCCGATGATTTCCAGCGCGACGCCGAGATACTTGTCGGCCTCGGTCTTCATCTTCGACAGGCTCTCGAAGCCGAAGCGATGCACGTCGCGCAGGGTGCGGTCCATCACCACCAGTTTGCCGACCACGATCAGGGCGCGGCCGAAGCCTTCATGGGTCAGTTGCACGAAGGGCACCGCCATCAGGCCGCATTCCTTCTCGATCAGCACGGCAATCGCGTTGTGGAAGGACTTGACGCGGGCAATGATCTGGTCGTCGGGATCGCCGATGACCGGGATCTCGCGTTTCCTTTCCTTGGTCAGCACGTAGCCGTCGAGGATCTGCGGCGCCGACTTGCCGTCCCATTGGCCGTAGCTGTCGAGTGCACGTGTCTGGCGCAGCATTTCGCGGATGAAATCGGTCTGGTAAATCGGGTTGTCGGCCGCTTCGGCGGCGAGGGTTGCGACTGCTGTCATGAAACTTCTCCGTTAATGTGAAACAACTCTTTCGAAGCCGACTGCCGGTAGGCGAGCGTAGCGAGCAAACTAGAAGCCTCCCCGTGAGGGGGCGAGGCGGGGTTTCGCAGCGCATGCGCTGCGCCGCCGCAGCCGGCTGGCTGTGCAAAGCCAGCCGTGGGCCGCGCAGCGGATGGGAGGGGCGGGCCTTCAACTCGCCTTTCGCGTGTTTCATCATCAGAGGCGCCGAGCTCCGCATGAAAGTCGGATGAATCGGTTCGGCTGACGCGAACGCCATTGCCGGATGAACGTCGTGCGGAAATGCGCAGGCAGACCAGGCCGAAGCCCAGACCAGACGCTGCCCCCAGCACCGCCAGGGCGTCGCCGCCGCCGGACAGCGCAAGCGCGCCGAGCAGCGTGCTTGCGGCGGGCAACAGGTAGGCCAGCAGGGCGCTGCGATTCAGTTCCGCTTCCGGCATCTGCAGGGAAACCCGGTCGCCCGCACACAACTGCGGCGAGGCGACGATGTCAATTACGCGCTCGCCGCCCCCGCCGCACGCTGTTTGCGCACGGCAGCCGCCGCAGGCTCCCGGTGAATCGAGGCGCAGGCGGGCCATGCCCTGGTCACGCGAGACGACGCGGGCGCCGGCAAGGAGCAGACGGGCCATGATCATTCCTCCCAGCCGTCGGCCGCCATGCGCTCGAAGCGCCCGGCATCCTTGCGCTGCGCCTTGTCCACCCATGGGATGCCGCCATCCTTGATGGCGACGCTGATCTGTTTCAGCAGGGTTTCGATGCGCACGCCATCGTCGAGGCGCATCGGCTGGATCCCGGCAGCCAGCAACTGCTTGACCGCGGAACCGCCGGCGGCCAGGCAATACACGGCGGAGCAGCCGGTCAGCGCGCCAATCTTGGCCGGCAGTTTGCTCTCGTTGCCGTCCATGCTTTCGGGCGGGAACTCGGCCAACTCCACCAGTTGCGCACGCTCGTCGTCCAGTGCATAGATGACGAAGCCGACCGCCGCACCGAAGTGCTGGTCGACGGTGACGCGGTCGGCGCTGGCGAAGGCTACCCGCAGCATGGTCGGGGCCACGCTAGTGGCCGACCAGGCCAGCGCCAACCGGCGTCCGGATTGGCGTGGCCGGTTCGGTGGCATTGCGGTAGATGGATCGATGGACGGGAATGTCATGGTGATTCCCCAGGAAAAGGTTGGCAATGTCGAACAAGGCCTGGCGTGCACCGCGATAGCCGACCCAGGTCCGCGCGTAGCCGCCGACCCAGTCGTATTGCGGAAAGCCGGCACGCAGCAGGGGAATCTGCAAGTTATCCGCCGCCGCGACGGCGTGCGAGTTGGAAACGATGAGCTGAGCGCGGTGTGCCGCTGCGCCGCGCTCGAGGTCGTCGAGGTCGCCGATCTGCACCGACGTCGCCGGCACATCGCTCAGGGCATCGGCCCGCGCCGTGGCCACGGCAGCGACGATATCGGCACCGACGCCGGCAAGAAACTGGCCGAGTGCCAGCAGCAAGTCGGGATCGGCGGCAATCCCAACGCGCAGGAAGCCGGTCATGAAATGGGTGTCCACCATCGCGTCCTGCAACTGCGCGCGCTGCCGGTCGATGCCCGGCGGTACCGGCTGGCCGGAGATCTCCGCCAGCGCCATGGTGAAGGCGTCGCAGGCGTCCAAGCCCAGCAGGTGGTCAAAACGGAAGTCGGGAACGCCGGTGCGTTGGCGCAGCAAGTCGGCGGCCTTGGCGAGCGAGCGGCCGATGACCAGCGTCGCCGCCGACTCGCCCATGGTGGCGATTTCGCTCTTTGCCGTGCCACCCAGCGTCAGCGGCGTGGTTTCGGCATCGACCAGATGGCCGTCGAGCGAATCGCCGATGTCGGGCAGCATCACCGCGCGCAGGCCGAAGCCTTCAATCCAGTCCTTGATGGCCTCGGTGTCACCTGGCGTCAGCATCGAGGCGCAGAGCACGTTAACTTGTTTCTTGCGCCGTCCCGCCAGCGCCGACTTTTGAGTATCCGGCACCATCACCTCGATGATCGCTTCCAGCGCCAGCGCAAAGCCAGATTCCAGGCAACCCGAGAAATCCGGCGTATTCACCGGCACCACGGCCGTCGTCGCGAATTGCGGATGCTGTTGGCGAAACTCGCGCACCAGGCGCCGGATGTCGGTTCCCTGCGTCTCCGAGAGGCCGGTAGTGGGCAGGCCGACCACGTCGGGCCGGTTCTTTTCGCAGATCACGCGCAGGCCTTCGATGACATTCTCATCGGAACTCATGACCGACGACACCTGGTCCATGGCGGTGGTCTGCAGCGGTATCGGCTCGCGGAAATGACGCACGAAGAACACCTTGCCGAAGGCCGTGCAGCCCTGCGAGCCGTGCAACATCGGAATGCTGTTCTTCAGGCCGAGGAAGGCCAGCGCCGCACCCAGCGGCTGCCCGGCCTTGAGCGGATTCACCGCCAGCGGCTTGCTGCGCTTCAAGACCTCAGCCATGGCCGACTCCAGCGACGGTCAGAGCTTCGCCGGCGACTTTGCTGGCGGACCAGGGCGACGGCTTCCTCACCTTGTCCCAGACCGGGGCTTCGAGGGTCAGCGCCAGTTGCCGCACCAGTTCCAGCATGCCTTCGTAACCGGCGTAGCCGAACTCGCGTTCCTGGTTGATGTCGAGGAAGGGGATGCGCGCTTTCAGCGCGGTGTAGAGGTTGCGCCCGCCGGCGATCAGGATGTCGGCCTGGTAGTCCTTGAAGGCCTGCAGCAGCGCCTTCGGACTGCCGTCGGTGATCATCGTCGCGTCATCGCCCATGATTTCGCGGATGCGCGCCTTGTCTTCTTCGGTCGACTTGTTGGTGCCGGTGGCGACCACCGTCATGCCCAGATCCTGCAGGGCGGAAACCACCGACCAGGACTTGACGCCGCCGGTGTATAGCAGCACCCGCTTGCCCTTGAGGCGATCGGCCCAGGGTGCCAGCGCGGCGCGGATGCGCTTTTCCTCGCGGGCGACCACTTCCTCGGTGCGCAACATGAGGTCGGGGTCGCCGATGACGCGGGCGAAATCGCGGAAGGCCTGCGACGTGTCGGTAATGCCGTAGAAGCTGCCTTCGAAGAAGGGCACGCCGTAATCGCCTTCGAGTTTGCGCGCGACGTTGAGCAACGCCTTGGCGCAGACCACCATCGAGGCCTCGGCGCGGTGCATGGTCTGCACCTCGTGAAATCGCGCGTCACCCGACAGCGTGGACAGGATGCGCAGGCCGAGTTCGTCGAACAGCGGCGCCACGTGCCAGAACTCGCCGGCGATGTTGTATTCGCCGATCAGGTTCACGTCATGCACGGTGATGCCCGGGCGCTGCGCCGATTCCGGCACCGGCTCCGGCTCGCGGGTGCCGATTACGTGGCGGAACATGGCTTCGCCGGCGATGCGGTTGCCGAGGTTCTTGGTGCCGTAGAAACCGGCGCAATCGACCGGCACCACGGGCACGCCCCACATTTCGGTGGCGGCCTTGGCCACGGCGCCGAGGTCGTCGCCGATCAGGGCCGGCACGCAGGTGGAATAGAGGAACACCGCCGCCGGTCGGTAGTCGTCGATGGCCTGCTTGATGGCGTGCAGCAGCCGCTTCTCGCTGCGACCCATGATGATGTCCTGCTCGGTGAGGTCGGTGGTCATGCCGATGCGGTACAAGGTCGGGCCGCTGGAACGCGTGCCACGGTTGTCCCAGCTCGATCCGGCACAGGCGATCGGGCCATGCACGATGTGGGCGACGTCGGCGATGGGCAAGAGCGCGATCTGCGCGCCGTCGAAGGAGCAGCCGCCGGCCGTGGCACCGGGCTTGGTTTTGGCGCAGCCGGCCTTCTCCTTTTTGTTATGGACGCAGGCTGGTTCGTTCAGCAGTTCGGCGATTTCGGCGGCTTTCATGGCGTGCCTCGATGAGTTGAACCTTGTTTCGCAAGCCCCATGCCAATGCGGCAAGCCCTTGATGGAATGCAAAAGTCGGCGCTGGCGACACGGCGCTGCGGCGGCCCCCACAATGTTTTGTCGGGTTTGCGACAGAGCCGCGCGCCTCTGTGTCGAAGCCGCGCAACGGCGCGGCGTTGCGGACCATTGGCGCCTGGCATTGTTCGTGCACCGTTCATGGTCATGAAAACGAAGCAGAGCGAAGTTTCAGTGCAGGCTAATGCCCGCGACAGCGGGCGTTATGCCGGAGCTAACGCCACCGACCTGCGCCCCCACCTGCTGGCCTTCGCCGCGCGCCCCGACTTGCCGGAAACCCTGGCCCTGGCCGGCACCATTGCGCTGGCACCACGCCGGCGCGGACCCTGGCGCGCGCCGCTGGTCGGACTGAACTCGCGCGAGCTCGATGCCGTGCTGCTTTCCTATTTCCCTGCCGCGGCGCCGTTGCGGCCGCTGCTGCACATCTGGCGCGAGGAGGCGGAGGCGCAGGCGCGGCCCGGGATGGACGAATTCGACGAACTGGTGGCCCTGCTGGTCGCCCACCAGACCGACGACGCTCCTGATTCGCGCTGGCTGGCGCACGCCATCGCCACCGCCAGCATGGCCGACAACCACCTCTGGCAGGACCTCGGCCTGCCCAGCCGGGTCGAACTCAACGCGCTGATGCAGACCCGCTTCACCGCACTGAAGCTCAAGAACGCCGGCGACATGAAGTGGAAGAAGTTCTTCTACCGCCAGCTGTGCGAGGCGGCGGAAGTGCTGATCTGCAAGTCCCCCAGCTGCGCCGAATGCTGCGATTATTCGGTCTGCTTCGAACCGGAATCATGAGCCGTGAAACTGCCCCTGCCTGCCCTCCTGCTGATCGCCGCCACGGCGGCACACGCTGACCCGGTCCAGGTCGCCGTCGCCGCCAACTTCAGCGCCCCGGCCCGGCAGATCGCACAGGATTTCGAGAAGGAAACCGGCCACCAGGCCGTGCTCGCCTTTGGCGCCACGGGCAAGTTCTACGCGCAGATCAGGAACGGCGCGCCCTTCGAAGTGCTGCTCGCCGCCGACGACGAAACTCCGGCGAAACTCGAAAAGGAAGGCGCCGCGCTTGCCGGTACGCGTTACACCTACGCCATCGGCCGGCTCGTGTTGTGGTCGGCGAAGGCCGGCTTCGTCGATGACAGGGGCGAAGTGCTGAAGCATGGCGGCTTCCGCCACCTCGCGCTGGCCAATCCGCGGCACGCGCCCTATGGCGCCGCCGCCGTCGAGGCGCTGACGGCGCTGAAGCAGCTCGACGCGATCCAGCCGAAGTTCGTCCAGGCCGAGAACATCGCCCAGGCCCACCAGTTCGTCGCCAGCGGCAACGCCGAACTCGGCTTTATCGCCCTGTCGCAAGTGATGAAGGACGGCAAGCTCGGCGCAGGCTCCGCGTGGGTCGTTCCCGCCAACCTGCACCAGCCGATCCGCCAGGATGCCGTCATGCTCGACAAGGGGCGCGGCAAGGCGGCTGCCGAGGCCTGGCTCAAGTTCCTGCGCAGCGAAAAGGCGCGCGCGGTGATCCGCGGCTACGGCTACGAAATCTGATCGTGCCGCTGGCGGCGGCAAACTCGCGGTAGCATGCCGTTCATGTTTTCTCCCAGCGACCTCGCCGCGATCTGGCTCACGCTCAAGCTGGCGACCGTCACCACGCTGCTGCTGCTGCTGATCGGCACGCCGATCGCCTGGCGGCTGGCGCGCATGCGGTCGTGGTGGAAAGGGCCGCTGGCGGCGGTGGTCGCCATGCCGCTGGTGCTGCCGCCGACCGTGCTCGGCTTCTACCTGCTGCTGCTGATGGGCCCGCACGGCCCGGTCGGGCGCTTCACCGAATGGGCCGGCATCGGCTTGCTGCCTTTCAGCTTCGGCGGCCTGGTGGTGGCCTCGGTGGTCTATTCGCTGCCCTTCGTCGTGCAGCCGCTGCAGAACGCCTTCGAAGCCATCGGCGAGCGGCCCCTGGAGGCCGCGGCCACCTTGCGCGCCTCGCCGCTCGACGCTTTCTTCAGCGTCGCCGTGCCGCTGGCGAAGCCCGGATTCCTCACCGCGACTATCCTCGGCTTCGCCCATACCGTCGGCGAGTTCGGCATCGTGCTGATGATCGGCGGCAACATCCCGGACAAGACGCGCGTGGTCTCGGTGCAGATCTACGACCACGTCGAGGCGATGGACTACGCCGCCGCCCACGGGCTGGCCGCCGGCATGGTGGTGTTTGCCTTCCTCGTGCTGCTCGCACTCTACCTGCTGAATTCACGGGGGCGCCGTTCGTGAGCGTCGCCGCCCGCTTCGCGTTGGCCTGGCCCGGCTTCGCGCTCGACGTCGATCTCGACCTGCCGGGCAGCGGCGTCACCGCGCTGTTCGGCCAGTCGGGCTGCGGCAAGACCACGCTGCTGCGCTGCATCGCCGGGCTGGAGCGCGGCGCCGGCCGGCTGATCGTGAACGGCGAGACCTGGCAGGATGATGCGCGTTTCATGCCGACCCACCAGCGTCCTCTGGGCTATGTGTTCCAGGATGCGCGGCTGTTCGCGCATCTGGACGTGGCGCGCAACCTCGATTTCGGCCTGCGTCGTTCCCGCGGCGCGGCCACGGTGAAGCGCGATGCCATCATCGAGCTGCTCGGCCTCGGCCCGCTGCTCGACCGCCTGCCGGAGCGGCTTTCCGGCGGCGAGCAGCAGCGCGTTGCGATCGCCCGTGCCCTGCTGGCGGCGCCGCGCCTGCTCTTGATGGACGAGCCGCTGGCCTCGCTGGACCACGCCCGCAAGCAGGAATTCCTGCCCTGGCTGGAACGCCTGCGCGACGAACTGGACATTCCGCTGATCTACGTCAGCCACGCGCCCGACGAAGTGGCGCGACTGGCCGATCACATCGTGGTCATGGACGCCGGGCGTGCCGTGGCCCAGGGGCCGCTGGCCGAAACCCTGGCGCGCATCGACCTGCCGATCAAGCTGGGCGAGGATGCCGGCGCGGTGTTCGCCGCCACGGTGGCCGAGCGCGATGCGGAATGGCATCTGGCGCGCGTCGAGTTCGACGGCGGCGAACTCTGGGTGCGCGACAACGGCACGCCGGTCGGACGCGCCGTGCGCGTGCGCATCCTAGCGCGCGACGTGTCGATCGCCAACAGCCGGCATGACGACGTCAGCATCATGAACCTGCTGCCGGCGACGGTGGTGGCGCATGCCGCCGAGGACCATCCTTCGCAGGTGCTGGTGCAGTTGCGCGTCGGCGAAACCCTGCTGCTCGGCCGCCTGACGCGGCGCTCGGCGCAGCGCCTGGACCTCGCCCCGGGGCGCGAAGTCTGGGTGCAGATCAAGGCCGTGGCGCTGGTCGGCTAGGCGGGCAGCGGCGCACCGGCCATGGTCCGGCCTATTCGCCTGTGCTACATTCGCGATACCCCCGTGAGCCCATCCAGGAACGCACGACATGACGCACGCCCGCAAGGTCGAACTGAGCGCCTCGGAAGACCGCCTCGAACAGCTGATCGCGGAACGCCTGCGCCCCGGTGCGGACAAGGCGCAGATCGACGAGCGCATCTGGGACCTGTTCGGCGAGGAATGGGCGGTGATGTTCACCGACCTGGTCGGCTTTTCGAACGGAGTGAGTTCATTCGGCATCATCCATTTCCTGCAGGTGATCCATGAATCGCACCGCCTGCTGATCCCCTGCATCGACCGCCACGACGGCATCCTGCTCAAGATCGAGGGCGACAGCCTGATGGTCATCTTCCGCAAGGTGGACAAGGCCATCGATTGCGCCTGCGAAATGCAGCGCCTGTGCCAGGAGTACACCGCAGACTGCGAGCCGGCCGAACAACTGGCATTGGGCGTGGGCCTGGGTTTTGGCCGCCTGCTGCGCATCGGCGACCGCGATGTCTTTGGCGGCGAGGTGAATGCGGCAGCCAAGCTCGGCGAGGACATTGCTGCCGCCCATGAAATCCTGGTAACCGGCGCGGTGCGCGCCGCCGCCGGGCCGGGCCGAGCTTTCGAGGCGATTGCCCAGATACCGCCGGGCGCCAGCTCCGCCTTTCGCCTGCTTCGGTCCGGCGCGGCGGGCTAGCCGTGGCGATGGCGGACAAGCGGCCGGAAACGTCGGCGCTGCCGCAAATTGGACTCCGCGTCGCCAATCCGCTGCTCTTTTACGAGTCGGCCATGGCAGGGCGTTCGATCTGTGCGATCATTCTTCACCAATTCATACAGCATTGAAACTTCAGTTTCGCCAATGGAAAAGTTGTCCCAGACTCCTCCAAGCCTGACCACTCCGCCCACCGGCTACGCCGAATGGCTGGCCGAGCTGAAGACGCGCATCCACAGCGCCCAGCAGCGCGCCGCGCTGGCGGTGAACCGAGAACTGGTGCGGCTTTACTGGCAGATCGGCCACGACATCCTGGCGCGGCAGGCCGAGCAGGGCTGGGGCGCCAAGGTGATCGAGCGCCTGGCCCACGACTTGCGCACAACATTCCCCGACATGAAAGGTTTTTCGCGCGCTAACCTCATGTACATGCGCGCCTTTGCCGATGCTTGGCCGGATGCCGAAATTGTCCAACAGGCTGTTGGACAATTGCCCTGGGGCCACAATCTGGTGCTGCTGACCAAGCTGAAAGAGTCGACGACTCGCTTGGCCTACGCGCACCGCGCCATCCAGCACGGCTGGTCTCGCAATGTACTGAACATTCACATCGAAACCCGGCTGCTGGAGCGCGAGGGTTTGGCGGTCACCAACTTTGTCGCACAGCTACCGGCGCCCAGTTTGGACTTGGCTCGCTCGACGCTGAAAGACCCTTACCTGTTCGATTTTCTGGGCGTCGCCAAAGAGGCCGATGAAAGGGAAATCGAATCGGCCATTGTCCAGCACATTTCCCGCTTCCTGCTCGAATTGGGAGCAGGTTTTGCATTTGTCGGCCGCCAGGTACATATCGAAGTCGGAGGTGACGACTTTTTCATTGACCTGCTCTTCTATCACCTGAAACTGCATTGTTACGTGGTCGTCGAACTCAAGGCCGGTGCCTTCAAGCCCGAGCATACCGGGCAGTTGAGTTTCTACCTCAGCGCGGTGGACTCGCAGGTGAAGGCGCCCGAGGACGGACCCACCATCGGGTTGTTGCTGTGCAAGACACAAAACCGCGTGGTTGCCGAATATGCGCTGCGCGATTCCAACAAGCCCATCGGCGTCGCCGAATACCAGCTCGTCGCAGCCCTGCCGGCGGAACTGCGTACCAGCCTGCCGAGCATCGAGCAGATCGAACGCGAGCTGGCCGGGGATGCCGAAATCGACTCGCCCGCGCCGGATTGAGGAGCGAATCCATGCCGCGCGCCACGCTGCTCGCCGACCGCGACAACGCGGCAGCCCTGCACTTCTGCCAGACGCCGGAATTTGAAGAGTCGGCGCTGGCGGTACGGCGTCGCCGCTTGTAGGCGGCCGGCGCGCACCATTTGGTTGCCGGGCCGCCCAATATGGTGCGCGATTCCGGTTGCGGCACCGGAAAGTTTCAGTAGCAGCAGGCTTGCCCCACAAAAGGGCGGCGGAACGGCAATTGCTTTGTTCCCGCCACCGTCTTGCTGAAGAGGTCATCCGTGGCTGTTTCGAGTTCGCCCGTGTTATCGCATTCCCCGATCGAGCACTACCTTCACCAGTTGCATGCACGCTACGTGGCGCTCGACGATGGCCAGGTGGCCGACTACATCCCGGAGCTGGCCAAAGCCCGGCCGGACTGGTTCGGCGTCTGCATCGCCACCCGCGACGGACACATCTACGAGGTCGGCGACACACGCCAGCACTTCACCATACAGTCGATCTCCAAGGCGCTGTCCTACGGCCTGGCGCTCGAAGACCGCGGCGAGGGACACGTGCTCGAACGCATCAGCGTCGAGCCCTCGGGCGATGCCTTCAATGCCATCAGCCTGAAATCGGGTTCCGGCGCGCCGTTCAACCCGATGATCAATGCCGGCGCAATCGCCACCTGCGGCCAGATCATGCCCAAGGGCAATGCCACGCGCATCGAACGCATCCTGGCCTACCTCTCGGCCTGCGCCGGGCGCAAGCTCGACATCGATCAGGAGGTCTACCGCTCGGAGAGCGAGACCGGGCACCGCAACCGGGCGATCGGCTGGATGTTGCGCAACTTCGGCATCATCAACGAAGAGCCGACCGAAATCCTGGAAACCTACTTCCAGCAATGCGCGATCCGCGTCACCTGCCGCGACCTGGCGCTGATGGGCGCGACCCTGGCCAACAACGGGCGCAATCCGCTGACCGGCGAACAGGCCATCGCGCCGGAGTATGTCGACAACGTGCTGTCGGTGATGTCCAGCTGCGGCATGTACGACTTCTCCGGCGAATGGCTCTACCGCATCGGCCTGCCGGCCAAGAGCGGCGTCGGCGGCGGCATCCTCGCGGTGTTGCCGGGCCAGCTCGGGATCGGCGTCTTTTCGCCGCCGCTCGATGCCCAGGGCAACAGCGTGCGCGGCATCCGCGTTTGCGCCGACCTGTCGCACGAACTCTCGCTGCACATGTTCGCCGGCGGCGCGGCGCCGCAATCGGCGCTGCGCCTGAGCTACGACGGCAGCCAGGTCTCGTCGGCGCGGCGCCGTCCGCGCCTGCACCAGCAAACGCTGCGTGCCAGCGGACACCGCATCCGCATGCTGGAGCTGCAGGGCGAACTGATCTTTTCCAGCCTTGAGCCCATCGTGCGCCTGGCGCTGAAGCAGGCGCCGTATTGCCAGTACCTGGTGATCAATTTCCGCAACGTGGCCAGCATCGACGTGGTCGCCGCGCGCCTGGTCGCCGAACTGCAGGCCAGCCTTGCTGCGCAGGGCGTGGCGCTGGTGGTCTGTCGCGCCTCACGGGTGGCGGCGAAGCTGGTCGCCCAGGGCGTGCCGCAAACGTCCTTCTTCGCCAACAGCGACGCCGCGCTCGAGCATTGCGAGAATTCCCTGCTGCAGGGCCTGTTCGGCGCCAGCTGGGATGCGTCGCCCGCCGTATCGCCCGGCGACACTTTCCTGCTGTCCGGTCTGGCTGCGGAGGACTTGGCCTGGCTCGATTCGGAGATGGATACCCGGGCGGCGGATCCCGGCGACGTGATCATCCGCGCCGGTGACGATGCCGACACGCTCTACCTGCTGCTCGCGGGCTCGATCGAAGTGCGCCTGTCGAACGATTCCGGACGCGGCGCCCGGCGGCTCGACGTGCTGATCGCGGGAATGAGTTTCGGCGAAATGGGCTTTCTCGACGGCTCGCCGCGCTCGGCCGACGTCGTGGCCCTGGAGCCGGTAATCTATCGCGTGATCGACCGGGCCCTGTTCATGCGCCTGGAGCACGAGCGTCCCCACATCAAGATCAAGTTGCTCGAACAACTGGCGAAACACCTGTCGGCCAAGGTGCGCCGCACCAACGCCGAAGCGATGGCTTTCAAGGGTTGACGCGCCGCCGCCGGATGCTTGCCGGCGCGGCCTTACGCCGGCAGCGATTGCCCGTCGGTCGACAAGGCCTGCGCGACATGCTGCGGCACCACCAGTTGGCCGGCCGCATTGGGAATAGCCTCGATCTGGATCACCGGCGCCGCGCCGCGCACGCCACCGAAGATGGTCGAAAACGCCGTGTCCGCCGCGTCGCGGCCGGTGCCCAGCCTGACGAAGCCCATGGGGATGGCGACGCCCGAGGGGTCGAACAGGTACCAGCGGTCGCCGAGATAGACCTCGACGCAGGCGTGGAAGTCGGTCGGGCCGAGCGACGGATTGGCCCCGTAATCGATGGTCGCGGCGAAGCGCGCGGGAATGTTGACGGCGCGACAGAGGGCGATCATCAGGTGGGCGAAATCGCGGCAGACACCGACCTCCTCCACCAGGGTGTCGACCGCGCTGGTGTTGCCGGTGGATGAATTGAGACGAAAGCTGACGCGGTTGAGCACCCAGTCGCGGATCGCCTGCACCCGCGCGTAACCTTGGCGCAGTTGGCCGAACTCCTTGACCGCGAGGCGGTGCAGGCGGTCCGACTGGCAGTAGCGGCTGGGATAAAGGTATGGCAACACCGCTTCGGGCAGCCCGGCCACCGGCACCTCTTCGAGCTGCGCCGGTAGCGCGCTGAAGTGGTCGATGTCCACCGTCGCCGCATAGCGCACCCGCAGGGCGCCGCCGAAGGCCTTGAGCCGCAGGAAGCGGGTCAGCGTCGCCGGGTCGGTATGCAGCGTCGGCAGCAGGTCTTGGCTGATGTCGAGCGACTCGCAGACCACCGTCTGATGGGCGGTCTGCGCGGCATGGATGCTGAAAATGAAATCGCAGCCGGGCGCATCGATCTGGTAATCCAGCGCTATCGAGAATTTGAGGCGGAGCACGGAGGACCTTAGGTGGGGAGTTGACCCATGCTAACCGTTTGCGGGCAGACATTCTGCGCGCCGGCGCACACTGCGCCTGCGCTGCGTCGGAGTCGCAACCCGCAGCCGGCAAAGCCGGTTCTTGGCCAACCCGGCTCCGGGACCTCAGGAACAGTTGCTGCGCCCGCTACTCCCTGAACTCCCACACGCGGCCCGCCGCGGTGAGCTTGATGCAGGGCGGGCCATTCGGTCGTTCGAGCTTGAGGTCCGCGAAGGGCATGGCCAGCGCCACGTCGAAGCGCTCCTTGTCCCCGATCAGAAAGCCGAGGTCCACCCGCCCGTTGGATGGCTTGGCTTCGAGCCGGCCCTGGCAATGCGGGCAGTGCGTCTCCACCACGCCGAGGACCGGATCGATGATCTCGCCGCAGGCATCGAGGATCTCTGTCGGTGTCAGCGTGGCGCCGCAGAGGGGGCATTTTGAATCGCAATTGTTTGGCATGTGTCTGATTCCTGTCGTCAAAAACCGTAAGGCCGGTAGAGCCAGTCCTTGACGACAGCGGCGTCGCGGTCCGGCAGGTAGTGGAAACCCGCCTGCGTGTCGTCCATGACGGCGGCAGACAGGGCGTGGGGCACGCTGCGGGTGGTGATCATGTTGAAGAACCAGGCCATCGGGTAGCCGGCGGCCTTGTCGTAACGCGAGAGCGCGTTGTGCAGCGACAGGCCCTGGACGCCGAAGGCGCCATCGAAACGCGGCGGCGCGCCGTTTACCGCGGCGATGGGCGTGGCGTGCACGATGCTCTGGCGATAACGGTCGAGGTGTTCGCGGACACCCAGCACCCAGTGGTTCGAGAACTGCGTGGCGGCGCCGGCGCTGCTGGCTTCCCAGGCTTCGATGAAACGATGTATGGGCTGCGGTTCGGGCTTCTGCGCCCGGATGCGGGCGAGGGTGTCAGCCACCGGCGTCAGGCGACGCAAGGCGAGAAACGGCGCGCCGAGCGGCACGGAACGGCTGGCGCACTGGTCATCTTCGCTGCGCGGGTCCACCAGTTCCTCGATGCTGCCGGGCGGATTGTCGGCGTCGAACAGGGCATGGCAGGCCATCTCCTGCAGTTCCTCGATCTCGATCTGGATGAAGTCGGCTGCAGCGGGGCCGGTGGCCGCCACCAGGTAGTGCGTCCTGCCGGTCAGGCGCGTGGCGGTCAGACCGCTGTCGGCGTAGTCGTCGCAGAGTGCGCCGAGATCATCGTCACGCGCCGCGAGTTCGGCTTCCGCCCATTTTTCGAGGTCGTCGGCGACATGGGTGCCGGCGGCATCGACGACGCCGCCAAGGCGATACCAGCCGCCGCGCGCCAGCACTTCGCGGAAGGTCAGTTGCGGCTCGGTGCGCGCCAGCTCGCGCGCCAGTGCGGCGGGCCCGGCGCTGGCCGGAATGCGCACGCAAAGTTCGGCCACCTGGCGGGCCAGGTCATCCCATCGGCTCATCGGTATTCTCCGTCGTTGATTGCGTGCCATCCTTGCCCGCCGCGAGTCGCTCCCAGGCGGCGCGACGCACTTCCGACTCGGGATCGGCGAGGCAGTCGCGGATGGCATCAAGCGGCGCCCGCTGCACGGCGGCCAGGCGCACCAGCCAGTCCTCGTCCGCCAGCAGCAGCTGGGCGTCGTGCGGCAGGGCCCGGACGGCCACGATGCGCCGCACCTCGGGTTCGGGGTCGGCGAGCAGGCGCGTCAGGGCAAACGCCGGCAAGCGGCGCGCCACCGTCTTGCGCACTTCGCGCTCGGGGTCCTGCGACAGGCGCGGCAGCTTGCCGTGATTGAGGCGCCGCGCCACGACCACGCGCACCATGTAGTCTCGATCGCCGGCCATCTTCAGCAGGTCCTCGTGATCGATGCGATGGGCAACCGTAATGCGCACCTCGCGATCGCTGTCCTTCATCAGCGCGGCGGCCTCGGCCGGCGGCAGGCGCGACGCGACGACGCGGCGGACAACTTCATCGGCATCCCTGGCCAGCGGGCGGATCGATTCGAGCGGGGCGTAGCGGGCGGCGATGGCGCGCCGTTCCCAGAACTCGTCGCCGAGGTAAGTGACGGCCAGCGCTGGATGGGCGCGGAAGAAGCGGTCGATGCGACGCCCGCTGCTCGCCCGCACGCAGACATCCTCAGGGTCGCAGGCGGCCGTGGCGCGCAGGGTGGCGAGGTGGCGGCAGCCGGCACATGGATCCGACGCCAAAGCCGCGGGGGCCTCCATGGCGCCAGCGGCCCGTTCAGTCTTCACCGATCAGGCCAACGACGATGCCGCTGGCGGATCCGGCGTCATTGCTCAGCTTGACGCAGTGCTCGCTCGCGTCGAAGTAGTAGAAGCGGGCAACGGCCGTCTCGTGCGCGGCTTCCAGCTTGGCGGGAATGTCGTCATCACTGCAGACGGTGATGCGTACGCCGGGAAATTGCCGGCGCAGTTCCGCCTCGGTGGCAGCGGGCGTGACCGCAGCCGCGACGCGCGCGAGGAGTTCTTCACTGATGCTCACGCGTCCTCCGCCTCGGCTGCGGCGACGTATTGCGCCAGCGATGCCGCCGGCACGCCCATCACCTTGGCCAGCCAGGGCGGCGGGCTCTTCAGGCTCTGTTGCAGGCGGGCAAGGACTTCGCGCGCCGGAGCCGCTTTGGGGATCTTTACCGGATGCGCACCGGCACGCACCACCTTGGCCGCTGCCGGGCCGCCGATGGACTGGACATAGACGATGTCGCAGTCGTTGATCAGGGCCGAGCGCGCCACATTGCGGTCTTCCGCCTTGTCCGCGGCCAGGGTCGGTCGCTGGTCGATCAGGCGCAGATCGGTCGGACTGACCTGATAGACCAGAAATCGCTCGCAGGAGCCGAAGTGGCCGTCGAGGGTCTCGCCGGTATTGGAGGCCATCGCGACCCGGATCGAACCGGGCAGGTCGCCGGCAGCATACGGCTCCAGCGCCGGCAGTTCGCTGCCGGCAACATCCAGGCCCCACAGCGGCCGCACCGCGGCCTTGAGCTGCTCATGATCGAAACCGACCACGCAGCCCTCGTCGGCGTGGTCGCCGGCGAGAATCTCGCGCAGGTCTTCGACCGTGATTCCGGCCAGCTTGGTTTCGGTCAGCGGCAGTTCGAGCTTTTCCGCGAGCGCCTTGACCAGCGCGCGCGCCTCGATTCCGGGCAGTTCCCGCGCGGCCAGCGCAATGCGCAATGCCGCTTCGCGCGTCATCGACTCCGACATGGTGTTTCCCTTTCGAGCGTAGCGAGCCTAGTAGTGAGTCAGGCAGAATCCGATGTAACGACCCGTCATTCCGGCGAAAGCCGGAATCCAGTCGGCGGCTGTTTCTGGATCCCGGGTCAAGCCCGGGATGACGGTTGGAATTGCATCCATCGGTTTCAACTTGACTCAGTAGCGGTAGTAACCGTCCACGGCTGGCTGTGCAAAGCCAGTCGTGGAACGGCTGGGAGAAGGCGGAAGACCAATTGCATTGCGAATCAGATATACACAAAACAGGCTTCGCCGGCCGGGCAGACATCGATGCATGCCGGAGAATCGTGCTCTCCGTCGCACTCGGTGCAGGTGTCCTTGTTGATCTTGAAAATGCCGCCCTTGTCGGTGATCGACTTGGTCGGGCAGACCGGGACGCAGTCGCCGCAGGAGGTGCATTCCGCTTGTACGATTTTCAATGCCATGGTGTTGCTCCTTTCAATTCAGAATCCAGGCCACCAGGTTCGTCGTCATTCCGGCGCACGCCGGAATCCAGTCCGGGGCTGCACTGGACACCGGCCCCGGATCGGAGTCCGGGGTGACGTTCTTTCGCCGGTGTGACGAACGAGATGGACTCATTCGACGCCGTCGATCCGCCGCGCGCGCACCGAGTAGGGCAGCCGTTCGGGCGCCACCTGGGGTTCGATGTAGTAGGCGCCGCCGTTGCCGAGCTTGATTTCGCCGCCCCATTTTTCCGGCGTGTCGAACTCCATCGAGACGATGCTGTCCTCGATGTCGCGCTTGGGCATGTAGAACGAATAGCCCTTCTCGTTCCTGCGGATCATGATGTTGGCCATGGGCTGTCCTTTGTGCTTCGACGAAATTGCCTCGACAGGCTCGGCACGAACGGCTTGCTTACTGCCCGTTCGCCCTGAGCCTGTCGAAGGGCGGTCAGCGAACCAAATCGTGGTTGTAGTCGGTGGTCCCCAGACCGCGGGTCTTGTTGTCCAGGTCTTCCAGCACCGCGTTGGTCAGCGTGGTCAGGACCTGCATGGCGCCTTCATAGCCCAGCGTGGTCTGCCGGTGCAGGTGATGGCGATCGAAGATCGGGAAGCCAAGGCGGATCAGCGGCACCTCGAACTCCGGCCCCTTGTGCAGGGTGTCGCGCTGGATGAACTTGCCGTAGCTGTTGCCGATCAGGAAATCCGGCTTGTCGGTAAAGCACAGGCTGCGCAGATGCCACAGGTCGGCGCCGGGATAGACCTTGGCGCTGGCGCCGTAGGGCGACTCGGCGAGCAGGGCTTCCATGGCCTTCTTCCACTTCTTGCTGCCGTTGTTGCAGACGATGTGGGTCGGCTCGACGCCGAATTCCATCAGCATCTTGACGAGGCCCATGAGGAAATCGGGATCGCCGTACATCGCCATCTTCTTGCCGTGCAGCCAGGCGTGGGAGTCGGTCATCATGTCCATCAGGCGGCCGCGCTCCAGCGTCAGGGACGCCGGGATGGGCTTGCCGGTGACTTCGGAGACCTTCATCAGGAAAGCATCGGTCCACTCGACACCCATCGGGATGTTGAGCTTCGGCACTTCATGGTTCCAGGTGCCTTCGACGTACTTCTTGGTCTTGTCCAGCGTCAGCGGCTGCAGCAGGAAGGTGGTGATCGCATTGGGCGCGTCCTTGACCTCGTCCTGCGTGGTGCCGCCGGCATACATGGTGAAGGTACCGTCGGCCGGGGTGTCGAGCACTTCTTCCGGATCGGAGAGCATGGTGAAGGGGACATCCATTTCCCGCAACATGCGCTTGATCACGCGGAAGTTGCCGAGGTAGGTTTCGAAGCCCGGCACGATGTTGATCTTGCCGTTGCTGCCGACAACCTTGCCTTCCATGGTGTTGAGCGTGAAGTAGCGCAGGATGCCCTCTTCCATGTTGTCCCAGCCGGTGACATGCGAACCGACGAAGGACGGCGTGTGGGCGAACGGCACCGGGTAGTCCACCGGCAGATGACCTTCCTTGCGCGCGTTGCCGATGAAGGCATTGAGGTCGTCGCCGATCACCTCGGCGATGCAGGTGGTGGACATCACGATCATTTCCGCGTCGTACAGCTTGGTGGCGTTGGCCAGGCCTTCATGGATGTTCTTCTGCCCGCCGAACACCGCAGCATCTTCCGTCATCGAGTCGGCGATGATGGCAATCGGCTCCTTGAAATGGCGATTGAAGTAGGTGCGGAAATAGGCGATGCAGCCCTGCGAGCCATGCACATACACCAGCGCCTTGTGGAAGCCCAGGCCGCACAGGGACGAACCCAGCGGCTGGCAGGTCTTGGCCGGGTTGACGGTCAGCGCCTCGCGCTTGAAGTTGAGTTCCTGGTACTCCTTGGTCGTGGTCCACTGAAAGACTTCCTCGACCTTGTCCTTGCCGTGGCCTTCTTCGAAGGTTTCACGCTTATTGGCGATCAGCTGCTTGTAGCTGTCGTCCTGGAACAGGGGGAAACACGGCTTGATATCGTCTACGGTTTGCATCTTGGTCTCCTTTGCCCCGCCACTAATCCGTGGACGCGGGCACAAGTTGAGGGATGGAAATTCTTTGGGGTACTTATGCGGCCTTGAGCAGGGGATCCTTGAGCAGGGACTTGGCGGGCTTTTCCTGCCAGGGCGGCTGCATCATGTTCCAGCAGGGATTGTTCAGCGTCAGGTCCATGTCCTTGGCGAAGACGGCGAAGCCGTCATAGCCGTGGTAGGGGCCGGAGTAGTCCCAGGAATGCAGCTGGCGGAAGGGCACACCCATCTTGTGGAAGACGTACTTCTCCTTGATGCCGGAGCCGATCAGGTCGGGCTTGATCGCCTTGACGAATTCCTCGAACTCGTAACCGGTGACGTCGTCATAGATCAGGGTGGCGTCGCCCATTTCCTTGATGGTGCGGTCGTAGTCGTCGTTGTGGGCGAACTCGTAACCGGCGCCGACCACTTCCATGCCGAGATCCTCGTAGGCGCCGACGGTATGGCGCGGACGCAGGCCGCCGACGTAGAGCATGACCTTCTTGCCCTGCAGGCGCGGCTTGTACTTGGCGATCACCGCTTCCATCGACGGCGTGTATTTCTCGATCACGCGCTCGGCGCCTTCCTTGATCTTGTCGTCGAAGAAGGAGGCGATCTTGCGCAGCGATTCCTTGATCTTGGTCGGGCCGAAGAAGTTGTATTCGAGCCAGGGGATGTTGTACTTCTCTTCCATGTAACGGCTGATGTAGTTCATCGAGCGGTAGCAGTGGAGCAGGTTGAGCTTGACGAAGGGGGTGTTCTCCATTTCGGCCAGGGTGCCGTCGCCGGACCACTGGGCGACGACGCGCAGGCCCATCTCTTCGAGCAGGATGCGCGAGGCCCAGGCGTCGCCGCCGACGTTGTAGTCACCGAGGATGGCCACGTCGTAGGGCGTCTTTTCGAAAGGATGGCCGTCGCGGTTGGTGATGATCCAGTCGCGCACGGAGTCGTTGGCGATGTGGTGGCCGAGCGACTGCGAGACGCCGCGGAAACCTTCGCAACGCACCGGCACGACCGGCTTGTTGAGTTCCTTGGCGGCCTTCTTGGCCACCGCTTCGATGTCGTCGCCGATCAGGCCGACCGGACACTCGGACTGGATCGAGATGCCCTTGTTGAGGGGGAAGAGTCCTTCGATTTCGGTGATCAGCTTGGCCAGCTTCTTGTCGCCGCCGAAGACGATGTCCTTCTCCTGGAAGTCCGAGGTGAAGTTCATTTCGCAGAAGGAATCGACGCCCGAGGTGCCGATGTAGTAGTTGCGGCGGCCGGCGCGGGAATACTGTCCGCAGCCGATGGGGCCGTGGGAGATCGAGATGACGTCCTTGATCGGACCCCACAGCACGCCCTTGGAACCGGCGTAGGCACAGCCGCGCATGGTCATCACGCCGGGCAGCGACTTGCGGTTGGAGGTGATGCACTTCTTCGACGACTCGAGTTCCTTGTCGTTGACCATCAGGTGCTTGGCGCGGTCCTTCTTCGCCTTTTCGGGATATACCTCGAGCACTTCCTGGATCAGTGCTTCGGTTTCTTCGCGGGTAAGCGCAGCCATTCTGTTTCTCCTTATCGGACGCCGGCAGCTATCTGTGCACGGCGCCCAAACTGGGTTGATGGGATACGGTAGAGACTAGTAACCAGTCGTCCGGAATCCGATGGATCGACCCGTCATTCCGGCGAAAGCCGGAATCCAGTCGGCACCCGTTCTGGATCCCGGGTCAAGCCCGGGATGACGGTTGGAATGACGTCCATCGGTTTCGACATGACTATTTACTAGGCAGCAGCAGCTTCGGCAGCCAGCTGGGCGGCCGTCTTGCCGATGATGGTGGTGTCTTCCGCTTCCATGATGCCGAAGGCCATCAACAGTTCTTCAAGCTCGTCCATGGTGACCGGAGTCGGGATCACGAAGTTCTTGTTGTTGACGATCTTCATGGCCAGGGCACGGTACTCGTCGGCCTGCTTCGCCGTCGGGTCGTACTCGATCACGGTCATGCGACGGATCTCGGCGTGCTGCACCACGTTGTCGCGCGGGATGAAGTGGATCATGGTGGTGCCCATGCGGCGTGCCAGTTCCATGATCAGTTCGTCTTCGCGGTCGGTGTTGCGCGAGTTGCAGATCAGGCCGGCCAGACGCACGCCGCCCGAGTTGGCGTACTTGACGATGCCCTTGCCGATGTTGTTGGCGGCATACATGGCCATCATCTCGCCGGAGCAGACGATGTAGATTTCCTGCGCCTTGTTCTCGCGGATCGGCATGGCGAAACCGCCGCAGACCACGTCGCCGAGCACGTCGTAGAAAACGAAGTCGAGGTCATCCGTGTAGGCGCCTTCTTCTTCGAGGAAGTTGATGGCGGTGATGACGCCGCGACCGGCACAGCCGACGCCGGGTTCCGGGCCACCGGACTCGACGCACTTGATGCCGCCGTAGCCCACCGAGAGCACGTCCTCGAGTTCGAGGTCCTCGACGCTGCCGGCTTCCGCAGCCAGTTCCATCACCGAGTTCTGCGCCTTGGCGTGCAGGATCAGGCGTGTGGAGTCGGCCTTGGGATCGCAGCCGACGATCATCACCTTCTTGCCGGATTCGGCCAGTGCGGCGACGAGATTTTGCGTGGTGGTAGACTTGCCGATCCCGCCTTTGCCGTAAATGGCGGCCTGACGAAGTTTTGCCATGATGCGCTCCTTGTTGAAGTCCTGCGTTGAAGTCTTTAGAGCCGAGGGGGATTCCCGCGCTCCCGGCAGGACTACTGCACGGAG
>JBIKLV010000063.1:0-21892 GCA_044359585.1 Sulfuritalea sp. | reverse complement strand
AGGGCTGCGACGGCGGCCTGGCGGTCTCCCAGATCATTGGCGACCCTGGCCAGGGTCGCCAGCGCCGCCGGGCTGGCATTGGCCTGGCAGAACTCGTGAAGCTGGCGGAAGGCGGCTTCCAGCAGCGCGCAGCGCCGATCCGGTGTCAACCCGCCAAGAAAGCGATAGGCGGAATAGCTGCCCAATGCATCGGCGAACGGGCATTGCTCGACATCTTCCAGCACCATTTCAAACGACCGCGCATACGCCTGGTTCAGCATGGCCGCCAGGGCCTGCGCGCGCTCGCTGTCGGCCAGGACGGGGGCGCAGCGCGACAGCGCCAGCAGACCCGACGCAGCGAGCTTCTGCGCGCGATCGGGCTTGGCCGCGAACAGGTTCAACTGAAAGGCATCCAGGCGCTCGTCGCTGGCCACCGGCACCAGCATCGATCCATCCCCAATAGCGCGGTAGGTGTCATAGCCCAGCGCCTCGAACGTCCAGCGCAGATGTTCACCGTCAGAATCGCTGCCGTATTTGACCTCGTACATCACCAGTGGCGACAACTCGCGGAAGAACCTGCGACCGCCGGCAACAATCCGGGCTTCCTGGCCCTCCGCGTCGATCTTGACGAAGTCGATCGACGTCCATTGCGCGCGATCCATCTCGGCGTCCAGCGTCGTGACGGCCACCGAGTCCGTTGCGGCGGAATCGGCTCCGGTTGCAACGATCGAGTCGAGCTCGCCGGACCTGTCCGCTTTCCATGACGCCCTTCCTACGTGGCTGGAAAGTGCGCAAGATGAAATATCGACGTTGCTGATCCTGTTCAGCTCGATGTTGCGTTCCAGGTGATGGCGGCTCTCGCCGCCCGGTTCGTAGGCAAAAACGTTGCCGTCGGTCGCAACCGCCCTGGCCATGGGCACGGAGTAGAGCCCGATATTGGCGCCAATGTCGATGGCGGACATGCCGTGGGCGAGGTATCGGCCGAGGAAATCCGTTTCGATCTCGAACCAGCGTTCCTGCTCCAGCAGTGCGTAGGTAGAGATGCAGGACAGCGCGGTGGGCGTTGAGTAGATGTGACCGGTAATGGATTCGAGCAGCAACGCATCGTCAGGCGCGGCGGACGAGGCGGATGGCACCTCGGTCGGGTCGCCGGCGTGGCCGACCGGTATGCCGAACTGGCGCGAGTACCTTTCGGCCAGGTTTTGTCCGGTCTGGCGATCGTGTTCCACCAGCACGGCCTGAGCCAGGTCGTAGGAGTCGAAAAGGTCGTGCACGATGGCGGCGTACTTGCGCAGCTTCGGTGGCGAGATCCGGTCCAGCCGCATCCAGTCCTTGACATAGATGGCGTCGCTCCAGAATTGTTGCTGTCGCGTTCCTAACAGTATCGGGGCGGGCAGGGACCGGAATGGCCGCGCACCGAAGCCGTCGATCCGGTGGTAGCAGAAGCCGTTCGCGCGCAGGAAGGCGTCGACATCCGAAAAAAGCGGCATGTCCTTGTACATTTCGACACTATTGACTTCCGTCTGAATGACCAGCGTCTGCTCCAGCACCGATCCTGCGTTGCGGAAGATGTTCAACTCGGAGCCCTGGACGTCGATCTTGAAGAAGTCGATATCGCCCAGGTCGGCGATGTCGTCCAGGCGCGTCGTGGTGACGGGGAACTGCGCCACGGGTGTCGTGACTTCGGCCAGGCCGTCGAACTTCTTCAACAGCGGCGTATTGGGTTCGAACAGCGAGCCGGTGGCGACCCAGTTGGTCTGATGGTAGGTGGCCTCGTTGCCATCACCAATGAAAAAGGGAAAAAAGCGGTGGGTGCCGCCAAAGTGTTCGTTCAGTTTTTCGCACTCGACGGGGTCTGGCTCGAATCCGACCAACCGTGCCCGATTGGCGGCAACCAGTTTTGCATAGGGTGGTGCGTGGATCAGCGATGCGCCGACATCGAGGATGTCGAGCACACAATCATCGTCCAGAAGCTGGAAAAGACTCCACATGGTTTGACTCCGAAACAGGGTTGGTTAATCGCGGCGGAAGGTGGGTGGCGTCGCGCGGGGGCTTATCCGGGGCACAGCGATTTCTTTACAGGCCGCGGGCATAGATCAGGGCCTTGAGCTGTTCATTGTGGGCGTAGGGGCTGTCGATGTCGTCGATGCGGACCGGCGCGTCGGCGGCGACCGCCCGCAACAGGACTTCGCCGTGCATCAGTTCGCGGCAGGAGATCTGTCCGCGCTGCAGCGGCACGGCGAGATAGACGTCGTCATCGGACAGCGCATGTCCGGCCGGCAGGTCGCGGCGGGCATAGACCCCGCGTACCAGGCGGTCCAGGTAATCGATCTCGCGCCGCTGCGGCAGGCGCTTGCGGCTTCCCGGCGCACCGCACATTTCCACGGCCTTTTTCCAGGTGCGGAACCAGGCATCGATCTGTTCCGGCAGGCTGCAATACTCGGATACCGGGATGCCGTCGGCGTCGATGTCGATGTGGCGTTCGAAGCTGCGCGCGCCCTTGGCATAGGCCACCAGGATCGAACTCGTCCAGTCGTGGTATTCGTGGGTGGAAAAGCCGATGACATTGTCGGGATAACGGTTGCGCAGGAAGTCGATCTGGTTGAGTTCCAGCTCGTGGTCCTCGGACGGGTAGAGCGAGACGCAGTGGTTGATCGCCAGCGGGATGTTGCGATTGGCGAAGAAGCGGACCAGGTCGTCGACATCCTTGAGCGATGAGCCGCCGGTGGAAACGATTACCGGCTTCTTGGTGGTCGCCACCTTTTCGATCAGGATCCAGTCGTTGAGGTCGGAACTGGCCAGCTTGATGATATCCACGCCGAGTTCGTCGCACAGCGCCACCGATTTCTCGTCGAAGGGTGTCGCCATGGGGATGCAGCCGGATTTGCGGATAGCCTTGACCAGGGTGGCGTAATCGCCCTTGTCGAGACGGGTGTCGAGGGTCTTCTTGATGTAGCGGATGTCGTCGCGCTCGCGAAATTCCTTGTGGATGAAGGCATCCACGTCGCGCAACTGGATCTTGATCGCGGCGCGCACGTTGTTGAAGCGCACGATGCGGGAGAAATCGGTGACGATGCGCAAGCCGCGCTCGATCCGCCCCCAATGGTTGTTGGCGAGTTCAAGGACGAACAGGTCTTCGAAAATGCGGGATTGGCTCATGCGGCAGGCGTGTGCGGACAGAGGATGGAATTTATCACGTGAATGTCGTAGCCGTCCCGCCGGATCCGGGGTCGACCGTGGCAAATTTCCGTGCCACGGCAAACAATTGCCCGGCGCGGTTGATGCCGCAGGAATCGACGGCGAAGCCGTTGCCGGCGAGGATGGCGCGCAGTGATGCGGCGGTGAAATAGTTCATGTGTTCGCGCATCGCGACGAAGCCGAGCGGCGGCAGGCGCCCGAGCTTGATCCGGCAGGCGGTGCACAGCAGGTCGGCGGCCATCAGCAGCGGGCGCCAGCGCAGCAATAGCTTCAGCCAGGCGGCGCGCAGCGCTTCGCCGCCGGGCGCCGGGCGCCACTGTTCGTTCGGTACCTCGATATAGAACCATCCCGAATCGGCGAGCAGCGCGGCTATGTCCCGCAGGTAGGCGGCCGGCGACGAAACATGTTCGAGCACCTGGCAGCTCAGGATCAGGTTCCACCCGCCGGGCAGGCTCGCGGCATCGTGGTAGCGCTCGATCCCTTGCGTCGCGGCACAGGCCGAGGGTTCGTAGACCGCCTTGCACTCGGCTTCCACCGCGGCCAGCATCTGACCCTGGTCGCCGCCGTGATCCAGCGCCGATACGTAGTGCGTCGGCGCACCGGACTGGGCGAGTGCGGCGCGCACCGCTTCGGCGCGCAGCGGCGAGTGGGTCCATGCCAGAAGTGCCTGATGCTGTCCCCGCGTATAGAACGGTTCCCAGCGCCAGCGGGAGCGAACGTATTCGGCATCGCGATAGCCGAGGTAGTAGCGGGCCGTCTCGGCGTCACTCAGGCCACGCTCGAAGAAGCGCAAGCCGCAGGCGGTGCAGGTCACCAGTTCGGTTATCTGCGGCGGTCCGCCCCAGGCGCGCGCCGCGAGGAAGCCGGAGACGACCTGGGTTTCGCGCCTCAGTTCCCGCGCGCCGCAACACAGGCAGCCTTGCGCCGACCGCCGCAGGTGATCGACGGCGTCAGGAACGGCCATCGGTGTCGTCATCCGGCCACCGGTTGCCTGCCAGTTCGTCGCGTTCCAGAAATGGGAACATGTCCTCCAGCGGCGGCGAAACGATGGTGCCGTCATCCAGTTTGCGCGAGGTCATGCGCGGCTCGAATCCCTGCGCGCCGTCCAGAAGTACATCGCACAGGACCGGGCCGTCGCTGGCCAGCACGTCGGCCAGCTGGCGCGAAAAGTCGGCGCTGGTGATACGGCGTGCCGGGATGCCGAAGGCGTTCGCCACGGCGACGAAGTCCGGAAAGGAGACGCCGCTGTCCGGGCCTTCGCCCGCCAGGCGGCCGAAGAAATTCTTCTGCGACGAGCGGATCGACAGGTAGCCCCGATTGTTCAGAACAAAGATCTTCAGCGGGATGCGATTGCCGGCAATCGTCTGCAGTTCCTGCAGGTTCATCATGATGCTGCCGTCGCCGGCGAGGCAGATGATGCGTTGCTGCTTTCCCCGCGCGGCGACGGCGCCAAAATAGGCCCCGATCGCCGCTGGCAGGTCATAGCCCATCGACGCCGCGCCGGAATTCGAGAACAGGCGCATGCCTGGCTGGATGCGGGCGACTTGAAACGGCACGATGGTGGCGGTGGCATTGCCGCAGGCGACGATGTCGTCGCCGTGCAGGCGGGAAAACAGTTCCTCGACGAAATGGTAGGGATTGATCCGGTCGCCGCTTGCCGCGCGCTGGCGCGGCGACACATTGGGGTAGCGCGCGAGGCGTGCCTTGCACCAGGCCAGCCAGGCGTGGTGTGCCTTCGTTGGCTGCCAATCCGACAATTCCTGATTCAGCGCCGAGACAAAAGCCTTGAGATCGGCAACGACGGGCAGGTCTGGCCGCACGGTCGGCTTGCGCAGTTCGGCCGGATCGATGTCGACCTGGATCTTGAAGGCGCCGGGAGCGAAGGCCTGCCAGTTGTAGCTGACCTGGCGGATGTTCAGGCGGCTGCCGAGGACCAGTACCAGGTCGGCGTTCTGCACCGTGAAGTTGCCGGCACGGGTGCCGATGGTGCCGGGCCGCCCGCAGAACAGCGGGTCGTCGCTGGCGATCAGGTCGTGGGTCCAGGCGGTGGTGACCGGCAGCCCGAGCCGGCGCACCAGTTGTTCGAATTCCGCGGTGGCGCGCGCGGCGCGGATGCCGGTGCCGGCGATGATGACCGGGCGCGCCGCGCCGCGCAGCTTTGCCGCGACGGCAAGTACGTCGGTTGCGGACAGCACCGGCACGGTTGCGGCGGGCGTCCAGCGCCGCAGCGCGGATGGGTCGACGGTCGCGGCCTGGACGTCGATCGGGATATCCAGCCACACCGGGCCCGGACGTCCGGCGTCGGCCAGATGCAGGGCCTGGTCGAGGTGCCAGGCGATGTCCTCGGCACGGTCCACCACCGCTGCATACTTGGTGATGCCGCGCACCATCGGGATGATGTCCGCTTCCTGGTCGCCCAGTTGGCGCAAGCCGGGTACCGGCGTGGTGGCAAGGCAGGTCGCCCGCTTGACCTGACCCGAAATGACGATCATCGGCACCGAGTCGGTCCAGGCGCCGAACACGCCGTTAAGCGCGTTGATGCCGCCAGGACCGGTGGTGACGTTGAGGATCGGCGGCACCTCGGCGATGCGCGCGTAAGCTTCGGCAGCCATCGCCGCGGCCTGCTCGTGATGGAAATACACCGGCGTCAGGCCGGGTTCGTGGCACAGGGCATCGTTGAGGAACATGGCGCCACCGCCGGTGACCAGAAACACATGGCGCTGGCCGCTAGCGGCGAGGCATTGGGCAAGGTAGGTGGCGACAGCAATCATCAGAAAGTCGGTGCTGGCAAGACGGCGACGTATGCGATTTCTCGCCGGCCGCTTCGCCGTATTCCGCTCCATTCGCAATAGTCGTTGCCGTCATTGATGAACCGGGGCGGCAATCCTTCATCTCCCGAAACTCGCCCCGAGGCCTGGCTGGTCGTCAGACAATTCCGAGTGGCAGTTTGCCTGGACCCGATCTCCACTGACTGAAGGCGTGCGCCGATCTCAAATATCAAGTCGGCCGCCATTCCATTGGAGTCGTGCCGGAAAGGCAAATCGGCCGACTGATCCAGGTTGAAACGACCCTCGACGAATTGTCCAACCGCCCACGTTTCGAATAGTGCATCGGGACTCGGATGAAGGGCAAGCACTTCCGCAGAACGAACGAGAAAACCATGCGGGTCCTCCGTGGCAAGGGCGCGTTGTGTCGGATCCTCAAGCGATACATCAATGGTCTCGAAGCAGGAATCAGGTCGCAGGACTACCCAGGGTCGAAACGGAAAATTTCGTCGCATTGGTAGTGTGTGTTGTCGGAGTCGCAGGTGGCATTGGAACAGCGGACCAGATCCGGATTGACGTCGACGCCGTCGCAGTGCGCGGGCCGCGCGCCCACAAGCAATGGGCCGGCGTATCCCGCGCCGGATGCGGCAGCCAGGATGGACTTGCCGTCCGCGATGCGGCGGGCAGTTCCGCACCGATCCATGGGGTCGGCTTCTGTTCGTTCTCCCGGACTTTTCCGGAGCAAAGAACTTGCCGGTGAGCTCAATGGCGGGTACCCGTTCCTTCATCTGCGTATCCTTTCGTCGATGCTTCAGGCACTTTGCCGCAATTTGCGTCCGAGCAAGTGGCGCAGGGCGAAATACGCTCGATTCAGGGGGGATTTTCCCGGCAGGCGCATTCTCTCAATCTGGTCAGCGAACAGAGCCAATTCGCTCGACGCTGCCGCTTCGGCGGAGAAACGCAGCGCGGCCTGCCTGGCCTTTGCCTGCATGGTTCGAAGCAATGTCGGGTCTGCGATCAAGCCCCCTATTGCCGCCAAGCACTGCTTCTCGTCCGTGCTGTCCACTACAACGGAATTCTCTCCATCAACGGCATATTCAGCGGTTCCGCCATGCTTCGGTACGATGACCGCGCAAGTGCAGGCCATGGCTTCGATACCGGTACGACCGAACGCTTGATAGTCCGACAGATCAACGAACACATCACATCGTCCGAGCAGCTTGCCTACCTGGGGGCGTGACAGGATGCCGTGGTTGTGGAAGGTGAAGCGGCTCGACAGGGATACGAAGGCCGGATCGGCGTCCCTGCAGCCGAACAGGTGAATCAGGCACTGACCACGAAACTGCCAAGCGATCTGCTTCAACACCCGCATCGTTCTGGCGGCGCCGCGACGCGGCGAATCGGGTCGAATCATCGCGACGATGCGAATCTTGCCATGCTTGTGTTTTCTGCCAGGGTGATACACGTCGTGATCGACGCTCGGCAGCACCTTGTGCACTGGCACTCCATGCCGACTTGCTACTTCGTCGACGAGCCACCAGGTCTTCGCGAACAGCGTTGCCTGCGGCATGAGCGTATAGGACTCAAGAGCGATCTTCCAGTCGGCGCTGCCCGGCTTGAAGAAGAAGGGTTCGTAGTCCTGGACGTAGTAGGCCGGTAGTATGTATGGGTAGCTCCTGTGAGCCAGCTGGACCAGTCGAACGGAGCTGCATATTGTCGCGACCACGACTCGATAGGCGGCCGCCACGGAAACGAAGTGCTCGTCGCTGTGATAGCCGACGAACATCTCGTCGACGTTCGGCGCGTCGGCGTATGTCTCGAGAAAGACTGGCCTGTTTACATTGATGACGGCAATCTTTGCGACAACGCCCTGCGCCCGCATCGCCACGACCTCCTGCACGACGGAATGCCCGCCTCCGCCACCGGCCCCGACCGGCAACAGGAACAGAATGCCGCCCATCGGCTGGCGAGGTTTCTCGATCGCAAGCGTGTCTTGCCGTAGCTTGCGTTGCACAGACCCCCGAATCTTGTTGAGTGCGATGGTATCGGCCAGTTGACGCAGCAGTCGGTCAACGCGTTCGGGCGTGTGTTTCAGGCGCAGAGCCTTGTCTCCGGCAGCCGATAGTTCCTGCCGTCTGCCGTGGCCAAAACTCTTGGACTTGGCGTGAAAAACATACGCGTCGTCGGCAATCGCGATCTCGAATCCGAGATCCGATGCACGCAGGCAGTAATCGGTTTCCTCGCCATAACCGACCGGAAACGCGTCTTCATCCATCCAGCCGACCCGATCGATGACCCGACGGGAGATCATCATGCAGAAACCGTTGATGGCCGGCACCCGTGGATGAATGCGCGTCGCTGCGCTGGCGACCACGCTCGCCATTTCGGCTGGCGTCATGCCCGCCGGCAGGTCATTCACGGCATAGCTGCCATCGTCGTTCAGCAGGCGCGGAACGTTCTGCCAACCTCCGGCATTCGATAGCGGACCGACAAGGCCAATTGAAGGGCTGGCGGCCATGCACAGCATCATGCCGGTCAGCCAGCCCCGGGTAACGAGGGTGTCGCTGTTCAGCAGGACGACAAAGGGCGCGGTCGAAGCCTTGAGACCGCTATTGACGGCACGCGTGTAGCCGATGTTGACGTCATGCCGGATCAGCGTGTGGCGAGGCTTGGAGGCGCAAAGCGTCGCAAGCGCTCCGGCTGTTTCCGGGGTCGATCCATCATCCACGACGATAACCCCGACGTCGAAACCGTCTGGATGCAATGCCATCGACTCCAGGCAGCGCAGCGCATACTCAAGCGCGTCATGCACCGGAACGACGATTTCGACGCGGGTCTGGCTGGGCGGCAATTTCAACGGTGTCCGAGTAGTCTGTCCAGCAAACTCAAACCGGCCATATATGTGGCAAAAGTTCTCCGGTAGCGGCGAGGATCGTGTTTCGCGAGAACCTTGCGTTCTCCCAGAGCGGCCATCAGGGTGCGGCACATATGCGTGCGTTCGGGATACGTTATTGGTGTCTTCGATAAGTGAACGAAGAACTCCGCTCCCCTGGGCTCGGAAATTTCCATTGGGAACAGGTTTGCAAGTTTCAGCGCATTGAGGTCTCGCATCAGCAGTGCAAAGGACTCGGGAACAAAGGTCCAGCAATGTGCCGAAACGTAGGTGCCCGACGGACCGCCTGACCCGCCCTCGTAGCGGCCAAGGCGGTCCGCAAAATCGGAAAACCGTGTTTCATCCGAGCAGATTTCCTCGTCTGGCGTTTCCGTGGAGAATACCGTGGAAACGCCTTCGCCCGACCTGACGAAGGCGCGCCCCAGGGAATGGTCGACTTGCTGACCGATAGAGGGCATTTCCCGGCGGTCCACATGGGCATCGACGAGTTGGCCCAGCGTCGATACGGGGCGCCAGTGGTCGAAACAAGCCCGCTTGTCCGGGATGGCCATCACGAGGACTCCGTCGTCAGTGAGTATGTCGAAGCAGTCCGCAAGAAAGCGAATCGGATTGGGGATGTGCTCGAAGTTGTGTGATGAGAGGATGAAGCTGAACTGTCCGTGCAAATGGGGAGGGATTGCTTCGCCAAGCCTTGCCGCGTTTCCGACGAAGTCCACCGGTTCGATCGCCGAGATGCTGCTCTCGGAAAGCTGGGGTTCTGCTGTCCTGGCGCGCGCGATCAATTCGCTCTGTGGAAACACGTCCAGCGTGCGGACCGATGGAAAGGCCGCTTTCGGGAGAACGGGGGAGTGCCAGGGGGCGATTTCCAGGCCGACCGAACCGGATTCCAGCCGTGGCAGCAGATGCTTGCGGAGTTCATCGAATCTATCCATGTCCGATCCTTCTCACAATTCCGCCGTCCGGGCCTCGATTGCATCGCCGCCATTCCCGTAGCGAAGGCAGGGGAAGTTGTTGTCCAGCGCCAGGTTGATGTTGGCGGCTGGATCAGTTGCCAGCCGCTGCCCCCACAGCCGGCGCATTTCCGATACTTGTCCGTCGCATGCGCGGGAGCCAATGGCATCTTGCATATGCAGGGTTGCGTGGGGGATCCAGACGTTGCGCAGGCCCATGGATGAAAGCCGCAAGCATAAATCGACATCGGCGAGCACCCCGGATAGATCGGGATGATTGAATCCGCCCGCGTCCAGAAACTTCTGCCGCGAGACCACCAGACATCCCCCGCCAACCGCGGCCAGTGTCTGGACCAACCGGGGGCCATCCATGTAGCCACGGTGGTACTGGAGTGCGCCAGCATAAAGAGGATAAACAGTGCCATTACCATCGAGGCGATAGCCGGCATGGCCGATGTGCAGATCGTCGGTCAGCAAGCGAGCGCCAACGGCACCGACGTCGGGACGCAGGGCATGTGAAGCCAGTTCATGCAACCAATCGCCCGCTTCGGGTTGCAGGGCCGGGGAGATGAAGCAAAGAACCTCCCCGGTGGCCCTGGCAAGGCTTGGTCCCAGCCGTCGCGAGGTCGGCGTTTCGGCCGCGCCGGCCGCGATGAGGAACTCGCAATCCGGGTAGTCGGTCGCCTCTCGTAGCGATGTTGCCGCATTGTCGAGGGACGCATCGGCAAGGCCCGGTCCGACCAAAAGGCTTACGCGCGGTCGCGCCGGCGATTGCGCGCGCAGGCTCCAGAACGGGTCGTTCGGGCTGCGCACGCATTTCACGGGGAGCTGCCGCCGCCGCACATGATCCTCGACGGCGCGCAACCCGGCTTCGACGGCATAGTTCTTTTCGTTGAGATGCAAAGCCGTCGATCCGGTGATCGCTCGCCAGTGATAGAGGATTCTGGGAATGTGGCGAATATCCTCGGCGCGACAATTCTCGGCGACGCGCAGCGTCAGATCCCAGTCCTGGCTTCCTTCGAAGCCGTTGCGAAAGCCGCCGACGGCGCGTACGGCCGCAGTTCGGAATACTCCGAGGTGAGAAACGAAATTGCGCTGGAGCATCGCATCCGGATCCCAATCGGGCTTGAAAACCGGACCGAATCGTTGCCCGCCGGGGGTGATCTTGTCCTCGTCGCTGTACACGATGCATGCGTTCGGATGTGCTGCAATTTCATGGGCAACGGCCAGCAGTGCGTCGCCCGGCAGGATATCGTCGTGGTCGAGGAGCGCGATGTAGTCACCCTTCGCCAATGCCAATGCGCTGTTCGATGCAGCCGATATATGTCCGTTCTCTTCACGCAACAGGACATGTATTCTGCCGTCCTTGCGGGCATATTCAGCAAGCATCGAAGGGATGCGCGGATCGGTGGAGTGATCGTCGGCGATGCATAGCTCCCAGCGTGGAAATGATTGCTGGCGTACCGACTCGATAGCCTCCGTCAAATGCCGAGGGTCGGGGTTGTAGGTGGGCAAGAGGACGGAAATCAGCGCGGGCTTGTCCGGGATCGTCGTGCCTCCGGAAATTGGCAGGCGCTTTTCCTCCCTGGCGATCCAGCCGGGATAGTCGGGGAACAGGTATTGATGGTGATCGTCCAGAACTTCCACGAGGCGCTGGCGAACGCCCCGCCACCCATCGCGGCGGAGAATCTCCCGGACGCCGTTGGTTGCAACCCGCCAGTTGCCGGAAGTGACAAGCTCCAGGACGTAGGTAGGCAGCTGCAGCATGCGACGGCCGGCAGCCAGCAAGACTTTGGGCAGGTCAATCGTCATTTATCGAAGGACCGGTTCCAGGATGTGTCATGCGGATCCCGTCGCGCATGCCCCGCAGGCAGGCCGAGAGATGCCTGAGCGACTGCGAGTGGAGGGCAGAATAGAACAAGGCCCTGGGCAGCAGGCGCAATGCCTCGTTGAGTTTCCAGCGCAGCGGCACATGGGGCAGCTTCATCAATGCAATGGAATTGCGAAAGACATAGTAGTCGCGTTCGGCGCCGTGGATCGGGTGAAGGCGGCCGAACAGGCGAGCATGGCCGCTACCCATGTGGTGCTCCATGCGGATGGCGGGCACGCCGAAGCACAGGTAGCCCCGGGAACTGGCTCTCATGCACCATTCAAGGTCGACATGGTCGATGAAAAGCTCTTCGATGAAGCCGCCCAGGCGATATACGACATCCATCGACACCAGGGTTCCTGAGGAAAAGAGGAATTCGGCGGGGCAGACGCCGCGAGCGTCTGGCTCCGTCGTCTGGACGGTGCGGAACCAGCGCGTGGATTGGAATGCCCAGGGGGCCAGCGTGGCGGCGTCGACCAAGAGCGGCGCCACTGCTGCGACTTTCTCCCCGTCATTCGTCAACTGCCGGGTCGCTACGAGAAGCCGCTCGACCATTCCGGCCGGGGGCAGGCTATCCTGATCCAGGAACAGAACGAAGTCGGCGTGCCGCTGCTTGCATCGCCGCAGGCCGACATTCTGGGCAGCGGCAAGGCCGATGTTGGTCGAGTTGCCGATCATTTCCAGCTTTGCCCCGAGCATCGGACGGCGCGAGCCATCGACTGCCGAGTTGCAGACGATGAATATCTTGTCGACCTGGTCCGCAATTGCCGCAAGCAGGCGGATGAGTTGTTCCTCATCCGGCTGGTAGGCGACGACTATTGCGCAGGTCTTAACGGGGGAATCCACGGTGTCGAAAAAGCAATAAATCTTGCCCAAAGTGGCGATAAATCTCGACCACCAAAATTTTCTTGCTTGCGGATCTCATGCTTGCTCGAAGCGCTGCAAGATGCCGCTGCCGACCGCGCCGTATTCGGCCAGTTGTCCCCCCTTTATCCAGGCGACGTTGCTGGCGATTGTCCGAACGGCGGGCAGGCTGTGTGACACCATGATGACCGTTATTCCTGCGCGCAGATGGGTCTGGAGGTGCTCCATGCACTTCTTCTGGAACTCCGCATCGCCTACCGCCAGTACTTCGTCGATGACCAGTATATCGGCATACACATGTGCAGCGACCGCGTAGGCCAGCCGCACATACATCCCGCTTGAATAGTGCTTGACTGGCGTATCCAGAAATCGCTCGACTCCGGAAAAATCAACGATGGCATCGAAGCGCTGGCGAATCAGTCGTTCCGGACAGCCGAGCATGGCTCCATTCAGAAACACGTTCTCCCTGCCGGTTAGTTCGGGGTGGAATCCGGTACCCACTTCCAGCAAGGATGCCACGCGCCCGCGCACGCGAATCTGCCCCCGGGTGGGCGGAATGATGCGCGACAGAATTTTGAGCAGCGTAGATTTGCCTGAACCGTTTTTGCCGATCAGCGCGAGGCATTCGCCCTGCCTGACCTGCAGTGAAATATCGTTGAGTGCCCAGAACTCTTCATCTTTGGGCAGATCAGCATTGCGCGCAACGCGCTTCGCCATGCTGCGCAGCCATGATTTCAGCGAATCGGGGCGATGCCGGTGAGAAAGCGAGTAGCGCTTGCCCACAGTGTCAATGTCGATGACTACGTCGCTCATGTTGTGCAAGGGATGGTCAATGGCGCGGAATGGAGTTGAGTCTGGAATCTTTTCACGATCACTCGAACGGTTCCGCACGGCTTCCGGCAGGCACGAAACGGAGCATCTGGCTCTGTTCGGAACGACATCAGGCCAGATCAACCAGATCGGCATCCATGGCAAGTGAATGGCGTACCGCGACCGACCCGATGGCAGCAGTGATGGTGAGCGACAAAATTATCGAAGTCAGCGGAAATCCATCCATGCCATTCAACAAGCTCCAGCGCAGCCCTTCGATGACGCCGACCAGCGGGTTGAGCGCATAGACAGTCTGCCAGTGTTCCGGGATGCGCATCAAGGTGTAACCGACAGGAGTCACGAAGAAGCCGATCGTCAGCAGAAATGGAACCAGATTGCCGATATCACGGAATTGAAGGTGGATCACGGAAAGCCAGAGCCCGATTGCCGTGCAAAGCAAGAGCAATTGCAGCAAGAACAGAGGGAAGAAGACGATTTGCCAACCCGGCAGGTAGCCAAACCAAAGGCAGCCAAGGAAAAAGAGCAGCCACGCAATCAGAAACTCGACGGCATCCACTGCCACGGCGGCAATCGGCAGGATGACGCGCGGAAAATAGGTCTTCTGGATGATGTGAATGTGGCCGATCAGCGAGTTCATGCTGTCTGGCACGGCATTGGAAAAAAAGTACCACGGGATAACGCCGCAAAAGATGATAAGCGGATAGGGTTCGGTATTGTTCTTTTCAAATCCGGCAAGAAAGCCGAACGCGAAGCTCATCGCGGCCATCAACATCAGCGGCTTGAACAGCAGCCAGGCCAGTCCAAAGTAGGTTTGTCGAAAGCGCACGATGAGATCACGACGGATCAGCACATAGGCGACTTCGCGGTACTCGTGCAGTTCTCGAACATAGTCGAGCAGACTCGGTGGACGGCCATCGATGAGGCGCCACCGCGTTGAAGTTGATTCAGAAGTCATACCGAGCCAGGCCCAGTACTTCGGCCGCCGCAATCATCTTTTTGTCAAGAGTGGCGATTCTTGCGCCCAGGCGGCGGGCAACCGCCAGATGCAGTGCATCGCCCGCACGCAGTGCGGTGGGGGTTTCGATAAAGACGGCCGCAGTTCGGAAATCGACTGGTTCGATCTCGGCCAAGCCCAGATTTCTTGAGGCAAACCGTTGAAAGTTGGCAAGCGCCTGCTGGCATAGTGCCCAGTCGATCGCGCCCGTCCGCTGCTTGATACCGCCGATGCAGACCATTTCGGTCAATGTCCAGGCTGAGATCATCAAGCTGGCCTTTGGCTGTTCTTCAAGCTCGGTTACGAGGTCTCGCGCACCAGGTTCGCGAAAGAATATTGCGCCGAGAACCGAAGTATCGAGATAGATCACAGCAGATTCTGGTCGCGCATTTCTGCAGTCGTCAGGCCAGGAGTTGGCGGCGCTGACACCCAAATGTGCAGGTCCGACCAGTCGAAGCCGTTTGATCGAGGTTCGGCAACGAGACGTGCCACAGGTTTCCCGCGGCGGGTGATAACAACATCCTCGCCTGCCTCGACGTCGGCAAGCAGGGCGGATAGATGCGACTTGGCGTCTGCAACCGTGGCTGCTTTCATTGGTCAAGCTTTCTGAGATGGTCAACTGCCGGTTGATTATCTGGCTTGTTGGTCACTTTGTAAATGGGCTTTGCTTGCGGGGCAGGCGGTTCAGGTGACTGAATGACACACGCTGCCAGATTGAGCGTTGGCGCCGAAATCGTTCGACGATCCTGAGCTGTAAATGCTGATTGAGGTTGCAGACATTTTTGCAACAAATGTCAAGTGGCTAGATGCATGTTCATCCGATTCAAGCACGAGGTGCACCGCGTTGGCGATCTACTGTCGCGCCCATTCGATGGTCCGACTCAAGCCAAGCGCGAACGGGACCAAGACATCGAGGCCGAGTTCGTCGCGAGCTCGTTGAATGGACGGCACGTAAACGTCCGGTGCGCCTGATGTTGGCGCGCGACCGATGTCGATTTCAACCCCACGGTTAGCCGCGGAAATGAACTGTGCCAGTTCCAATAGGCTGATTGCCGCATCAGAGCCAACGTTGTAAGGCTGGTTGGGTTTTGCTTTCAGCAGGAGTGTCAGCAACCAGATGACGAGGTCGGCAGCGTAAAGGTAGCTGCGCACTGGCGTGCCATCGCCGTGAAGGCGGATTGGGCCGCCGGCGAGTGTTTGGCGGATGAAGCTGCCGATGGCGAACTTGTCGGTAAGTGGCAGGCCAGGCCCGAAAAAGGAGAAGCCGCGAGCAATGATGGATTCAACCTGGGGTGTGAGGGCGCACATGAGTTCCGAGAGGCGCTTGATCTCGCCGTAGGCGGATGACGGGCGTTGCGGGTTCGGGGCGCCGACGTAGGTTTCCGGAACATGGCTCAATTCCCCGGGTTGTCGGCCATACACCGCCCCGGAGCTCGCCAGCAGGAGGCGTCTGGCACTGCAGGCTTGGGCAAATTGCAGGATGCGCTGCGTGCCAAGCAGCGTTGCCAGCGTCAGCGCCGTGTCGCCAGCGCCGACTTCCGCGGCGGATGCCGTGGCCAGGTGGATGACGTAGTCGTACTGGGCTGTCGGAAAGGGAAAACTTTCTGCGCTCCCCGCCAGCCATTCGAACTCGGGCCTTGCCGCCAGTCGGCGATTCCGGGCAGCGAAGCGTTGCGGATCGCGGCTCAGCACCGTGGCGCCAACGCCGACTTTCAGGGTGTCATTCGCGGCGGCGATGCTTTCCAGCAGCCAGATGCCGAAGAATCCGGTGCCGCCGGTAATGAAGATGCGCGACCCGGCCAGTTCATGCCACAAGGGCGTCGTATGGGCGAGGATGTGTTCAAGGTCTGCCGCGGGCAGCGGCTGGCAGGGCTGGCTCAGAATCCCACCCCCAGGAACTCGCCGATCCGGTCAGCCGCATAGTCCAGCATCTCCACGCTCAATCCGGGATATACGCCGATCCAGAAACTGCGCTCGGTGATCGCGTTGGCGGTGGCCAGGTCGCCGACAACGCGGTATTGCCGTCCCTTCATGTACGGCTGGCGGGTTACGTTGCCGGCGAACAGGAGGCGCGTGCCAATCTTGTGCTGGTCCAGGTAGCGCAGCAGGTCGACCCGGCTGCAGGGAGCGGTTTCGCGCAGCGTCAGGAGAAAGCCGAACCAGGATGGAACGCTGTCGGGCGTCGCTTCGGGGAGAATCAGGAATTCTTCGCAGGCGCGCATTCGTTCGGTCAGGTGCGCGAAGTTGGCGCGCCGCGCGGCGACGAACTCGTCGAGCCGGGCCATTTGCGCTACGCCCAGCGCGGCCTGCATGTCGGTCATCTTGAGGTTGTAGCCGGCATGGGCATAGATGTACTTGTGGTCGTAGCCGCAGGGCAAGTCGCCGAGTTGCCAGTCGAAGCGCTTGCCGCAGGTGTTGTCCCGGCCGGGGGCGCAGTAGCAGTCGCGGCCCCAGTCGCGGAAGGATTCGATGGCGCGGGCGAGCAGGGGATCGTCGGTGAACACCGCGCCGCCTTCGCCGGTGGTGATGTGGTGCGCCGGATAGAAGCTGAGCGTGCCGACATGGCCGAAGCCGCCGACGCTGCGGCCGTGCAGCAGGGAGCCGAAGGCATCGCAGCAGTCCTCGATCAACCACAGGCCGCGCCGGTCGGCCAGTTCCCGCAATGCCGCCGCATCGAACGGATTGCCCAGCGCATGGGCCAGCATGACGGCGCGGGTGTGCGGCCCGATGGCGGCCTCGACGGCTTCCGCCGTCGGGTTGTAGCCGGGCAGCGAGGAATCGACGAAGACCGGAACCAGCCCGTTCTGGAGGATGGGATTGATGGTGGTCGGAAACCCGGCCGCCGCCGTGATGACCTCGTCGCCGGGCTTGAGCGCCCGCGCACCCAGCAGCGGCGAGGTCAGTGCCGAAAGCGCCAGCAGGTTGGCGGAAGACCCCGAGTTGGTGGTCAGCGCCCGCTTCACGCCAATGCGCGCCGCGATCAGGCGCTCGAACTGGTCGTTGAAGCGTCCGGTAGTAAGCCAGCCATCAAGCGCGGCATCGACCAGGGCGACGTAGGCATCGGCATCGAGGACGCGTCCGGCGGGAGGGACGGCGTCGCGGCCGGGGACGAAGGGCGTGCGCTGTTCCTTATGAGTCGCGTAGTCGCGCACCTTGTCAAGGATCAGTTTTCGTCGTTCGCCGGTGGTCATGGTCTTGAAGTGTAGTCGTCGATCTGCCCCAGCGTCATTCTGTTGATGCCGAAGACGTCGTTCGGGTTTTCCAGCCACTTTTGATACCAGGTGAGCGTGTGTCGCAGGGCCTGGCCGGCATCCCAGCGCGGACGCCAGTCCAGAAGTTCGCGTGCGTCGCCCGCGTCGAGTCGCAAGGTCTCGGTTTCCTTCTGGAAGTTTGCCGCGGCGATCTCGATGCTGGCGCCTTCGCCCCACAGGTCAGCGCAGCGTTGAGCGACTTCGCCGACCGTCAGGTGGTCGCCTGCCGCTGGTCCGAAATTCCAGCCACGGGCAAGTCTCGCACCGTCGTCGTCGCACAGCCTTTCTGCCAGCAGCAGGTAGCCGGCCAGGGCCTCGAGTACATGCTGCCAGGGGCGAATGGCCTGCGGCATGCGCAGGGCGAGTGGCTGGCCGGAGCCAAAGGTGCGCACGAAGTCAGGCAGCAGGCGGTGCGTCGACCAGTCGCCGCCACCGATGACATTTCCGGCGCGGGCCGTGGCGATTCGTGGCGCGCCATCGCCATCGAAAAAGGATGCGCGCCACGCGGCCACGGCGATCTCGGCGCAACCCTTGCTGGCACTGTAAGGGTCTTTGCCGCCGAGCGGACCGGTTTCGCGCAGGGCCTCGCCGCCAGGTGCCAGCGCGTAGCATTTGTCGCTGGTGACGATCACTCCGGCTTTGACGGTGGCACTGTCGCGAATCGCTTCCAGCAGGTTGACGGTGCCCATCACGTTCGTTGCGAACGTTTCGCGGGCGAAGCGGTAGCCGTCGGCGACGATGGCCTGGGCGGCGAGATGGAAGACGATGCTGGCGCCGCTGGCCCGCAGGGCGGCGTCGAGCGCAGCGTGGTCGCAGACGTCGCCGTGGATCGAGGTGATGCCGTCGGCGGCGTTCGCCGCTTCGAACAGGCTGGGTTGAGTCGGGGGATCGAGCGAAAACGCCGTGACCTCAGCGCCGACTTTTCTCAGCCAGAGCGTCAGCCAGCTACCCTTGAAACCGGTATGGCCGGTGAGGAAGACCTTGCGGCCCCTCCAGAAATCCGGAGTCATCACCACTGCTTCCAGGGCGCCTGTCCGCAAGCCCAGAGTTCATCCAGCAGGTTCTTGTCGCGCAAGGTATCCATCGGTTGCCAGAAGCCGTCGTGGCGGAAAGCTGCCAATTGGCCGGCAGCGGCCAGGCGCTGCATCGGCGCGGTTTCCCATTGCGAGTCGTCGCCGTCGATCATGTCCAGCGAGGCAGGAGACAGCACGAAAAAGCCGCCGTTGATCCAGTCGCCGTCGCCGCGCGGCTTTTCCTGGAAGCCGCGGGCACGTCGTCCGTCGAGGTCGAGGCGGCCAAAGCGCGCCGGAGGACGCACGGCGGTAACGGTAGCCTGGCAGCCTTCCTCGCGATGAAAGGCAATCAAGGCGCGGAGGTCGACGTCGGCGACGCCGTCGCCGTAGGTCATGCAAAAGTCGCCGTCCTCGACCAGGTGCCGGATGCGGAGCAGGCGACCGCCCGTGTTCGAACGTTCGCCGGTATCGATCAGTTCGATGTTCCACGGTTCGGACTGATTTTGGTGCAGGTCGACGCGGTTTTCACCCAGCCTGACCGTCACGTCGGCGGTATGAAGGGCCAGATTGGCAAAATATTCCTTGACCATGTAGCCGCGGTAGCCGAGGCAGATCACGAAATCAGTGATGCCGAAATGGGCGTAGCCCTTCATGATGTGCCAGAGGATGGGCTTGCCTCCGATTTCAACCATCGGCTTGGGGCGCAGCACGGTTTCCTCGGCCAGACGTGTGCCCAGGCCGCCGGCAAGGATCACAGCTTTCATAGGGGGCGGAAAACTCCTGGAGACGCTGAGCGAATCTTATCAGAGCCTCCTATAAGCCTCATTCGAGGAAATCCAAACAATCGCTTATCGCCAAATAGAAATAATCGCATTGGCGCACAAGTGGGAAATTGTTAACCTCCTGCCTTCGAAGAATAACCATACATCTAGGAGGCTCGGCATGGCGTTGGTCAATCCGCACGGTGGCGGCAGTCTGCGACCCTTGTTGCTCGAAGGCGAGGCGCTGAAGGCGGAACTGGCACGTGCCGCAACCCTGCCCAAGGTCAAGGTCAGTTCGCGCGAAAAAGGCGACATCGTCATGATGGGGCAGGGCGGCTTCACCCCGCTCGATGGCTTCATGACCCACACCGACTGGCAGGGCGTGTGCGACGGCATGAAGATGGCCTCCGGTCTGTTCTGGCCGATCCCGATCACGCTGTCGACCGACAAGGCTACCGCCGACGGCATCAAGGTCGCCGGCGACATCGCTCTGGTCGATCCGGACGACGGCTCGATCCTCGCCACCATGAAGGTGACCGAGAAGTACGCGATCGACAAGGCGCATGAATGCGCCATGGTGTTCAAGACTACCGATATCGATCATCCCGGCGTCAAGATGGTGATGGAGCAGGGCGACATCAACCTCGCCGGCCCGATCAAGGTGCTCTCGCTGGGCGGCTTCCCAGAAACCTATGGCGAACTGCTCATGTCGCCCAAGGAAACCCGCGCCCTGTTTGATTCCTACGGCTGGAGCAAGGTGGCGGCATTCCAGACGCGAAACCCGATGCACCGTTCGCACGAATATCTGGCCAAGGTGGCGATCGAAACCTGCGACGGCGTGCTGATCCACTCGCTGCTCGGCAACCTGAAGCCGGGCGACATTCCCGCCGATGTCCGCTCCGAAGCGATTGGCACCCTGATCGAGAACTACTTCGTCAAGAAGACCGTGATCCAGGCCGGCTACCCGCTCGACATGCGTTACGCCGGCCCGCGCGAGGCGCTGCTGCATGCGCTGTTCCGCCAGAACTACGGCTGCTCGCACCTGATCGTCGGCCGCGACCATGCCGGCGTCGGCAGCTACTACGGCCCCTTCGACGCCCACCACATTTTCGACGAGTTGCCCAAGGGCGCGCTGGAAACCCAGGCGCTGAAGATCGACTGGACCTTCTGGTGCTACAAGTGTGGCGGCATGGCGTCGGCGCGTACCTGCCCGCATGGCGAGGCGGACCGCCTGCTGCTGTCCGGTACCAAGCTGCGCAAGATGCTGTCCGAGGCCGGCGAGGTGCCGGCCGAGTTTTCCCGTCCCGAAGTGCTCGAAGTCCTGCGCGCCTACTACGCCAGCCTGGCCGAGCATGAAAAGGTCGAAGTCAAGTTGTCCGGGCATTCAGCCCGTTAAAACCACAGTTTCGCGTCCCACCCAGTTTTTTCGATGAACCACACCGCAACCAAGGAGTAGAAAACAAATGCCAACCTTTGTTCGTACCGAGAAGTGCGACGGCTGCAAGGGGCAGGACAAGACCGCCTGCATGTACATCTGCCCGCATAACCTGATGAAGCTCGACAAGGACGGTTCCGAAACCGGCCATGCCATGAAGGCTTTCAACCAGGAACCCGAGCAGTGCTGGGAGTGCTACTCCTGCGTCAAGATCTGCCCGCAGGGCGCGATCGAATGCCGCCACTACGCCGACATCGTGCCGCTGGGCGGTTCGGTTCAGCCGATGCGCGGTTCCGATTCCATCATGTGGACCATCAAGTTCCGCAACGGCACGCTGAAGCGCTTCAAGTTCCCGATCCGCACCACGGCTGAGGGTTCGATCGACTGCTACGGCGGCAAGCCGATGCCGAAGATGTCCGAACTCACCGTCGATGGCGTGTTCACCCGCGCCGTGATGGGTGGCTTCCGCGCCGGCAACCCCGCCGAACTGATCCGCAAATAATCGACCAATCGAGGAATAAAAAATGGCTGGAACATTTGAAGCACCCGAAGTCGTCCACGAAGAACTGGACGTTCTGCTGATCGGCGGCGGCATGGCCTGCTGCGGCACGGCATACGAAATCATGCGCTGGGCCGAAGCCCTCAAGGCCGAAACCGGCAAGGAACTCAAGATCAAGCTGGTCGACAAGGCCGCCATGGACCGCTCCGGCGCCGTGGCCCAGGGCCTGTCCGCGATCAACACCTACATCGGCGACAAGCAGGATCCCGCCGACTACGCGCGCATGGTCTCCAACGACCTGATGGGCATCACCCGCGACGACCTGGCCTACGACGTGGGCCGCAACGTTGACGACTCCGTCCATCTGTTCGAAGAGTGGGGCCTGCCGATCTGGAAGACCGACGCCGAAGGCGTCCGCCACGACGGCGCCGAGGCGCAGAAGGAAGGCCTGCCGGCCCTGAAGGATGGCGGCCAGCCGGTGCGTTCGGGCAAGTGGCAGATCATGATCAACGGCGAATCCTACAAGTGGATCGTCGCCGAAGCCGCGAAGAAGGCGCTGGGCCTGGATCGCATCCAGGAGCGCGTGTTC
>JBIKLV010000062.1:0-22397 GCA_044359585.1 Sulfuritalea sp. | reverse complement strand
CTACCAGCCGCTGGATCTCAAGATCGCCAAGTGCCGCATGTGCGTCGCGGCGCCAGCCGGATTCGACTACGAAGCCGCCGTTCGGCGGGGAGCGCGCCTGCGCATCGCCACCAAGTACACCACGGTCGCGCGCGAGCACTTTGCCGGCAAGGGCGTGCATGTCGATCTGATCAAACTCTACGGTTCCATGGAACTCGCGCCATTGGCCGGGCTGGCCGAGGCCATCGTGGACCTGGTTTCCAGCGGCAGTACGCTGAAGGCCAACAAGCTGGTCGAGGTCGAGGAAATCATGGATATCTCGGCGCGACTGGTGGTCAACCAGGCGTCGCTGAAAATGAAGCGCGAGTTGCTGCAGCCGGTTATCGTGGCTATCGAGGGTGCGATCCGATGATTCGCCGTCTCTCCAGCGCCGACTCCGGTTTTGGCGCGACGCTCGACGCACTGCTGCACTTCGACAATTCGACCGACGAAGCCATCGAGCGGATCGTCGCCGAGATTCTCAAGCGGGTGAAGCTCGAGGGCGATTCTGCCGTGCTCGACTACACCCGTCGCTTCGACCTGCTCGACGTCGGCAGCATGGGCGAACTTGAACTGCCGCGCGCCGAGCTGCGCCATGCACTCGATCGCCTGCCTCTGGCCCAGCGCAAGGCCTTGGAGGCCGCCGCGCAGCGCGTCACCGACTACCACGAGCGGCAGAAGTCCGAATCATGGAGCTTCACCGAGGCCGACGGCACTCGCCTGGGCCAGAAGGTCACACCCCTGGACCGCGTCGGCCTCTATGTTCCGGGCGGCAAGGCGGCCTATCCGAGTTCGGTGCTGATGAACGCGCTGCCGGCCAAGGTTGCCGGCGTCGGTGAACTGGTCATGGTGGTCCCCACGCCGCGCGGCGAGAAGAACGCGCTGGTGCTGGCGGCCGCCTGCCTCGCTGGCGTCGATCGGGTGTTCACCATCGGCGGCGCCCAGGCCGTGGCGGCAATGGCGTATGGCACGCAGACCATTCCGCAGGTGGACAAGATCGTCGGTCCCGGCAACGCCTATGTCGCCGCCGCCAAGCGCCGCGTGTTCGGCACGGTCGGCATCGACATGGTGGCTGGACCGTCGGAGGTTCTCATCATTGCCGATGCGTCGGCCAATCCTGACTGGGTGGCGATCGACCTCTTCGCCCAGGCGGAGCACGACGAACTCGCGCAGTCCATCCTGCTCTGTCCCGATGCCGCCTTCATCGACCGCGTGGCCGCCAGCATCGAACGCCTGCTGCCGACCATGCCGCGCCGCGAGGTCATCGCCGCCTCGCTCAAGGGCCGTGGCGCATTGATTCAGGTCGCCGATCTCGAGGAAGCCTGCGCGATCGCCAACCGCATCGCGCCCGAGCACCTCGAACTTGCCGTGGCCGATCCGGCTCCTCTGGTAGAGAAGATCCGCCACGCCGGCGCCATTTTCATCGGCCACTACGCCTCCGAGTCGCTGGGCGACTACTGCGCCGGCCCCAACCACGTGCTGCCCACCTCGCGCAGCGCGCGTTTCTCCTCACCGCTTGGCGTGTATGACTTCCAGAAGCGTTCCAGCATCATCGAGGTTTCGGCCGCGGGTGCCAAAACACTCGGCCCGATCGCCGCGACCCTGGCGCACGGCGAAGGGCTCACGGCGCACGCCAACGCGGCGGAGTTCAGGCTGAAATAGCCTTTTGGCGCCGTATCGCCGGCACCGACTTTCAGGCGTGGTCGCCGCCCGCAGTCCGTCCTTCAGCCGAGGATTTCCTTCAGGGCCATCACCAGTGCGGCGCACTGTTCATCCGTACCAACGGTGATGCGCAGGTACTGGTCGATCCGTGGCTGCCTGAAATGACGCACGATGATGCTGCGTTGCCGTAGCGCCAGCGCCGACTTTTCGGCATCGTGCCGCGGATGGCGCGCGAAGACGAAATTGGCGGCGGACGGAATGACGTCGTAGCCGAGACTTTCGAGGTCGGCCACCAGCTTCTCGCGCGTGGCGATGACGGCGTGGCAGGTCTGCTCGAAATACTCGCGGTCTTCGAAGGCGGCGACCGCGCCGGCGATAGCCAGGCGGTCGAGCGGGTAGGAGTTGAAGCTGTTCTTGACGCGCTCAAGCGCTTCGATCAGGTCGACGTGACCGACCGCGAAGCCGACGCGCAGGCCTGCCAGCGAACGCGACTTGGATAGCGTCTGCACCACGAGCAGGTTGGGGTAGCAGTTCGTCAGGGGAATCGCGCTGTCGCCGCCGAAGTCGACATAGGCCTCGTCGATCACCACCACGGAATCCGGGTTGGCCTGCAGCAGCGATTCGATGTCGGCCAGCGGCAACTGGCGCCCGGTCGGTGCGTTGGGGTTGGGAAAGATGATGCCGCCGGCCTGAGCACCGGGCGGTCGCACATAGTCAGCGACGCGGATCGAGAAATCGGCGAGCAGCGGCACCGTTTCATAGGCGACCTGATACAAGCCGCAATACACCGGGTAGAAGCTGTAGGTGATGTCGGGAAACAGAATGGGTCGTGCGTGCTTCAGCAGGCCCAGGAAGACGTGGGCCAGGACTTCATCCGAGCCGTTGCCGACGAAGACGTTGCCGGTTTCGACACCATGGCAGTCCGCAATGGCGCGCTTGAGCCTTTCCGCGTTGGGATCGGGGTAGAGCTTCAGTGAATCGTCGGTGGCGGCGCGGATGGCCTCGAGGGCGCGCGGCGACGGCCCGTAGGGATTCTCGTTGGTATTGAGTTTCACCAGGTTGGCGAGCTTGGGTTGCTCGCCCGGCACGTAGGGCGTGAGCCCCTTGACGACATCGCTCCAGTAGCGGCTCATGGTCAGGCGGAATGGTTGGCAGGGCAGTGATGATCGGGGTTTGCGCCTGTCGTGCAGGCTGCTAAGCCGATGGTATCATGCAGGCCTCGAACACTTGCTTGACCCTCAGGCCATGCGGCAAGCCGACATCTCGCGCAACACCCTCGAAACGAAAATACGCGTCGCCCTCGATCTCGATGGCACCGGTGTTTCCAAACTGGCGACCGGCGTCGGCTTCTTCGACCACATGCTGGACCAGATCGCGCGCCACGGACTGATCGACCTCAGCGTCGAGGCGACGGGTGACCTGCACATCGACGCCCATCACACCATCGAGGATGTCGGTATCACGATCGGCCAGGCGCTGGCGAAGGCCCTTGGCGACAAGAAGGGCCTGCGCCGCTACGGCCATGCCTACGTGCCGCTGGACGAGGCGCTGTCGCGCGTGGTGGTGGACCTTTCCGGGCGGCCGGGCCTCGTCTTCAACGTGCCTTTCACGCGGGCCACGATCGGCGAGTTCGATGTCGACCTGGTGCGCGAGTTTTTCCAGGGCCTGGTCAATCACGCCAATATCACGGTGCATATCGACGCCCTGCGCGGCGACAATTCGCATCATCAGGCGGAGACCGTGTTCAAGGCTTTCGCTCGTGCCTTGCGCGTGGCGGTGGAAACCGATCCGCGCGCCGCCGGCGCCATTCCTTCGACAAAAGGCTCGCTCTGATCCTTCCATGAGCACGGTCGTGGTAGTCGATTACGGCATGGGCAACCTGCGTTCTGTGGCCAAGGCCATCGAGCACGTTGCGCCGACAGCCGAGGTTCGCGTCAGCTCCGATGCCGCCGAGATCCTGGCCGCCGATCGCGTGGTGGTGCCCGGTCAAGGGGCGATGCCGGACTGCATGCGCGAACTGTCCGCGCGCGGCCTGCGCGACGCGGTGATCCGCGCCGCTTCCGAAAAGCCCTTTCTCGGCATCTGCGTCGGCCTACAAATGCTCTTCGGCCATGCCGAAGAGGGGAACGTCATGGGCCTCGAAGTCCTGCCGGGACGGGTGCCGCGCTTTCCCGATGCCGCCATGGTGGCGCCCGACGGATCGCGGCTAAAGGTGCCGCACATGGGCTGGAACCAGGTGCATCAGGCCGAGGCGCATCCTTTGTGGGACGGCATCGTCGACGATGCCCGCTTCTATTTCGTGCACAGCTACTACGTCGAACCGCAGGATCCCGAGGTGATTGCGGGCTCGACCCACTACGGCATCCCCTTTACCAGCGCGATTGCTCGCGCTAACATCTTCGCTGTTCAATTCCACCCGGAAAAAAGCGCCCAGGCCGGATTGCGATTGCTCGGCAATTTCATGCGCTGGAATCCCTGACCGCCCCCACCAGGCATTTCATTCATTGCACACATCCTATGCTGCTGATACCCGCGATTGATCTGAAGGACGGCCACTGCGTCCGCCTGAAACAGGGCGATATGGACGACGCCACGGTGTTTTCCGAAGACCCGGCCGCCATCGCTCGCCACTGGATCGACCAAGGAGCGCGTCGCCTGCACCTGGTCGACCTGAACGGCGCCTTTGCCGGCAAGCCGAAGAACGAAGCCGCGATCAAGGCGGTCCTGAAGGAAGTGGGCGACGACATCCCCGTGCAGTTGGGGGGCGGCATACGCGACCTCGACACCATCGAGCGTTGCCTCGACGACGGCGTCAGCTACGTCATCATCGGCACCGCGGCGGTGAAGAATCCCGGTTTCCTGCACGATGCCTGCGGCGCCTTTCCGGGCCACATCATCGTCGGCCTCGATGCCCGCGACGGCAAGGTGGCGGTCGATGGATGGTCGAAGATGACCGGCCACGACGTGGTCGACCTGGCCAAGAAATTCGAGGACTACGGTGTCGAAGCGGTGATATACACCGACATCGGGCGCGACGGCATGTTGTCCGGAGTGAACGTCGAGGCCACGGTCAAGCTTGCCCAGGCGCTTCGCATCCCGGTGATCGCCAGCGGCGGCATCGCCAGCCTGAAGGACGTCAAGGCGCTGTGCGCGGTCCAGGGCGAGGGTATTTCCGGCGCCATCACAGGCCGCGCGATCTACGAAGGTACGCTGGATTTCAAGAAGGCCCAGGCCGAGGCGGACAAGCTTTCCAGGCCCTGACCCCGGCCATGCTCGCCAAACGCATCATTCCCTGTCTCGACGTCAACGCCGGCCGCGTGGTCAAGGGCGTCAATTTCGTCGAACTGCGCGATGCCGGTGATCCGGTGGAGATCGCCAAACGCTACGATGACCAGGGCGCCGACGAGATCACTTTCCTCGACATCACGGCCAGTTCCGACGACCGCGACATCATCCTGCACATCGTCGAGGCCGTCGCCTCGCAGGTCTTCATCCCGCTCACCGTCGGTGGCGGCGTGCGCCAGGTGGACGACGTGCGCCGCCTGCTGAACGCGGGTGCCGACAAGGTCAGCATGAACACCGCGGCCGTCAACAATCCGCAACTGGTGGCCGATGCCTCGGCGCGGGTCGGCGCACAGTGCATCGTGGTCGCCGTGGATGCCAAGCAGACTTCGCCCGGACGCTGGGAGGTATTCACCCATGGCGGGCGCAAGAATGCGGGCCTTGACGCCATCGAGTGGGCGCGCAAGGTGGAAAGCCTCGGCGCCGGAGAGATCCTGCTCACCAGCATGGACCGCGACGGCACCAAGGTCGGCTTCGACCTGGCGCTGACCCGCGCGGTGGCAGATGCCGTGGGCATTCCGGTGATCGCCAGCGGCGGCGTCGGCAACCTGCAGCATCTGGCGGACGGCGTCACCGAGGGGCGTGCCGATGCGGTGCTGGCGGCAAGCATCTTTCACTACGGCGAATTCACCGTGCGCCAGGCCAAGGAATACATGCGCGCGCAGGGCATCGAGGTCCGGCTGTGAGCGTGGTGGCGAACCCGGATTGGCTGGACGAGGTGGCCTGGGATGCGCAGGGCCTGGTGCCTGCCATCGCGCAGGATGCCGTGACCGGCGAGGTACTGATGTTCGCCTGGATGAATCGCGAGTCGCTGGCCATCACCGCGGAAACCGGCCAGGCCGTATATTGGTCGCGTTCGCGCGGCAGGCTGTGGCGCAAGGGCGAGGAATCCGGCCATGCGCAGAAGGTGCTGGAACTGCGCGTCGATTGCGACAAGGACGTGGTGCTGATGAAGATCGAACAGGTGGGCGGCATCGCCTGCCATACCGGGCGCCGCAGCTGTTTTTTCAACCGATTGGAAACCTCGGGCTGGCGGGATGTTGAACCCGTCCTCAAGGACCCGAAGGAGATATACAAATGATTGACCTCGAAGTGATCCATCGCGTCCAGGCGACGCTGCGCGAGCGCAAGGGCGCCGCACCTGATTCGTCCTATGTCGCCAGCCTGTATGCCAAGGGCACCGATGCCATTTGCAAGAAAGTCGCCGAGGAGGCGGCCGAAACAATCATGGCGGCCAAGGACGGCGACCGCCTCCACTTGGTACGCGAGGTCACCGACCTGTGGTTCCACAGCATGATCCTGCTCGCACAATTCGACATCGGCGTCGACGACGTGATGGTCGAGTTCCGGCGTCGGGAAGGCATCTCCGGCATCGACGAGAAGAAAAGCCGGAGCGAATGAGCGTGGGCGACTGCATCTTCTGCCGGATTGCCCGTGGCGAGATCCCGTCGAAGAAGATTTACGAGGACGAGGAGATTTTCGCCTTCCACGACATCAATCCGATCGCGCCGGTGCATTTCATGATCGTGCCGAAAGTGCATGTCGCCTCTCTGGCCGACGTGGACATGAGCCACCAGATGGTGCTGGGGCGGATCCTGGCCAAGGCGAACGAACTGGCCAGAAGCCAGGGGCTCGATGAAGGCTTTCGCACCATCATCAACACCGGGCGGATCGGGCATCAGGAGGTGTATCATCTCCACGTTCACATCTTGGGCGGCCCCGAGCCACTGGGATCAATGCTTAAACGCAAGGCGCCTTGAAATTCACTGAGCGCGAGGAGAAACGCAATGGGATCTTTCAGCATCTGGCACTGGCTGATCGTGCTGGTGATCGTCATGCTGGTGTTTGGCACCAAGAAACTGCGCAACATGGGGTCGGACCTCGGTGGCGCCGTCAAGGGCTTCAAGGACGGCATGAAGGACGCGTCGGCCGACAAGTCGGCCGAGCCGCAGCAAGTCGCAGGCCAGACCATCGACGTCGAATCACGGCGGGAACAGACCAAGACCTGATCCCGAATGCGCAACGAGGGACGGTTGCAGCGCGAAGGGTAGGGGCAAGATCCTTCCCTCGCGTCCCTTGTCGATTCCTTCCGCCCGGTTCCCCAAATAGAAAATGTTCGACGTCGGCCTAACCGAGTTGATGGTGATTGCCATCGTGGCGCTGGTCGTCATCGGCCCCGAGCGCCTGCCCAAGGTTGCGCGCACGGCCGGGCACATTCTGGGCCGCCTGCAGCGCTACGTCAGCGATGTGAAATCCGACATCAACCGCGAGATGCAACTCGACGAGCTGAAGAAGCTTCAGCAGCAGGTGAGCAGCGAGGTATCGAGCCTGGAAACCTCGGTCACCCACGAGATGCGCGAGATCGAGTCGTCGGTTAATACCGCTGTTGCGCCGATCGCGTCCGATGTGAACGCGGCTGCCGCGGCTGCCAGCCCGCAGAGCGATCCGGCATCGACTGCCGCCGGTGCCGCAGGTGCCGCGGATACCATGCCGGCCAGCGCCGCTCCTGCAACCACCGAAGTGCAAAAGTCCTGATGGCTGAAGAGCAGGAAACTTTCCTCTCGCACCTGGTCGAATTGCGCGATCGCCTGATCCGCGTGCTGATTTCCGTTGGCGTCGTCTTCGTGCCGCTGGCCTTCTATGCCCGCGAGCTGTACTCGGTGCTTGCCGCCCCCCTGTTGGCGACACTTCCCGCCGGCGGGCAGATGATCGCCACCGACGTGGTTGGGGTATTCCTGGTGCCGATGAAAGTGGCGTTGATGGTCTCGTTCCTGATCGTCCTGCCCTATGTTCTTTACCAGTTGTGGGCCTTTGTTGCGCCCGGGCTGTATGCCCACGAGAAAAAGCTGGCCATGCCGCTGCTCGCCGCATCCGTGCTGTTGTTCTTCATCGGCATGGCCTTCGCGTACTTCGCGTTCTTCCCCATGGTGTTCGGCTTCATGGCGCAGTTCGCTCCGGAAGGCGTGGCCTGGATGACCGACATAGAAAAGTACTTTTCCTTCGTGCTCACGATGTTCCTTGCGTTTGGCGTCACCTTCGAGGTTCCGGTGATCGTCATCGTGCTGGTCAAGGTCGGCATCGTCAACGTGGTCAAGTTGCGCGAGTGGCGGCCCTATGTGATTGTCGGTGCCTTTGTGGTCGGCGCGGTGTTCACGCCGCCGGATGTCATCTCGCAGTTCATGATGGCGATACCCTTGTGGCTGCTCTACGAGCTTGGAATTGTCCTGGCCAACCTCATCGTGCGTCCGGTGGTTGCCGGCGAGTCCGACTACCGGCCGCCGAGTGACGAGGAAATGGATCGGGAACTTGATCGCGCGGAGCAGCAGTCGCGCGACCAGAAAAGCTGATCGCCGCCGTGGCCAGGCAGGTTCCCGCCCGGCTGTCGAGCGATGCCGAGGTGCGCAGCCTCGCCGCGTCCTCCCTGGTCAAGTTGTTCGACAGCCTTTACGAAGGCGCCGTCGTGGTAGACCACGCCGGGCGCATCACCTGGATCAACGACAAGTACAAGGCCCTGATCGGCTGGAACGGCAGCGAAGCGATCGAGGGACGTGCGATCGAGGAAGTCCTGCCCAACAGCCAGTTGCGTCGCGTCGTCGAGACCGGACAGGCCGACTTGCTCGACGTGTTGACCATAGGCGGGCGCCAGATGGTGGTGTCGCGGATTCCCCTGCATGGCGAAGCGGGCAACGTGATCGGGGCATTGGGAGTGATCCTCTACGATCGGCTGCAGGCACTGAAGCCCATCGTGTCCAAATTCCAGCGGATGCAGACGGACCTGGCCACGGTGCGCAAGCAATTGGCGGAAGGACGCCAGGCCAAGTACCGATTCAGCCAGTTCATCGGCGCCAGTCGCGTCGCGGTGGATACCAAGGAGCAGGCGCGCCGTGCGGCGGAACGCGAGGGTGCCGTGCTGCTGCTCGGCGAAACCGGGACCGGCAAGGAACTGCTGGCGCACGCCATCCATGCCGCAAGTCGCCGCGGCGAAGGGCCGCTGGTGAGCATCAACGCCGCGGCCATCCCTGAGGCCTTGCTGGAGGCGGAACTGTTCGGCGTCGAGCCCGGCGCCTACACCGGTGCTGGAACCCGGTCGCGCAGCGGCAAGTTTGCCCTCGCCGATGGCGGCACCCTGTTCCTCGACGAGGTCGGCGACATGCCGCTGGCCCTGCAGCCGAAGTTGCTGCGGGTGCTGCAGGAGGGCGAGGTCGAACCGATCGGCGGCAACCAGTTGCGGGCGGTCAACGTGCGGGTGATCGCCGCCACCAGTCGCGACCTGAAGTCGATGATCGAAGCCGGAACCTTTCGTGCCGACCTCTATTACCGGCTCAACGTCCTGCCCATCCGCTTGCCGCCGCTGCGGGAAAGGCGCGAGGACATCTCGATCCTGTGCGAAACCCTGCTCGAACAGATTGCGGAACAGGGTGGCGAAGCGCCGTGCACCCTGGCGGCGGACGGCCTGGCGCGACTATTCGCTTACGACTGGCCGGGCAATGTCCGCGAATTGCGCAATGTGCTGGAACAGGCGGTCGCGCAGTCGGACAATCGCCGTCTCACCGGCGGCGACTTTCACATGCTGCCGGCAACATCGATTGCGGCAGTTGTAGTCTCGGGCCAGGTCGGCGACTCCGCCCTCAGTCCGGTGCGGCCCTTGCGCGAGGTGGTCGCGGCAGCCGAGCGCAACGAAATTCTGCGCGCCCTTGAGGCGACAGGTGGGGTCAAGATGCATGCAGCCAAGTTGTTGGGGATCAGTCGGGCGCAGTTGTACGAAAAGCTTGGTGCGTTCGGCGTTGCGTCAGAATATCCGGACACCAAGCTGACTGTCTGATTTTCAGGACAGCATGTTATCTATATGGTTATATTAAGTAAAGATACTATCGTTGGTCAATTTGTCCGGAAAACCAGACAGCCAACTAGCGGAGTCGTTGTCGAGTCCCGAGTCATTTAGATGACTTCCCGGTGTATTGCAGGCGTGGCACGTCTCATGCATGCAGGGGTTTGACCCCGTTTACCCGGGGAGTCAAACCACGAACGGAGGACTCGAGATGAAACTCAAGGCACTGGCTATTGCAAGCTTCGCGGCTGCAGCCGTCACCATGACCGCGCCGGTCAGCGCGCAGGAACTCAAGATCGCCCTTATTGCGGGCAAGACCGGGGCGCTCGAAGCCTACGCCAAGGAAACCGAACTCGGTTTCATGATGGGCCTCGAGTACCTGACCAAGGGCAGCATGATGATCAATGGCCGCAAGGTCAAAGTCATCGTCAAGGATGACCAGGGCAAGCCGGATCTGGCCAAGGCCGCACTGGCCGAGGCGTATGGCGACGACAAGGTGGATATCGCGGTAGGCACGACGTCGTCCGGGGCCGCACTGGCGATGCTGCCGGTGGCCGAGGAATACAAGAAGGTGCTGGTGGTCGAACCCGCGGTGGCCGATGCGATCACGGGCGACAAGTGGAACCGCTACATCTTCCGCACCGGGCGCAACTCGTCCCAGGACGGTCTGGCTGCCGCGGCAGCTCTCATGGGCGAGGCCAATGTTGCGTTCCTGGCCCAGGATTATGCGTTTGGTCGCGACGGCATCAAGGCCTTCAAGGATTCGCTGGCTGCCGTCAAGAGCAAGGCCAAGGTGGTGCATGAGGAATATGCGCCGCAGAACGCCACCGACTTCACTGCGTCGGCGCAGCGGATTTTCGATGCGCTCAAGGACAAGTCGGGCCGCAAGATCCTGTCGATCTACTGGGCCGGCGCCAATCCGCTGACCAAGATCGCTGACATGAAGCCCGAACGCTATGGCATCGAACTCGCGGCGGGTGGCAACATCCTGCCGGTGCTGAAGGGCTGGAAGAACCTGGTCGGCATGGAAGGCAGCATCTATTACTACTACGCCTTCCCGAAAAATGCGATGAACGACTGGCTGGTGGCCGAGAACCAGAAGCGCCTCAAGCAGCCGCCGGATTTCTTCACTGCAGGCGGCTTCGCTGCAGCCAGCGCCGTCTACACCGCGCTGACCAAGGCCGGGTCGAGCGATACGGAGAAGCTCATCGCCACCATGGAAGGCATGGAGTTCGACACGCCCAAGGGCAAGATGACCTTCCGCAAGGACGACCATCAGGCGCTGCAGCCGATGTTCCATTTCCGCATCAAGAAGGCCCAGGCCAACGAATGGGATTTGCTGGAACTGGTGCGCGAATTCCCGGCGTCCGAACTGCCGCTGCCGATTCGCAACAAGCGCTGAAAACCTGATTGGCGGCATTCCGGCGGGGCAGGGCGGCGACAGCCGGCCTTGCCGTCCGAGTGTCGCCATCGGTGGCCCTGAATCGACCATGTCCAGCGAACATCCCGTTCTCTCCACGCACGGCCTGAGCATCCGCTTCGGCGGCCATGTCGCGGTCAATAACGTCAGTTGCGAGTTCCGTCCGGGCACGCTGACGGCGATCGTCGGACCCAACGGCGCTGGAAAAACCACCTACTTCAACCTGATGTCGGGACAGTTGCCGCCGACCTCGGGCACGGTGCGCCTGTATGGCGAAGATGTCACCCACCTGGGTGCGCCTCAGCGGACCAAGCGTGGCATCGGCCGCGCCTTCCAGCTCACCAACCTGTTTCCCAACCTGCCGGTGCTGGAGAACGTGCGCCTGGCCGTGCAAAGCCGCGCCGGACTGGGCCTGAACATGATCACGATGTGGACCCGCCATGTCGAACTGGTCGAGAAGGCCGAGCATTACCTGCATGTCACGGCGCTCAGCGAACGACGCCACGAACTGGCTTCCGCGCTGTCACACGGCGACAAGCGCAAGCTCGAAATCGCGATCCTGCTGGCGCTCGAGCCGGACATTTTCATGTTCGACGAGCCGACCGCCGGCATGAGCGTTGACGAGGTGCCGGTGGTACTTGACCTGATCCACCACATCAAGGCCCAGGGCGACAAGACCATCCTGCTGGTCGAACACAAGATGGACGTGGTGCGTTCGCTGGCCGACCGCATCATCGTGTTGCACAACGGCTATCTGGTGGCCGACGGCGAGCCTGCCGAGGTGATGGCATCGCCGATCGTGCAGGAAGCCTATTTGGGAACCGGGATGGCGGACCATGTCTGATCCCCTCCTGCAACTCGATGGGGTGCACACCCACATCGGCCAGTACCATATCCTGCAGGGTGTCGATCTGACCGTACCCAAGGGTGGCATCACGGTTCTGCTCGGCCGCAATGGCGCCGGCAAGACGACCACCCTGCGCACCATCATGGGCCTGTGGCATGCATCTCGCGGCAGCGTGCATTTCGAAGGCGGCGACATCACGCACAGTCCGACGCCCGATATCGCGAGCGCCGGCATTGCCTACGTACCCGAAAGCATGGGCATCTTCTCCGACCTGACGGTGCGCGAAAACCTCTTTCTCGCGGCGCGCAGCGTAAAGAGCGCGGACCAGATGGACGAGGCGCGGCTGGAATGGATCTTCGGCTTTTTCGGCGCCCTCAAGAAATTCTGGAACCAGCCGGCGGGCACCCTGTCGGGGGGCCAGAAGCAGATGGTCGCGATCGCGCGTGCCATCGTCGAGCCGAGAAAACTGATCCTGATCGACGAGCCGACCAAGGGACTGGCGCCAGCCATCATCCAGGGCATGATCGCCGCCTTCCGCGAACTCAAGCAGACCGAAACCATCCTGCTGGTGGAGCAGAACTTCAGCTTCGTCGCCGCGCTGGGCGATACGGTCGCGGTGATGGACGGCGGGTGCATCGTGCACTCCGGTTCGATGGCCGAACTGGCAGCGGACAAGGACCTGCAGCACAGGCTGCTGGGCCTGTCGCTGGATACCCACCAATAGGGACGGAACATGACGACGATATCGCATGCCGCGCCACAAGACGCCGCGCTGCCCAAGGTGAAGGTGGACGTGCTGCCGCTGCTGCTGGTGCCGCTGCTGGCGCTGCTGATGCTGCCGCTGGTGGGCAGCTTCCCGACCTGGGTGACGCTGACCGTCGCGGGGCTGGCCATGGGCATGATGGTGTTCATGATGGCCAGCGGCCTGACGCTGATCTTCGGCCTGATGGACGTGCTGAATTTCGGCCACGGCGCTTTCGTCTCGGTCGGCGCCTTCACCGCCACGCTGGTGCTGCTGCCGATGAAAAGCTGGGTCGAGGCGGATTCGGTGCTGATGAACCTGTCCGTGCTCGGGCTCGCCATCCTGCTGGCAATGGTGGTCACCGGGCTGCTGGGCTGGGCGTTCGAGCGCATCATCATTCGGCCGGTATATGGCCTGCACCTGAAGCAGATCCTGATCACCATGGGCGGCATGATCGTCGCCGAGCAGTTGATCCACGTCATCTGGGGCGCCGAGCAGATTCCGCTGCAGCTGCCGACGACTTTCCGTGGCGCCTTCATCTTCGGCGATGCGGCGCTGGAAAAATATCGCCTGATCGCGGTCGGCGTCGGTCTGACGGTGTTCGTCACCATGTTCCTGGTGCTGAACCGGACCAAGGTCGGCCTGCTGATCCGCGCCGGCGTCGAAAACGGCGAGATGGTCGAGGCGCTGGGCTACCGCATCCGGCGCCTGTTCGTCGGCGTCTTCATGGCCGGCTCGGCGCTGGCGGGCCTCGGTGGCGTGATGTGGGGCCTCTACAAGGAAACCCTGACCGCGGCGATCGGCGGCGAGATCACGGTGCTGGTGTTCATCGTCATCATCATCGGCGGCCTCGGTTCGGTCGGCGGCTGCTTCATCGGCGCCATGCTGGTGGCATTGGCCGCCAACTATGCCGGCTTCCTCGCCCCCAAGGTAGCGCTGGTGTCCGACATCCTGCTGATGGTCATGGTGCTGCTATGGCGGCCGCAGGGACTCTATCCCGTGGCGAAGCGCTGAACATGAAACGACCCCCACGCTCGCTTTGCTCGCTGCCCCCCCGAGGGGGCGTGTCAGTACCTTGGGGCGGCCCGGCGGTACTGCCATGATCAAGACCCTGCTTTCCGGCGACCTGCCGCGCAGCCGGCTGCTTTCGGCGATGCTGCTCGCCGTGTTCTTCGGGCTGGCACTGGCGCCCTTCCTGGTGCCCGGGGCGCGCTCACTCAATGTCGCGGCGACGATCTGCGTCTTCGTCGTGCTGGTCGCGTCCTACGACCTGCTGCTGGGCTACACGGGCGTCGTGTCGTTTGCCCACACCATGTTCTACGGCATCGGCGCCTACGGCGTCGGATTGGCGCTGCACGGCATGGGACCGAGTTGGTGGGCGATTTTCGTCGGCACGGCCGGCGCCCTGGCGCTTTCCCTGGTGCTGGCGCTGGTCATCGGCCTGTTCTCGCTGCGCGTGCGCGCGATCTTCTACGCGATGATCACGCTTGCCGTGGCCGCCGCGTTCGCCGTCGTCGCTTCGCAATTGTCCGACCTGACCGGCGGCGAGGACGGCCGCACCTTCAAGGTCCCGGAGCTGCTGCAGCCAAGCTATCGGCTGTTCGATACGGACATCCTCGGGCGGGCGATCGACGGCAAGCTGATCACCTATTACCTGGTCTTCTTTTCCGCGCTGGCGCTGTTCCTGCTGATGCTGCGCATCGTCAATTCGCCCTTCGGCCGCGTGCTGCAGGCGATCCGCGAAAACGATTTCCGCGCCGAAGCGCTGGGCTATCGCACCGTGATTTACCGCACCCTGGCCAACTGCCTCGGTGCCCTGATCGCCACGCTCGCCGGCGTCCTGATGGCGCTCTGGCTGCGCTACGTCGGGCCGAAGACCATGCTTTCCTTCGAGGTGATGACCGACATCCTGCTGATCGTGGTGATCGGCGGCATGGGCACGATCTACGGCGCGGTGATCGGCTCGGCGCTGTTCATCCTGGTGCAGAACTACCTGCAGGTACTAATGGCGCAAGCCTCGGCATCGCTCTCCGGCGTGCCGCTGCTGGCCAACCTGTTCCATCCCGACCGCTGGCTGTTGTGGCTGGGCGTGCTGTTCGTCCTGTCGGTGTACTTCTTCCCGACCGGCATCGTAGGCCGCCTGCGCAGCAAGGCCCTGGCACGGAGAGCACCGTGAACCTGGTGCGCGTAGAGCGCACCGATGCCGTGGCGCGCGTGGTGCTCGCTCGCGTCGGGATGCATAACGCGCTGGTGCCGGAACTGCTGGACGCATTGCTGGCAGCGCTCGCGGACTTGAAGGCCGACGCCGCATGTCGGGCCGTCATCCTCGCCGCCGACGGGCCTGCATTTTCGATCGGCGGCGACATGCGCCGATTCCGCCGCGAGCGGGAGCGCGGCGACCTGCGCGGCTATGGCCATCGCCTGGTCGGGCAACTTAACGAAGCGATCCTGGCGCTGATCGACCTGCCGCAGCCGGTGGTGGCCGCAGTGCATGGCATCGTCACCGGCGGTTCGATCGGCCTGGTGCTGGCGGCGGACATCGTCCTGCTGGCGCCGCAGGCGGCATTCAAGGCGCACTACGCGACCGCCGGATTCGGCCCCGACGGCGGCTGGACGGCGCTGGTCGGCCGCCTCGCCGGCCGGCGGCGGGCGGCGTCGGCACTATTGCTGAATCGCACCGTGCGCGCTGAGGAAGCGGTGGCCTGGGGCCTGGCCAGCGAGATCGTGGCGGCCGATGCGCTGGCGGAGCGGGCCGCGGACGCCGCGCGCAAGATCGCCGCCTATCCGCGCGGCACCATGCGTGCCGCCAAGTCATTGTTGTGGGGCGACCGTGCGCTGCTTGCCGCCGACCTCGAAGCCGAGCGCTCGCGTTTCGTCGAACTGGTCGCGGCGCCGGAAGCGCTGGCGGGCGTCGATGTCTTCCTGCGCGATTTCGCCGATTACCCGGATTCACAGGATGAGGAGGAAGCCAAATGCTGATACCCGACTGGCTGGTCAAGCATTCCGCGCAGTTTCCGCAGCAGGTCGCCCTGGTCGATCTGCACAGCGCGCGCTCGGTCACCTATGCGCAACTCAACGAACGTGCCAGCCGCTTCGCCGAGTTCATGCGCGAACGCTGGCAGATCAAGCCCGGCGACCGCGTGGCGGTGCTGGCCCACAGTTCGTCCGATTACGTCGAAATGCTATATGGCTGCGGCAAGCTCGGCGCCATCATGGTCTGCCTCAACTGGCGCCTGGCGCTGCCCGAACTGACCGGAATCGCGGCCGATGCCGAGCCGGCGGCGCTGGTCTGGGGCGAGGAATTCTACCAAATCGGGATCGCCCTCGCCGACGCCTGCAAATTGACCCGGCGCATGGTCACGGGCGCGCCACGCGACAAGGTCGACGGCTACGAAGCGGCGTTGGCCGCGGTGTCCGGCGCCACGGTCGAAATGCCCTGGCGGGCGCACGACGAGGTCTGGTACCTGCTGTACACCGCCGGCACCACGGGCAGGCCCAAGGGCGTCCCGCAGACCTGGGGCATGGCCTTCACCAACGCGGTCAATGGCATGCTCGCCACAGGGTTGCGACGCGAAGACCGGATGCTCTCGGTCTTGCCCTACTTCCACACCGGCGGCCTGAACCTCTACATGAATCCGACCATCATGTGCGGCGGGACCACGCTGATCATGCGCCAGTTCGATGTCGACAAGACGATGGAGCTGCTCGAGTCGGACGCCACCGTGATGTTCGGCGTGCCGGCCATCTACCTCTTCCTCAGCCAGCATCCCCGTTTCGCCAGCGCCGACTTTTCGCGGGTGCGCAACTGGGCCTGCGGCGGCGCGCCGATTCCGAAGGTCTTGCTGGAGCAATACCTGGCCAAGGGGGTGACCATCTGTTTCGGCTTCGGCATGACGGAGACCGGCCCGACCGTATTCCTCACCGACGAGGATACGGCGCGGCGCAAGGTCGGCACCGTCGGCAAGCCGGTGATGTACGTCGAGGGCAAGGTGGTCGATTCGCAAACCCGCCGGCCCCTCGGTGCCAACCAGCGCGGCGAACTGCTGCTGCGCGGGCCCGGCATCACGCCCGGCTACTGGAACAAGCCGGAAGCGACGGCGAAGGCCTTCGAGGACGGCTGGCTGTGCACCGGCGACATCGCCTATTTCGACGACGACGGCGACTACTACATCGTCGATCGATCCAAGGACATGTACATATCGGGAGGCGAGAACGTCTATCCGGCGGAAGTGGAGAACGTCATCTTCCAACTGGACGGCGTGGCGGAAGCCGCGGTGATCGGCGTGCACGACGCGAAGTGGGGCGAAGTGGGCAAGGCCATCGTCGCCCTGAAGCCGGGCGCACAGGTGGCGGCCGAGGACGTGGTCGCCCATTGCAAGGCCAGGCTGGCCGGCTTCAAGGCGCCGAAGTACGTGGTCTTCGTGCCTGCCGTGGCGCGCAATGCGGCCGGCAAGCTGGACAAGCCGACGCTGCGCCGGCAGTTCGGCGATGCTGTCGGGTGAGTGACGAATGAGCGCTTGGCGGCGTGTCCTGCTGCAGGGCGACTTCGACCGATTCGCGAAACTCAGCGGCGACGACAATCCGATCCACTGCGATCCGGAGTTTGCGGCGAAGAGCCATTTCGGCGCCACCGTCGCGCACGGCATGCTGCTCTATGCCTGCATCTGCAAGGCACTGACCGAGCAGGTCGGCCCCGGCGTGGTACAACTCGAACAGGCGCTGATGTTTCCCAATCCGACCTTTGCCGGCGACTTGCTCGACGTCGACTTGCAGGTCGGTGCCGAAAGCGGAGGCGTCCTCGATGTCGCCACCGGGATCTCAAAAGTCGGCGCTGGTGCTACGGCGATTCCAACGGTGATCGGCCGTTGCCGCGTTGCCGCACCCGATGCCGCGATATCCACCGTGGCGCCTGCATCGAAGCCGATGGAGCAGGGCGATGCCGAACTCTACGGCCTGCGTTGCGGCATGAGCGCCGTCGGCACGCGCACATTCAGTGTCGCCAACCTCGATGAATACGGCGACCTGAGCGGCGACCGCAATCCTCTGTTTCGCGACGACGCCGCGGCCCGGGAACGCGGCTTCGCGCATCGCATCGTGCCCTGGCCGCTGCTGGCCGGAATGTTCTCCAACCTGCTCGGCACGCGCCTGCCCGGTCGTGGCACCGGCTGGATGAAGCAGGAATTGCGTTACCCGAACGTGGCTTTTCCGGACGAGGCGCTGACGGCGACGGTGTCGATCGTCCGTTTGCGTGCCGACAAGGAACTGGTCAATCTCGCCACGCGCATCCATGCCGCCGACGGTCGCTTGGTCTGCGACGGCGAGGCGCTGGTCCTCGTCCGCAATCTCGAAAGCAAGGCGCGGCCTCCGGAGGCATGATGGACGTCGGCATACTCGGCTACGGGTTCTACCTGCCGTCGCGGCGCATGAGCGCGGCCGACATCGCGGCGGAAACCGGCGGGCGCTGGTCCGAGGCCGCCGTGCGCGAAAAGCTAGGCATCATTGGCAAGAGCGTTCCGGGTCCGCAGGACGGCACCCAGGAAATGGGCGCTCGCGCCGCGCTGGATGCGCTGGCGCGCACCGGCCTCGATCCGATGGAAATCGACCTGATCCTTTGCATGGGCGAGGAGTGGAAGGAGTATCCGCTGACCACCTCGGCCATCCACATCCAGGAGCGCATCGGCGCACGGCGCGCCTGGGGCATCGACCTGCAGCAGCGCTGCAACACGACGGTGGCCGCGATCAAGATCGCCAGGGACATGATGACGGCCGATCCGGATATCGCGACGACGCTGATCGTCGGCGGTTATCGCAATGGCGACCTGATCGACTACACCGATCCGGACGTGTCCTTCATGTACGACCTTGCCGCGGCGGGTGGCGCACTGATCCTGAGGCGCGACCTCGGTCGCAATGCCGTGCTCGGCAGCCATATCATCACCGACGGATCGCTCTCGCGCGACACCGGCGTGCGCTACGGCGGGACCGTGCAGCCGATCGAAACGCTGCCTGAGGAAGTCCTTGCCGACCTGCGCGCACGCGGCAACCGCAGCCTGAGCGTATTCGATGCCGAACACATGAAGGCGCGCCTGAATGAGGTTTCCATGCCCAACTGGCTGACCTGCATCGACCGCGCTTTGGAAAAGAGCGGCGCGACGCTCGCCGACGTCGATTTCCTGAACGTGCTCCACTTCAAGCGTTCGATGCATTCCAGCCTGCTGGAAACGCTTGGCCTGCGGCCGGAGCAGTCTGTCTATCTGGAGGATTACGGCCATTCCGGCCAGGTGGACTTCATGCTTTCCTTGCATGAAGGGCTGCGCCAAGGACGCGTGAAGGATGGCAGCCTGATGGTCGCCATCGCCGCCGGAATCGGCTATGTCTGGGGCGCCACGGTCATCCGCTGGGGGCCGTCGGCATAGCGGGCAGGAAACTGCGATCAACGGGGGCGGGACGCCATTGGCCCCCGCTCGCCATGTCAGCCTTCGGTGAAGCCGAATCGTTCGACGAACTGCACCGGGTCGAGCGCCGGCCCCTTGAAATCGGCCAGCATGTAGTCGCAGCGCAGTTCCTTGAGGCGCGCAGCGGCCACGTCGTCGGTGACGCCCACGGCGACCACCGCCAACCTCAGGTGGTGAGCGAGTTCTATGATCGACTGGAGGATGCGGTCGGATTTCGGCGTGACCGCCAGGTCGCCCACCGCCGAAACGTCGAGCTTGATCTCCTGGAACGGCATCGCTGCGAGCTTGAACAGTGATGCTATCGTCATGCGGTGGTCGTCGATCGACAGCTTGACGCCGAGTTCGCGCAAGCGGCCCAGTGTCTCCCGCGCGACCGGGTCAGTGTGCAACACTGCGGTCTCGCCGATGCCGAGGATCAGCGTTCCGGGGCGCCGGCTCCAGGTGCCGAGCGAACGTTGCACCACGTCCAGCAATTCCGGATGGCGCAGCACGCTGGCCGGAAGCCTGACGCCGATGCGCAAGTCCAGTCCGGCACTGTAGCGAAACTCGGAAACGTTGCGCAGTGCGCGATTCAGGATGGATGAAACCAGGTCGGTCACCATGTCTGCCGAGTCGGCTGCGGCGAAGGCCTGTTCCGCCGTGATCAGGCCGGATGCCGGGTGGTGCCAGTGCAACAGGGCCTCAGCACCCATGACTTGCCCGAGACGCAAATCGTACTGGGGTTGAAAGACCAGTTCCAGCGCGTTCTCCGATACCGCGGTTCGCAGCCGGTTCTCTTGCAGCAGGTCCGACTCGGCCGAGTTGTTGCGGTCCTCGGCGTAGTCCGCGACCAGACCGGGCAGGGTTCTGGCCAGCGCACAGGCACTCTTGGCACGCTGCAGCAGAACCTCCGCCTGGTCGCCATGTTGCGGATAGATCGCAATGCCGATCGCGGGGCGGGCGAAGATTTCCTCCTCGCCGATCCAGAACGGGGCATTCAGAACGCGCAAGGTCTTTCGCGCTGCCAGCACGGCAACTGCCGGGTCGTCCACGGTTGACAGGACACAGGCAAAATCGTCGCGTCCCATCGATCCGACGAAATCGCCCGAACGAAGCACTTCGGCGCAGAGCAACGAACTGACGCGACTGCGTACGGCGTCGCCGACGTGATAGCCCCAAACTGCATCGATCCGGGCGATGAGCCCGCAGTCGACGATCAGAACGGCCAGGCTACCGGAATCGCCCTGCCGCGCCGCGATCTTGCCACGCAAGGATTCGAGAAATGCGACGGGTTCCGCCGCGAATGGATCACAAGCTCCGTCAGCCGATCCTTCGGGGTCGGCACCACTCACAGAAACAGCTCTCGCGGATCGATCTTTACCGAGTTGTACTCGAGCGAGCGCAATATCCGGTACGGCTCGTCAGGACGGGCCTTGGGTTCCTTCATCAGATCCAGCATCTTGTAAGGCACCATCGGGTTGCCCTTGGCGTCCTTGACGACCATGATGCGCGGCTGCATGCGACGGACCATGTTCTGGGCGACCACGATCGCGACTTCGCCGCTGTTGAGTTCGACCACGCTACCGACGGGGAACACGCCGATGCACTGGATGAACTGCTCGACCAGTGCCGGATGGAACTGCTTCCCGCGTTCCTTGTAGATGAGGCTGAGCGCGTTTGCCGGCGAAAGGTTTTCGCCGAACGGCTTCGGCGCCGTAAGCGTATCGAAGGTGTCGACGATGCCGGCGATCAGGCCGGGCAGGGCAATTGCATCACCGCGCAAGCCGCGCGGATAGCCCGTACCGTCGAAACGTTCATGGTGCAGGGAGGCCAGACCGGGAAGCTCAGGCGGCAACCCCGCGGTATCGCTGAGGATGCGAACAGAGTGATTGATATGGGTCCGATAGAGCGCGGTCTCGGCATCGTTGGTCGGGCCGCTGGTGGCGAGCTGGGTCGGCAGTTTCAACTTGCCGACGTCCTGCAGCAACCCGAGCATGCCCAGCAACAGGATGCGGTCTTGCGGCAACTGGAGGAAGCGGCCGAAGATGGTCATCATCACCGAAATTCCGACTGCGCGGCTCAAAGTCTCGCCACTCTTCTCCTGCAACTTGATCAGCAGGGCCATTGCATCGGGATTGCGCACCACGCTCTCGGTAATCTGTGCGGCGGCTTCATGCGAACGTACGCTATCGATCGAGCTGCCGATTTCGACGGCTTTTGAAAGTTCTGCAACGACGACCGTGGTTTTGGCAAAGGCGTTTTCCGCCTTCGGCATTTCCGCCTCGACGCTGGCGATCTCCTTGTAGACCGTTGTGCCGCGAACCTTCGCCAGATCCTCCGCGGTTACCCGGCCGACAGCCTGCCGCTCTTCCTTTTCCGGATCGATGAAAACATGCTTGCAGTACTTCTTGAGGACGTCGAGCTGCTTGTCGCTTTTCAGGACGAATCCCTGGAAAACGAACGGTGTCTCCGTCCATGGCCGATCCAGCTTGGAGACGTACACTCCGAAGGTCAACTGGTCGACAGGTATTTCGCGAAGCTCCATGCGTCTAACTCTGTGTCAGGAATAAGGGTGGATTCTGGCTGCGACCGGCCCGAACGGCAAGCGAAGCAAGGTTCGAAGGTCAGGATGTGCTGGCGGTCGCATGCCACAGCCTCAGTTTGTCCAGAGTAACCTGATCGGTTGCATGGAGCACCATGCGCGCACCTTCGAAATTTTCGTTGATAGTGTAGTCGCTCACGGTGATAACCGTCGGTATTCCCGCGGCCAGCGTCGCCGCCAGTCCATGCGCCGAATCTTCGACGGCAAGGCAGTCGCGCGGCGGGAGATTGAGCTGCTTCAGGGTCCACAGATAGATGTCCGGCGATGGCTTCTTGGCCGCCGCCACGTTGCCTGACGCAATCGCATCGAACCAGGTGTCGGCATTTGGCCCGAGGTTGGCACGCAGCAGTCCAACCACGTTCTCCAGCTTTGAACTCGAGGCAATCGCCAGGCGGACGCCTTCGGTGCGTGCGTCGCAAATGAGTTGCCCGATGTCGGCGCGCAACGGGATGGCTCCGGCCGCAAGGAGACGCTGGTAGTTTCGCGTCTTGATGTCGTGAAT
>JBIKLV010000061.1:0-22417 GCA_044359585.1 Sulfuritalea sp. | reverse complement strand
GGATAATTTGGTCCATGCTCAAACACTGCCGTGACTACCAAACCGTTTCACCAACAAAAAACACTTGAAAATCTGGGAGGGATGTTCAGAGACATTTGACTTTCCGAGCACCTGAAATGCCGCACCGCCCGCGAATCCATCTTGCCAGACTACCGCTGCACATCGTCCAGCCCGGCATCAACCGCGAGCCATGCTTCTTCGCCGAGGAGGACTACTGCCATCGAACTCTGACCTGTTCGGCGCTGCCTCGATTGGCGCTGGGACATGTTTCGCAACGTTGAGTTCCAGCACCTCGACATCGTTCAAACGTCGCCGCGAAAATCAGATTCCTTACGGCTCGCGAAAGACGTTAGCCGAAATCTTCTCGGCAAACCACGCGGAATAGCGCAGCGCGAGGTGCCCGGAATCGTAGGTCGTCAGTTCCGTTTTTGCCGCGTCGATCCATACCCTGCATTTGTCCTGCTCGACGCACATGATGTCGAGCGCCGAAACGAAATCGCCGCCGGCGCGAGTCGTTGCCAGCTTCATCTCGCGATCGACGATGAATGCCATCTGGTCGAATCCGGTGGTGGTGGTGTCGGGAACGCTGCTCAGGCGGTCCTTCTTCATGTCTGCTGCCAAAGCCCGTGCCAGCGAGGGCTGCCACATGGGTACCGGGCCGACGACGACGACGCGCTGGATTCCAGAGTCTTTGAGGTAACTGATCGTGGGTCCGATCGCGTCGAGCGTGGCGGCATGTCGATCGAAGGTCCATCGGCTGGCAAGGATCACGACGTTCGGCCTGATGGAACGAATGGCTTCCAGTGCGCGCCGGCGCATGATTTCGCACTTGTTGTTGCCTTCGCCGATGCCGCGTATCAGTGACGGACACTGGCTTACCGTCAGTTGCGCCAGGCGCCAGCCCTGCCGGTCCGCCTGCTGCTGGAGCCCGGGCCAGAGGTGGGCCGCATGCGAGTCGCCCCACAGCACGACGCGAGGCCCGCCCGCCGTGCCGCCCATGCATTCGGCGCCGAACTCGACGTCCACGTTCAGGTTCACGAAGCAGTTGCGGCCCTCGCGCCAAATATCGTGGTCGGGGCGCGGGTAGTTCTCCATCCAGACCAAGGCCGGTGCCGAACTGCCCTGCAAAGCCCTGGTGACGGGAATGGCGATCGCGCCGACCAGCACCAGGGAAGCCCATAGCGCCCGGGTCGCATTGGCCGACACCAGCGGCGCATGAGTTCGAAACGGGCGCTCGATGTATCGGGTGGTGATCCACGCCAGCACGAGCGTGAGGCAAAGCAAGGCACCGGCAGTCCACTCGGAGAGTTGAGCACCCGTGGCGTAGCGCGAAAAAACCAGAAGGGGCCAGTGCCAGAGGTAGGCGGCATAGCTGATGCCGCCCATCCAGCGCAGGGCCGGACTGGAAAGAACGACGCGATTGAAGCCGCGCGATGGCGTCGCCGCCAGGATGCAGAATGATCCGATGACCGGGAGCGCGGCCTGCCACCCGGGAAACGACTGGCTTTCGGTCAACAGCAGGAAGGATGCGGCCAGCAGCGCCGCACCCACGGCCGAGAATGCCGGTGACTTCGGCACGAACGTCGACCCCCTGCCATGTTCGTAAGCGGCCAGGACTGAGCCGGCCAGCAATTCCCAGAACCGCGTCATCGGCAGGTAGAAGGCGGCATTGCCGTCCTTCGCCGTCACGATGACACAGGCGACAAAAGACGCCATCGTCGCCAGCACGAGCATCAGGCCGACGCGATGCCTGCAATATCGCCAGAGAAGGGTCAACGTGACCGGCAGCAGCGCATAGAACTGCTCTTCGACCCCGAGCGACCAAAGATGGATGAGCGGCTGGTAAGCGGCTTCGGTCTCGAAATAGCCCGAGACCGACAAGGCCCAGAAGTTGGCCATGAAGACCGCCGTCGCCGCCACCTGCAGGCCGAGCGCCTTGTAGTCCTCGCTGCCCACGACGAAAGGCGCGACGCAGAGCGAGGCCAACAGCACGGTCACCAGCGCCGGGAAGATCCGCCGCGCCCGCCGTCCGTAGAAGGCCGAAAGCCGGAATCGTCCGTCGGCAAGCTCGGCGATGATCAATCGGGCGACGACATAGCCGGAGATGACGAAAAAAACATCGACGCCGACGAAGCCGCCGCTCAACCAGGATGGGAAGGCGTGGAACACCAGCACCGCCAACACCGCGACGCCGCGCAGCCCCTCGATATCGGGTCGCCACGAAAGCCCCGATTGCGAAATGCGGGATTCGGGATCTACCAATTTGTCTCGGAAAACTCCGGATGGGTCCAGATGGAAAAGGCGACCTGCGGCAACGCCACTCGCCGGACTTTACCGGAGAAACCCCATCGCCTCGGCGGGGAATGCCAGGTGCAGGTCGGCTCAGCCCGCTTCCGGCACGCGTTCGCGGCGGTTGCCGCCGGCGACGATTTCGATGTTGTAGAGCCGGCATTCAAGTGCGCCGTTGTAGAGCGGGATCTTGCGCGAGGTCTGCAGGCGGATCAGCTTGGGCAGGCGCGTGTCGGCGGAGAGGAACCAGCAGCTCCAGCCGGCGAAATGCTGCTTGAGTGCGTTGCCCAGCGCCGGGTAGAAGGCGGCGAGTTCTTCCTCGCTGCCCAGACGTTCGCCGTAGGGCGGGTTGGCCACCAGCACGCCGGCCGGCGCCGGTGAGGCGCGGCTCAGCAGGTCGGACCTTTCCAGCGTGACGAGGTCGTCGAGGCCGGCGCCGGCCAGGTTCTGCCGGGTGCGCGCCACGGCGTCGGCGTCGATGTCGCTGCCATAGAGCGGCAGCGCGCTTGCCTCGCGGCGGCGCTCGGCGGCGGCGCGCTGCAGCGTGCGCCAGAGGCCGGCATCGAAGGACTTGAGGTGCTCGAAGCCGAAATCGCCCGGCTCGCGCGACAGGCCGGGCGCGTCGTCGAGCGCCATTTGCGCCGCTTCAAGCAGGAAGGTGCCGCTGCCGCACATCGGGTCGAGCAGTGGCGTGCCGGGCTGCCAGCCGGACAGGCGCAGGATGCCGGCGGCAAGGTTTTCCTTGAGCGGCGCGCCGACCTTGGCCAGCTTGTGGCCGCGCACGTAGAGCGGTTCGCCCGAGGTGTCGAGGTAGAGCGTGGCCTGGTCGGCGGTGATGAAGAGGTGGATGCGCACCTCGGGGTTCTTGGTGTTCACGCTGGGACGGCGGCCGGTGTCGGCGCGAAAGCGGTCGCAGACGGCGTCCTTGACCTTGAGCGTGATGAACTCGATGCTCTTCAGCGGCGAACGGATCGCGGTGACATAGACGCGGATCGAGCGATCCACCGAGAACAGCCGCGTCCAGTCGACCTCGTGGGCCAGGCGGTAGATGTCGGCTTCGTTGCGGTAGGCGCCGCGCGCGACGCGCCACAGCACGCGGGTGGCGATGCGCGATTCGAGGTTGATGCGGTAGCCGGTATCGATGCCGCCGCTGCAACTGACGCCGCCCGGTACCGTCGCCACGTCCTTGCCGCCGGCCTGGACGAGGTCTTCCGCGAGCAAGGTTTCGAGGCCGCGCGGGCAGGTGGCGAAATAGTGGTTCACGGCGGGAGTCCTGGGGCGCGGGCGGGATGGGTCAGAAGGGCTTCAGTACCGCGAGGTAGCAGACGGCGACCAGCGCCAGCACCGGCACCTCGTTGAAGAAGCGGAACCAGACGTGGCTCTTGATCGAGCTGCCCCCGGCGAACTCGGCGAGCAGCATGCCGCACCAGACGTGGTAGGCAATCAAACCGATCACCAGGGTGGTCTTGGCGTGCAGCCAGCCGCCGCTGAAGCCGTAGCCGAACCACAGCCAGAGGCCGAGTGCCACGGCGAGCACGCCCAACGGCGTCATGAAGCGGAACAGTTTGCGCGCCATCAGCAACAGGCGTTCGCGTTCGGCCACGCTGTCGGCGGGGACCATGGCGAGGTTCACGAAAATGCGCGGCAGGTAGAACAGCCCGGCGAACCAGCTGGTGACGAAGACGATGTGAAAGGTTTTTATCCAGAGCATGATGTCATTTCCAGTTTCGCGGCGGCGATGCCGTCGCGCACCGTCGGATAGCGCAGGCGCAGTTGCAGTTCGCGCTTCATCCGGGTGTTGTCGAGCCGGCGCGATTCGCTCATGAACGACCACTGCATCGCCGGCACCGCGCGGCACACTTCCTCGCGCGGCAGGCGCGGTGCGCGTGGCAGGGCGAAGGCATCGGCCAGCGCGTCGAACCACTCGCCCATCGCCAGCGTCGAGTCGTCGCTGATGTTGTAGGCGCGGTTGGGCCGCGCGCGGGCCAGCGCGGCGATGCAGGCGCGCCCGAGGTCCTCGGCGTGGATGTGGTTGGTGTGGCTGTCCTCGGCGTGCAGCATCAGCGGCAGCCCCTTGTGCAGGCGTTCCAGCGGCAACCGGTCGCCGGCATAGATGCCCGGCGCGCGCAGGATGCTGATGCGGCAGCGGCGTCCGCGCTGGTGGCCGAAGCGGCGCAGGCGCCGTTCGGCATCGACGCGCCGTGCCGCGCGCGCCGACTGCGCGGCGGCCGGCCGGGTTTCGTCGACCCGGTCGCCGCCGCAGTCGCCGTAGATGCCGCTGGTACTGATGTACACGAGTTGGCGTGGTAGACTTTTTCCCCGTTGCAGGGCGGCCAGCAGGTTACGCGTGCGGCTGTCGCCGCTTCCCTGCGCCGGCGGCGGCGCGCTGTGGATCACGGCGTCGGCGATGCCGGCGAGGCGCGACAGGGTGTCGGGACGGTCGAGGTCGCCTTCGATCTGAGTGACACCGAGCGCCGCCAGTTGCGGATCGCGGTGGCGCACCAGCGCCAGCACGTTCCAGCGCGGCACCAGGCTCGGCAGCGTGCGGCGCATGACGTCGCCGCAGCCGATTATCAGCAATCTTCGCATCGGACGATTATCGCATGGCCCCAGCCGCCTCCTTTCGCGTCACGCTCGAACCGAGCGGACACAGCTTCACTACCGACGGCAGCGACACGGTCCTGCAGGCGGCGCTCGACGCCGGCCTGACGCTGCCCTACGGCTGCCGCAACGGCGCCTGCGGCGCCTGCAAGGGCAAGGTCCGGGACGGCCTGGTGGACCACGGCGCGGTGCAGGACCAGGCCTTGCCCACGGCGGATCGCGCCGACGGCATGGCGCTGTTCTGTTGCGCGAAGCCGCTCTCCGACCTGGTGCTGGAGTGCCGCGAAGTCGGCACCGCGCGCGACATCCCGGTCAAGATCATGCCTTGCCGGGTGCAGGCGATCACCCGCGCGGCGGACGATGTGATCGTGCTCAGCCTAAAGCTGCCGGCCAACGAGCGGCTGCAGTTCCTCGCCGGACAGTACCTCGAGTTCATGCTCAAGGACGGCAAGCGCCGTGCCTTTTCGATCGCCAACGCGCCGCATGACGACGGCTTCCTGCAACTGCACATCCGCCGGATCGCCGGTGGCGAATTCACCGGCCATGTCTTCAACGGCATGAAGGAAAAGGACATCCTGCGCTTCCAGGGCCCTTACGGCAGCTTCTTCCTGCGCGAAGAGTCGGCCAAGCCGATGATCCTGCTCGCCGGCGGCACCGGTTTCGCGCCGATCAAGGCGCTGGTCGAGCATGCGCTCCACAACCGCATCGCGCGGCCGATGGAGCTCTACTGGGGCGCGCGCAACCGCGCCGGACTCTACCTGCCCGAGCTGCCCGCGGCCTGGGCACGCGAACACGCCGCGCTGCGCTACGTGCCGGTGCTGTCGGACGCCATGCCGGAAGATGGTTGGGACGGCCGCCAGGGCCTGGTGCACCGCGCGGTGCTGGAGGACCACGCCGATCTTTCCGGGTACCAGGTGTATGCCTGCGGCGCGCCGGCCATGATCGACGCGGCGCGCGCCGAATTCATCGCGCATGGCCTGCCGGCGGACGAGTTCTTCGCCGACGCCTTTACCTTCAGTTCGCCACCCGCGGCGGCAATGCCGGAAACGGCGTGAGCCCGCGTCAGCCGGGGTAAAAGGTCGGCGCCCCACGGGGACTTCCTTCTGTCGCTGGCGCTACGGCAGCCGCGACGCGCCTACTTCGCCCGCGACACCTTCGGCTTTTCCTGCGCCTTGATCACGTCTGCGGTTGCCGAGTGACCGTTCTCGCGGGCCAGGGCCTCGGCGGTCTTGCCGCTCTTGTCGCGCAATGTCGCGGTGGCCTTGCCCGCCAGCAGCAATTCCACCAGTGCCTTTTGGTTGGTCGCCGCTGCCAGGTGCAGCGCGGTGCGTTCGGCCGGATCGCGGCCGTTGATGTTGGCGCCGCCGGCGAGCAGCTGTTTCGCAGCTTCGGCGCTGCCGATTACCACCGCGGCATGCAGCGGCAGCATGCCATTGGCGTCAGCCAGGTCGGGCTTGGCGCCTTTTTCCAGAAGCGTCTTGACCAGCGCCGGGCGGTCGCAGAATGCCGCGAAGAACAGCGGCGTGCGCTTCAGCGCGCCGGCCACATTGACGTTCGCGCCGCGTTCGATCGCCGCATTGGCGACATCGGCCTCGCCGGTGACGATGGCGGCGATGAGCGCCGCTTCTGCCGCGCCCATCTCGGCACTTGTGCCGATCAGCGGCATCCCGCATGGAATGCTGACTGCCGGGGCCGCGGCTTGCGGTGCCTGCGGCGGAGCCGCGCGGTCGCAGGCCGCGAGCAGCGCGGCGAACAGCGCGACGAACAGCGGCAAGGGGGATCGACGGGGTGAGGTGACTGTGTTCATTCTGGCTCCTGCGAAATCCGGGGGACCACCGCGGGAGGGCGGAAAGCGTCGATTGGCGCCCCGCCTCCCGCTGCCCGGCCGGATGCGTGCTCCGGTTCGGGGTCGGCGGGGACCGAGTATGCCCCAGTCACGCCCGAAGGGCCAACCGAGCCGCGACGTGCCGGCCCCGGCAGCCGATCGTCGCCGTAGCGCCGGCGCCGACTCTTGCGCTGGACGGCGTCAGTCGTCGAATGGCAGCCCGACGTAGTTCTCCGCCAGCGTGGTGCGTCCGGCGTGGGAGTGCACCACGTAGTCGAGTTCGGCTTCGAGCGCCTTCTGGTCGAAGGCGTTGGTGTCCGGGAAATTGTGCAGCAGGTTGGTCATCCACCACGAGAAGCGCTCGGCCTTCCAGACGCGGCGCAGGCAGCGCGCGGAATAGTGGTCGATGCCTGCATTGCTGCCGCCGTAGTACTCGATGAAGGCACGCGACAGGTAGCGCACGTCGGACGCGGCCAGGTTGAGGCCCTTGGCGCCGGTCGGCGGCACGATGTGGGCGGCGTCGCCGGCGAGGAACAGGCGGCCGAAGCGCATCGGCTCGGCGACGAAGCTGCGCAAGGGGGCGATGCTCTTCTCGATCGACGGGCCGGTGACCAGCGCGGCGGCCGCCTGCGGGTCGAGGCGGCGGCGCAGCTCCTCCCAGAAGCGCTCGTCGGACCAGTCCTCGACCTTTTCGCTCAGCGCGCACTGCAGGTAGTAGCGGCTGCGGGTGTGGGAACGCATGCTGCACAGCGCGAAGCCGCGCTCGTGTTTGGCGTAGATCAGCTCGTCGGAGACCGGCGGCGTGTCGGACAGCAGGCCGAGCCAGCCGAAGGGATAGACGCGCTCGAAACTGGCGATGGCGTTCTTCGGCACGCTGGCGCGGCAGACGCCGTGGAAGCCGTCGCAACCGGCGATGAAGTCGCATTCGATCTCATGGCGGGCGCCGTCCTTGAGGTAGCTGACGCGCGGACGCGTGCCGTCGAAGTCATGGATGGCGACTTCCTTCGCTTCGTACACCGTCGGCAGGCCGGCCGCGGCGCGGGCTTCCATCAGGTCCTTGGTCAATTCGGTCTGGCCGTAGACCATGACCCGCTTGCCGCCGGTGAGGCCGGGAAAGTCGATGCGATGGCGCACGCCGCCGATCAGCAGTTCGATGCCGTCGTGCGGCAGGCCTTCGGCATGCATGCGGCGGCCGACACCGGCTTCGTCGAGCAGGTCGATCGCGACCTGCTCCAGCACGCCGGCGCGGATGCGGCCCAGCACGTAGTCGGGGGTTTGCGCTTCGAGGACGATGGCATCGATGCCGGCTTTGTGCAGCAACTGGCCGAGGATGAGGCCCGAGGGGCCGGCACCGATGATGGCGATTTGGGTTTTCATGATGAGTCCTTCTGTTGGATCCGGGATGTACCGGTCAAACCGCTTCGTCATTCCGGCGCAGGCAGGAATCCAGTGCGGCGCTGCCTGGACCCCGGCGTTCGCCGGGGTGACGGGCGAACCCCTGTCGTGCTACACGCATTCCATCGCCAGCAGGCCGGAGGCGGTGTTGGAAATCGGGATGTGGTAGTTGGAATGCACCTTGGCCACTTCGCCGGACAGCGCGCCGCGCGTGGTCAGCCAGTTGAGCAGTTCGACGCCCTGGGTGCCGGTCAGTTCGACCAGGTCGGCGATCGAATAACGCGTCACCCAGAGCGGATCGGTGATCAGCTTTTCCATGAACATCAGGTCGAATTCCTTATTGATGAAGCCCGCGCGCTGGCCTTCGAGCTGGTGCGAGAGTCCGCCGGTGCCGATCAGCACCACGCGCGCATCCGAGTCCCAGGACTCGATGGCGCGGCCGATGGCCTGGCCGAACTTGAAGCAGCGCGCCGCTGTCGGCAAGGGGAACTGCACGGTGTTGACGCAGACCGGCACGGTGCGCAGCGGACAGGACTTCTGCTTGGGCCAGAGCAGTTCCAGCGGCAGCGTGAAGGCGTGGTCCACCAGCATTTCCTGGCAGGTGACGATGTCGAACTCCTCCTCGACCAACGAGTCGATCATGTGCCAGGAGAGGTCCAGCTCGCCCTTGTAGGGCGGCAGGGTGGGGATGCCCCAGCCCTCGTCCGCGTTGCTGTACTCGGCCGCGGCGCCGACGGCGAAGGTCGGCATCTTGTCGAGGAAGAAGTTCAGCCCGTGGTCGTTGTAGATGACCACCGCGACGTCGGGCTTCTGCTTTGCCAGCCAGTCGTGGATGGGCGGAAAGCCGTCGAAGAAGGGTTTCCAGTAGGCGTCCTGCTGCAGGTTGTTGGCGATGGCACGGCCGATGTAGGGCACGTGGGTGACGTTGATGCCGCCGATGATTTTTGCCATGTTAGTTTTTCCCCGCTGCGATGAGCTTCGCCTTGAACTCATCCTTGGTCATGCCCGTCTGCTGGGCTCCGATGTCCTGCATGTCGAGGCCGAAGATGCCGCCCAGCTTGGCCAGGTAATAGGCGTTGCCGCCGGCGGCGAGCATGTCCAGCACCTGCAGGCTCAGCACCGCCGCCTTCTGCTGCGCGTTGAGCCCGTACTTGTCGCAGTAGGCCTCCTTGTCCCTGAGGAACTCGCTGCGGTTGTCGGCCGAGTTGAAGGAAAAGCACATCTTGTTCAGCGCGTAACCCTTGCGCGCCATGTCGCCGTCGAACAGCGTGGTGCCGGGTATCACGCGTTTCTGTTTGCCTCCGTTCATGTCCTGCCTCCTGTGCCTGGTTTCGTCATTCCCGCGAAAGCGGGAACCCAGGGATCTCGCATAGCCACTGGATCCCCGCATGCGCGGGGATGACGGCGGTGATTTGTCATGTTCCGTCGAAAACTTCGCTGTCGATTTCCTGCTGGGTTGCCGCGTTGTAGCGCGCTCCCGTCACCGTCTTCTGGTTGATCAGCGCATCGAGGCGCGCGACCGTGCGAGGGTCGAGCGACACGGCGGCCGCCCCGGCGTTGTCGTCGAGATGCTCCGGCTGCCGGGTACCGAAGATCGGAATGATGTGTTCGCCCTGCGCCAGCAGCCAGGCCAGCGCAAGTTGCGCCGGGCTGCAGCCGGCGTCGCGCGCGATGTCCAGGTAGGCCGGCAGCAGTTCGAGGTTCGCCGCGTAGTTGGGCGCTTCGAAACGCGGCATCTGGCGGCGGATGTCCTTCGCTTCCAGTTGCGTTTCGGGGTCGCGCAGCGTGCCGGTGAGGAAGGCGCGCGCCAGCGGGCTGAAGGCGACCAGCGTCACGCCCATTTCGCGGCAGGCGGCCAGCGCGCCGAGTTCGGGATTGCGCGTCCACAGCGAGTATTCGTTTTGCAGCGCGACGATCGGGTGTTCCGCGTGCGCGCGCCGCAGCGTGGCCGCCGACACTTCAGACAACCCGATGCCGCGGATCTTGCCGGCGCGCACCAGGTCGCCCAGCGCGCCGACGCTTTCCTCGATCGGCACCTGCTTGTCCCAGCGATGCAGGTAGTAAAGATCGATGACATCGGTCTGCAGTCGCCGCAGGGATTCGTCGCAGGTGCGCTTCAGGGTCGCCGGGCGGCCGTCGATTACGCGCCGGCCATCGACGCCGGTCATGCCGCACTTGCTGGCGAGCACCAATTTCGAGCGGTGCGGCTTCAGTACATTGCCGAGCAGGGTTTCGTTGGCGCCAAAGCCATACAGCGAGGCCGTGTCGAACAGCGTGATGCCATGGTCGAGCGCGCGCAGCAACAGCGTGGCCGCCGCCTCCGGTGCCGGCGGCGTGCCGTAGGCGTGGGAGAGGTTCATGCAGCCCAGGCCGAGGGCCGAGACGCTGAATTCGCCGAGGCGCCGCTGCTGCATTTCAGGCGCTCCGGGCGAGCTGCTGTTCGAGCTGGTGCAGCGTGCGATAGCACGGCAACACCTGCGCTACGCTGGCATTCGGTTCGCGACCGTCGCGGATCGCGGCGAAGAATTCGCGGTCCTGCAGTTCGATGCCGTTCATCGAGACATCGACCTGGCTGACGTCGATCTTGTTGTCCTTGGCGTCGATCAGGTCGTCGTAGCGCGCGATGTAGGTGCCCGTGTCGCCGATGTAGCGGAAGAAGGTGCCCAGCGGCCCGTCGTTGTTGAAGGACAGCGACAGGGTGCAGATCGCGCCCGTGCTGCTTTTCAACTGAATCGACATGTCCATGGCGATCCCCAGCGTCGGATGGATCGGTCCCTGCAGCGCATTGGCGGCGACGATGCTGCCGCCGCCAGCCGCCCCCGGGGCGGCTCCACACTGGTAGGCAAAAAGGTCGACCGTGTGCGCGGCGTGGTGCCACAGCAGGTGGTCGGTCCACGAGCGCGCCTGGCCCAGCGCGTTCATGTTCGTGCGGCGGAAGAAGTAGGTCTGCACGTCCATCTGCTGGATGTTGAATCCGCCGCCGGCGATCTTCTTGTGAATCCACTGGTGGCTGGGATTGAAGCGCCGCGTGTGGCCGCACATCGCCACCAGCCCGGTCTTCTGCTGCATCGCCAGCACCGCTTCGGCGCCGGCCAGGCTGTCGGCCAGCGGAATCTCGACCTGCACGTGCTTGCCGGCGTTCATGCAGGCGATGGCCTGTTCGGCATGCATCTGGGTCGGCGTGCACAGGATCACCGCGTCGACCTCCTTCATGGCCAGGCTGTTGGCCAGATCCGTGCTGACGTGGCCGATGCCGTACTTGGCAGCCGTCTCGCGCGTCTTCTCCAGTTCGCGGCTGACCAGCGAAACGACTTCGACGCCGTCGATCAGCCTGATCGCGTCCAGATGCTTGATGCCGAAGGCGCCGGCGCCGGCCAGCGCGACCTTGATTGTCTTGCCCATCAGGTGTTCTCCAATATCAGATGGCCGACGGCGGTATTGCTTGCCGGCACATGGTAGAAGCGGTGCTTGACTGTCGGCGCACGTTTGTCAAATTCGTCGCCCATCGCGCCGCGCGCGATCAGCCACATCACCAGTTCGATGCCTTCCGAGCCGGCTTCGCGCACGTACTCGATGTGCGGCTTCTGCGCCAGGATCGCGGGGTCGGCGATCAACTGGTCGAGGAAGGCGGTGTCCCATTCGCGGTTGATCAGGCCGGCACGCGGGCCCTGCAACTGGTGGCTCATGCCGCCGGTGCCCCAGACCTGGACCTTGAGCGGCGCGTCGAAGGAGGCCACCGCCTTGCGGATCGCGCGGCCGAGGTTGAAGCAGCGGCGGCCGGAGGGTACCGGGTACTGCACCACATTAACCGCGAAGGGGATCACCGGACAGGGCCATGCGAAGTTGTCAGATGAGGGTTGTCCGCACATCAGCGACAACGGCACGGTAAGGCCGTGGTCCACCGGCATCTTGTTCACCACGGTCAGGTCGAAGTCGTCCTGGATCACCGACTGCGCGATATGCGCGGCGAGTTCCGGATGGCCGATCACCTTGGGCACCGGGCGCGGACCCCAGCCTTCGTCGGCAATCGCGAACTCCGGCGCGCAGCCGATGGCGAAGGTCGGGATCAGGTCCAGGCTGAAGGCGTTGGCGTGGTCGTTGTAAACCAGGACGATGACGTCGGGCGTGTTGGCCTTGAGCCACTGTTTCGAGAACTCGTAGCCGGCGAACACTTTCTGCCAATAGGGCTCGCCGGACTTGCCGAGATCGAGCGCGGCGCCGATGGCCGGGACGTGCGAGGTATAGACGGATGCGGTAATGGTCGCCATGTCAGTTCGCCTCCTTGCGGCCGGCCTTGCCCTGCGGTTGGCGATGTGCTTGCGCGCTGCCGTCCTCGCCGATGCGGCGGTTGCCTTCGATCGAGCGGCCGCCGGAGATCATCATGTCGCGGTATTCCTCTTCCGTCATGCCGGTCATGCTGCCGGCCATCTGCTGGAAGCTCTTGCCGTCGGTGGCGCCGATCTTGGCCAGGAAGTAGATGTTGCCGCCGAGGCGGATGCACCAGTTGAGGTCGCGCGCCAGCACCGCCTGCTTCTGTTCTTCGCTCATCGGCCACTGGTCGAGGTAGGCGCGCTCGTCGGCCTTGAAGCGGGCGCGGTTTTCGGCCTGCATCAGCGACATGCAGAACTGGTTGAGGTGGAAGCCCAGGCGCGATTGCTCGGCGTCGAAGATCGTGGTGCCGGGAATGTCCCGGTAGGGTTTGTCGAGTGCCATTATTTTTCCTCCGGCCCACATTCCTCGGGCCAATAAAGTCGCATCGGGTTCGTCACCAGCAGTTTGCGCTGCAACTCCGGCGTGGTCGCGATATGCGGGATGAAATCGACCAGCAGGCCGTCGTCGGGCATGTGGTCCTTGAGGTTCGGGTGTGGCCAGTCGGTGCCCCACAGCACGCGGTCGGGAAAGGTTTCGACGATGCGGCGGGCGAATGGAATGACATCGCGATACGCATTCTGTTCGCCGTTCAGCGCCTTCGGACCGCTGACGGAAAGCCGCTCGGGGCAACTGACCTTGCTCCAGACGTTCGGATACTCGCGCATGAACTTGACGAAGAGTTCGAACTCGGGGCCGTCGACCGGCTTCGATACGTCGGGCCGGCCCATGTGGTCGACCACGATGGTGGTCGGCAGTGCGGTGAAGAAGTCCCACAGTTCGGGCAGGTCCACCGCCTCGAAGTAGATCACCACGTGCCAGCCCAGTGGCGCGATGCGGGCGGCGATCTCCATCAGTTCGTCGCGGGGGGTGAAGTCCACCAGGCGCTTGACGAAGTTGAAGCGCACGCCGCGCACGCCGGCCGCGTGCATCGCCCGCAGTTCGTCGTCGGTGACAGTGCGCCTGACCGTGGCGACACCGCGCGCCATGCCCTGCGAATGCACCAGCGCATCGACCATGGCGCGGTTGTCGGCGCCGTGGCAGGTGGCCTGCACCACGACATTGCGGGCGAAGCCGAGCCGGTCGCGCAGGGCGAAGAGCTGCGCCTTCGATGCGTCGCAGGGCGTGTACTTGCGCTCCGGTGCGTAGGGAAATTCGGCGCCGGGACCGAACACATGGCAATGCGCGTCGACGCTGCCTGCCGGCACGCGAAAAGTCGGCGCTGACGGCACGGCATACCAGTCGAGCCAGCCCGGAGTTTTCTGGAATTCCATCTCAGTCCTTTGCTTTCGCGGCCGCGAGGATGCGGTCCGCCTCGATGCGCCAGTCGCTGCTGCGCGCGAACTCGCTGCTGCCGCGGGTGCCGAAGACGCCGGCGTCGGCAAGGTCGGCGACCCAGGCCTGGCGCTCCGCCGTGCCTTGTGCCGACCACGGCGTGAGACCCGCCTCGCGCACCGTTTGCGCAACTTCGCGCACTTCCTCGCTGCGGCGGCGGCCGTGCTCGATCACGCGCTGGAAGAAGTACGCCGCCTGCTTCTCCCAGTCGATGCCGGGAAAGGTTTCGTAGAGCGAGGCGACCACCGCATCCTCGACGCCATAGGCGCGCGCGGCGGTGAAGCTCTCGATGACCATGGCTTCGAACCCCTTGATCATCACGCTGCGGCACATCTTGGTCGCCGAGGCGACGCCGAGCCTGTCGCTGGCGACCTTCGCCGCGAACCCGAGTTCGTTCAGCAGCGGCGCCAGTTCAGCGGCGGCGGGACCGCCAAGTAACAGCGGCACGCGGATGCGATGGGGCGGCACCGAGGTCATCACCGCGCCCTCGACATAGCGCCCGCCGGCGGCGTCGATCAGGCGTGCCGCTTCGATCTTGGCGCCCGGCGAGGCCGAGTTGAAATCGAGGAACCAGGCGCCCGGTGCAAGAGTCGGCGCTGACGCCACGGCGACCGCCAGCGTCTGGTCGGCGGTGACCGCGGAAATCACCAGGTCGGTGGCGCGCGCCAGGAATGCATGGCTGGTCATCGGCCGCACGCCGTATTGCGCGGCGTGGGCCAGCAGCGGCGCGTCGTCGGCCGTGCCGAACTTGATGTCGTAGGCCAGCACCTTCGCCACCCCGCGCGCGCGCAGGTCCTCGGCGAGGATGCGCCCGACCTCGCCGTAGCCGACGAGCCCGATCGACCACTGCAGGGGATTGGCGGCAATGCCCATCAGTCGGCCGCCCCGTCATTCCGGCGTACGCCGGAATCCAGTGGGTCTTTCGTCGCACGCAGGTCGCTGGATTCCGGCATGCGCCGGAATGACGGAACCGGGGCAAGGGCGGCTGGGGGGCCTGCGAGTCGAGTCACTGCGTCATTCACCCTAATCGATGTATTTCAGGCCGGCCTTTTCCAGCGGGCCGCGCATGTCGTACATGTCGAGGCCAAGGATGCCCGAGGCGAGCTTGGCGCGCTTGGCGCCCTCGTTGGCCTCGCGCTTCATGGACGCATCGAGCGTCTGCGCGGCGATTGCGCGCGGCACGCAGACCACGCCGTCGTCGTCGGCGACGATCACGTCGCCCGGCGTCACCAGCATGCCAGCGCAGACCACGGGGATATTCACCGAGCCCAGCGTGGCCTTGATCGTGCCCTTGCTGCTGATGCACTTGCTCCACACCGGGAACTTCATTTCGCCCAGGGTCTTGACGTCGCGCACGCCGGCGTCGATCACCAGCGCGCGCGCACCGCGCGCCTGGAAGCTGGTCGCCAGCAGGTCGCCGAAATAGCCGTCGCTGCATTCGGCGCTGATCGCCGCGACGACGATGTCGCCGGGCCGGATCTGTTCGGCGACGACGTGCATCATCCAGTTGTCGCCGGGATGCAGCAGCACGGTGACCGCGGTTCCCGATACCTGCGCGCCGGCATGGATCGGCCGCATGTAGGGCTTGAGCAGGCCGACCCGGCCCATGGCCTCGTGCACCGTGGCCGAGCCATATGCAGCCAGCGCATCCGCCGTGGCCGAGTCGGTGCGGGTGATGTTGCGATAGACGACGCCGAGTTCGTACATGTCACTTCCCCTTCGCTTTCAATGCCGCATCGAGCTTCGGGTAGACGCGGCGCGCGTTACCTTCATAGACCTTGTAGCGGTCGTCCGCGCTGAGATTCAGCGTGGCCTCGATGTAGCGTTTGGTGTCGTCGAAATTGAACCCGGTCTCCGGATCGATGCCCTTCACCGCGCCGATCATCTCCGAGGCGAACAGGATGTTGTCCACCGGGATCACGCGGGTCAGCAGGTCGATGCCCGGCTGGTGATAGACGCAGGTGTCGAAGAACACATTGTTCAGCAGATGGTCGCGCAACAAGGGCTTCTTCAGCTCCTGTGCCAGGCCGCGGTAGCGGCCCCAATGGTAGGGCGCGGCGCCGCCGCCGTGCGGAATGACGAACTTGAGTTCGGGGAAGTCCCTGAACAGGTCGCCCTGGATCAGTTGCATCACGGCCGTGGTGTCGGCATTGATGTAGTGCGCGCCGGTGGTGTGGAAGCAGGCGTTGCAGGAGGTCGAGACATGGATCATGGCCGGGATGCCGTGCTCCACCATCTTTTCGTAGATCGGGTACCAGTGTCGGTCGTAGAGCGGCGGCGAGGTCCAGTGGCCGCCGGAGGGATCGGGATTCAGGTTGATGCCGACGAAGCCGTATTCCCTGACGCACTTTTCCAGTTCGGCGACGCAGGTCTTGGGATCGACGCCGGGCGACTGCGGCAGCATCGCCGCGCCGATGAAGTGGTCGGGAAAGAGTTGCGCGACGCGATGGCACAGCTCGTTGCAGATCGCCGCCCAGGTGCTGCTGACGTTGACGTCGCCGATGTGATGGGCCATGAAGCTGGCGCGCGGCGAGAAGATGGTCAGGTCCGAGCCGCGCTCCTGCATCTTCTTCAACTGGTTGGCCGCGATCGATTCGCGCAGTTCGTCGTCGCTGATCTTCAGCTCGGAAACCTTGGGCATCGCGGCAGGGTCCTTGATGCCGGCGATCTGCCGGTTGCGCCACTCTTCCAGCGCCTTGGGCGCGGTGGTGTAGTGGCCGTGGATGTCGATGATCATTGCGAGATTCCTAATCTGAGGCTACAGGACGAGCCGCTGGTGATTTCGAGCGAAGCGAGCCGACCAGTAACCCCCCGCGAGGGGGGCGAAGGGGGGCGGGCCGAGTTTGCTCGCCCGGGTCGAGACAAAGGAGAAATGCTTTCATCTTTCCGCTGGTGGTTTTCGAAGTCATGGGCGTCACGCCGGGTCCATGCCCTGCTGTCGTTTGGCTTCGGCGGTGGCGGGCGATTGCAGCCAGGCGAGCAGTGCGCCCACTTCTGCGGCCCGGGTCGAGGTAGCGCAGACGCCGCCGGAAAAGGTGGTGACGATTTCGCATCCGGCCGGCATCGCGCCGACCACGACGATCCCCGGCTGGCCGAGCATTTCGCTCAACTGCTGGAAGCCGATCCCGACGGTGCCGTCGGCCACCAGTTTTGCGACCGGCACGCCGGCCGGCGCCTTGACCAGACGGTCGCGAATTTCGCCGGCGATGCCCCAGCGTTGGAAGAGCACAAGCAGTGCCGTGCCGCTGGGACCGGTGGAATAGCCCACGCTGCCAGCCGCCAGGACCGCGCGACGCAAGGCGTCTTCGCTGCCGACGTCGGGCCGCGCCGCGCCCGCGCGCACCGTGATGGCGACCGGTGAACGCACCAGGTCCACGCGGCTGCCGGCGAGCACCGAACCGCCGGCGATCAGTTTGTCGATGGCATCGGAGGCAAGCACCGCCACGTCGAACGGCTCACCGGCCGCTACCCGCTGCGCCGCATCGACGCCGCCGACCGACTCGAAGCCGACATTGATGCGGCTGTGCTGTCGGTAGGCATGGGCGAGCTCCGCCAGCAACTGGCGGGTCGCCATCGAGGAGATGCCTGAGATCAGATTGCCCATGACGGCATTCTGGCAAATGCGCGGCGACGGACCAAGGCGGCGCCACCACTACTAGCTATCGCGTTTTGTTATGGCCGCCTGGCTGAGGCAGACCGTTCAGGCTTGTCCGAAGCCGGCCGCAAGTCGGGTTTTGGCGATGGGCACTGAACAGGCTTGAAGCGGCGCTCCAGGGCTTTTGGCGCAATCGAAAGCAGTTGGAGTTTGTCAGACATGCTCCAGCGTTGTTACGAATCGACAGGCGATTCTGGCAGTTGAAAGCCGCAAGTTGCGGGAGTCCAATCGAAGCGCCCCAGCCTTGCGACATCGGCAAGCCGAGCGAACCAACGGCGCTTGCCTGCCTCCCCAGAGTCAGTAGGCCCATGTTTTCGAGTGCAGATCAAGGCTGTCGGAAAGAATCGCAAGCCTGAGACATCGAGAAAACTTTGCCGCAAGCCGGCGGCTATTGCCGCTATTGTTTGCGGCTTCCGTGAATTCCTCCTCTTTCTCTGCGTTTGCATCTCCTGGCATGAGCTATGCTGTGTTTCGAGCAAGCACTTTCATCCTACGAGGAGATCATCATGCTGGTTCGTCGCCGAGTCTGGTTCTACCGCCTTGCCGGGGAGCGTTTCGCCCACGCCATCACCTTCCGGATTCCGATGACCGCGGCCAAGGTCAAGGCGGCCCTGGGGCAAACCGTAGGGGTTCCCGCGGAACTCTGGGGACGCTCCGCCTAGCGGATTTCCGTTGCCGGGACTGGCGTGAAGCTGCCCGGCTTTTCGAGTTCCCGCAGCAGGGTCGGTAACAGTGCGTCCTCAGCGACCGGTCCGACACCGAAGCGTATGCGAATGCGCCCTCCATCGGCGACAAGGTCGGCTCCATAGGGGTCGACGCCGGTCAAGGTGATTTCTCCACGTAGCCGACCATTCCCCGCGTCGATCAGCGCAGTTTCCTGTTCCAGCGAAATCGACGGGGCTTCAAGCAGCCGTTCGCCCTCCAGCCAACTGGCCTTGGCGAATCCTCCAATTGTCAGCACCCGGATCGGTTCCAGCCGATGGAAGCGGAAATCGCCGAGCTGCAGGAAGCGCTCTGCATGCGGGTGGTAGCGCAGGTAGCGCGTCACCAGATCCGGATCACGGTCCATCGAATGGACCTCGCCAACCATCGAGATGCGCGCGACCTCGCCTTCGCCCAGCGGTTTGGCGATCATAAGGCTGGCCCGCGAATTCGCCGCCAGGTTGCGCGTGTGTTCCGCCAGACCGGAAATCAGGAAGACGGGACGCTGATGCTCATCGACGATGAATGGAACGCTGCTGGCGAACGGGAATCCCGGCAGCGACGACGAATGGGTCGCCAATGCCGCATCGGATGCCGAATGCAGGAGGTCGATGGCAAGTTCAAGGCGCGAGAGCATCGCCGGATTCTAACGGCGCCCCCTCGCCGTGTCGAAAGGGCGTTGGTCGTGCCGGATCAGGCGTACGCGGGGGCGAAGGCCTGCTCCGGATTCGCCACCGGCCCGTCGCCGTCCCAGTAGGGCGAGAGCTTGCGCAGCTGGGCGATGATCGGCGGCACCGCCGCAATGACGCGGTCCACTTCTTCCTCGGTGTTGTAGCGCGACAGCGAAAAGCGGATGGTGCCGTGCGCCGCCGTGTAGGGGATGCCCATCGCGCGCATCACGTGCGAGGGCTCAAGCGACCCCGAGGTGCAGGCCGAGCCGCTCGATGCCGCGATGCCGAGCTTGTTCAGCAGCAGCAGGATGCCTTCGCCCTCGACGTACTCGAAGGCGATGCTGGCGGTATTGGGCAGGCGCAGCAGGCGGTCGCCGTTGACGAAGGCGTTCTTCACCTTGGCCAGGATCCCGCGCTCGAGCTTGTCGCGCAGGCGCTTGACGGTGGTGTTCTCGGTTTCCATATGCTGCTGCGCCAGCTCGCAGGCGACACCGAGGCCGACGATGGAAGCCGAATTCTCGGTGCCGGCGCGCCGGCCGCGTTCCTGGTGGCCGCCGCGCAGCAGCGGGCGGAAGCGGGTATTGCGGCGGAGATAGAGCACGCCGATGCCCTTGGGCGCGTGCAGCTTGTGGCCGGAGAGCGAGAGCATGTCGATCCTGGTGTTCTTCAGGTCGATCGGCAGCTTGCCCACCGCCTGCACCGCATCGGTGTGAAAGAGGATGCCTTTCGCATGCGCCATCTCGGCCATGTCCTCGACCGGAAACAGCGTGCCCGTTTCGTTGTTGGCCCACATCGCCGAGACGATGGCAACGCGGTCGTCGAGCAGCGACTTGTACTCGTCGAGGTCGATGCGGCCTTTCTTGTCCACGCGCAGGCGATGCACCACGTAGCCGTCTTTTTCGAGGTGCTCGCACAGCGTCAGGATCGCCGGGTGCTCGACGACGGTGGTGATGATCGTGCGCCGCTCGGGATAGGCCTTCAGCGCGGAGAGGATGGCGGTCGAATCCGACTCGGTGCCGCAGGAGGTGAACACGATCTCCGAATCGTGCGCCGCGCCAAGGATGGACTGCACCTGGCCGCGCGCCTCCTTGAGGGCCTTGCCGACCTGGGCGCCGAAACTGTGGATCGATGACGCATTGCCGAACTGCTCGGTGAAGAAGGGCAGCATGGCCTCGACCACGGTCGGGTCGCAGGCCGTGGTGGCGTTGTTGTCCATGTAGATCGGCTTCATTTTGCGGCTCCCGTGAAGTCCTGAATTGCTGCGGATTCCGTCGTTCCGGGCTCGACCCGGAATCCAGTACCACCTTCTGGATCCCCGCCTTCGCGGGGATGACGCTTTGGCATCTGGTCTCTATTGGTGGGCCATGGCGGCGACCGGCAGCACCTGCACCAGCTCGCCCAGCGCTTCGACCAGCTTGTGCTGGATGCCGCCCAGCGTGGCCGCTTCCATCTGGCAGCCCTGGCAGGCGCCGGACAGCGCGACGTAGATCTTCTTGCCGTCGACCTCGACCAGGCTGACGTCGCCGTGGTCGCGCTGCAGCATGGGGCGGATGGCCTCCAGCGTGTCCTCGATCTTGCGGATGCGCTGGTAGTTGGTGAGCTGCGGTTTGACGGGCGATTCCTTGGGCGCCTTCTTCGCTTTCGGCTCGTTGGAATACAGTCGGCCGTTCACCGCGATCAGGATGTCCTCGATCTTCTCGTGGCAAGCCGAGCAGCCGCCGCCGGCCTTGGTGTAGTTGGTGACGTCTTCCATGGTCTTGAGGCTGTTGCCGCGGATGGTCTCTTCGATCATCACGGCGTCGATGGCGAAGCACTTGCAGACCAGGTCGCCTTCCTCGTGGTCGTCGCTCCAGACTTCGCCGCGATAGTTGGCCACCGCTGCCTGCAGCGCCTCGCGCCCCATCACCGAGCAGTGCATTTTTTCCGGCGGCAGGCCGTCGAGGTAGTCGGCGATGTCCTGGTTGCTGACCTTGAGCGCGTCGTCCAGCGTCTTGCCCTTGATGATCTCGGTCAGTGCCGAGCTCGACGCGATGGCCGAGCCGCAGCCGAAGGTCTGGAAGTGCGCGTCCTCGATCACTTCGGACTCGGGATTTACCTTCAGCATCAGGCGCAGCGCATCGCCGCACTTGATCGAGCCGACGTCGCCGACGCCATTGGCATTGTCCAGCGGACCCGAATTCCTCGGGTTGAAGAAATGCTCGCGGACTTTTTCGGAGTAATCCCACATGGCGGCGTTCCTCAGGCGGAGAAGGACTGGCCGCAGGCGCAACCGCCGGTGGCATTCGGATTGTTGAACTTGAATCCGGTCTGGGTCAGGGTGTCGATGAAATCCACGGTCAGGCCTTCCAGCATGGGCCGGCTCATGGGGTCGACCAGCAGCGTGGCTCCGCCAAGGTCGAATTCGTAGTCGTCCTCTGCCTTGTCCTGCTCCAGGCGCAAGCCGTACTGGAGCCCGGCGCAGCCGCCGCCGGAAACGAAGATGCGCAATCCGGCGACCGGATTCTCGGCGCCCTTGATGAAACGACTGATGGCTTTGCTTGCGGCGGGAGTCAGGTTAATCATGGCAATCTCCTGTAAGAAGGGCGGTGCGATGAACCGCTACAAGCCTTTCTTCGCAAACCCCGTGCCATGAACCCAAGTGCTTGAATCTTCGACAATCGATGTAGGCCGCACAACGCGCTTGTCGCAAAGGCGACAGCGGGTGCCAACGTGAAGCGCGGAAAATTGTGAAGCATTTCGGCTCGACCTCGTCATTCCGGCGAAAGCCGGAATCCAGTCGGCGGTTGTTCTGGATCCCGGGTCAAGCCCGGGATGACGGCTGGAATTGCATCCATCGGTTTCAGGCTGGCTCTGTCTAGCCAAGTATCACCGTGTAGGCGCGGCGCACCAGGTCCATTTCCGTAGCGGGCAGGCCGCGCATTTCGGTGAGGGCGACGAAACGCCCGCCGACGGAATCGGCGGCGACAAACGGCGGGTCCATGGTGGTGAAGCCGGCGAGCAGCACCGGCACCTCGCCTTGCGGCGTGTCCACCGTCGCGCTGAACTCCGGCACGACCTGCAGGCTGCCGCCAGGAAGGCCTAGTTTCTTTTCGGCTGTCTTCAACAGCGCTGCGGGGTGCGGCAAGAGACTGGAGGGAGCGGCATCCTCGGCGCGCAGCAGTGCTCCCGCCGGGAGCGGGGCGAAGGCCAGCAGGCTGTCACCGAAACGCAGAAAGCGGGTGCGGGCGCTGGTGCCCTGCTTGTGGAAGCAAAGCAGGCGCGGTGTCAGCATGCCGGAAGCTCAGGCCGAAACGAAGGTGAAGCAGCCCTTCGGGCAGGTACGGCCACACGCACCGCAGCCGGTGCAGTCGCCGGGGTTCTTGACGATCATCATCGCCTTGGCGTCCTCGTCGTCCCAATCGTCCTCATCGACCTCGTCATCCTCGCCGCGATCGATCAGGGTCAAGACATCGCGCACGCAAACCTTGTAGCAGCGGCCGCAGCCGATGCATTTCTTGGTGTCGATCGAATCGGCGTAGGTGGGTGTGTAGGGGGTTCCGTCGCGGGTGACGACTGTGGCGCTCATGGTGTGTCCTT
>JBIKLV010000011.1:0-68716 GCA_044359585.1 Sulfuritalea sp. | reverse complement strand
TGGAGGTACGCGGGATCGAACCGCGGACCTCTTGCATGCCATGCAAGCGCTCTCCCAGCTGAGCTATACCCCCACAAGAGAGCGCGCATTATAGGGAGGTGCTGGCCATGTGTAAAGCCCCGGAAACGAAAACTACAGCAGCTTGCCGGGATTCATCCGGCCGTCGGGATCGAGGGCCTGCTTGACGGCACGCATCATGTCCATTTCGATCGGACTCTTGTAGCGCAGAACCTCCTCGCGTTTGAGTTGGCCGAGGCCGTGCTCGGCGGAGATCGAGCCGCCCAGTTCATGCACCAGGTCGTGCACGACGCGGTTCACTGCATCGGTGCGGGCGATGAAATCGGCATTGGAATCGGCGTCGGCGCGGGACTGGTTGTAATGCAGGTTGCCGTCGCCGATGTGGCCGAAGCAGACGATGCGTACCGCCGGGAAGTCCTTGCGCAGCGCGGCATCGGCGCGGGTGATGAATTCGGCGATGCGCGATACGGGAACGGCGATGTCGTGCTTGATCGAGACGCCCTCGATCTTCTGCGCTTCGGAAACGTTCTCGCGCAGGGCCCACAGCGCGGCGGTCTGCGCCTCGCTGCTGGCAACCACGGCGTCGGCGACCAGGCCCGCCTCGGCGGCGGCCTCAAGCGCCGATTCCAGCGTTGCCGCGAGGTCCGCGCGCGCGCCGGACAACTCGACCAGGAGCTGCCACTCGGGTTTGCCGAGCAGGGGGTCACGGGCATTGGGTATGTGCCTGAGGACCAGTTCCAGCGCCGGGCGGCCGACGATCTCGAAGGCCGTGACGTTGTCGCCGGCGGCATCGCGCAGACGTCCCAGCAGCGCCACGGCAGCGGCCGGATCGGGAACCGCGACCCAGGCCGTGGCCTGCGCGCGCGGCCGCGGAAACAGCTTCAGCGTCGCCGCCGTGATGAGCCCCAGCGTTCCCTCGGCGCCGATGAACAGGTGTTTGAGGTCGTAGCCGGTGTTGTCCTTGCGCAGGCCGCGCAGGCCGTTCCAGACGCGGCCGTCGGCCAGCACCACTTCCAGACCGAGCGTCAGGTCACGCGCGTTGCCATAGCGCAGCACCTGCACCCCGCCGGCATTGGTCGACAGGTTGCCGCCTATCGTGGCGCTGCCTTCGGCGGCAAGCGACAGCGGGAACAGCCGCCCGGCCTCGCGTGCCGCTTCCTGCACGGCATGCAGGGTGCAGCCGGCCTCAACGGTGATGGAGTTGTTGTCCGGGTCGATGGCGCGAATGCGGTTCAGGCGCGTCAGCACGATCACCACTTCGTCGCCGGTCGGCGTGGCACCGCCGCACAGGCCGGTGTTGCCGCCCTGGGGAACGATGGCCACGCCGGCGTCGGCGCAGGCGCGGACCACGGCGGCGACTTCATCGGTGCTGCCCGGCAATACCACGCAGCGCGCATTGCCGGTATAGCGGCCACGCCAGTCGGTACAGAAGGGCGCAACCTCTTGAGCCGCGGTGAGGACTCTGGCTGCGCCGACGATGGCGCGCAGGCTCTCCCGAAAGTCGGCGCTCACGGCACGGCACTCCCCCCGACCCCCTCGCCGCGCGAGGGGGTGACTGCGGTTCGCCGCTGCGCGGCTCCATGAACAGGCTTGCGCCGCTTCGGGCGGCCGTTCGCGGCGCTCACGGCACGGCGATCGTGGCGTGCAAGTCATGCACGTCGCAATCGATCACGCTCACTTCGGCGAATTCTCCGACCTCCAGGTCGTGGCCATCGGCGATATAGACCAGTCCATCGACATCCGGCGCGTCGCCCTGCGAACGGGCGATGGCGCCGTCCTCGTCGATCTCGTCGACCAGCACCTGGATGCGGCGCCCGATCATGCGTTCCAGCCGTTGGGTGGAGATGTCCTCCTGGTGGCGCAGCAGGCGTGCCTTGCGTTCTTCGCGGATCGCCTCGGGCAGCGCACCGGCCAGCGCGTTGGCGCTGGCGCCTTCGACCGGCGAGTAGGAGAAGGCGCCGACGCGGTCGAGCTGCGCTTCGTCGAGGAAGTCGAGCAGTTCGTTGAACTCGGCCTCGGTCTCGCCGGGGAAACCGGTGATGAAGGTGGAACGGATCGCCAGGTCCGGCACTTCGCGACGCCAGGCGGCGATGCGGTCGAGCACCTTCTCGCTCGACGCGGGACGCTTCATCAGCTTGAGGATGCGCGGGCTGGCGTGCTGGAAGGGAACGTCCAGGTAGGGCAGGATTTTCCCCTCGGCCATCAATGGAATCAGGTCGTCGACGCTGGGATAGGGATAGACGTAATGCAGGCGCACCCAGAGGCCGAGCTTGCCCAGTTCATTGCACAGCTCGTAGAGCCGCGTCTTCACCGGACGGCCGCCGTGGAAGCCGGTGCGGTACTTGACGTCGACGCCATAGGCGCTGGTGTCCTGCGAGATCACCAGCAGTTCCTTGACCCCGGCCGCGGCCAGCACCTCGGCTTCGTGCAGGACGTCGCCGATCGGGCGCGACACCAGGTCGCCGCGCAGCGAAGGAATGATGCAAAAGGTGCAGCGGTGGTTGCAGCCTTCGGAAATCTTCAGGTAGGCGTAGTGGTCGGGCGTCAGCCGTATACCCTGCGGCGGCACCAGGTCGATGAAGGGGTCGTGCAGGGGGGGCAGGTGTGCATGCACCGCGTCCATGACTTCCTGCGTCGCGTGGGGCCCGGTGACGGCGAGCACTTTCGGATGCACGCTGCGCACGATGTCGTTGCCGGCGGCGTCCTTCTTGGCGCCGAGGCAGCCGGTGACGATGACCTTGCCGTTTTCGGCCAGGGCCTCGCCGATGGCGTCGAGCGATTCCTCGACCGCGGCGTCGATGAAGCCGCAGGTATTGACCACCACGAGGTCGGCGCCGTCATAGCTGCCGGAAATCGCGTAGCCCTCGGCGCGCAGGCGGGTAAGGATCTGCTCGGCGTCCGAGGCTGCCTTGGGGCAACCGAGCGAGACGAACCCGACCGTGGGCGCGCGGGCCTTGCGCTTTGCCACTACTTCTTTTCGGACTTCTCGTCCGGCTTGACGTAGATGCCGGGGAAGATCTTGCGTGTCTGTTCCTGCATGGTGTCCTGCATCTGCTGGAACATTTTCTGGCTCTGCTCGACGTAGGCGCCCATCATGTGCTGCATGGCCGGCCCCTGGAACTTGAGGAACTGCGCCCAGAGGTCCTGGCTGTCGCCGCCGGTCTCACCGTAGAGCGACTTGGCCTGGTCCTTCAGTTTGGCCTGGACCTCGGTGAAGGACTTGATGTTGTTTTCGATGTAGTTGCCCATCATGCCCTGCATGGCATTGCCATAGAAACGGATCATCTGCGACAGCAGGTCGGAGGAGAACATCGGCGCGCCGCCGGCTTCCTCTTCGAGGATGATCTGCAGCAGGATGGCGCGCGTCAGGTCGTCGCCGGACTTGGCGTCGATCACCTGGAATGACTCATGCGCCAGCACCAGTTCCTTGACATCGGCCAGCGTGATGTAGGTGCTGGTACGCGTGTCGTAAAGGCGGCGATTCGGGTACTTCTTTATCAGTCGGCTCTGTGCGGCCATTTCTCTCCCCTCCGGTTAATGCATCTTGGTACTGTGGTACCAGGCGCCCGCACTTCCTGCAGCGCAGGGAGTGCAGGACCACCATGCTCTCGCAGTTTCAGCTGTAGTGCAGGCCTCCGTTGATGTTCAGCGTGGCGCCCGTCATGAAGCCGGCCATGTCCGACGCCAGGTAGGAGCACAGCGCGCCGATTTCTTCCGGCTTGCCCAGGCGACCGACGGGAATGGTAGCCACGATCGAATCGCGGACTTCCTGCTTGATCGCCATGACCATGTCGGTCCCGATGTAGCCGGGAGCGATGGCATTGACCGTCACGCCCTTCTTTGCCACCTCGGACGCGATGGCCTTGGTGAAGCCGAGGATGCCGGCCTTGGCCGCCGAGTAGTTGGCCTGGCCGAACTGGCCCTTGACGCCATTCACCGACGACATGTTGATGATCCGACCCCAGCCGCGGTCAGCCATGCCCGGCAATACCTGGTGGGTGACGTTGAACACGGAATCGAGGTTGGTGGTCAGGACCGCATCCCACTGGCCCTTGTCCATCTTCTTGAACACCGAGTCACGCGTGATGCCGGCGTTGTTGACCAGGACGTCGATCGGGCCGATTTCGCTCTCGACCTTCTTGACCATCTCGGCGCAGGCGTCGAAATCCGTGACGTCGGCCTCGGCGACCGAGACCTCGAAACCATCGGCCTTCATCTTCGCCAGCCACTCATCCCTCGGCGGAAAATTCGGCAGGCAGTTTGCGACGACGTTGAACCCGCTTTGCGACAGCGACTTGCAGATTGCCGTGCCGAGTCCACCCATCGCGCCTGTTACCAATGCTGTACGTTTTGCCATTTTTGAAACTTCCTATACGAACACAAAACTTTTTGCCGGGCAGCGGCGCGCTGCAAGTCGCGCCCCTGCCCGTGGCGATCAGAACATGTGCTGGCCGCCGTTGATGGAGATATTGCCGCCGGTGACGAAGGCCGCTTCCTCGGACGCCAGATAGGCGACCAGGCCGGCGACTTCTTCGGGCTTGCCCAGGCGGGTTTGCGGAATCTGCGGCAGGATCTTGCTGTCCAGCACTTCCTGCGGAATCGCCATGACCATCTTGGTGCCGATGTAGCCCGGCGAAATCGTGTTCACGGTGACGCCCTTCTTGGCCACTTCCAGCGCCAGCGCCTTGGTGAAACCGTGCATGCCGGCCTTGGCGGCGGCGTAGTTGGTCTGGCCGAAGGCACCCTTCTGGCCGTTCACCGAGGAGATGTTGATGACGCGACCCCAGCCACGCTCCATCATGCCGTCCATGACCTGCTTGGTCATGTTGAAGGCGGAATCGAGGTTGGTGTGGATCACGGCGTCCCAGTCGGCCTTGGTCATTTTCTTGAACGTCATGTCGCGCGTGATGCCGGCGTTGTTGACCAGCACTTCGACCGGTCCGACTTCCGATGTCACCTGGGCCACGCAGGCCTTGCAGGAGTCGTAATCGGCGACGTCGCAGGGATAGGCCTTGAAACCATAGCCCATGTCATTCATGGTGCGCAGCCATTCCTGCGCCTTGGTGTTGCTCGGGCTATAGGTGGTGACCACCTTGTAGCCAAGGGCCGCCAGCTTGATGCAGATTGCCTCGCCGAGGCCGCCCATTCCTCCCGTTACCAGTGCCACTCGCAGCATTTTTACTACTCCTCTCGATTATTGTTGGGTCGGGGCTGGTATTGCCAACGCGAAAGCCGTGCCCCGGATGGGCTTTCGCGCATGCATTATGCCTTTTCCTTGACGTAGCTTCCCGGCGCCGGTGCGCCGGGGGGATGGCCCTTGCTGCCCAGGCGCACGCGCGCCGGAACCTGTCCGCCGGCCTGCTGCGCGAGCCAATCGGCCCACACCGGCCACCAGCTGCCCTTGGTCTCGGTCGCGGTGTCGAACCACTCGTCGGCGTTCGCCGTGGTGCTCTCGTTGATCCAGTGGCTGCGCTTGTTCTTGGTCGCCGGGTTGATCACGCCGGCGATGTGGCCCGAGGCCCCGAGCACGAAGGTGGTGTCGCCGCCGAGCAGGCCGCGGCTCTGGTAGGCCGATTTCCACGGCACGATGTGGTCCTCGCGGCTGGCATAGACGAAGGCCGGCATGTCCACGCGCCCCAGGTCTGCCTTGACACCGCACATTTGCAGCTTGCCCGGCACGCGCAGGTTGTTCTCCAGATACATGTTGCGCAGGTACCAGGCGAGGAAGGGGCCCGGCAGGTTGGTCGCGTCGGCGTTCCAGTAGAGCAGGTCGAAGGCCGGCGGCTTGTTGCCCTTCAGGTAGTTGCCCACCACGTACTGCCAGATCAGGTCGTTGGCGCGCAGCGAGGAAAACACCGAGGCCAGTTCGCTGCCGCGCAGCAGGCCACCCTTGCCGATGGTCGCTTCGCGTGCCTGCACGGCGGTCTCGTCGACCAGGCAGCCGATCTCGCCGGAATCGGCGAAATCGAGCAGCGTGGTGAGCAGGGTCAGCGATGCCACCGGGTTCTCGCCACGCAGGGCCGCGACGGACAGCGCCGAACCGAGGATGGTGCCGCCGACGCAGAAGCCCAGCGCATTGATCTGCTCGACCTGGCAGATGTCCTGCACCACCTTGATCGCTTCCAGCGCGCCGCGCTCGATGTAGTCGTCCCAGGTCAGGTGGCCGAGGTCGGCCTGCACGTTCTTCCAGGAGATCAGGAACACCGTGTTGCCCTGCTCGACGGCGTAGCGCACCACCGAGTTCTCCGGCTGCAGGTCGAGGATGTAGTACTTGTTGATGCAGGGCGGCACCATCAGGAAGGGCCGTGCGGCCACCTTGTCGGTGGTCGGCGAATACTGCAGCAGCTGCATCAAATCGTTTTCGTACACCACCGCGCCCGGCGTGATCGCCAGATTGCGACCGACCTCGAAGGCGGTGTCGTCGGTCATCGAGATGCGGCCCTTGCGCATGTCTTCCAGGAGGTTCTGGATGCCGCGCTGGATGCTCTCGCCCTTGGTTTCGAGGGCGGTCTTGACGAATTCCGGATTGGTGGCGAGGTAGTTGGACGGCGCCATCGCGTCGACCATCTGCCGGGTCATGAAGCGCATGCGGTCCTTGGCCTGGCCGTCGGCCACGGGCGCGGCATCGGCCATGCGCTTCATGTATTCGGCATTGATCAGGTAGGCCTGGCGCAGGTAGTCGTAGATCGGGCTTTCGGTCCATGCCGGATGGTCGAAACGCTTGTCGCCTGCCGGTGCGCTCGCAACCTGCGGTGCCGCCTGGCCCGGTGCCGTGCCCAGCATGGCCTGCCAGAGCTGGGCGTGGCGCCCCATCCATTCCTGCTGCAGCGTCTTCAGCGCTTCCGATTCCGCGGCCCAGGCCGCGGGATTCACCCCTTGTTGCGTCGCCGCTATTTTCTGCTGCTGGTCCGCCAGGAACTGGCTGAAACCCTGGGCCATGGAATTTCCGGCCTGGAACATGGCTTGGAAGGCGGCATTCTGATCGGGGGGAAACGACATACGTGGCTCCTGAAAACAGCGGTGGTGTCAGCGGAGGCCGGCGGCCGCACAGTCGGCGTCACGCATTGCGGCCATAACCAAAAAGCGGTGTTTATTTTGCACTGCACAATAACTGCTGTCAAGCCGAATGCAGCCCCGCCTGCCCTAACGCTCATGGCACCAAGCGCCGCCAACCGACCCTGAAACACGCGAGAAACGAACGAGTTGCCCACCCCCCTCCCCCCCCTCTCGGGGGGTTACCAGTCGGCGCGCTGCGCGCGTCCATTCCCGGGGACTTCGAACCCGGTGTTTCACATTACTATCGGCCCATGTACGCAATCGCGATCGCGTGGCTCTATGTCACCCTGCTGATGGCCGCCACCGAGCCGAACCTGACTGCTGGCTTGCTCACCTTCGGCTTTTACGGCCTGGCGCCACTGGCGTTGTTGTTATGGCTATTCGGCACGCCGCAGCGCAGGCGCAACATGCACCAAAAGAAAGCCGACGAGGCAAATGCGGCGCCCGACGTTCCCGCCAGGCCGGCCGACGATCCACCGGCGCCGTAAGCGCCTACTCCAGCCAGACCAGGCTGGCCATGCGCCCGGTGACACCGTCGCGCCGGTAGGAAAAGGAACGCATCGAATCGCCAACCGTGCAGGAGTCGGCGCTGGCGATACGGCGAATTCCCAGCGAAGAGAGCCGCTGCCTCGCCAGAAGGGCGATGTCGCACAGCCATTTGCCGCCCGGCGCGGCGACAAAGGCCTCCGCCGCGGCCGCATCGACAGCCAGAAAGCACTCGCGCACCTCGCCGCCGACCTCGAAGGCCCGTGGCCCGATGGCGGGACCGAGCCAGGCCATGAGGCGCTCACCGGGCAGCGCCATGGCGCCCACCGTCGCTTCGACCACGCCCGCCGCCAGCCCGCGCCAGCCGGCATGGGCGGCGCCGACCACGGTCGCCTCGTCGTCGCACAGCAGCACCGGCAGGCAATCGGCGACCAGCACGGCGCAGACCACGCCGCGCTCGCGGGTGAAGCTGGCATCGGCTTCCGTGCCGGGCGCCGCCTGCGCCGCATCGACGCAGCGCGTGCCATGCACCTGCTTCAGCCACAGCGGCTCGGCTGGCAGTTCGCGACGCAACAGCGCGCGGTTGCGGGCCACCGCCTGCGGGTCGTCGCCGACGTGGTCGCCGAGGTTGAAGCCCTGCCACGGCGCGCCGCTGACGCCGCCAGCGCGCGTGGTCGACAGCGCTCGCACGCCTTGCGGCGCCGGCCAGTCGGGAAAAATGAATTCACTCACGGCGCCGGGTTACTGCACCGGTTCGCGCCGCAGTTCATCGAGCAATTGCGCAAAATCCTCCGGCGGCGGCGCTTCCCAGGCCATCTCCGCGCCGCCGTCCGGGTGCCGCAAGGCGAGCCGCCAGGCGTGCAGGGCCTGGCGCGGAAAGGCGTCGAGCCGCGCATCGCCGCACTTGTTGCCGCGATACACGGTATCGCCGGCCAGCGGATGCTTGATCGAGGCGAGATGGACGCGGATCTGGTGCGTGCGTCCGGTTTCCAGCCGGCATTCGAGCAGGGTCGCGCGGCCGAAGCGTTCCAGCACCGAGTAGTGCGTGCGCGCCTCCTTGCCGCCGGCACGCACGATGGCCATCTTGGTGCGGTGGATCGCATGCCGCCCGAGCGGTGCATCGACCGTGCCGTCGCGTTCGACTTTGCCCAGCGCCAGGGCGAGGTAGTGCCGGCTGACCGTGCGCGCCTGCAACTGGCGCACCAGGTCGGTCTGCGCGGTCAGCGTCTTCGCCACCACCAGCAGGCCGCTGGTGTCCTTGTCGAGGCGGTGCACGATGCCGGCGCGCGGTATTCCGGCCAGTTGCGGGGCGTGGTGCAACAGCGCGTTCATCAGCGTACCCGAGGCGTTGCCGTTGCCCGGATGCACCACCAGCCCGGCGGGCTTGTCGATGACGATCAGCTGCTCGTCCTCGAACACCACCTTGAGCGGAATGTCCTCCGCGGATTCGGCAAGAGTCGGCGCTGGCGGTACGGCGTCGCCGATGTCGAACTCGATGCGTTCGCCGCCATAGACCTTGCGCTTGCCCTCCGCAGTGCCGCCATCGAGGCGGATCAGGCCATCTTTGAGCCAGCCCTGCAGGCGGCTGCGCGAGTGTTCGGGAAACAGCTTGGCCAGCGTCGCGTCGAGCCGCCAGCCGGCGCACTCCATGGGCACGTCGAGGGCCGCGCGGGACAAGGGCGGGGCGGGGCTTCGGCTATAATCGGCCGGAAATTCATGCGAGGTTTTCACCATGCGTAGTGTAGCGGCATTCCTGCGGGCGCTCGCCCCCATCGTGTTTTTGGGCGCGGCTGCCGGCACCACCCTGCTCGGTGGTTGCGGCCTCCTGCCTGACGTGGTCGACGAAACCGCGAGCTGGTCCGCCAACCGGCTCTACAGCGAAGCCAAGAGCGCGATGGCCGACGGCTCCTACGACAAGGCGATCAAGTATTTCGAAAAGCTCGAGGCCCGCTTCCCCTACGGCCGCTATGCGCAGCAGGCGCAACTCGAAGTCGCCTACGCCTATTACCGCCAGGCCGAACCGGCCTCCGCCATCGCCGCCTGCGACCGCTTCATCCGCCTCCATCCGAACCACCCCAACGTCGACTACGCCTTCTACCTGAAGGGCCTCGCCAACTTCAACGAGGACCTCGGCCTGCTCGGCCACATCAGCATGCAGGACCTGACCGAACGCGACCCCAAGGCCGCGCGCGATTCCTTCGAGGCCTTCAAGGCGCTGGTCGCCAAGTATCCCGAAAGCCGCTACACGCCGGACGCCACCGCGCGCATGAAGTACCTGGTCAACGCGCTGGCCTCGCACGAGGTCCACGTCGCCCGCTACTACATGAAGCGCGAGGCCTACGTCGCCGCGATCAACCGCGCGCAGACGGCGATCAAGACCTATCCCGACGCGCCGGCCAACGAGGAGGCCCTGTTCGTCATGGTCAAGGCCTACGACCTGCTCGGCATGAACGACCTGCGCGACGATGCCGAACGCGTGATGCGCAAGAACTTCCCCAAGAGCGAGTACTACGAACGCGGCCTCGACAAGGCCGTGCCGTGGTGGAAGCTCTGGTGATCCCGGCCGCCGGCGCCTCCTGAGCGCCGGCCGTCCCGCCCGCGGCGCGCGGCGCCGATCGACGCGGGACATCCTCCCCCGCCCTTCCCGAGGAAACCCATGTCCCCAGATATCCAGTCCCCCGATCTTTGCATCGGCATCGTCGGCACCGGCGCCATGGGCCGCGGCATCGCCCAGATCGCGGCGCAGGCCGGCATCCGGGTGCTGCTCTACGACGCGCTGCACGGCGCCGCCGCCAGTGCCCGCGAAACCGTGGTCGGCACCCTGGCCAAGCTCGCGGAAAAGGGCAAGATCACCCAGGCGGCACTGGACGCGGCAGCGGCGAAGCTGGAAGTCGTGGCGCGCCTCGACGGCCTCGCCTCGGCACAAGTGATCGTCGAGGCCATCGTCGAGAACCTCGACGTCAAGAAGCAGCTGTTCCAGCAACTGGAAGACATCGTCGCCGCCGACTGCATCCTCGCCACCAACACCTCCTCGCTATCGGTGACCTCGATCGCCGCCGCCTGCCAGCGCCCCGAGCGCGTCGCCGGCTTCCACTTCTTCAATCCCGTGCCACTGATGAAGATCGTCGAGGTGATCGACGGCCTGCTCACCGCGCCCTGGGCTTGCGAGGCGCTGCTCGGCCTCGGCCGGCGCATGGGCCACACGGCGGTGCGCGCCAAGGACACGCCGGGCTTCATCGTCAACCACGCCGGGCGCGGCTTCGTCACCGAGGCGCTGCGCGCGCTGGGCGAAGGCGTCGCCGACTTCCGCAGCATCGACCGCATCATGCGCGAGCTGGCGGGCTTTCGTATGGGGCCATTCGAACTGCTCGACCTGACCGGGCTCGACGTCTCGCACCCGGTGATGGAATCGATCTACAGCCAGTACTACCAGGAGCCGCGCTACCGGCCCTCACCGCTCGCCGCGCAGCGGCTGGCCGGCGGCGTGCTCGGGCGCAAGACCGGGCGCGGCTTCTATGACTACGGCAAGGATGCCGCCGTGGTTGCGGAAGCCGCTGCGCCGACCGCCCTGCCGGCGCGCGTCTGGGTCAGCCAGACCCATCCGGAATGGGCCGACGTGCTGCGCGAGATCGCCGCCGCCGCCGGGGTCGAGGTCGAAACCGACTACCTGCCCGGCCCCGATGCGCTGTGCATCGTCACGCCGCTGGGCGGCGACGCCACCAGCTCCTGCGTCGAGCAGGGCCTCGATGCGAAACGCAGCGTCGCCATCGACTGCCTGTTTGGCATCAATGCCGGCAAGAGCGCGCGGCGCAACCTGATGACCACCCCGCTCACCAGCGCCGCCATGCGCGATGCCGCGCACGCGCTGTTCGCCGCCGACGGCACGCCGGTCAGCGTGGTCGCCGACAGCGCCGGCTTCGTCGCCCAGCGCATCGTCGCCTGCATCGTGAACATCGGCTGCGACATCGCCCAGCAGGGCGTCGCCAGCCCGGCCGACATCGACCGCGCGGTGACCCTCGGCCTGGGCTACCCGAAAGGCCCGCTGGCCTTCGGCGACGCGCTGAAACCGAAGCTGGTGCTCGACCTGCTGGAAGCCATGCAGAAGTTCTACGGCGACCCGCGCTACCGCCCCAGCCCCTGGCTCAAGCGCCGCGCCCTGCTCGGCGTCTCGCTGCTGACCGAAGCCACGTGAAGCCGGACGAGCCCTCGCCGCTCGGTGCCTTCCGCCTGCGCCACCCGCTGCGCGTGCGCTGGGCCGAAATCGACGCGCAGGGCATCGTCTTCAACGGCCACTACCTGACCTGGTTCGACATCGGCATCACCGAATACTGGCGCGCCATCGGCCTGCCCTACCCTGAAGGCATCGCCGGCACCGGCGGCGACCTGTTCGCGGTGAAGAGCGTGATCAACTACCACGCCTCGGCGCGCTTCGACGAGCTGCTAGACGTCTGCGTGCGCGCCGCCCGGCTCGGCAGTTCCAGCATGGCATTCGAAATGGCCGTGTTCCGCGGCGACGAGCGCCTGGTCAGCGGCGAGATGATCTACGTCAACGCCGACCCCGAAAGCCGGACCTCGCGCGCGCTGCCGGAAAAGCTGCGCAGGGCGATCGAAGGGTGGGAAGCGGGCGGCGAGATTTAGGAATCCCGAAAGTCGGCGCTGGCGACACGGCGTCGATGGCCGTCAGGCGCGCCTCTCAAGCGCCGATCCGGCAAGCACGGTGGAATCAGGAACAGAAAACGGGAGCCGCAGCCCCCGTTCCAGTTGAATCCTTGCATGACTCTCAGAAGCTCGGTTTCCGTCTCCGACGCCTTGCAGTCAGGCCGAGCAGACCCAAACCAGCCAGCATCATGGCGTAGGTTTCGGGTTCGGGAACCGGCGCAAGGTTGCCCTGTGCCGTCAGCGTCAACTCGTAGCTGCCGGTAGCGGAGCCCATCGGATCGCCCCAGCCATAAACCTCGACCTGATAGTTGCGACCCACGACAAGACCGGTAACGGTACGGGTGCTGAAGTAACTGGTGCCCCAATCCGGCGTCTCGTAAGCGGCCCACATGCCCACATTGCCAAAGGTCTCGGTATCGCGCAGGAAGAATTCGAGCTGGGAATAGCCCTCGCCGGGTTTCGGCATGCCCTGAAAATCCACCGTGACCCAGTCACCGTTGGCAATGGTGAATTTGAAGGTGTCCAGGACCGCCGCCTGTCCGGGTACTTCCGGGTAAGACGCCAGTTGCGATGCGACGGGGTTGACCACGCCCATGTTGAAACTGTTGGCCCAGACCGGACTGGCAAGCGAAACCAGGGCAGCCACCAGCGCAATCATCTGTTTCATGTTCGTATCCTCCTTTGCTTGCATCGCACGAGAGTTCGTGTGTGGGCAGAAGCATACAGAGACGAAATTCAAATTTCCATAGTCCGTTCGGACCTTGGTCGAAAGGCATAGACATTCACGGAGGTAGCCACCTCTGAAATCCTCCGCAGGTGGGCGTCGACGGGCAATCATGGTGACATCTAAAGCATTGCAGGAATGCGAGTACCGTTATATCTAAAGCATCTGGAATGCTCGAAATTGCTTTCGTCTGACCACTTCGTATCGCCGCCGTGCCCTCCATCTCACGCGAACACCCCATGCAAAAACCACCCGCCCGGCGGGCGCGGGTCACGGAAGATCCATAGCCAGCGGCCGGCGCCGTCGATGGCGATGAAGTAGTCGCGGCGCGCATCGAGGCCGTCCCACCAGCCGGATTCGATGCGTTCCGGACCGGCGGCGAGGCGCAGCGGACCGGCGCGTTGCGGGCGGCCGCGGCTTTCGCGCAGCGCTTCGGGGGGATCGAGCAGCCACAGCGGGCGCGGCAGCGTCGCCACTGGTGCGCCGGGCGGCGCGGCGGGTTGCGCGCGGCTGGCATGTTCCGGGCGATGGTCGGCGTGGCAGGCCAGGCCCTGCACGGCCGACGCGCCGAGGCGCGCGGCGAGGCGGTCCATGAGTTCGGCCAGCGCCTCCTGGCGTTGCCCGGCACCGTCGAAGAGGACCAGGCTGCCAGCCTCGCGCGCCACGGTTTGCGGCGCGCACAGGCGCAGCGCCAGCGCCGGAGCCGGCAGGCGCAGGGCGTCGAGGCTTTCCTTGAGCACGCGTTCGATGCGCGCCGCCGCGTGCACCGGCGCGCTGAAGGCCAGCGGCAGCGCGGTGACGTGGCCGTGGCCGTGCTCGATCAGGCAGTCGAGCGCGCGCACCGCGACGTTCCTCGCCGCCAGCCAGCCGGCGAGTGCCGCGACCAGGCGGCGCGCGGCGAACAGCAGCACCGGCGCGGCCTCCACCGGCGCCGGCAGTTCCAGCGCCTGCTCGAAGCGTTCGGGGAAGTCGAAGCAGGCCTGCGGATCGGGAAGTTCGCCCAGGGCGCGCGCCAGGTCGATGACGAATGGCTTGCCGAGGCGCGCGCCGAGGCTGGCGCGCTGCAGCGCCAGCACGTCGCCGAGGCGGCGCAGGCCGAAACCCTCGACGCGCCGCGCCAAGGGCGGCGCCAGTCGCAACGCGGCGAGCGGCACGGTGGCCAGTCGCTCGCGCGTCGCCGCGAGGTCGACGCAGACCGCGCCGTCGCCGGTGCGCGCCAGCCACAGCGCGGCGAGCGGGGTTGCCGCCACCGCCACCTGTGCCGGCAAGGCCATCGCGGCGAGGTCGTCGCGCAGCTGTTGCAGCAGGGCCGGCAGGCCGCCGAAGAGGCGCAGGCTGGCGCCGATGTCGAGCCGCAGCGCATCCGGCGCGAGATTCACCCGCGGCGTGTAGCGGCCCGCCCAGCAGGCCAGCGCCGGGGTGATCGACGCCTCAGGCGGCGGCGCGACTTCGGCGTCGGCTGCCGCTTGCGGCGGGCAGTGCAGCGCCAGCCAGAGCATGGGGAAAGGCCTGTGACAACGTGGCCGGGCGGCGGATGTCGAGCAGGAGGTCGTGGCGCGCCGGCGGCCCGCGCCGCTTGAGCAGTTGCACGCGCAAGCGGCCTTCCGCCGAATGCAGCTGCAGGCGCAGCGGCGCCGGCGAGGCCTGCGCGGCGAAGCATGCCGGACGCAGGAGAAAGGCCGCGCCGCCGCCCTCGCCGGCGGCGACCTGCAAGCGGCGCAGGCTGTTGGCCGGCAGGCCGTCGCGGAACATCGCGTCCGGCCACAGCAGCGCGGCCGCCACGCCGCCGCAGCGCAGCGCCTCGACGCCGGCCCACAGGACGTCGCGCGGGCGGCGCGGAAACACCAGGCGCAGGCAATCGAGGCGCACCCCGGCGGCGGCCCAGGCCGGCGCATGCGCGGCATGCGGCGGTGCCACCAGCAGCACGACGCGGCCGGCGGCGGTCAGCGTCGCCAGCGCGGGCAGCAGCAGGCCAAGTTCGCCGATGCCTTCATGTTCGGCCAGCAGTTCGGTCAGCGCCCCGCGCGGCCAGCCGCCGCCGGGCAGCTCGGCATCGAGGAGGGGGAAGCCGCTGCCAAGAGTCGGCGCCGGCGCCACGGCGAAAGCATCGCCGCGACGGATCTCGCCACGCTGCAGCGCCCCTGCGAGGGCGGAATTCATGGCGACCGGCGTCAGAACTTGTGAAGAAATCGTCGCGAGCAGGCCGCAGCGGGGTGCGGCCGGAGCGCAGCTACCGGAATGCACGCGGTTGTGCATGAGGGCGAGGCGGGGTTTCGCGAAGCATGCTTCGCGCCGCCGCAGCCGGCCGGCTGTGCAAAGCCGGCCGTGGAAGAGCACCGCCCAAGCCCCGATCCGGCATGCGCAGTAGATTTACGCCGCATAGCAAGTCCCCCTGTGGGATTCACAAGTTCAAAGCGCGTGACCGCCGCGAATCAGCCCCACCGCCACGCCTTCGATCTCCAGCGGCTCCTTGCGCGTATTGATCAGAATGGGCGCGAAATCCCGGTTTTCGGCGATCAGCTCGACCATGGTGCCGCGCCGCTTGTAGCGCTTGACGGTGACCTCGTCGCCGAGCCGGGCGACGACGATCTGGCCGTTGCTGGCCTCGGAGGTGCGATGCACGGCGAGCAGGTCGCCGTCGAGTATCCCGGCCTCGATCATCGACAGGCCGCGCACGCGCAGCAGGTAATCGGCATGCGGCTGGAACAGCGCCGGGTCGATGCGGAAATTGCCGAGGCGGTTTTCAATGGCCAGCAGCGGGCTGCCGGCGGCGACCGTGCCGATCAGCGGCAGGCCGAGCTGCTCGACCAGGCGGATGCCGCGCGCGGAGCCGGGTTCCAGCGTGATCACGCCTTTCTTCGCCAGCGCCCGCAGGTGGTCCTCGGCGGCATTGGGCGAGGCGAAGCCGAAGGCGCCGGCGATCTCGGCGCGCGTCGGCGGCATGCTGAAGACTTCCATGTTGCTGCGGATGAAATCGAGGATTTCCTGCTGGCGGGGGGTCAGATCGTGGGCCATGGCATGCTCCGGTAACTGGTGTTGCATACAGTACATGAAACCGGAGCCGAGGTAAACAGCGCGACGCATTCGGCGAACCGCGCGCGCGGGCTTTGTAGGATAATCCGCGCCTGGTCGTCGGGAGAGAGTGACGCGTTTCCCGCCTGCACCGCCGAAGGCGCAACCCCCAGGAACCGCTCAGGCAAAAGGACCGACGACGCACGGAAAATCTGGAGAGCGGCAGCTCACCGCAGCATGGTGAAGCCTGCCCGCCGACGGAGTAAATCTCTCAGGCGCCAAGGACAGATGGGGACGTGACGGGGCCCCGTCGCGCCTCCTGCCGCATCTTTTCCGAGGATCGCCATGCCGCAACGCACCCCCCTTTACGAATCGCACCTCGCCGCCGGCGCGAAGATGGTCGATTTCGCCGGCTGGGACATGCCCATCCATTACGGCTCGCAGATCGAGGAACACCACGCCGTGCGCCGCGACGCCGGCATGTTCGACGTCTCCCACATGTGCGCGCTGGACCTCGTCGGCGCCGATGCCACACGCTGGCTGCGCCGCCTGCTGGCCAACGACGTGGCCAAGCTGGCCGTGCCGGGCAAAGCGCTGTATTCCTGCATGCTGGACGAATCGGCCGGCGTGATCGACGACCTGATCGTCTACTTCTTCACGCCCGAGCACTACCGCATCGTGGTCAATGCCGGCACGGCGGAGAAGGACATCGCCTGGATGCGCGCGCAACTGGCCGGCTTCGCCGCCACGCTGACGCAACGCCGCGAGGGGCCCGATGCCCTGGCCATGATCGCGGTGCAGGGTCCCAAGGCCCGCGAGAAATTCTGGACCGCCTTCCCCGCCACCCGCGCCGCGACCGAGCCGCTCGGCCTTTTCCAGGCCGCCGAAACAGGCGGCTGGCTGGTCGCCCGCACCGGCTACACCGGCGAGGACGGCTTCGAGATCAGCCTGCCGGCCGCCGACGCCGGCACCGCCTGGCAGAAACTGCTGGAGGCCGGGATCAAGCCCTGCGGCCTCGGCGCGCGGGACACCCTGCGGCTGGAAGCCGGCATGAACCTCTACGGCCAGGACATGGACGAGAAGATCACGCCCTTTGAGGCCGGCCTGCGCTGGACGGTGGACCTGAAGGACCCGGCGCGCGACTTCATCGGAAAGTCGGCGCTGACGACACGGGCGCCGCGCAACCAGTTCCAGGGCCTGCTGCTGCTCGACCGCGGCGTACTGCGCGCCCACCAGAAGGTGATCACGCCGCTGGGCGAGGGCGAAACCACCAGCGGCAGTTTCTCGCCCAGCCTCAACCAGTCCATCGCGCTGGCACGCCTGCCGGAAGGCATCGCGCCCGGCAGCGAAGTCGAAGTCGAAATCCGCGACAAGCGCCTCAAGGCGCGCGTCGTCAAACCCAGTTTTGTCCGCAACGGAACCCCCCTTCTCTGAGGAGCCAGCCAATGAACACCCCTGCCAACCTGAAATATGCCGCCTCCCACGAATGGGCCCGCCTCGAAGCCGACGGCACCGTCACCATCGGCATCACCGACCACGCCCAGGAAGCCCTGGGCGACATCGTCTTCCTCGAACTGCCGGCGGTCGGCCGCGTGGTCAAGGCCGGCGAGGAATGCGCGGTGGTCGAATCGGTGAAGGCCGCCTCGGACATCTACTCGCCGGTTTCCGGCGAAGTGGTGGAGGCCAACCAGGCCGCCGTCGATGCGCCGGAATCGGTCAATACCGACGCCTACGCGACCTGGCTGTTCCGCATCAAGCCGGCCGCTGCCGACCAATGCGCGACCGAACTTGGCGGCCTGCTGACCGCCGATGCCTACGCCGCGACGCTTTGACATGCACGCCGAACACCTTGCCCGTCCGCTCGCCGAGCTGGAAAACCGCGACGAATTCATCGGCCGCCACATAGGCCCCGACGAGCATGCCATTGCCGGCATGCTGGCCTCGATCGGCACCGATTCGCTGCGCACGCTGATCGGCCAGACCGTGCCGGCGACGATCCGCCTGCAGCGCCCGCTGGAACTGCCGGCGGCGGTGCCGGAACACGCGGCGCTGGCCCGGCTTGCCGCCATCGCGGCGAAGAACGTGGTGAAGAAATCGCTGATCGGCCAGGGCTACTACGGCACGCTGACGCCGCCGGTGATCCTGCGCAACCTGTTCGAGAATCCCGGCTGGTACACCGCCTACACGCCCTACCAGGCCGAGATCGCCCAGGGCCGGCTGGAAGCGTTGCTCAACTACCAGCAGATGGTGGTCGACCTGACCGGCATGGAGATCGCCAACGCCTCGCTGCTCGACGAAGCCACCGCCGCCGCCGAGGCGATGACCATGGCGCGGCGCATTTCGAAGAGCAAGGGCAGTATTTTCTTCGTCGACCAGGATGCCTTCCCGCAAACCATCGACGTGATCCGCACCCGTGCCGCGTATTTCGGTTTCGAGCTGGTGCTCGGCCGTCCGGAGGACGCCCACAAGCACGAACTGTTCGGTGCATTGTTCCAGTACCCCAACGCGCGCGGCGAGATCGCAGACCTCACCACGTCGATTGCCGAGGTGAAGAACAAGGGCGGCGTGGTCGCCGTGGCCTCGGACCTGATGGCGCTGGTGCTGCTGAAATCTCCCGGCGAGATGGGCGCCGACATCGCGCTCGGTTCCGCCCAGCGCTTCGGCGTGCCGATGGGCTTCGGCGGCCCGCACGCGGCCTTCTTCGCCACGCGCGAGGCGCACGTGCGCTCGATGCCGGGGCGCATCATCGGCGTTTCGAAGGACGCCCGCGGCAAGACCGCCTACCGCATGGCGCTGCAGACGCGCGAGCAGCACATCCGGCGCGAGAAGGCCAATTCCAACATCTGCACTTCCCAAGTCCTGCTGGCCAACATCGCCGGCATGTACGCGGTGTGGCACGGGCCGCGCGGCCTGCGCGGCATCGCCGCGCGCATCCACCGCATCGCCGCGTTGCTGGCCGGCGCGCTGGGTGTCAGCGGGAGCGACTTCTTCGATACCTTCGAGGTAAAAGTTATGCGAAGCGGTATCCCCGGGGACGGCGCCGGCGACACGGCGAAAATCATGCAGGCGGCGGTCGCCGCCGGCTACAACCTGCGCCGGGTCGACGACCAGACCGTCGCCATCAGCGTCGACGAAACCACCACGCATGAGGATGTCGCGGCGCTGCTGAAACTATTCGGCAAGACCACGCCCGTGGAAGCGCTCGACGCCGCGCGGCCCTGCGCGATTCCCGCCTCGTTGCAGCGGCGCACACCCATCCTCGCGCATCCGGTGTTCAACACCCACCATACCGAGCACGGCATGCTGCGCTACCTCAAGCGCCTGCAGAACCGCGACCTTGCGCTCGATCACGCCATGATCCCGCTCGGCTCCTGCACCATGAAGCTCAATGCCGCCGCCGAGATGATTCCCGTCTCCTGGCCCGAGTTTTCGCAAATGCATCCCTTCGCCCCGCTGGACCAGGCGCAGGGCTACCTGGAACTGATCACCGGGCTGGAGAACCAGCTCAAGGCGATCACCGGTTTCGATGCTGTCTGCATGCAGCCGAACTCCGGCGCGCAGGGAGAATATGCCGGCCTCGTCGCCATCCGCCGTTACCAGGAAGCGAACGGCCAGGGCGCGCGCAATGTCTGCCTGATCCCGAAGTCGGCGCACGGCACCAATCCGGCTACGGCGCAGATGTGCGGCCTCGAAGTCGTTGCGGTCGCCTGCGACGACAGCGGCAACGTGGACCTGCCCGACCTCAAGGCCAAGGCGGAGCAGCATGCGGCCAATCTCTCCTGCCTGATGATCACCTACCCCTCGACGCATGGCGTGTTCGAGGAAGCGGTAAAGGACATCTGCGCCATCGTCCACGCCCACGGCGGCCAGGTGTACATGGACGGCGCCAACCTCAATGCCCAGGTCGGGCTGTGCCGTCCGGCCGACATCGGCGCCGACGTCTCGCACATAAACCTGCACAAGACCTTCGCCATCCCGCACGGCGGCGGCGGGCCGGGCATGGGGCCGATCGGCCTCAAGGCGCACCTCGCGCCCTACATGGCCAACCACGCGGTGCAGAACATCGCCGGTCCGCATGGCGGCCAGCACGCGGTCTCGGCCGCGCCCTGGGGTTCGGCTTCGATCCTGCCCATCTCCTGGATGTACATCACCATGATGGGCGGCGCCGGGCTCACGCGCGCCACCGAGATCGCGATCCTGAACGCCAACTACGTCGCGGCGAAACTCAAGGACCACTACCCGGTGCTCTACACCGGCAGCCAGGGCCGCGTCGCCCACGAGTGCATCCTCGACGTGCGCGCCATCAAGGCCGCCACGGGAGTGGCCGAAATCGACATCGCCAAGCGCCTGATGGACTACGGCTTCCACGCGCCGACGGTGAGCTTCCCGGTGGCCGGCACGCTGATGGTGGAACCCACCGAGTCGGAAGACAAGGCCGAACTCGATCGCTTCTGCGCCGCGATGTGCAGCATCCGCGACGAAATACGCAAGATCGAGACCGGCGAATGGACGCTGGAGCAAAGCCCGCTCAAGCACGCACCGCACACCGAAGCCGACCTGGTCGGCGAGTGGACGCGGCCCTACACGCGCGAGCAGGCCGTGTTCCCGCTGCCCTGGGTGGCGGAGAACAAGTTCTGGCCGTTCGTGAATCGCATCGACGATGTGCACGGTGATCGCAACCTGTTCTGCGGCTGCGTGCCGATGGAGACCTACTCATGACCGCATCCTCCGTGTCCCTGATTCTCACCGTGATCGGCGACGATCGCCCCGGCCTGGTCGGTGAACTTTCCGCGGTGATCAGCGCCCACCAGGGCAACTGGCTGGAATCCTCGATGGCGCAACTGGCGGGCAAGTTCGCCGGCATCGTCGAGGTCGATGTCGATGCCGCGCAAGCCGACGTACTGCGCAATGCGCTCAGTCAGCTCAGGGGGCTGAAAGTCACCGTGGAGTCGGCGGCGCCGCAGAAGTCGGCGCCGACCGGACGGCGACTGAAGCTCGCGCTGGTCGGCCACGACCGCATCGGCATCGTGCGCGAGGTGTCCATGGTGCTGGCCAACCACGCGGTCAATGTGGAAAGCCTGGCCACCCATACCTCCAGCGCACCGATGTCGGCCGCCGTGCTGTTCCATGCCGTGGCCGAACTGACCGCCGCGCCCGATCTTGATGTCGGCGCCCTGACCGGGGAACTGGAACGCATCTCGAACGATCTGATGGTGGATATCACGCTGGACGAAACGCTGCGAACCTGAGCATCGCTCGCGAACTACCGTCACCCCCTTCCTCGCGAAGGGAGCCAGGGGAAACGTCAAATGAGCTACATCCTCCACATCACCAACAAGAATTATTCCTCCTGGTCGCTGCGGCCCTGGGTGTTGATGCGCGCGTTAGGCATCGCCTTCGACGAGGTGCTGCACCCCTTCACCCCCGGCAGTGCACCCGATTTCCGGAAGCTTTCGCCGGCGGGCAAGGTGCCCTGGCTGGTCGATGGCGATACGGTGGTCTGGGAATCGCTGGCGATCGCCGAATACCTCGCCGAGCGCCATCCCGGCGTCTGGCCGGCCGACACCGCCGCCCGCGCCTGGGCTCGCTGCGCTGCCGCCGAGATGCATTCCGGATTCACCACGCTGCGCCGACAGCATGGCATGAACATCGGCGTACGCGTGGCGGTGAAGCAGCGTTCGCCCGCACTGCTGGCCGACATCGCCCGCATTGAAGGCCTGTGGAACGAAGGGCTGGCGCGCTTCGGCGGGCCCTTCCTGGCCGGCGCCGCGTTCACCGCGGCCGACGCCTTCTTCGCCCCGGTTGCCTGGCGCTTCCGCAGCTACGGCGTCGCGCCGAGCGGAGCCGCCGGCGACTATGCGGCCCGCCTGCTGGACCACCCGGCGCTGCGCGATTGGGAAGCCGCCGCCCTGGCGGAAGATTTCCGCGACCCGTCGCATGAAGACGAACTGGCCCAGATCGGAACCGTGACCACCGACCTGCGCGCCGTACCGGCAGCGACCAACGGACGTCCCTGTGGGGCGCCGACTCTTCGATGAAGACTCCCGAACTGCTGGCCCCGGCCGGTTCGCTGCTGATGGCGCGCACCGCGCTGGATTTCGGCGCCACGGCGATCTATGCCGGCCAGCCGCGTTACAGCCTGCGGGTGCGCAACAACGATTTCGGCAGCCTGGACAAGCTCGCCGAAGGCATCGCGCTCACCCACGCCCGCGGCGGCAGCTTCTACCTTGTCAGCAACATCCTGCCGCACAACGCCAAGCTCAAGACCTACCTCGACGACATGGCGCCGGTCATGGATCTCAAGCCCGACGCGCTGATCATGGCCGACCCCGGCCTGATGATGATGATCCGCGAGCGCTGGCCCGACATGCCCATCCACCTTTCGGTGCAGGCCAACACCGTGAACCACGCCGCCGTGAAGTTCTGGCGCAGCGCCGGCGTTTCGCGCGTGATCCTGTCGCGCGAACTCTCGCTCGACGAAGTCGCCGAAATCCGCCAGGAATGCCCGGATACGGAACTGGAAGTCTTCGTGCATGGCGCGCTGTGCATCGCCTACTCGGGGCGCTGCCTGCTTTCCGGCTACTTCAACCACCGCGACCCGAACCAGGGCAGCTGCACCAATTCCTGCCGCTGGGACTACAAGGTGCATGAGGGAAGCGAAGACGACTCGGGCGACGTTTCTCTCGCCGTAGCGCGAGCGCCGACTCTTGCCGCCGCACCGTCGACGCTGCGCCGCCCCGGCGCCTGGCTGATCGAGGAACGCGAGCGTCCCGGCGAGTACATGCCGATCGAGGAGGACGAGCACGGCAGCTACATCCTCAACTCGAAGGACCTGCGCGCCATCGAGTACGTCGCAAGACTGGCCGAGATCGGCGTCGACTCGCTGAAGATCGAGGGCCGCACCAAGTCGCCCTACTACGTCGCACGCTCCTGCCAGAGCTACCGGCAGGCGATCGACGACGCCGTCGCCGGACGGCCCTTCGATTCGCGGCTGGTCGGCCAGCTCGACGGCCTGGCCAATCGCGGCTACACCGCCGGCTTCTACGAGCGCCGCCCCGACCGCGACTACCAGAACTACCTGCGCGGCAGTTCCGAATCCAGCCGCAGCCAGTACGTCGGCGACGTCACCGGCTACGGCGCCGACGGGCTGGCCGAGATCGCGGTGAAGAACCATTTCGAGGTGGGCGACCGCATCGAGCTGATCCGCCCGGCGGGCAACCTCGAACTGGTCATCGCGGCCATGCAGGATCGCGAGGGCGCGCCGGCCACGGTCGCTCCGGGCAGCGGCCACGTGGTGCGCATCGCCCTGCCGCCGGGTTGCGAAGGCGCCTTCGTGGCGAAGTACCTCGCGCCGGCGCAGCCCGCCGAGACATGAGCAGGCTGGTCGAAGTCCGCATCCCGATCTACCCGGACTGCTGGGAAACCTGCGGCAGTTGCGCCCAGGGCGACGTGACCGTGGAGGAAGTTCTGGTCAAGCCGGGCGACATGGTCCAATTTGACGACAATGTCATCACCCTGGAAACCGGCAAGGTCGCGCTCGACATCCAGTCACCCCATGCCGGGCGCGTGGTCGAAGTGTTCGTCGAGGCCGGACAGGAGATCGCCGAGGGCGCGCTGGTCCTGACCCTGGAGGCCGCATGAGGCGCAACCGGGCAGGCAAGGCGGTGCGACCGACGCAGCGTTCCCGTTCCTCCCGGCAGAGGATCCGCCGGCGTCTCCAGAGGCAATCATGAAACCACCGCAAGATGGATTGATAGAGCCGGCGCAACCCGGCGGCGAGGGGGCCGCACAGGCATCCTTCTCGGACCGGCTGCAGGCCTTGCACGGAGAAATCGCCGAGCGCTATCCCTTCGTCGATCGAATCGCCATTGCGCTCTACGACGCCAAGACCGACCTGCTCAAGACCTTTGCCCACAGCAGCCGCGGACCTTCGCCGCTGAATGCCTACCAGGCCAAGCTGGGCGATACGCCGTCGCTGCTGCAACTGGCGCGCACGCGCCAGCGGCGCGTTACCAACGAGTTGGCGTCCGCGCAGGGCAAGCTGGCCGAGCACACCCGGCGCATCATCGACCATGGCTACCGTTCGAGCTACACCTCGCCGATCTTCGTCGATGGCGACCTGCTGGGCTTCCTGTTCTTCGATGCCCGCATCGACAACGCGTTCACACCCGAGTCGTTGCCCTACCTCGACCTGTTCGGCCAGATCATTTCGCTGGTGATCGTGAACGAACTGACGGCGCTGCACACCCTGGTCGGCACCGTGCAGGTGGCGCGCAGCTTCAGCAGCCTGCGCGACATCGAGACCGGCGCCCACCTCGACCGGATGTCGCGCTACGCACGGATCATCGCCGTCGAAGTGGCGCCGACCCACGGCCTGAGCGACGAGTTCATCGAGCACGTGTTCATGTTCGCCCCGCTCCACGACATCGGCAAGATCGGCATCCCCGACGCGATCCTGCTCAAGCCCGACCGCCTGACCGCCGAGGAGGATGTGGTGATGCGCAGCCACGTCGAGAAGGGCATTGAGATCATCGAGCGGATGATCGCCAACTTCGGGCTGCATTCGCTCAAGCACCTGGAGCTGCTGCGCAACATCGTGCGCTACCACCACGAAAGCGTCGATGGCCGGGGTTATCCCCGCGGGCTGAAAGGAAGCGAGATCCCCATCGAGACCCGCATCATCATCGTCGCCGACGTCTTCGATGCACTGACCAGCCGGCGGCCGTACAAGCCGGCGTGGTCCAATGACGATTCGCTCGATCGCATGCGTGCCATGGTCGGCTACAGGCTTGATGCCGAGTGCTTTGCCGCTCTGGAGAAGAACCGCGCCCAGGTCGAAGAAATCCAGCATCGATTCGAGGAAGTCCAGATCCCCTGAGTGCCGCCTCGCCGCAGGCCTTCCTGGACCGCTTCAGATAGTCAGGTAGCGGTTTGCCTGCTCCTGCCGCAGTAACGCTGCACGCGCATCGTCCCGCCTGATTCGAGCGACAAGGACGATCCAGTGGCGCCGGTCGCGGCCGACCAGTTCGGGAAAGCTCAGGGTGCTGGCGTCGTCGCCGTTTGCGTCCGCAGTGGCGATCACCCCCATGCGATCCACCCGCACTTCATTCGGCTTCAGGTAGAGCCGCTGCTCGGACGTCGCCAGCCACTTGGCGAACTCGTCGAGCAATCGCTCCGGGGCGAGCGCGGCGATGGCCTTTTGCTGGCGCGCCTCAAGCAACTGGCGCCGGCCGCCGCCGGCCGCGCGTTCCGTCTGCCAGGCGGTGCGCGCCTCGCGCTGCTCGCGGCGCAATTCCTCGACGCGGTCGGCGAAGCCGCGCGCGAGGCCATCGAAGGCAGCCGCCTGCACGCGCTGGCGGGTGGCCTCGTGCCCGGTGCCGAGTTCGGCCAGCGTATGGTCGGCGAAATACAGCAGGCGCTGGGCCACGCCATGCTGCACCACGTCGCCGTTCACGGCCATGCCGGCGATCGCCTTTTCGCGGCGGCGCATGCCGAGCAGGGCGAACAGTTCATCATGCATGGCATGCGCGGGGTCGGCCAGGAACTCGCGCAGTTCGCGGCTCTTGCCCAACATGTCGGCGATGTCGTCCGGCGCGGCGAACAACGCATGCACCAGCGGATCGGCGGCAAAGGCGCGCGAATCGATGTCGACCGGGCCGGGGACCTGCTCCGCCAGCGCCGCGCAATGGCCCAGCGCATGGCTCACCGCCGGCGCCAGGCGCCGCTCGTAATCCGACACGGCCTTGAGCCGCGGATCGACGGCCTCCACCGCATGCTCGATCGCCAGGCGCAGGGACTTTTCCGGCGGCGGTTTCGACCCCAGCAAATGGCCGAGGCCGGATAGAATTCCCATGCGTTGCTTTCCGAATTTCCCGTGTGTGCGCGTTCCGAATGCCCAAGTGTCTCATGGCGCCGGCAAAGTCCGCCACAGCTTGACGCGCATTATCGATGCGCGTAATCTACACGCATCGTTCACGCAGGAGCTTCGCCATGAACACGCCCGCCAAGAAAGCCGCGAACCTTACCGTGCGCGCCGACCTGCTGGAAGAAGCCCGCGCCCGCAAGATCAACCTTTCGCACACGCTGGAAGTCGCGCTGGCCGCAGAACTGAAGCGCCAGCGTGAAGCCGAGTGGCTGGAGCAGAACAAGGAGGCCATCGCGGCCTACGGCCGTTTCGTGGAAAAACACGGCGTGTTCTCCGACCGCTTCCGCAACTTCATGCGTGAGAGCTAGAGCCTACTTCAGTAGGAATCATGCTCCGCGTTGAGACCAGGAGCGGATGGATGCAAGGCGCGGCGCGCAGCCAATGGTTGTTCCATTGGCAAGCGCTGCAACGCCGCAGACGCCGCTCCTGGTCTCAACCCGAAGGGCCGGCAGGCGTTGGGCGCGCTGCCACGTTGTCGGTCGCTTGCAGGGTGGTACCATGCCGCGCTCCCTCCGCCTCGCATCGCATCCCAACGCCTGCCGGCGCGGGGTACGATTCCTACTGAAATAGGCTCTTAATGGCCCACCTCGACGTCTTTCGCAACCCGGACACCACGACGGCAAGCGTCATCCCTTACGTAGTCGATGTCCAGAGCGAACTGCTCGCGGGCCTGCCGACCCACGTCGTCATCCCCTTGGCCTATCCTGAAGCCATCGAGACCCCGATCCTGCGCCTCAACCCGAAAGTCGGCGTCGGCGATACGGCGCTGGTCGCACTCACACAGGACATGGCCTCGGTGCCAAACCGCCTGCTGCGCAACCCCGTTGCCAACCTTTCCCCCCAGCGCGACGAAATTGTCGCCGCGCTGGATTTCCTGTTTACCGGCTTTTAATCCTTCAACTACAGAAAAGCACCATGGCCCAATACGTCTTCACCATGAATCGCGTCGGCAAGATCGTGCCGCCGAAGCGCCAGATCCTCAAGGACATCTCCCTCAGCTTCTTCCCCGGCGCCAAGATCGGCCTGCTCGGCCTCAACGGCTCGGGCAAATCGACCGTGCTCAGGATCATGGCCGGCATCGACAAGGACATCATCGGCGAAGCGACGCCGATGCCCAACCTGTCGATCGGCTACCTGCCGCAGGAACCGCAGCTCGACCCGGCCAAGACCGTGCGCCAGGAAGTCGAATCCGGCATGGGCGAGGTCATGGAAGCCCAGGCCAAGCTCGAAGCCGTGTATGCCGCCTACGCCGAAGAGAACGCCGACTTCGACAAACTGGCCGAGGAGCAGGCGCGGCTCGAAGCCATCCTCGCCGCCTCGGGCGCCGATACCGAACACCAGCTCGACCTCGCCGCCGACGCCCTGCGCCTGCCGCCGTGGGACGCCTCGATCAAGACGCTCTCCGGCGGCGAGAAGCGCCGCGTCGCGCTGTGCAAGCTGCTGCTGTCGCGCCCCGACATGCTGCTGCTCGACGAGCCGACCAACCACCTCGATGCCGAATCGGTCGAGTGGCTGGAGCAGTTCCTGACCCGCTTCCCCGGCACCGTGGTCGCCGTCACCCATGACCGCTACTTCCTCGACAACGCCGCCGAATGGATCCTCGAACTCGACCGCGGCCACGGCATCCCGTGGAAGGGCAATTATTCCAACTGGCTGGAGCAGAAGGAAGCGCGACTGGAGACCGAAGCCAAGCAGGAAGACGCGCACATGAAGGCCATGAAGCAGGAACTGGCCTGGGTGCGCAGCAACCCCAAGGCACGGCAGGCCAAGAGCAAGGCGCGGCTGGCCCGCTTCAACGAAATGTCGGAAACCGATTACCAGAAGCGTAACGAGACGCACGAACTCTTCATCCCCGTCGCCGAGCGCCTTGGCGACAAGGTGGTCGAGTTCCATGACGTCAGCAAAGGCTTCGGCGATCGCCTGCTGATCGACAAGCTCTCCTTCACCGTGCCGCCCGGCGCGATAGTGGGCATCATCGGCCCCAACGGCGCCGGCAAATCGACGCTGTTCAAGATGCTCACCGGTCAGGACAAACCCGACAGCGGCGAAGTGGTCGTCGGCCCGACGGTAAAGATTTCCTACGTCGACCAGAGCCGCGACTGCCTCGATGGCAGCAAGACGGTGTTCGAGGAACTCGCCGACGGCGCCGACATCATCACCATCGGCAAGCTCGAGATCGGCAGCCGCGCCTACATCGGCCGCTTCAACTTCAAGGGCGGCGACCAGCAGAAAAACGTCGGCAACCTCTCAGGTGGAGAGCGCGGGCGCCTGCACCTGGCGAAGACGCTGATGACCGGCGGCAACCTGTTGCTGCTTGACGAACCGTCAAACGACCTCGACGTCGAAACCCTGCGCGCACTCGAAGATGCCCTGCTCGAATTCGCCGGCTGCGCCATGATCATCAGCCACGACCGCTGGTTCCTCGACCGCATCTGCACCCACATCCTCGCCTGCGAAGGCGACTCGCAATGGAGCTTCTTCGCCGGCAACTACCACGAGTACGAGGAAGACAAGAAGAAGCGCCTGGGAGAAGAAGGCGCCAAGCCGAAGCGCATCAGGTACAAGCCAATCACCCGCTAGGACGATCCGGGACGCGACACGGAACCGCCGGAGAGGATGCCCATGCTCGATGCCAACACCATAGCGCTGCTCGGCCAGCTCGGCATCGGCCGCGATGCCGCGGAGGCCGCGCTGTCCTGGCTGATTCTTCTCACCGTGCTGTCCGTGGTGGCGGCCATACCCACGGTGATCCTGGCGCGCAGGAAAGGACGCTCGGCAGTCGCCTGGCTGCTCCTTGCGCTATCGATTCCCATCGTGCCGCTGCTGCTGGTCTGGCTGCTGCCGAAGCGACCGGACCAGCCGCGGTAGCACCTCGATCCGCACCACCAAAGGCGCAGACATGGACGACGGCAACGCCCGGGAAGGCCTTCCGGCCACCCCCGGGGCGATCCCCAACCGCTACGAAACCCTGGAAGTAATGCGGCTGATGGGCCGCTACGTGCCCATCCTGATGCTGGGCGGCGATGCCGACGGGTACGGCGCGCGCTGGACGTTGCATGGAACCCAGGTGCAGCCGGGCATCGCCGGCTACCTGATGAAACAAGGCTATCTTGTCGACTCGGGCCCGACCGAAATGGGTGCGCGCAAGCTGATCCTGACAGTGGAAGGCATTGGCTTCCGTGACGACGGCATTGCCTGGTGGAACAGCCTCGGCATCCTGGAGAAGCTCAAGATCCGCGTTTTCGGCTAGGCGATCCGCGACGATCGCAATGCCTCAACTTTCGCCGATGACCACACGGCCGGCGCCCTCAAGCCGGTATTCCGGAATCACCAGGTTGGCCGGCGCCGGCCCCATGCGGAACACGCGCCCGGCAAGGTCGAACTTGGAGGTGTGGCAGGGACAGAGGAACTCGCTGCGATTGCCCACGCCGCTGCGCAAGGCCGGCGGACAACCCTGGTGCGTGCATTGGCCGACCGCGACAAAAAGTTCCGGGCGCAACGAACGGTGCGGATTGCGGCAGGCCTCCGGTTGCAGCGAATGCAGAGACGCGGGATCGACCAGTTCGCTCTCGTAGCCGGCAAGCCCGGCGATCTCGTCGGCGCTGCGGCGCAGGATCCACACCGAGCGTCCCTTCCATTCGATGGTGCGCAGGCGGCCCGGCGCCAGGTCGCCGACCTCGACCGGCAGCGGACTGCCGGCCGGCGGTTGCGGCCGCGTGGTGACGTACCAGGCCGTGCCGAAGCCCGCGCCCAGCGCGCAGATCCCGCCGGCAAGATAGAGGCGGCGACGGTCGACGCGATCGGCGCTCACGGCGCGAACCTCAAAAGCCAGCGTGCCGTGCCGCCGGCGCCGACTTTCGGGCCGCGCGCGGGCGCAGCGCGCCCCCTATTGCCCGACCACCGCGACATGGCCGACGAACATGACGTTGGCAAAGGTGCGCTGGAGCAGCTTGCTGTAAAAATTGGTCATGACCGAGCCCTCTTCATAGCGAATCATGCTGCCCGGCTTGACGGCCATCTTGGGCGCGGCGATCCATTCGCGGGCGCCGCGATACTCAACCTCGATGTAGGTGAAGTCGTTGGCGTCGATGCTGGTCAGCACCTTGCCCTGGTTCGGCAGTTCCGACGGCGCCGGCGGCTTGTCCGGCATCAGCATGTCGCGCGCCTGTTCCGGCGAGGGATGGCCGGGCGGAGGCGCCGCCAGCGTCGCGGTCGTGGCGCACAGCGCCAGCAGGAAAAGTATGAGTTTCATAAAGCATCCAGTCAGGTTGTGAAAATCGAATCTTCGCTCACAGGCAGCGCCAGAACGGCGAGCCGGGCGACAGCGGAAAGCAGTTGATCATGGGAAAGGGATAGGGCCCCGGCATCAGCATCGGCCCCATCACCTGGTTGCGGCAATGGCGCAGTTCCTGCTCGATGCGCTCGCGGCAGGCCGCATCGCGCCGGTTGGCCTCGGTCGCCATGTCGTCGAAGATCTGGTGGCGCTCGGCGGCGACCATGTGGTCCAGTACTTCGCGCGGCACGCCCTGCGCCGCCAGTTCGAGGATCTGCCCCGCCGACAGGCGGTAGCGCGAGGCCGAGGCCACCATGCGGGCGATGATCTCCTCGGCCGCAATGCCCTGCCGCGCCAGTGCCATCACCTGCTCCAGCGGCAGCGCGGCCACCGGCTGCGGCAGGCGCGCCTCGAGTTGTTCGGCGCTGATGCGGTCGATCTTCGGCGGCGCTACCGGCGTGTCGGCACAGCCGGACAGCAACGCGGCCAGTGCGGCGGCAAGCAGAAGGCGGGGGACGGTGGTCATCGGCGCGGAGAGAACAAGTGGCTATCGCCATGTATCAATGATAGGCGACCCGGCCGCCGGGCGAAAGGCCGTTTGGCGTCATGGGAATCCGGCGGCAGTGATGCAGTCATCCATGCACTCATGGTAACGCGACTCCATGGTTTCAAATATGACGAGACCGCTTGCTCGATCCCTGGTGGCGGCACTGGCCAATTCGCCCGCCGTAACGCTGCCCGGCCTGCGCCCGGAGCGGCCCTGTCGAGGCAGGCTCATCCGGGCATTGCCGCGACCGTGGTCAGCTTCACCGTGCATTGCCGTCTTCCGGTAGCATGCTGCATGCGTTACGTTCTGTTGATGCTTGCCGGGTTCTTTTGCGCGATCAGCGGCGGCGCCCAGGCAGGGGCAGCGGTAGCCCTTGCCGAACTGGCCAAGCCGGGGCGCGTGCTCATGCTGCGCCATGCCAACGCACCCGGCACCGGTGACCCGTCGAACTTCAGCCTCGATGACTGCGCCACCCAGCGCAACCTCGACCAGGCCGGCCGCGCCCAGGCGCTGGCGCTCGGCAAACGGCTGGCGCAGGCTGGCGTGCGGCAGGCCAGGATCTACTCCAGCCAGTGGTGCCGTTGCCGGGAGACTGCGCGGCTGCTCAACCTGGGTCCCGTCGAGGCGCTGCCGGCGCTGAACTCGTTCTACGAACGTTCCCAGGATCGCGAGACCAGACTGGCTGCCCTGCGAACATTTCTTGCCGGACTCCCGACGACGGGCACACCGGTGATTCTGGTCACGCATCAGGTCACCATCACTGCCTTCACCGGCGAGGGCGTCGTGTCGGGTGGCGGCAGTCTGTTCGAGCTGAACGGATCGGGCGAGCCCCGCTTGCTCGGTTCGATCCAGCTCGACTGAATTCACACCTGCGAGGTCAATGAGCATGCGTACTCTATTTTTGACCGCCTTCCTCCTGCTGTCTCTGCCAGCACTTGCGCAACCGGCCCTGCGCGCAACGCAGCTGGCCGAATTCTCCGACGGGCTTGCGCAACCCCACGACGCGGCCTTTTCGCCCGACGGAAAACTCATCTACCTTACCGACATGCGCAACAGCCGCATCCAGGTTCTCGAAGCCATGACGCTGAAACCGGTCGGCACCTTCGGTGCCGGCGAGTTGTCGTATCCGCACGATGCGGAGTTCGACAAAGCCGGACGGCTGCTGGTCGCCGATACCGGCAACGACCGCGTGGCGATCTACGAGATCAAGGGCGCACAGGCCAGGCTGACCGGGGAATTGAAGGGGCTCGCCGGCCCGGAAGGCGTGGCGGTCACTCCTGACGGACTGGTCCTCGTCACCAACACGCGCAACGCGACGATCAGCGTTTTTCGCGACGGCAAACTGGTGCAAACAGCCGGCGGCCCGGGCTCCCGTGATGGCGAGCTGCGCAATCCGCATGACATCGAAGTTGCCAGCGATGGTGCCGTGTACGTCGTCGACTCGGCCAACAACCGCGTCCAGGTGTTCGACGCCGCACTGAAGCATCGCCTTACCGTTGGCGCGGCGCTTGGCCTGAGCGGGCCCAAATACCTCGCCATCGATGGCGATCGCGTCTGGCTGGCCGACGAGTACAACCACCGCATCCTGTTGCTCGATCGCCGCCTGCAACTGCTCGGCGTGCTCGGCAGCGGCAAGCGCGGCCGCGCCGCCGATGCCTTCCACAAACCCGAGGCCGTGCTGGCCCGCGCGCCCTACGTCTGGGTCATCGATACCTACAACGATCGCATCGTGCTGCTGCGCATCGATTGAGCCGCAACGAGCCGGGATACTGTCTGCGCCGGCCAGCCGCTGGCGTCTGGTGGCATTTGTCGCCGGCCCATGGTGGGCGTAATATCCATTACATATTCATGGCTACCGGAACCGGGGGATTCTCGTGGCAAGCAGAACCAGCGTTTTGATGGTCGGGAGCGAGCGCACAGTCCGAACCCTGCTGTGTGCGCCGCTTGCCGGCGACTTGCGGTCCCGGAAGCCGAAGTATCGGATGTGCTTCGCCTGACCTGCCGCCATGAATCCCAATCTCTTCAGCTGGCGATCGCTCAAGGCCCGGGTCACCTTTTTCACCCTGGGAATCCTGGTGGTCAGCATTTCGGCGCTGGCGTTCTACACCAGCTGGATGCTGCAGGGGGACATGCAACGCGCGCTCGGCGAGCAGCAGTTCGCGACGACGACGCTGGTGGCGAAAGGGATAGACGACGAGCTGAGCGCCCGCATCAATGCGCTGGAACAGTATGCCAAGGGCCGACTGGACCCGGCCCTGTTGGAGGACGCGGTTGCATTGCAGGATCGACTGGAACGAAGCCCGGCGATCCTGAGCATGTTCAACGCGGGCATTTTCGTCACCGGTATCGATGGCGTGGCGATTGCCTCGGCACCGATCTCCCTGGGACGTACCGGAACCGATTACAGCGATCGGGACTTCATCGCCACCGCTATCAACGAAGGCCGCTCGACCATCGGCAAGCCGGTCATGGGCAAGACCCTGCAAGCGCCGGTTCTCTCAATCGCGGTACCCATCCGCAGCGATCAAGGCAGGGTGCTTGGCGCCCTTGCCGGGGCGACCAGCCTGGACAAGCCCAACTTTCTGGACAAGATTACACAGAGCCACTATGGCAGGAGCGGCGGCTACCTGCTGGCTGCCCCGCAGCACAAACTGTTCGTCACCGCGACGGACAAGAGCCGGATCATGCAGCCCCTGCCCGTGCCGGGCCTCAATACCATGCACGATCGCTACATGGCGGGCTACGAAGGCTATGGCGTGGCGGTCAATTCGCGCGGAGTTTCCGAGCTTTCGGCGGCCAAAGGCATTCCCGCAGCGAGCTGGTTCGTGGTCGCCACCCTGCCAACCGACGAAGCCTTTGCACCGATCAATGCCATGACGCGGCGCGTGCTGCTGAGCACCCTGGTATTCAGCCTGCTCGCCGGGGCATTGACCTGGTGGCTCATCACCCGGATGCTGCAGCAGCGCTTCGCCCCGATGCTCAGTGCCAGCCGGGCGCTGAGCACCCTCGCCGCGAACGATCAGCCCCTGCAAACCCTCCCGATCACCAGCCAGGATGAAATCGGCGAGCTGATCGGCGGTTTCAACCAGTTGCTGCAAACCCTCCAGCAGCGCGACCAGTACCAGCGGGCATTGCTCGACAACTTCCCCTTCGCGGTGTGGCTGAAGGACACCGAGGGTCGCTTCCTCGCCGTCAATGCCGGGTTCGTGAATCTTTTCGGCGCCCGCAATGCGGCGGAACTCGTCGGCAAGAACGACTTCGACATCGCGCCACCCGACCTGGCCGAAAGCTATCGCGCGGATGACCGTGCCGTCCTGGCTTCGCGGCAGAAGAAGAACGTCGAGGAAGAAATACTTTCTGCCGGTAGCCGCAGGTGGTTCGAAACCTACAAGGCTCCGGTGATCGACAGCAGCGGCGAACTGCTCGGCACCGTCGGCTTCGCCCGCGACATCACCGACCGCAAGGAAGCCGAGGCCGCCCTGGCGCAGGAACGCGCCGTCCTGCGTGCGCTGATCGATGCGCTGCCGGATCTGGTGTGGCTGAAGAATGCGGACGGGGTCTATCTCGGCTGCAACCGCCGCTTCGAAGCGTTCTTCGGCGCCCGCGAGGCGGAGATCCTCGGCAAGACCGACTACGACTTCGTCTCCGTGGAACTGGCCGATTCTTTCCGCGAGCACGATCGCCTCGCCATGGAAAAGAACGGCCCATCGATCAACGAGGAAGAGGTGGCCTTCGCCGCCGATGGCCACCGCGAACTGCTCGAAACCACCAAGGTACCGATGCGCAATGCCGAGGGCATGCTGGTGGGCATCCTCGGCATCGGTCACGACATCACCCAGCGCAAGGCCACCGACCAGGAACTCGAACAGCACCGACGGCATCTTCAGCAACTGGTCGACGTGCGAACCGCCGCGCTTTCCGTGGCCAAGGACGCCGCCGAAGCAGCGAGCCGCGCCAAGAGCACCTTCCTTGCCAACATGAGCCACGAGTTGCGCACGCCGATGAACGGCATCATGGGCATGCTGACCCTGGCCCGACGGCGCATGAAAGATGAAACCGGGATCGCTCAACTGGACAAGGCCAAGGACGCCGCCGACCACCTGCTGGCGGTGCTCAACGACATCCTCGACATCTCCAAGATCGAAGCCGAGCGCATGGTGCTGGAGAACGTGCCGCTGCAACTCGACCGCGTCCTCGAGCGGCTCGTCGGCGTGATCGGCAGCAAAGCGGCGGACAAGGGCCTGCAACTGGAAATCGACCTGCCCGCGAGCCTGGCGAGGCAAACGCTGGAGGGCGACCCGCTGCGCCTCGAACAGATCCTGCTCAACCTGACCTCCAATGCCGTCAAATTCACCGCCGAGGGCAGCATCAGGGTGAGCGCCCACGAAGTGGATGCCACCCCGGAGCGGGTTCAGGTTCGATTCGAAATTCGGGATACCGGGATCGGCATCGAAGCGGCCGCCCAGGCCAGGCTGTTCACCGCCTTCGAGCAGGCCGACAGTTCGATGACGCGAAAATATGGCGGCACCGGACTGGGACTCGCCATCAGCCGGCGCATGATCGAAATGATGGGCGGCACGGTCGGCATAGAGAGTAGCGTCGGCCAGGGCAGCACCTTCTGGTTCACCGTGTCCCTGAAAAAGCGGGCGGCGAGCGCCGTCGCGCCAGCGCCGACTTTTGCGCAACAATCGAACGAGGACCTGCTCAGGACGCGCCATGCCGGGGCATGCGTCCTCCTGGCGGAAGACGAGCCGATCAACCAGGAAGTTTCCCGCGGCGCGCTGGAGTATGTCGGACTGAGCGTGGACCTGGCCGAAGACGGACGGGCCGCGGTCGCCATGGCGCAACGCAAACACTACGACCTGATCCTGATGGACATGCAGATGCCGCTGATGAACGGCGAGGAAGCCACGCAGGCGATCCGCGCCCTGCCCGGCTACGCAAGCACGCCGATCCTGGCGATGACGGCGAATGCCTTCGACGAAGATCGCAAGCTCTGCATCGTCGCCGGCATGGACGACCACATCGGCAAGCCGGTCGCGCCCGACGTGCTCTACGGCGTCCTCTTGAAGTGGCTGTCGCGGCCGGGTAGCTGACCGGAGCAAGCCGGCAGCCGGCGTCCGGTACAATCCCGCCCCCATGCCTGCCACCCTCGAACTCCTCGCCCCCGCCAAGAACGCCGACATCGGCATCGAAGCTATCAGGCACGGCGCCGACGCCGTGTATGTCGGCGGGCCGGCCTTCGGCGCGCGCTACGGCGCCGGCAACACGGTCGCCGACATCGAGCGTCTGGTGGCCTTCGCGCACCGCTTCCACGCAAAGATTTTCGTCACCCTCAACACCATACTGCGCGACGACGAACTGGAAGCGGCGCGGCGCATGGCCTGGCAGATGTACGAGGCCGGCGTCGATGCGCTGATCGTGCAGGACATGGGCCTGCTGGAACTCGACCTGCCGCCGATCCAGCTCCACGCCTCGACCCAGACCGACATCCGCACGCCGGAGAAGGCGCAGTTCCTCGCCGAGGTAGGCTTCTCGCAGATGGTGCTGGCGCGCGAATTGTCGCTGCCGGAGATCCATGCCATCCGTGCAAAAGTCGGCTCTGGCGATACGGCGAACGGCGCGGCGCCCCTCCTCGAATTCTTCATCCACGGCGCGCTCTGCGTGGCGTTTTCCGGGCAGTGCTACATCAGCCACGCCCACACCGGGCGCAGCGCCAATCGCGGCGAATGTTCGCAGGCCTGCCGCCTGCCCTACAACCTCGAAGACAAGCAGGGCCGCATCGTGGCCTTCGACAAGCACCTGCTGTCGATGAAGGACAACGACCAGAGCGCCAACCTGCGGCTGCTTGCCGACGCCGGCATCCGCTCGTTCAAGGTCGAGGGCCGGCTGAAGGACGTGGCTTACGTCAAGAACACCACCGCGCACTACCGGCAACTGCTCGACCGCATCATCGAGGACGCACCGGACCAGTATTCGCGCGCCTCGTCCGGCCGGTGCAGCTTCAGCTTCACGCCGCGTCCGGAGAAGACCTTCAACCGCGGCGCCACCGACTATTTCGTCAATGGCCGCCAGCCCGACATCGGCGCCTTCGACACGCCCAGTTTCGCCGGCGAGGCCAGCGGCACCATCACGCGCATCGGTCCCGACTGGTTCGAGGTCGACAGCGAGGAACAGTTCGCCAATGGCGACGGCATTTCCTACCTTTCCCGCGGACGCAAGCTCGCCGGCCTGCGCATCAACGTCGCCAAACGCGTCGGCCAGAGCCAGCGCCTGTTTCCAAACGAAATGCCCGAGGATCCGGAAGGCTTCAAGGTCGGGGTCGAAATCCTGCGCAATCGCGACCAGGCGTTCGAACGCCTGCTGGAAAAGCAATCCGCCGAACGCCGCATCGCGGTCACCGTGGAACTGACCGAGACCGCCGACGGCTTCGCGCTGGTCCTGCGCGACGAGGACGGCATCGAGGGCCGAGCCACCATCGTCCACGCCAGGGAAGCGGCAAAGAACCCGCAGCGCGCGCTGGTCGGCCTCGGCGAGAACCTCGGCAAGCTGGGTGCCACGGATTTCAAGGCGGGCGAGGTCAAGGTGGTGCTCGGCGAAGCCTGGTTCCTGCCGGCTTCCGCGATCAACGCCCTGCGCCGCGACGCGGTCGATGCGCTGATTGCTGCGCGCGCAGCGGCGCGCCCGCGCCTGCCGCGCGCCGCCGCGGTCGAGCCGCCGGCAACTTACCCGGAGCGCGAACTGAGCTACCTCGGCAACGTGCTCAACGGTGCCGCGCGCGACTTCTACCGCCGCCACGGCGTGGCCCTGATCGCCGACGCCTACGAGGCCGACACCACACCCGGCGAAGTCTCGCTGATGATCACCAAGCACTGCCTGCGCTACAGCCACAGCCTGTGTCCGAAGGAAGCCAAGGGCTGGGTCACCGGCGTCAATGCCGAGCCCATGACCCTGGTCAATGGCAAGGAAAGGCTGACCCTGCGCTTCGACTGCAAGAAATGCGAAATGCACGTCGTCGGCAGGATGAAGAAGGGCCGCAGCATCAGTATCCTGCCGGTCGCGCACTGAGCTCATGGTCAAGGCCCTGCTCGCCGCGCAGCAGCGCGAACGCGACCATCTGCTGGCCGAACTGGTCAGGATCAAGGGTTTCATGCCCCTGCTGATGAAGCCCCGCAACGGCATGAAATGGACGCCGGAGGAGCGCACCGAACTGTCGATGCAGCTCAGGGCGGCCGCCCATCTGTCGCCCTATCTCGCCGTGCTGATCCTTCCCGGTTCCTTCCTGCTCCTGCCGCTGCTGGCATGGTGGCTGGATCGTCGGCGGCACAGGCGCGATGATGCGGTCCCGCGAGGGGAAGGCTGATCACGTACCGGATCGTCATTCCGGCGAAAGCCGGAATCCAGGCTAATCAGGGCACGGACTCGCCTGACCGTGGGCGCGTTCGGCCGAATTCAAAAGTCGGCGTCGGCGCTACGGCGTTTCCACTAGGGAAGGCGCCTTCGCCATGAGCCGCATCGTCCTCGCCCCGATGGAAGGCCTCGCCGACGACGTGTTGCGCGCCGTGCTGACTTCCGCCGGCGGATACGACTGGTGCGTCACCGAGTTCGTCCGCGTCACCACCACGCTGCTGCCGCATTCCTGCTTCACCCGCCTCTCGCCCGAGCTGAAGACCGGCTCGCGCACCGCCAGCGGCACGCCGGTGCGCATCCAGTTGCTCGGCTCCGATCCGGCGCGGATGGCGGCCAACGCGGCCCACCTGGCGCAGCTCAATCCCTTTGGCATCGACCTCAATTTCGGCTGTCCGACACCGCTGGTGAACCGCAATCGCGGCGGCGCCGCGCTGCTCGACGAACCGGAACTGCTGCAGCGCATCGCCGGCGCGGTGCGTGCCGCCGTGCCGGCGGCGATCCCGGTCACCGCCAAGATGCGGCTGGGCATCGAGGACACCGGCCGTGCGCTGGACTGCGCGCTGGCGCTGGAATCCGGCGGCGTGCAGGAACTGGTGGTGCATGCGCGCACCAGGGCCGACGGCTACCGCCCACTGGTGCGCTGGGAATGGATCGCGCGCATCGGCGAGGTGGTCCGGCTGCCGCTGATCGCCAACGGCGAAGTGTGGACCGTCGCCGACTACCATCGCATCCGCGCCGCCACCGGCTGCGACGACGTCATGCTGGGGCGCGGCGCGGTGGCCGACCCGCTGCTGGCGCGGCGCATCCGTGCCGGTGGCGATCCGCACCCGAGTCAGGCCGACTGGGACGAAATCCGCGCCATGATCGAAACCTTCTGGACCCGCGTGCAGGCGAAAGTGACGCCGACCCAGTCGCCGGGCCGCCTCAAGCAGTGGTTGGGCATGATGCAGCGCAACTACCCGCAGGCCGAACTGCTGTTCCGCGAAATCCGCGCAGCGCGGCGCGCGGCGGAGGTCAGCGCGGGGTTGGCGCGCTGCGGCTAACCGGTACCGCGCGAGGCGTCAGGCGCTCAGGCTGGCTGAGCCGGCGCCCGAAAGCGCAGCACCAGCCACAACAGCAGCAGGCCGGCCGCCAGCCAGGCCGCGCCGGGAAGCCAGACCAGCAGCGCGCTGATCGCCGGATCCTTGTTCAACTGCGCGGCTACCAGGCCCATGCGGACGAAAGTGGCGAGCGCCAGCAGGGCGAACAGGCCGCCGGTCGCGGCGCCCTCGCGGCCGACATGGCCGATGGCGATGGCCGCCGTCATCGCGCTCATCAGCACCGCCGCCCAGGCACCGCCGGCGAGGAACTGCAGCACCAGCAGGCTCTCCAGCGAGGGCGCGACGGCGGCCAGCGCCGAGGCGAGCGCGCCGAGCACGGCGCCCACCGCCATGACCCCGCCGCCGCCGAAACGCTCGTTGGCGCGGCAGGCGGGGAAGATCAGCAGGTTGAAGCCGACCCAGAACACCGGCATCAGCAGGTCGAGTTGCTCCGGCTTGGCGAAGCGCAGGTAGAGCGGCGCCGAGTTGAGCGCGAAGTGCGCCTGGAAACCCAGGCCGAGCATGGCCACCGCAGCGAAGAACAGCACCACGCCGAGGCCCACCGGCTTCGTCGCCACCGGCCCGGGCTCGGCCTGCGCCGTGCCGGCCAGGTGCTTCTCGGCCCAAAGCATGCCGCTGACGGCGAGGATCAGGGCGATCGACGAGAGCGCGAAGGGCAGGCGCGGATCGACGCCGCGCAGGCTCACCGTCAGGTAGGGGGCAATGGCGCCGGCGACGCCCAGGCCGACCAGGCTCAGGGTCGACACCCAGGGCAGTTTCGGCGTCGGCACATATTTGCCCAGCATCATCATGGGCGGTGCGCGCAGGGCGGACGAGGTCATGGCCCAGATCACGATCAATCCGAGGAACAGCAGCGGCGAACCCGAGGGCGCAACCATCGGCAACAGAAGGAAGGCGACGCAGGATATCGCGGTGAGCGCCAGCAGCAGGCGACCGAGGCGGCCCAGCGTGCGCGACACCTTGTCGGCGGCGACGCCGATGGAAAAGTCCATCAGCGTGAAGATGGCCTGGTCCGCCATCAGGATGTAGATCACCCACTTCTTCTCGATGCCGGCCTGCGCCGCTAGTTGCGGCAGGTAAATGACGTAGACCGTCCAGCAGGTGACGAAGAGGAACTGGACCGCGGCGAAATAAAGGCCAACGCGCGTCACGGCGCTACCCGACCCGCGTTCGTGGTGCAATGGTCGGCGATGACGCCGGCAATATGCGACAGCAATGCCTCCGGGAAGTCGTGGCCCATGCCGTCGATCACCAGCAGCTTCGCGCCGGGAATGTGTTGCGCCGTGTCGCGACCGGCCGCGAGCGGCACCAGCGGATCGGCGGCGCCATGGATCACCAGGGTCGGCGCCGTGATCGTGGCCAGCAGTTTGCGCCGGTCGCCCGAGGCGATCACGGCCAGCAACTGGCGCGCGACGCCGGCCGGATCGTAGGAACGGCGCACGCTGCGGCCGATGCGGCTGCGCAGTTCCTCGCGCGGCGTCGGGTAGCCGGGGCTGCCGATCACGCCGAAGGTATTCACCAGGTGCTCGATCACGATGTCCGGATTCTTCGGATCGGACGGCCGCGTCAGCAGCGCCTTGCCGGCCGCCTTGGTCGGCTTGGAGAGCTTGCGATTGCCGGAGGTGGACATGATCGAGGTCAGGGAGAGCACGCGCTGCGGGTACTTCGCCGCCAGCACCTGGGCGATCATGCCGCCCATCGAGGCGCCGACGATGTGGGCGCGCTCGATGCCGAGGCGATCCATCAGGCCGATGGTGTCGTCCGCCATGTCGGCCAGCGTGTAGGGCGTGCGCACCGGCAGCCCCAGCGCGGCAGCGGCCATCGCCAGCACCAGGTTGGCGCGCTTCTTTGCCGGCGCGCGGCCGGACAGGCCGCAGTCGCGGTTGTCGAAGCGGATCACGCGGTAACCGCGCGCGACGAGCGCCTGGCAGAAGGCATCGGGCCAGCCCAGCAACTGCATGCCGAGGCCCATGATCAGCACGATGGCCGGATGCGAGGGGTCGCCGAGCGACTCGTATTCGATGTGCAGGGGGGTGTTGCCCATGTTCAATGCACCGCCGCGCGCGTGACGGCTTTGCGGCGCGGCACCTTGCCGGCGACGGGCAGACGCTTGCCGGAGGGTGTCTTGGCGGATGGTGTTTTGGCGGGAGGTGACTTGGCGGGATGTGACTTGGCGGTTGGTGTCTTGGCGGATGGTGACTTGGCGGCGGTCGCACGCGGCTTGCGCCGCGCCGCGGGACGCACCAGCGCCTGGTATTCCTGGAAGCTGTCGCGCAGGCACTGGGCCAGCAGTTCCGGATCCGGCAGTTGTTCGTAGCAGGCGGTAAAGGAGACGATGACCATGTCGCCATAGCTGGTCACCGAGAACACCAGGCCCATGCCGTCGGCGATCGGCATGATCGCGGAGAGATAGGTCAGGCGCGCGCCCTGCAGATAGAGCGGCAGCTTCGGTCCGGGCACGTTGGCGATCGCACAATTGGCCAGCGGCGTCCAGTTGCCGAGCAGGGCCGAGGCCGAGCGCAGCATCTTGCTGGTGGCGGCGATCGCGGCCGACGGCGCCTGCCGCGCCAGTTCCGCCAGTTCACGGGCGCTGACCGCCTGCGCCATCACCTCCGACGAGGAACTCACGGCCTGGATCGCCGCCAGCCGCGCTACCGGATCGGCGATGTCGGTGCACAGTTCCAGGCGCACCCAGGAGAACAGTGCATCGTCCTGTCCATGCAGGGCAATGGGCACTGCCGCGACCAGGCTCTCGTCGGGCAGTTCGCCCTGCAGGTCGAGGTAGCGGCGCAGGCCACCGGCGCACACCGCCAGCACGACGTCATTGACCGATGCGCCTTCGACCAGTCCGCGCAAGGCCTTGAAGTCGGCCAGCGGGAAGCGCCGCGTGTCGAACACGCGATGCGGCGAGACTTCGCTGTTGAAGCGCGTCATGGGGAATTCCTGCGGCCGGCCGAGGAACTCGCCGAGGAAGGTGGTAGTCGCCGCCTTCAGCGTGGTCCAGCTGTTCGCCAGCGGCTGGGCCATGCGCAGCGGCAGGGTCGCGGCGCGAAAGCCGGCGCGCCAGAGCAGGCCGAAATTGCCCGGCGCGTTTTCGGGGAACCAGGGCTCGGGCGGCGCCGGTAGCGGCGAATCGGGCGAAACGTCGTGCAGCAATGCGGTGATCTCGTTGCGCTTCGAGACGTCGATCGCCGAGTGGTGGACTTTCAGCAGCACGGCGAAGCTGCCCACCGGCAGGTCGAGGAAGCTGTCCAGGCCCTCGATCACGTACATCTCCCACAGGGGACGTTGCTGATCGAGCGGACGGGCATGGATGCGCGCGGCCTGGATGCAGAACTGGCGCCAGTCGCCGGGCTTGGGCAGGGCGATGTGGCGCACGTGGTATTCGACGTCGAAGCTCTCGTCCTCTATCCAGTAGGGATAGTCGAGGTCGAGCGGCACGCGCAGCACCTTCTGGCGGAACACCGGCAGGCGCCCCAACCGGCTCTCGATGTGGGCCAGGATCTGCTTGAAGCGCACCACGCCGCCCTTGGCCGTCGACTGGTCGTAGATGTGCAGCAAGGTGACGTTGGAATTGGCGTGGGCGCTGTCCGAGTAGATGTAGGCGGCGTCGTTTTCACTGAGCTGGCGCATGTGCGGTCTTCCTTGGTTCAGACGGCGGCGGAATGCAGGCCGCGCTGGCTCTCGCCGGCCGTGGCGCGCCAGACGCGGCCGAGCAGGCCCTGCGGACGGAATGGCTGCCAGGCGCCCTCGGGCTGGGCCAGGCGGTCGGCGACGATGGCCAGGACGATGCCGTTGAAGCCGAGGCCGAGGTGGCTGCCCGGCACGCGGATGTTTTCGTGCAGGGCCGGATCGCCGTCGATGGTCGCCTCCTGCGGCGGCACCACGCCGTCGCCCAGCGAATACAGGCAACTGGTGGGAATCGCCAGCCGCCGCTGCTCGCGCAGGGTCTTGGCGCGCGGCTGCATGACGTGGGCCGTCGGGCCGAGGCGGTGCGAGACCAGCCGGTAGAGCGCGCGCACCGCGGGCGGCGACTGGCTGCCGGCGGCATCGACGCTGACCGGGCTGCCCAGCGTGATGATGGAGCGCACGCATTCCAGCGTGTTCTGCGCGCCGTAGAGCGAGAACACGCCGCCCAGGCTCCAGCCCACCAGGCTGACCTTGCGGCCGGTGGTGTGGTGCAGGTAGCGGATCTTCTGCGGCAGCGCGCTGGCGTGCTTGCTGCGAAAGCCCAGGTTGCGGCCCAGGCCCCAGGCGTGCACGTCGTAGCCTTTCCTGCGCAGGAAGAGCTTGAGCGCGATCAGCGATTTTTCGTCGGCCATGAACCCAGGCATCAGCAGCACCGGATGGCCGTCGCCGCGCGGTGCGGCGGCCAGAAGCGGCAGCGAAGCCGGCAGCAGCGCAATTTCCAGCAGCGCGCGCGGTTCCAGCAGCGAATGCAGCGCGTGCGGGCGGCCGATGTGGCCATGGCGGACGACGGGGCGGCGATCGGGCATGCTGTTAGGCAAACTCAGGCCTCCTTCGCCACGCGCTTGCGGCGCTTCGGCGCCGGCGCGGAAGTCGGCGCCGACGCCACGGCGTTCTTGAGTTCGGCATGGGCCGCCATGAAATCCTCTGCCAGCTCGGACGCCTTGGGCACGGCGTTCTTCGCCACGACGAAGCCGAAGCAGAGGCTTCCCGAATAGCTCAGCAGCGTGATGTTGATGCCGACGCCATGCTCGACGATGGAAAGCGGCCAGTAGCCGGTCATGCGCAGGCCATCGACATACAGCGGCACCGGCGGCCCCGGCACGTTGGAGATCAGCACGTTGGCCAGGATCGGCAGCTTGTCCACCACGCTGCTGCGGCCGTAGAGCGCGGCCAGGGCGCCGAGCAGCCAGGGCACGCCGAGCAGCGGGATGTCGGTCGGGATCACCGACCTGGCCTGGCGCGCCACCGCCTTGGTGGCGCCGGCGGAATCGCGGATCGCCGCGAGGCGCTTCACCGGATCGGCGATGTTGGTCGCCAGGTTCACCAGGCTCAGCGTGGCCTGGGTGCGCATCTCGGTGTTGCCCTGCTCGCGCAAGGAAATCGGCATCGATGCGATCAGGGGTTTGCGCGGCACCGCGCCGTGGCGCTTGAGGTAGCGTCGCAGCGCGCCGCTGCACAGCGTCATCACCACGTCATTGACCGTCGCCTCGCTGGCGGCGGCGATGGCCTTCAGCTCGGCGCGCGGGATCGAGGCCGTGGCGAATCCGCGCTCGGGCGTGATGGCGACGTTGAACACGGTGCGCGGGCCGAAGGAGGCGCTGCGCTTCAGTTCGGCGATGCTCGCCCCATCAGCGCTGCCGGCCGCGCCACGCGACTTGGCGGCCGAGCCCTTGATGATGCCTGTCAGGGTGCGGACCAGCCCGGGCAACTCGCGCACCAGCTTGACGTACTGCGCGGCATCGTGGCGGAAGGCCGCGGCCGCCAGTGCCAGCGTGCCGGGTTGTTCCGTCGCGACGACCTTCCTCTGCGCGCCGCGCTTCGCCGGTGGCAGGGGATCGGGCGAGGTGCTGAACAAGGCGCCGGCCAGCGCGACGCCGGCCTGGCCGTCGAGCATGGCGTGGTGCACCTTGAAGTAATAGGCCTTTTCGCCGCTGGCGAGGCCCTCGAGCACATAGAGCATCCACAACGGGCGCGAGCGATCGAGCAGTTCGGCGTGCAGACCGGCGACAACCGCTTCGAGCTGGGCCCAGGTGCCGGGCCTGGGCAACTTGACGCGGCGGATGTGATGGTCGAAATCGACCGAATCCTGCATCCATACCGGGTTGGCGAGTTGCAGCGGCAGGGTGGCAAGCCGACGCTGCAGCACCGGCACCATGCGGCTTTGCATCATATGCCGCACCGACTTGTAGAAATCGCCCCGGTAACCCGGCGGCGTCTCGAACAGGTGCAGCGAGCCGACATGCATCGGCGTCGCTTCGGTTTCAAGATTGAGGAAGGCGCCGTCGACCCCGCTCAGGGTTTCGATCCCGGCATCCTTGCTGCGACTGCGGCTCATCTTCCCCCCTACCGACGCCAAGGTTTTCATACCGCCCGGTATGAATCTTTCTACCAATCAGTATAATCGCTTTCAATCTCGCCGCCAGCCCACACCGACACCACCATCATGCCCCTCGCACGCACCGTCCGCCAGATTGCTTCCGCCCCGCTGGCGGCCGCGGCGACATCCGGCAGTGACAAGCGCGAACGCATCCTGCTGGCGGCCGAAGACCTGTTCTACCGCAACGGCTTCGCCGGCACCACGATGGACATGATCTGCGGCGAACTCGGCGTCACCAAGCCTTTCGTCTACTACTACTTCCAGGACAAGCACGAGATCGTCGAAACCCTGGCCTGGCGCGCCTCCGTCGCCTGCCTGACGACCATGAAGTTCGCCGCCGACGATGCGCGCCCAGCCCACCTCAAGCTGGCCGAGGGCCTGCAGCGCTGGGTTGCGGCCTGCGTCGCGCATTTTCGCGCCAGCGCCCTGGCGTTCCGCGTCACCGCCTCGCTGCGCCCCGAATTCCGCGCCGAACTGCGCACCCTGGCGAACGACTTCTATGCCGACCTCGCCGCCCTGATGGACGAAGGTCGCGCCCAGGGCAAGCTGTCCTTCGACGACGCAACGGTCACCGCCAGGGCCATGGGCGGCGCGGTCGGCTTCATGTACACCTGGTACCGCCCCGAGGGCCGCCTGCCGCCCGAAGAACTCGTCGCCCGCCTCACCGCCACGCTGTACAAGATGATCGGCCTGCGCATCGCGACGACGCGCCGGGCCGCGCCGCGCAAAGACGCCTCGCCCCGAACCGAAGCCGCCAACCACGACCACCCACCGAGGATCCGCCCATGAAGCAATTTCGCGACCGCACCGCGGTCATTACCGGCGCCGCCAGCGGCATCGGCCTCGAACTGGCGCGCCGCGCCGCCGCCGAAGGCATGAACCTGGTGCTGGCCGACATCGAGTCCGCCAAGCTCGACGCCGCGGCCGCGAGCCTCGGCATCGATGCCGGCCGCATCCTGGCGCGGCGCACCGACGTCAGCCGCGAGGACGAAATCGCGGCGCTGGCCGACGCCGCCTTCGCCCGCTTCGGCGGCGTGCATCTGCTGTGCAACAACGCCGGCGTCGGCCTGACGCGCGTCAGCTGGGAGCTCAGCACCGCCGACTGGAACTGGGTGCTCGGCGTCGACCTGTGGAGCGTGATCCACGGCGTCCAGCACTTCCTGCCGCGCATGCTGACGCAGGACGAAGGCGGCCACGTGGTGAACACCTCCTCGGTCGCCGGACTGTTGTCCACGCCCGGCATGGCCGCCTACAACATCGCCAAGCACGGCGTCGTGACGCTGTCCGAAACGCTCTACGGCGAACTGCTGGCGGCCAAGGCGAAGGTCGGCGTCTCGCTGCTGTGCCCGGCCTGGGTACCGACGGCGATCCACGAATCGGGACGCAACCGCCAGGAGCGCTTCGGTGAAGCGAAGCCGGCGGAAGGACTTTCCGCCACTTACGAGCAGCGCATGGCCAGCGCCGTGAAATCGGGCCGCCTGACCGCCGCCGACATGGCCAGCGAAGTGTTCGCCGCCGTCAGCGAAGACCGCTTCTACGTGATCCCCCATCGCAAGATCAACAATGCCATCCAGCTGCGCATGGACGACATCATGCAGTTGCGAAATCCGACACAGTTGGTTTGATGCCATGCATGAACGCAACCGCATATATCGGCCCCGCCCCCCCATCCCCCCTCTCGGGGGGCTTACTGATTGGCTCGCTGCGCTCGACGAAAATCCAACGCCGCCAGGTCACACGATAAGGATCTCTCCATGAAAGCACTCGTCTGCGAAGCCTACGGTCCGATCGGCAATCTCGTCGTCAAGGACATTCCCTCCCCCGTGCCCGGTCCGCGGCAGGTACTGATCGAGGTCCATGCCGCCGCGGTGAACTTTCCCGATGCGCTGATGGTGCAGGGCCTTTACCAGGTCAAGCCGCCGCTGCCCTTCACGCCCGGCGCCGAGATCGCCGGCATCGTCACGGCGGTCGGCGCCGAGGCAAAGCATTTCAAGCCCGGCGACAAGGTGATTGCGCTGACCAGCACCGGCGGCTTCGCGCAGGAATGCCTGGCCGACGTGCATCGCGTGATGCCGCTGCCGAAAACCATGGATTTCGATTCCGGCGCGGCGCTGGTGCTGACCTATTGCACCTCGCTGCACGCGCTGAAGGATTGCGGCCACCTGCAGCCCGGCGAAACCCTGGTGGTGCTGGGTGCCGCGGGCGGCGTCGGCATCTCGGCGATCGAGATCGGCAAGGCCATGGGCGCGCGCGTGATCGCCGCCGCATCTTCCGAGGACAAGCTGGACCTGTGCCGAAAAGTCGGCGCTGACGAGACGGTGAATTACAGCACCGAGAACCTCAAGGACCGCATCAACGAACTGACCGGGGGCAAAGGCGCGGACGTCGTGTACGACCCGGTCGGCGGCCCCTACACCGAGCCGGCGGTACGCGCGCTGGCCTGGCGCGGGCGGCTCCTGATAATCGGTTTCGCCGCCGGCGAGATCCCGAAGATCCCGCTCAACCTCGCGCTGCTCAAGGAACGCTCGCTGGTCGGCGTGTATTGGGGCGACTCGACCAAGCACGATCCGGGCGGCCACCTTGCCAACCTGCACCAGCTCAACGACTGGTTCGCCGCCGGCAAGATTCGTCCCGTAGTGAGCGAACGCTTTCCGCTCGCCGCCGCAGGGGACGCCATCGCCAAAATCGCCAACCGCCAGGTCAAGGGCAAGATCGTCGTGAATCCGAACGCCTAGCGAACACTGAACCACCCCCGCCGTCATTCCGGCGCACGCCGGAATCCAGCCAGCCAAAGGCCTGGACCCCGGCTTCCGCCGGGGTGACGAACAATTTGCCATCCACTTGATCACAAGGAACAACATGGAACAGCGCACTCAGTTTTACATCGACGGCCAGTGGGTCGCCCCGGCCGGCACCGGCAGCATCGAGGTCTTCTCGCCCACCGACGGCGCCCTGCTGGCAAAGATCCCGCAAGGCAATGCCGCCGACGCCGACCAGGCGGTGATGGCCGCACGCCGCGCCTTCGATGCCTGGAGCATCACCCCGGCTGCCGAGCGCGCGGCATATCTGAAGAAGATCCAGGAAGGCCTCAAGGCCCGCACCGACGAGATCGCCAAAACGATCACGCTGGAAATGGGCATGCCCTACAAGTTCTCGCAGCGCATCCAGGTCGGTTCGCCCACGGCCAGCTTCGGCATGTATTCGAAGATGCTGGCCGACTTTCCCTTCGAGGAGAAGGTCGGCAATTCCAAGGTGGTGCGCGAGGCGGTCGGCGTAGTCATCGCCATTACGCCCTGGAACTACCCGCTGCACCAGATCGCGGCCAAGGTCGCCGCGGCGCTGGCCGCCGGCTGCACCGTGGTGCTGAAGCCCTCCGAGGTCGCGCCGCTCAACGCCTTCCTGCTGGCCGAGATCATCCATGCCGCCGGCGTACCGGCCGGAGTGTTCAACCTGGTCACCGGCTACGGCCCGGCGATCGGCGAAGCCCTGGTGACGCACATGGAAGTGGACATGGTGTCCTTCACCGGCTCGACACGCGCCGGTACCCGCGTCTCGGAACTGGCCTCGGCCACGGTCAAGCGCGTGGCGCTGGAACTCGGCGGCAAGTCGGCCGCGATCATCCTCGACGATGCCGACTTCGCCGTCGCGGTGAAGGGCGTGGTCGGCAACTGTTACCTCAACTCGGGGCAAACCTGCACCGCGCACACCCGGATGCTGGTGCCGGCATCGCGCTACGCCGAAGCAGCAAAGCTGGCCGTCGAAGCCGCGCAGGCCTACCGTCCCGGCGACCCCATGGCGGAGGGCACCACGCTCGGACCGCTGGCCTCGAAGATGCAGCAGGACCGCGTGCGCGATTACATCGCCAAGGGTGTCGCCGAAGGCTGCGAACTGCTGACCGGCGGCGCCGACCTTCCCGAGGGAACGAACCCGAACGGCTATTACGTGAAGCCGACGGTGTTCGGCAAGGTCCGGCCGGACAGCACCATCGCCCAGGAGGAAATCTTCGGCCCGGTACTTTCGATCATTGCCTACACCGACGAGGACGATGCCGTGTGCATCGCCAACAACACGGTCTACGGCCTCGCCGGCGGCGTCTGGTCGGGCAGCGACGAGCATGCCGAGAAGGTCGCACGCCGCATCCGCACCGGCCAGGTGGAGATCAACGGCGGCAGCTTCAACATGTACGCGCCTTTCGGCGGCTACAAGCAGTCGGGCAATGGCCGCGAACTGGGCAAGTACGGCCTCGAAGACTTCCTCGAGTACAAGGCCATGCAGTTCCGGCCAGCACCGAAGGCCTGATTCCGGACATGCAGCAGCTGGCGCGGGTCGTTGCCTGACCCGCGCTCGCCCCGCAAATCCGGTCCTTTAGGCATGAAATTTCTGGCTGTCCATCTGTCACTCTGCCTATCCTGTTGTTTGAGATTGTCTTTCATTCCATTAATATGAGTTGGCATTAAGCCCAAAGCAATAAGGAAGCGCGCATTCGAGCAAGGGAGAAGATACAATTCGGCCCATGTCGCAGCGTCATTCGGACCGCCCCGCCCCGCGGGTTTGATGCCGACGACGCATGCATGCAACGACTAAGGCCAGCCGCAGCGCCTGGGTCGACAACGATCGAGGCCGCTCGCAATGAACGTACGTAAATCCCTGTTGTTATCCATGTTGTTCAGCGTGGCCTTGCTGATGGCCTTGCTGGCGACCGTGTGGACAGGCTTCACCCAGAGCATCGAGTCCACCCGCCACGAACACGAAGTGGCGCAACCAGCGCTCAACGCCATGCTGGAAGCCAAGTTCAGCGTGGTGCAGATCCAGCAGTTCCTGACGGACGTCTCCGCCACCGGCGACGAGGGCGGACTGGGGGAGGCCGAAAAGCATCTCCTGGCGGCACGCGGCAACCTCGACCAGCATGCGGCCCTGCTCCCCGAAAACCGGCCGGACATCGATGCCATCAAGGCCCTGCTGACGCGATTTCACGAAGCGGGCGTGGCGATGGCGAAGGCCTACGTGGCCAGCGGCCGCGAGGCCGGCAACGCGCTCATGAAACAGCCGACAACGGGTTTCGACGATCGCGCCCTGGCGCTGACCGAGCAACTGACCATGCTAGAAGCCAAGGTGCGCGCCCGCATCGCGGAAACCGCGAACGATACGGAAAGCGGCATCGCGCGGGCGCGCCTCATCAGCGTGACCCTGGGGCTGGTCATCGCGCTGCTGCTGCTGGCGTCGGGAATCTGGATGATGCGCAGCCTGATGCGCCTGCTCGGCGGAGAACCGCGCTATGCAGTAAAAATGGCGAAGGCGATCGCCGAAGGCCAGCTCGACAGCGAGGTCAGGTTGCGGGCGGGAGACAACACCAGCCTGCTGGCCCATCTGTCACACATGAAGCAAACCCTTGGTGACGTGATCTCCCGCGTCGATGAATCGACGACGGCATTGAGTTCGTCCACCGGCGAGGTCGCCGTTACGGCGCATTCGCTGTCGCGCTCCTCGTCGGAGCAGGCGGCGGCCCTGGAACAGACAACGGCGTCAATGGATGAAATGTCGTCATCCATCCACCGGAATTCGGACAATGCCAGGCTCACCGGCAGCATGGCCGTCAAGGCCTCCACGGAAGCGGCGGAGGGCGGCACCGCGGTGCGCAAGACGGTCGATGCCATGAAGCAGATCGCCGGCAAGATCGGCATCATCGACGACATCGCCTACCAGACCAACCTGCTGGCGCTCAATGCCGCGATCGAAGCCGCCCGCGCGGGAGTGCACGGCAAGGGTTTCTCGGTGGTCGCTGCGGAAGTGCGGAAGCTGGCCGAACGCTCCCAGGTCGCGGCGCAAGAGATCGGCCACCTCGCCGCAACGTCGGTCGAACTGGCGGAAACCGCGGGGCGGATGATCGACGAGCTGATACCGACCATCGGCAAGACCTCCGAGCTGGTGCGCGAGATCGTCGAGGCCAGCGATGCCCAGTCGCAGGGCGCGAGCCAGATCAATCGCGCCATGGGCCAGCTCAACCAGGCCACGCAGCAGAACGCCGCCGCCTCGGAACAATTGGCCGCCACCGCGCAGGAAATGGCCAGCCAGACCGACGGCCTGCAGGAACACATGGCCTTTTTCAAGGTCGCCGGCAGGGACCAGCGCCGGCACGACTAGCCAGGGCATCCGGCGACCACCGTGGCGCCAGCGACCGCAGGAAGTCCCTGTGGGACGCCGACTTTTGCGCGGCGCGACCTCAGCCGCCCAGCAGGGCTACGGCCACGGTCAGCACGCCGAGGTTGAGGTTGACCAGCACCAGCGGCCGGATCACGTTCATCGCGGCGCCCCCGGCCGGCCAGTCCTGTGCCGCCACGGCGGCCTTCAGGCGCGGATAGTAGTTGAGCAGGATCACCAGGTAGATCACTATCATCAGCGCACCGATGCCGGCCATCGCATGCCATCGCCATGGTATCGGCAAGCCGGAAAGTTCGCCCAAACGCCACAGGCCGGTAGCAAGGATGGCGACGATCGCGATCGATACCGCATTGAAAAACCGGCCGAGGACCGCCGACAGCAGCGGAAGCCGTTGCGGCGGGGGCAACTGCTCGGCAGCCACCGGACGAAGGCAGACATGGGCGAAAAACATGCCGCCGATCCAGACGATGACGGCCAGCAGGTGGATCAGGACAAGGATGCGCATTCAGGACACCAGCATGGATCGGCACCGGGGAATCCCGGCCCGCGAGCGTGCAGCGTATCAGTTTTGCGCCGGCGCGGAAGCCACCTGCAACCAGTGCAGCAGCCGCGCATACAGCATCTCGGGCTGCGCCGGCTTGCCGAGGTGGTCGTTCATCCCGGCCTCGAGGCTGCGCTCGCGGTCCTCGTCGAAGGCATTGGCGGTCATCGCCAGGATCGGCACCTTCGACATTCCGGGCAGGCCGCGTATCACGCGTGCCGCGTCGAGCCCGTTCATGACCGGCATTTCGATGTCCATCAGGATCGCCGCATAGCGCCCCTCGCCGGCCAATTCGATCGCCTCGCGCCCGTTGCCGGCAACCACAGGAATCAGGCCGGCACCTTCGAGCAGGAAGACCGCGACTTCGCGGCTCACCGGATCATCCTCCACCACCAGCACGCGCTGGCCCGAGAATTCCCGCGCCAGGATTTCGCGCGACGAGCCGACGTCGACGGTGAGTTCCGGATCGAGGCCGGGGACGGCTCGCCGCAGCCGCACCGTGGCCCAGAAGGTGCTCCCGACGTCTTCCTCGCTTTGAACGCCGACGTCACCACCCATCAGCAGCGCGATGCGCTTCGAGATGAACAGGCCGAGGCCGGTACCGCCGAACTTGCGTGTCGTCGAGTCGTCACCCTGGCTGAACGCGTTGAACAGCCTCGGCTGCTGCTCCGCGCTGACGCCGATGCCCTGGTCGCTGACCTCGATTCGCAGCAACACGCTGTGGCTGTCCTCGCCGATCACCGAAACGCGCAGCGCGATATCGCCGCGCAGGGAAAACTTGATCGCATTGCCGACGTAGTTCAGCAGCAGTTGCCGCAGGCGCAGGACGTCGCCGCAGAGCTTCCCCGGCACCGCCGGATCGAGCTCCATGACGATGCGCAGGCCCTTGGCCCTCGCCGGCGCATCCTGCATGTGCAGCACGTCCTCGACGACCTGCGCGGGCGAGAAATTGCGCTCCTCCAGCGTCAATTGGTCGGCCTCGATGCGGGAAATGTCGAGCACGTTGTTGATGATCTGCAGCAGGTGCTCGGCGGCCCCCAGGCTCTTGCTCAGATGGTCGATCAGGCGCGGGTCGGCGGCACGGCGCAGGGCGAGGTTGGTCATGCCCATGATGCCGTTCATCGGCGTGCGCAGTTCGTGGCTCATGTGCGCCAGGAACACGCTCTTGGCCCGGCTCGCGGCTTCGGCGGCATCCTTCGCCTGCGCCAGTTCGGAGGTGCGCGAATAGACGAGTTCCTCCAGGCGGTGGCGATGCTGGTCCAGTTCGACCGCCGCCTGCTTGCTTTCCGTGATGTCGGTGATGAAGCCATGCCAGAGCACCGATCCGTCGGTCTCGCGCTGCGGGATGGCGTTGCCCAGCAGCCAGCGTTCCGGCTCGCCGCTGGCGCCGATGCGGTACTCGTTGTGCCAGGGCGTCAGGTTCCGCGCCGACGCATCGAGCGAAGCCAGGTGCTGCGCGCGATCCTCGGGATGCACGGCGGCAAACAGCGGCGAGGCATCATGGCGGACGTCATCCGGCCCGACATTGAAAAGGTCACGCAGCGCCTCGCTGGCGTAGGGCATGCAGGATTTTCCGTCGGGATGGCGGCGCAGCTCGTACACCACGCCCGGCACCCGGCTGGCGATGCGCTGCAAGCGGCTCAAAGCCTCGTCGCGCACAGCCGCCAGCGCTTCCATGGCGGCGATCTTCTCCTGGTGCCATAGCCGTTCGCGCGCCGCGCTCTGTTCCTGGCTTTGGGCCTGCGCATCGATCAGGGTCTGGCCGCGCTTGACAATCAGCAGCAGGACCACGAACAACATCGCAAGAACCACGCCGACGATGCCGAGGAATTCCCACGACGCGGCGGCGACGATGCCGACGTTGCGCGACGCCGCGCTTTCCATCATGACCTGGTTTGCGGCGAGGATTTCCCCGATCCGGGCGGAACTGGCTTTTACCTGACGCAGGAAGGGCGTCACGTCGGCATAGATCTCGAACACGCCGAGGACTTCGTTGCGCCCGGGACGGCGCACGGGTATGTAGCTCGACAGCAGGTCGCGATTCTCGACCATGCCTTCGAAGGCGCTGAACTGGTCGCGGTGGGTCAGTTCACTGACTGGCTTGCCGGCCACCGCCGCGCGCCAGCCGGCGTTGGCCGACTTGTCTTCGCCGATCTGCGCATGCTCGGAGGAATAGATGGTCAGGCCGCGCGGGTCGTAGACCTTGACCTTGAACACGCTGCTTTCCTTCATCACCGCCACGGTACGCGCGTCCAGCGCGCTGAAACCGGGCAGCGCGCGAATCCTGCGCCCCAAGTCGGCGATGCATTCCTTTTGGGTCCTTTCGGCGCCGGCCGCCGGCGGGATGCCCGGGGGCGGCGCGCAGGAATTCGCTGGCAAGGTCTGGATCCGTGCCAGGAAGGGCGCGAAGTCGGAATCCCACAACACGTTGGCGAACAGCTTGCTGAGGTTGACGTTCGCCGCCTCCTGGGTTTCGACCAACCCGGCGCGCGCTGCCTGTTCGGTCTGGCGCAGGAGTTCCGACTGGGCGTCGCGGAAAAATTCGGACTGTCCGCGCTGGACTTCGGAGAAGAAGGTAATTTCGCCGGCTTGCAGAAAGTAGAGCACGACGCCGACGATCATGAAGGACGCCAGCCCGGCCACGGAAAAGTAGCGCAGCAGGCGAAAACGCCTGGCCACCGGCAGCGCCGGGGCGGTCGGAAACGGATGCCGTTCGACGGCGCTCATCGATCGAACCGATGCCCGGCGCCGGCGAAACTGCAGGAGACCGCACAACGAGCTTCCGCTGCCCGTGCGCGCAATACCGGGGCGACGATCATGATGATGCCATTGGACTCCATGTACCGATGCCTATGATGCCCTCCTCCACGAATCATCGGGCATGACGCCTGCGAATAGGTTGTCCGCAGATTGAAGCCGGAGTATCCGCCTGCACGGCGCCAAAATCAATCGTCGCCGACCGGCAGATCACGGACGCGATCAGGCCGGCGCCGCGCCCTCCAGGTCGCGCCAGAGGCAACGGCCCTTGCTCTCGCCGGCAATTTCCTCGAGGACGCGCTGGTGTTCGGCCAGCTCCTCCGCGCTGGCCGGCAGCACCCGCAGGGAAGCACGCTGGCGGACGGTACCCGGCACGGCGTGCGCCACCGGGCTGTCAAAGGCAATCTCCAACGAGTTCTGACCGCGCGTCATGGCCAGGTAAACCTCGGCCAGCAGTTCCGCGTCGAGCAGCGCGCCGTGCAACTGGCGGCCCGAGTTGTCCACGCCGAACTCGGAACACAGCGCGTTGAGGTTGTTTTTCTTGCCCGGCCGCATTTCGCGCGCCATGCGCAAGGTGTCGGTCACCGCGCCGCACAGTTGCGCGATGGGCTCGTGTTTCAGCATGCCCAGTTCGTTGTCGAGGAAGCCGACGTCGAAGGCCGCGTTGTGGATCACCAGTTCGGCGCCGCGGACGAAATTGGCGAATTCGGCAACGACTTCGGCGAATTTCGGCTTGTCGGCGAGGAATTCATCGGACAGCCCGTGGATCCGCTCCGAATCGGCCACCGGGCGTCCCGGGTTGAGATAGGCGTGAAAGCGCTGGCCGGTAATCTGCCGCCCCATCAGCTCGACGCAGCCGATCTCGACCACGCGATCGCCGGTGCGGAAATCCAGCCCAGTGGTTTCGGTATCGAGGATCACCCTGCGCAATTCAGTTCCCCTTGCGCGCCAGTTCGACGCCGCGCCGCGCCAGTACGTCGGCGCGTTCATTTTCGACATGGCCGGCATGGCCCTTGACCCAGATCCATTCGATGCTGTGCTGCGCGGCAAGGCGATCCAGCTCGCGCCAGAGATCCTCGTTCTTCACCGGTTCCTTGGCCGCGGTCTTCCAGCCGCGTCGTTTCCAGCCATGGATCCACTCGCTGATGCCCTTCTGCACGTACTGCGAATCGGTATGCACGCGCGCCGTGACGGGTTGCTTCAAAGCGCGCAGGGCCTCGATCACCGCCATCATTTCCATGCGGTTGTTGGTGGTCAGCCCTTCGCCGCCGAACAATTCCTTTTCGGTGTCGCCGTGGCGCAGGATGGCCCCCCAGCCGCCGGGACCCGGATTGCCGCTGCAGGCGCCGTCGGTGTAGATGTCGATCATTTGCCTCGAAGCTGATGCTGGAGGCCGGATTCTACCGGCAAGGCTCCGCGGACCGCGGATTCGCGGGCAAGTTCCCCCATTGGTCCGAACGGACTATTGTGGCGCCGGGAACAGGAATGTTAAATTTCAACTATCCGTGGCAAATAGGCTTTTTGCCGGGATCGGGATACAAGGCACGACAAGTCAATGGCGCTGGCGCCACCATCCATCAGACACAAGGAGCACCATATGAAGAAGCAACTGAACAAGACATTGAGCGGCCTGCTGGGCGCCGCATCCCTGGGTCTGATGCTCGCATCGCCCGCCGCGATGGCCGACACGCTGAATTTCAACACGTTCTCGCTCGGCCCTTTGGGCAGCACGACCATGATCCTGCCGAACGCCACGATCACCTCCTTCGGTTCCAACATCTACGTCGGCGCGGCCGGTCTCGACCACGAGATCTGCGCCTTGACCCCCGGCAACGACTGCGAAGCCGACATGAAGATCGCCTTCACCAGTTCGGTGAGCAACCTCAGTTTCGTCACTTCCGGCTACAACCCTGGTGACTTCATCAACGTCTCCGCCTACAACGGCCTCACCCTGCTCGGCTCGGTTGGCCATTCATCCAACGGCCTGGTCGACCTGACGGCCTGGTCGGGCATCACCAGCATTTTCATCGATGATTCGTCGACCGGCGCAGGCTTTGCTTATGACCACTTCAATTTCAACTCCGCGGCCCCCGTGCCGGAACCCGAAACCTACGCCATGATGCTGGCCGGCCTCGGCCTGCTTGGCCTTGCACGGCGCCGCAAGCAAAAGCAGTCTGCCGCCTGATCGGCTTTCCAGGCAATAAAAAACCCGCTGCGGCGGGTTTTTTATTGCCTGCGTGATGGCCGCACGCTGGCTGTCATCCGTCCTCTGCCCGCTCGCGCTGCGCCACCGACACCAATGCCTTCGCGCGCAGCTTACGATCGTGCCAGGCCGGCGTTATCAGCCGCATGCCGTGCTGGCGCTTGATCGCCTGCACGACATACACGGCGCCGGCGATCGGCCACCAGCGGTCGCCCGCGGTATCCATGAAGCGGAAGCGGCGCAGCCATTTCTCCTGCGTCACGGCCGGCGCGTAACAACCGAAGGCGCCGGCCTGCATCTCCAGGCCGAGCAGGGAGAACCAGTCCTTCAGGCGCGGCACGCTGAGGTAGGCGCCGCGCCAGGGCGGCAGCGCCTGGCGCCGCGACAACTTGCGCCGCGCGCCCCACAGGCTGAAGGGATTGAAGCCGGTGACGATCACGTGGCCTTCCGGCACCAGCACGCGCTCCACCTCGCGCAGCACCTGGTGCGGATTGGGATCGAATTCCAGCGTGTGCGGCATCACCACGAGGTCGATGCTGTTGTTGGCGAAAGGCAGGAAATGCAGGTCGGAGCGCACCTCGGACACACCGTCGTAGCGCCCGTCGTCGCAGCGGAAGCGCAGCGGCATGCGGTTGGCGCGCAGGAAATCGTGGCAAGGCAAGGATAACTGCACGGCGTTGAAACCGAAAATGTCGGCCACCAGCAGATCGTGCTTCTGCTGCTCCCAATCGAGCACATACTGGCCTGCCGGCGTTTTCAGCCAGTCCTCGAATCCCTGAATTGACATTGCGCCCTAATCGGTGAAAATCGCTTGATGATTGAAATACTCGCCCTGCCCGCCTTCGACGACAACTACATCTGGCTGCTGCGCGCCAACGGCCGGGTTGCGGTGGTCGACCCCGGCGACGCGGCGCCGGTGATCGCGCATGTGGCCAAGAGCGGCGACCGCCTCTGCGCCATCCTTGCCACCCACCACCACGGCGACCACATCGGCGGCGTCGCGGAACTCCTCGCCCGCTACCCGGTGCCCGTGTTCGGCCCGGCGCTGGAAAACATCGCCGGGGTGACGAATCCTCTGGCCGGCGGCGAACACATCGAGTTGCCCGAAATCGGCGTCGCGCTGGAGGTCATCGCCGTGCCCGGCCATACCCGTGGCCACCTCGCCTATTATGGCCCAAACATCGGAGCGGCCGGCGCGCTGTTCTGCGGCGACACGCTGTTCGGCGCCGGCTGCGGGCGCCTGTTCGAGGGCACGCCGGCACAGATGCAGGCCTCACTGGCGAAACTTGCCGTGTTGCCGGCGCCGACTCTTGTGTACTGCGCCCACGAATACACCCAGAGCAACCTGCGCTTCGCCGCCGCCGTCGAACCAGGCAACGTGGCGGTGCAGCGCCGCGTCGAGGACGTCGCACGCGAACGCGCCGCCGGGCGCGCGACGGTGCCGACCCGCATCGGGATCGAACTCGACACCAATCCCTTCCTGCGCTGGGACGAGCCCGCCGTGCGCGCCGCCGCCGCGTCGCGCCTCGGCCACGCGCCGGGCGATGCGATCGAAACCTTCACCGCGATCCGCGAGTGGAAAAACCGTTTCTAGCCAGGCCCATCCAATGACCACCCGTCGCCGTTTCATCCAGGCACTCGCCGCAATCCCGCCGGCGCTGTCCTTCCGCCCGTCCTGGGCCGCGAATCCCGCCGCGCCCGATCCCTCGCGCCTGGCGCTGATCATCGGCAACAGCGCCTACCGCGATTCACCCCTGGTCAACCCGGCCAACGATGCCAAAGCGGTCGGCGGGCTCTTTGCGCAAGCCGGCTTCACCGTCGATTCGCACCTGAACGCCACGCGCGCCGACATGATGGCCGCCATCGAGCGCTTCGGCGCGGCGGCCAAGCGCTCGGAGACGAAGCTGGTGGTGTTCTATTACGCCGGCCACGGCGCCCAGCTCGACTGGCGCAACTACCTGCTGCCGGTCGACGCCGTGGTGCAGAAGCAGGATGACATGAAACAACGCTGCGTCGACCTCGGCCTGCTGCTCGGCCAGTTGACCGCGGCCAAGGACAAGACCTTCGTCATCATCCTCGACGCCTGCCGCAACAATCCCTTCGGCACCGCCTATCGGCCGGAACAGAAGGGGCTATCGCAGTTCGATGCGCCGGTCGGCAGCCTGCTCGCCTACGCCACCTCGCCGGGCAATGTGGCCTCCGACGGCGAGGGACAGAACGGCCTTTACACCGAGCACCTGGTGCGCGAACTGGGCCGGCGCGGCACCCGCGTCGAGGACGCCCTGAAGCGCGTGCGACTCAATGTCAGGCTGGCCTCGAACGGCGCGCAGATTCCCTGGGAAACGACCTCGCTGGAAGGCGACGTGTTCATTTTCAACAGCGGAACCGGCAAGCTCAGCGAAGCCGAAATCGAAAAGCAGCTGGAAGCCGACGTCACGGAATGGACGCGGATCAAATCCTCGAAGAATGCGGACGACTGGATCGCCTACCTGCGGGAGTTCCCCAATGGCCGCTTCGCCGAAATCGCCCAGATGCGCCTGGCCCGGCTACTGGCCGAGGCAGAGCAACTTGCCGCCGAAAAGCGCCGCGAAGAGGAACGGCGCGCGCGCGAGGAACAGCAGCGACTGGAAAACGAACGCCAGGAGCGTGAGCGCGCCGAACGCGAACGGCTGCGCCTGGCCGAGGAGCAGCGGCTCGCCGCCGAGCGCAAGCAACTGGAGGAACGCCAGCTTCAGGAACTGCGTCGGCGCCAGGCCGAACAGAAAACCCTGGAAGCCCGGCGCCAGCTGGAACGTGAGCACCAGGAGCGCGAACGGCTGAGGATCGTCGAAGAGAAGCGCCTGGCCGACGAGCGCGCGCAGCAGGAAAGACAGCGCATCGCCGCCGAGCAAACCCGCGCCGAACAGGAACGCCAGCGCCGCGCCGCGGAAGAACAGCGCCTTGCCGACGAAGCCCTGGCCGGCCGGCAGCCCGCAACTGCCGCACCGCAGGCAGCGACCGTGGCGCAGCCGGCCGCCGCCGCGAGCGCCCCAACGACCAGGCTGCAACAACCCACCGCGCCGAGCGGCGCGCCGCTGATCGAAATCCACGCCGGCGTGGCGGTGCCGGTGCTGATTCCGCCCTCGGCCAACCCGTACTCCAGCGGACGTTTTCCGCTGGCCCGCATCTTCACGCTCGGCGATACGGCGACCATCCGCCAGAGCGACATCCTGACCGGCATCGAGGAGCGAACCTACAGCCCACGCGTGACACAGGTGGATTACGACCAGGACCGGGTCGAATTCAACCATGGTCAAGTCATCACGGACCTGATGGGCAACATGATCAAGAACGGGCCAATCGAATTCGATTCCCCGGTGCAATTCATACCCGCCGAGTTTCAGGTCGGCAAGAAATGGACCGCCGCTTTTCGCAGAACCTTGAACGGGAAGCAGTCGAACGCCTACTATGACTTTCATATAGTCAGGCGGGAAACCGTTGCGGTTCCGGCGGGAAGCTTCGACACCTTCCTGATCGAAGGAAACGGCTGGAACATTACCGTGAGCGCACGGCTCGAGGTAAGACACTGGCTGGTGCCGGGAATCAATTTCTCGATCAAGCGCGAAGTCGTCACCCACGGCCGGAACAACCGTTTCGGCCAGACCGAAAGGCACGAACTCGTTTCCTTGCGGCAGCGAACCCGGGGCGCCTTGTAACAAGCGTCGCCCGGTCGCTGCCTTGGTCGCCAGCGGTGATAAGATTCGCCGCCTTCACGCGCACCCTCGACGGTGCCCCTCCCCGCCCAATGCCACTGTTCCGCCGCCTCGCACTGCTGCTGCTCCTGCTCACGGCTTCGGCCCATGCCGAGCAGGCGCTGCAATTGACCGCCGAACTGGCGCCGACGCCGCTGAACTTCGCGCCCGTGCCATCGACCGTGGTGCCGCTGCTGCCAGATCCTTCACAGGAAGTACGCGACGAACTGCCGCCGATCCCGACCATCGACCTCACCACGCCGCCCGATGACCTCTGGCAGCGCATGCGCAACGGCTTTTCCATGCCGGACCTCGACAGCCCGCTGGTGGCCGATCGCCAGGCCTGGTACCTGAACCGGCCGGACCTGTTGAAACGCATATTTGAACGCAGCCGGCGCTACCTGCACCATATCGTCAGCGAACTGGAAAAGCGCGGCATGCCGACCGAACTGGCCCTGCTGCCGGTGGTGGAAAGCTCCTTCAATCCGCTGGCCTATTCATCGGCGCGCGCGCTGGGCATGTGGCAGTTCATCCCCGCCACCGGCAAGACCTACAAGCTGCAGCAGAACGCCTGGTTCGACCAGCGTCGCGACATCGTCGCCTCCACCGGCGCCGCGCTCGACTACCTGCAGACCATCTACGAAATGCACGGCGACTGGCACCTGGCGCTGGCCTCCTACAACTGGGGCGAGAACGCCGTCGGCCGCGCCGTGGCGAAGAACCATGCCAAGGGCCTGCCGACCGACTACCGCAACCTGAAGATGCCGGCCGAAACCGCCTACTACGTGCCCAAGCTGCAGGCGATCAAGAACATCATCGCCCAGCCGCAGTTGTTCGGCATCACGCTCGACCCGATTCCCAACCGCCCCTATTTCGCCACCGTCGAGCGCAACGAGAACATGGACATCGCGCTCGCTGCTCGCCTGGCGGAGATTCCGGTCGAGGAGTTCATCGCGCTGAACCCGGCCTACAGCCGGCCGGTGATGCCGAGCGCGGCCAACAGCCCGCTGGTGCTGCCGGCGGACAAGGTGCAGACCTTCCTCGCCAACCTGCAGCAGCACGAGGCCCAGGACAAGCCGCTGACCGCCTGGTTCACGCACAGCCTGAAGAAGGGCGAGAAGCTCGAAGCGGTGGCCAAGCGCTACGGACTCACCCTGGTTCGCCTCAAGCAGCTCAATGGCATCAATGCCAAGACCAAGGTGGCGCCCGGCCTCGGCCTGCTGGTGCCGGGCAAGGACGCCATCGGCCACGAAGCGCTGGCCGCGCGCCTGCCGCAGACGCCGGCCGCCCCACCGAAGGCGGTCAAGGCGAAGAAGGGCAAGGCAGGCAAGGCCGTCGGCAAATCGGCCGGCAAGCCTAAAAAGGGCGCGATCACGGTGAAGATCCGCAAGCCGGCGCCGAAGGCGAAGAATCGCTAAGGCGGCTCAGCCCGCCTTGAAGCAGCGCACCACCTGCGTCCCCCCGACGCGGGTTTCCCCCGGGTAGTCACGCCTGCATTCTTCATCCGCGAGCGGGCAGCGCGGATGGAAATGGCAGCCGGCCGGAGGATTGGCCGCCGAGGGCATGTCGCCCGCCAGTTTGCCCACTTCGCTGCGCACCCCATCGACACGCGGCACGGCGGCCAGCAACGCCCGGGTATAGGGATGGCGCGGACTGCGCAGCACCTCTTCCGCCGAGCCGCTCTCGACGACGCGGCCGAGGTACATCACCGCCACGTCGTGGGCCAGGTAATCCACCACCGCGATGTTGTGCGTGATGAACAGGTAGGCCAGCTTCAGGTCGCGCTGCAGGTCGGACAGCAGGTTGAGGATCTGCGCCTGCACCGACACATCCAGTGCCGAGGTCGGCTCGTCGCAGATCAGCAACTGCGGACTCACCGCCAGGGCGCGGGCGATCGCAATGCGCTGGCGCTGGCCGCCGGAGAACTCGTGCGGATAGCGCGTCGCCATGTCGGCGCGCAGGCCCACCTGCTCCAGCAGCGGGCCGATCTTCGCCGCCACATTGGCGTCCCCGGTTGCCAATGCCTGCATGCCTTCGGCGATGATCTCGCCGATGCGCAGGCGCGGATTGAGCGATGCGAACGGATCCTGGAATACCATCTGCATTTTCGCGCGCAGCGGCCGCAACCTCTGCGTCGACAGGGTGGTAAGTTCGTCGCCGGCGAGGCGCACGCTGCCGCCGGTGGGGCGAATCAGTTGCAGCATGGCCTTGCCCGCGGTGGTCTTGCCGCAGCCGGATTCGCCGACCAGCGCCAGGGTGCGCCCCGGCATCAGTTGCAGCGACATGCCATCGACCGCGCGCACGGCGCCCACGGCGCGTTGCAGGAGGCCACGCCGGATCGGAAAATGCACCTGCAGGTCGCGCACCTCGAGCAAGGGCGGCGTTGCCGCTTCGGACGCCGTGTCGCCAGCGCCGACTCTTGAACTGACTGCCGGCGCGGCGCCGGGCAGATGGCAGCGCACGCGCTGCCCGGCGTCGACCTCGCGCCACGGCGGCAGCTCCGTCGAACAGGCCGGCATGACTTCGCCGCAGCGGTCGGCGAAGCGGCAACCGATGTGGCGCACATCCGCCGCCGGCACGCTGCCCGGAATCGTCGTCAGCCGCCCGCCTCGATTCGCGGCATCCGGCAGCGCCGCGAACAGGCGCACCGAATAGGGATGCGCCGGCCGAGAGAAAAAGGCTTCGCGCGATGCCTCCTCGACCAGCTGCCCGGCATACATGACGCCGATGCGGTCGGCCATGCGCGCCACCACGCCGAGGTCGTGCGTGATCAGCAGCAGCGCCATGCCCTGCGTGCGCCGCAGTTCGTCGAGCAGGTCGAGCACCTGCGCCTGTATCGTCACGTCCAGCGCCGTGGTCGGCTCGTCGGCGATCAGGAGGCGCGGCGAACCGGCCAGGGCGATGGCGATCATCACGCGCTGGCGCAGGCCGCCGGAAAGCTGGAAAGGGAATTCGTCGAGGCGGCGAACGGGGTCGGGAATGCCTACCTGCTCCAGCAGTTCCGCGGCGCGCGCGCGCGCCGCCGCGCCATTGAGCTTGGCGTGCAATTGCAGGGACTCGCAGATCTGGCGGCCGACGGTCAGCACCGGGTTGAGGCTGGTCGCCGGCTCCTGGAAGATCATGCCGATACCGCCGCCGCGAGTCTCGCGCATGTCGGACTCGGGCAGCGCCAGCAGTTCGCGACCTTCGAAGCTGACGCTGCCGGATGCAACTTGCGCCGCGGCCGGCAGCAGGCGCATCAGGCCCAGCGCCGTCATCGACTTGCCGCAGCCCGATTCGCCGAGCAGCGCATAGCACTCGCCGGCGGCGATGTCGAAGCTGACGCCATCCACCGGGCGCGCGGCGCGGATGTGTATGGCGAGATCCTTCACGCCAAGAATGGTCATGGCAGATTCTTCGCGTGAAACGCATGGATCGGAGTCCCCTGTGACAAACGCGCGAAGCGCGCCGAGCAGTAACCCCCCGCGAGGGGCGAGGCGGGAATTCGCGACGCATGCGTCGCGCCGCCGGAGCCGGCTGGCTGTGCAAAGCCAACCGTGGGCCGCGCAGCGGAAGGGGGGCGGGTGAATAATTGGCTTTTCGCGCGTTTAAACTTCAGCGGCTCGCGCTTGGCGCCCTGAGCGTTGAACATCATGCCGACGACCTCGGATCGAAGGCGTCGCGCACGGCGTCGGCGAAGAGGTTGGCGGCCAGCACCAGGGCGAACATGAAGCCGAAGGCCGCCGCCAGCGACCACCAGACCATGGGCTCGCGCGCCAGCTCCATGCGCGCGGTATTGATCATGGTGCCGAACGATATGGTGCTCGGATCGACGCCGACGCCGACATAGGACAGCACCGCCTCGGCCAGCACCAGGCCGGAGAAGTCCATCACCAGCGCGATCAGCACGATGTGCATCAGGTTGGGCAGGATGTGGCGGCGCATGATGGCGAAGCGGCCGACGCCGAAGGCCTGCGCCGCCTGGACGAATTCCAGCTCGCGCAGCTTCAGCGTTTCCGCCCGCAGGAGACGCGCCACACCCGTCCAGCTGGTCATGCCGAGGATCAGGCACAGCGCCAGCAGGCGCGCGTCGGCGCGCTCGGCCGAGGTGGCGAACCATTCCGGATGGGTATCGATGATGACCTGCATCATCAGTACCGCCGCCGCGATCAGCAGCACGCCGGGGATCGAACTCAGGGTGGTGTAAAGGTACTGGATCAGGTCGTCGACCCAGCCGCCGACGTAGCCGGCGAGGATCCCCAGCAGCACGGCCAGCGGCAGCATCACCAGCGTGGTGAGGGTGCCGATCAGCAAACCGGTGCGGATGCTTTTGAGCGACAGGTAGAGCACGTCCTGGCCCACCTTGTCGGTGCCGAAGACGTGATAGCCGCCGCCGAGCGAGATGGCGATGCCGAGCAGCAGGAAAATCGCCAGCAGCGTGATGAACACCGCACCGGACGCCGTAGCCTCCACGGCTGGCTTTGCACAGCCAGCCGGCTGCGCGGGCGCGGAGCAGTGCTCCGCGAAACCCCCGCTACGCCCAGCGCCGACTTTCAATGTCGCCATCAGGGACATGCGCTTGTAGCGGCACCACATCACCGCCAGCACCAGCCAGAGCGCCACGCCGCCGGCGCAGCCGCGCGACACGCGCAGCGCGATGTCGAATTCGTGTCCGGCAAGCTCGGCGCCGAGGTGCGCGCCGCCATGCCTCAAGCGGGGAAAGTCGCGCTGCGCCGAATCGCCCAGCGCCTCCTTGGCATAGAGATGCGTCGCCAGCGGCGCCGAATAGGTCTTCTCGCTGCGCGAGCGCATGTCCGCCAGCAAGGCATCGAGCGCGGAATTCACTTCGACGGCATAGCGCACCGGCTCGCCCGGCTTGGCGTCCAGCCGCGCGCGGTAGTGCAGCGAATCGAGCAGGCCGACCACGATGAAGGCGGCCAGTACCGTCGCCGCCGCCATCGCCACGCCATCCTGCAGCACCCGGCCCCAGGCGGCGCGCAGGGGTTCCTGGCGCCGCGCCCACAGCGCCAGCGCGACGATGGCCGCGATCAGGATGAAGAGCAACGCGTCCGACCAGAGCAGCACCGGCTGAAAACTCATTGCAGCCGCACCCGCGGATCGGCAATGGTGTAGGAGATATCGGTCGCCAGCAGGCCGACGATGTAGAGCACCGAGCCGATGAAGACCATTGAGCGCACCACGGCGAAGTCCTGCGCGTTGATGGCGTCGATGGTGTAGCTGCCCAGGCCCGGGATGCCGAAGAAGGATTCGGTCAGCAGGCTACCCATGAACAGCGTCGGGATCACCACCACGACGCCGGTCAGGATCGGGATCATGGCGTTGCGCAGCACATGGCGGAACAGCACCACGCGTTCCGGCAGGCCCTTGGCGCGCGCCGTGCGAACATAGTCGCGGGTGATCTCCTCGAGGAAGATGGTGCGATACCAGCGGGTTGATGAGCCGATGCCGCCGAAGACGCCGATGATCACCGGCAGAACGAGGAATTTCGCCGCATCAAGCCCGCCGCTGTAGCCCGAGATCGGCGCCAGGTGCCAGACCTTGGACACCAGCCACTGGCCGCCGATGATGTAGAACAGCCCCGAGATCGACATCATCGCCACGCACAGCACCACCCCGGCGAAATCCAGCGTCGTGGCGCGGAAGAAGACCAGCAGCAGGGCGAAGGATATCGCCACGAAAAGGCCGAGGACGAAAGTCGGCACCGCGATGGCGAGGCTCGGCCCCATGCGCGTGGTGATCTCGCGCGCGATGTCGCGGCCGTCGTCGGCGCGGCCGAAGTCGCCGACGAACATGCGTACCGACTTGGCGAACAGGATCGTGTCGGTCAGCTTCGCGCCACCGGCGGCGGCGGTGTTCCATACCAGTGGCTTGTCGTAGCCGCGCTCGGCCTTCCACTTCTGGATCGCTTCCGGCGTCACGCGCTTGACGCCGAGTTGCATGCGCGCCATGTCGTCCGGCGTGTTGACCACGAAGAACAGCGCGAACGTAAGCAGGTTCACCCCGATCAGGATCGGGATCGCATACAGCAGGCGGCGGATTATGTAGGCAAGCATCAGGGAGCCGGTTTGTCGCGTCCCAACAGCATAGCCAAAAAATCGCGCCGCATCGCGGGCGAAAACTCGTGGCGGCTGACGAATTCCGTCGCCGCGCCGGGGCCGCGCCATTGCAGGCCCCAGATCGGCGCGACGGCGGTCGGTTGCATCGCATAGCGTGCATCACCGACGAAGCCGGGGCGCTGCCGGTCGAGCACCAGGAAGCCGTCGGAAAAGGCCCGGAAGCGCTCGATGTCGTCCACGCGGCGCATGTCGCCCGCCGCCACCGCCTGCGCCGCGGCCATGTCGAGCAGCGGCGCCGATTCCCCCGGATAGTGGCGCAGCGTCGGCCCGAGGTGGAAGGCATCGACCTGCACCCGACCGTCATGCACGTACAGCGAACGCCACAGCAGCAGGTTGGCCATCGACGGCTTGACCGAGAGCTGCGTCGCCTGGTGGCCGCGCGCCTGCACCAGCGCCAGCGCCGCCGCCTCGCCGCGCTGCTGCTGCATGAAGCTGAAGCCGAAATAAGCCATGCCCAGCGCCAGGCCCCAGGCCACCGCCTTCGATTTCGGATCGCGCAGGAAGAAGATTTGCGGCAGCGCCAGCAACAGCGTGAACACGGGATCGACCACGGCGATCAGGTTCCAGGCTTCGCGCCGCTGCAGCACGGGCAGCCAGAGGTGGGTGCCGTAACTGGTGCAGGCGTCGAGCAGCGGGTGCGCGAGGTAGGCGACGAAGCAGCACAGGTAGAGCCGCCAGAAACCCAGGCGCCGGCGCAGCAGCGGCCACAACAGCGCTGTCGCGACCAGGGCGCCGATGGGCACGAAGGCCAGCGCATGGGTGAAATGGCGGTGGTAGTCGAGCACTAGCAGCGCATCGGCTCCGCTCTGGATCAGGGCATCGGCATCGGGCAGCACACCGGCCGCGGCGCCGGCAATCGCCGCCGAGCGCCGTAGCGCCAGCGCCGACTTCTGGCCGCGGTAGCGCAGCGATACGACGCCGCTGGCCAGTGCGGCGCCCATCACGGCATGGGTCAGGATATCCATGCGCGAATGATAGAGCCTCCCGGACGGCAATGCCGCTGGCAACTCCGTCAAAATAATCGAGGCTCGGTTGAGCGGCTTGCGGCCGCCCCAAAAAACAAACCCCGCCGAAGCGGGGTTTGGTGTGCTTGCCGGAAGGCTTGGGTCAGCTTTGTTGCTGCTTGCGGCGGCGGGCAACGACACCCAGCAGGCCAAGACCAGCCAGCAGCATCGCGTAGGTTTCAGGCTCGGGGATCGGCACCGACACTGTCATGTCGTAGTAGCCAGTGCTAACCAAAGGCTGGTCTCCGTACACGGTGAAACTGTAGTCACCGCCGGCTAGACTCTCAGAAAATGTAAAGGACGAATGATCTCCACCAGTGTTCCACGAACCCAACGACATCATAGCGCTATCGAAGAGTTCGAAGTTTACCTGCGATAAGCTTCCAGGGATTGTCTGCGCTAAGTCGGCAAAGTAATCATAGGCCAGAAAATCGAATGTAACCGTACTAGCGCTGGCAATACTGAAGGTGAAGTCATCGTTAATCTTACCTTCGAAGTTCGGGTAAGGCACACCGGCCTGCGTTGTGGAAGGATCTATCAAGCCAAGGCCGAATGAGCCCGCCCACGCCGGATTCGCAAGTGCTACCGATACTGCCGCCGCAACACATAGTCTTTTCATCATGTTAAGCACTCCCGTCGGTTTCTGTTGATGAATCGTAATTGAATCACCGCACGGACGCTATAGCCCGATCGGACTAATGGGCCACCAAATACGTCGCCACCTCGCCGCGTCTTCGTCCAGTGCATTGATTTTCATAAATATCAGCGTTCAATGAAATAGCGACAAGGAACATGGCCAGCGCTTCCTAGGGAAACGCTGAACAAGCCGTCGCAAAATTCAGCGACGAATTGAAATCGAGACGAAATCGTGAAGCCAATGTCATTTTCATCAAATAATGGGCCTGTTTTGAGCCGGAACGCGGGGTAT
>JBIKLV010000146.1:0-6494 GCA_044359585.1 Sulfuritalea sp. | reverse complement strand
CAACACCGCGATCGCGTATCACGCTGTGTATGGCGCCCCGGAGTGCCTGGCGACCGAGGCCAGCGCAGGCAATTCAGCGGTGGTGGCCTGCGCCGCCGTCGCGCTTGCGGCGCGGGTACAGTCATGAAGCGGCACTTCGTCCCCGGCGGCGCAGCGCAGCGCGGCTTTACCCTGCTCGAACTGCTGGTCGTGATGGCCATCATCGGCCTGCTCGCCGGTTATGTCGGGCCACGCTACTTTGCGCAGATCGGCAAGTCGGAGGTCAAGGCGGCGCGCGCCCAGATCGATGGCCTGGAAAAGGCGCTGGATCAGTATCGGCTTGACACCGGCCATTACCCGTCGCAGGACCAGGGACTGGCCGCGATCATCAAGAAGCCGGCCAACGAGCCCCGCTGGGACGGCCCCTATCTCAAGAAGGACCTTCCCATGGACCCTTGGGGCCGTGCCTTCATCTACAAGATTCCCGGCGAGCGTGGCGAGTTCGAACTGGTTTCGCTGGGCAAGGATGGCGCTGCCGGCGGCACCGGCGAAGCGGCCGATATTCGCAACAACTGAGCTCGGATACGGCGATGATATTCGAGGTCAAGGCCCTTGCCGCCAACGGTGACGTGGTGGCCCTCAGAATCGAGGCGGCGGTGGAAGCCGACGCCCGGCGCGAGGCGCATTCGCGCGGGGTCTCGCCATTCCAGGTGCGGCAGAAGCAGGGGCGGATGGCCGGCAGCCTGGCGCCCCGGGCGGCACGCCTGGTGGTACTCGGCTTCGTCCAGGAACTATTGATGTTGTTGCGTGCCGGCCTGAGTCTGGTTGTGGCCCTCGAAGCCATTGCGGAGAAAGAGTCGCGGCCGGGGGCTAGGGCGGCGGTCGAGGCGCTGCTGGCCAAGCTGCGCCGTGGTGCCCGACTGTCGGAGGCGATGGCGGAATCCGGTGCCGGCTTTCCCCAGATCCTGGTCGCCGGGGTTGGCGCCAGTGAGCGCACTGGCGGCCTGGAGGAAGCGCTGCAGCGCTACTGCGACTACGCCAGCCGCATGGATGACGTACGCAAGAAAATCGTCGCGGCCTTGATCTACCCGGTGCTGCTGCTTGCGGTAGGCCTGCTGGTCAGCGCATTCCTGATCGGTTTCGTGGTGCCCAAGTTTGCCGGGGTGTACAAGGAATCGGGTACCGACATGCCTTGGGCCTCGGCGCTATTGTTCGACCTCGGGCGCCTGATCGGGGCGCATCCGCTGGAGGCGGGAGTCGCTGCTGGGGCGCTGCTTCTTGGACTCGTTGCGGCGTTCTCGATGCAATCGGTACGCGACTGGCTGGCCATGCGCCTGCGCGAATCGCCCGGGCTCGGGCCAAGGATCAAGGTCTATGAGCTGGCGCGGCTGTATCGCACGTTGGCGATGCTGCTGCGCGGCGGCACGCCCATCGTCCCGGCACTTGCGCTGTCGGCCAACATGCTGAGCGGAACCCTGCGCGCGCAGTTGAAGCGGACCTCGCGCCTGATCAGCCAGGGCGCCCCGATTTCGCGGGCACTGGAAAGCAACGGCCTGACCACGTCCGTCGGCAACAGGATGCTGGCGGTCGGCGAACACGGTGGCGACATGGCCGCCATGCTGGAGCGCGTGGCCGACTATCACGACGAAGAAACCATCCGCTGGATGGACTGGACGGCGCGTCTGTTCGAGCCGTTGCTGATGGCCCTGCTGGGCCTCCTGATCGGCGGCATCGTGATCCTGCTCTACATGCCCATTTTCGACCTTGCCGGGAGCGTCAAGCAATGAACGACAGAGTTTCCGAGTTGACGGTGGCGGCGTCACTGCTGACTCCCGAGGCGGTGGATGATGCCCGCGCCAGGGCGGGGGCCCTTGGTCGTCCGCTGCTTGATGTTCTGGAGGAGCAAAGCAGTCTGCTGCCCCGAGAATTTGCCTCCGTGCTCGCGCGGACCTTCGGCATGGGCTATCTGTCCCAGGAGGCGCTGGAGCAAGCGACCCCGGATTTCGAACGATTGCCCTATGCCGAGGCGTCGCGTCGAGGCTGCATTTTCCTGCGCCAGGCCGACGGGCGCGTTACCCTTGCGCTTGCCGATCCGTTCGACTTGGGTTTGCGCGAATGGGCCCGCTTCGCCCTGCCGCAGGGCACGCCCTTCAGCGTGGTGCACGGCGCTGACTTCTCCGCCTACCTGGCGCGGCAGGAAGAGCTGATGAGTGCAATGGCCGGCCTGCTCGGAGGGGCGGCGGAAAGCGAGGAATCGCCCCTGGCGGCCGAGGATCTTTCGCTAGTGGCGATCAACGAGGACTCCAGCCCGGTGGTGCGGCTGGTCAATTCGACGCTCTACGATGCACTCAAGGCCGGCGCCAGCGACATCCACCTCGAAAGCGAAGCGACAGGGATGGCCATCCGCTATCGCATCGACGGGGTGCTGAGTTCGGTCGGCCGGGTGTCGGGCCAGGCCATGTCGCAGGAGGTGATCTCGCGCATCAAGGTAATGTCGGATCTCGATATTTCCGAAACCCGCGTGCCGCAGGACGGCCGCTTCAAGATCTCGGTGCGCAACCATCCGGTGGACCTGCGCGTTTCGGTCATGCCGAGCATGTATGGCGAAGACGCCGTGCTGCGGATCCTCGACAAGCGCACCCTGGCCGAGGGCGCGCGCGACCTGCGCCTGGAGGTGCTGGGCCTCGACCCCGATTCGATCCGGCGGATACGCAAGCTGGCCAGCGAGCCCTATGGCATGGTCCTGGTGACCGGACCGACCGGCAGCGGCAAGACCACCACGCTGTACGCGGCACTGACCGAGATCAACCTCGGCAAGGACAAGATCGTCACCATCGAGGATCCGGTCGAATACCAGCTGCCCGGCGTGTTGCAGATTCCGGTCAACGAGCGCAAAGGCCTGACTTTTGCCCGCGGCCTGCGCTCGATCCTGCGCCACGATCCGGACAAGATCCTGGTGGGCGAAATTCGTGATTCCGAAACCGCGCAGATCGCGGTGCAGTCGGCGCTCACCGGGCACCTGGTGTTCACCTCGGTGCACGCCAACAGCGCCTTTGACGTGATCGGCCGCTTCAAGCACATGGGTGTCGATCCTTACAGCTTCGTCTCGGCGCTCAATGGCATCGTGGCGCAGCGCCTGGTCCGCATTAATTGTCCCGACTGCCGGCGCCCGGTGCAGCCGGATGCCCACCTGCTTGCGGATTCGTGCATTGAAGGTGATGTCGCCGACTATCGATTCATGGCTGGGCAGGGCTGCGGCACCTGCCGCGGTTCCGGCTTCAAGGGGCGCAAAGCGATCGCCGAGTTCCTGGTGCTCGACGACGAGTTGCGCGAAATGATCGTCGCCAACGCGCCGATCCGACAGATCAAGGACCGGGCACGCAAGGGCGGCACGCGCATGCTGCGTGAAGCGGCGCTCGACCTGGTTCGCGCGGGCGAGACCACTTTGCAGGAGATCAATCGTGTCACCTTTGTTTAAGGACACGCTCAACATTGCCTTGCATGCACAGCGCTTGGTCGTCACGCGCTGGAGTCGCGGACTGGCGCCCCGTTGCGTGGCGAGCCACGAGCAGCTGGTTGCCGGTGGCGCGGCCGCACTGGTCGCGGCGCTTCAGGAATGCCTGCAGGATGCCCGCTGGCAGGATGCGGATGCCCGGGTGATGGTTTCCAATGCGCTGGTGCGCTACTGCATCGTTCCGCACAGCCCGCACCTGCGGGGTGTGGCGGACGAGAACGCGCTGGCGCTGCACAAGTTCCAGCAGGTACACGGTGCACAGGCGGCGGCCATGGCGGTGCGCCTGTCGAACCCCTTGGCCGGCATCGATCAACTGGCGGCCGCGATCGACGAGAGCCTGATCGCGGAGATCCGGCTTCTGCTGGTGGGCGCCCGGCTTCGCCTGCGTTCCTTCGAGCCAATGCTGATGCGCGGCTTTAACCTGGCGCGGCGCCAGATCCGCGACCCGGACTTCTGGTTTGCCCAGGCCGAGCCCGGCCTGTTGCTGCTGGCACGACTGCGCGGCGGCAGCTGGGCCAGCGTGGCGGCGGTGCCGCTGGCCGAGCCGCTCGGCCTGGCGCTGCCCGCCATGCTGCGCGAGTCCAGGCTGATGGCTGGCGGCAAGGATTTCCCGCGGCGGCTCTACTTGCAGGCGAGTGGCATTGATGGCGCCGATTGCCTGCGGGGAAGCGAGGTCGAGCTGGTCGACCTGTCGCAGGCCCATCCACGGAAGTCCCCCTTCTTCGGCACCGCCTCCGGCCATGCCCTGGAGTGCTGAGATGAACGCGACCCTCATGCATCGGCTGCACGCCTTGCTGATCCAGGCCCGGGCGGCCTGGGCGAACCTGCGCGGTCGCCTGCCGGCGGACCCGATGGCGCGACTCGGGCTGCGGCCGGCGCCGGTGTTGCTGCTCGACTTCGCCTATCCGCAGCGCCGCTCGAAGGTCTCCGGCATCATGGCCGTCGCTCTGGGCATGGTCCTGCTTTCGCTCGCCTCCTGGCAGTCCGACCTTGCCCAGTCGCGTGTCGTCGAACTGGAGACCGAGTTATCCGGGCTGGGCTTCGATCGTGGCACCGAGCAGCGCCGCGTGTCGCAAACCCGCCTGCGCGGTGCCGAGCTCGACGAGCGCGTGGTCAAGGCCAATCGCGTCATCCGCCAGCTGAGCATCCCCTGGGAGGATGTTTTCGGCAGCATCGAGGCCGCCAATAATCCGGATATCGCCCTGCTCAGCCTGGATTCCGACCCCACCAGCGCCCAGGTGCGCGCCGCCGTCGAGGCGCGCAATACGCGGGGAATGCTCGATTACCTCGATCGCCTGCGCCTCGATGGGCGGGTCGCGCCGGCCATTCTTCAATCCCACCAGATCATGACGGAAGACCCCAACCGTCCGGTCCGTTTCACATTTACCGCATCATGGACATCGGCAAAACTCGCACAGAAATAGGATTGCGCCTGCATCAGACCTACCTGCGTCTGGGCTGGGCCGGAGCGCTGGCCTTCGCCTTGCTCGCGCTCGCCCTGCTGGAGGTCGTCAGCGTCACGCTGCCTGCCCGCGACGCAGTGGCCGACCTCGAAATCCAGGCCGCACGCCTGCGCGAGTCGACGCGCAGCGGGCGCGAGATCCGGGCCAATGTCGATACCAGCCCGGCGGCACAGATTGCCGCCTTCGAGCGCTTTCTGCCATCCGCCGCGGACATCAACCGTGTGGTCGGCGAGCTTCACGCTGCGGCCGAGGCCGAGGGCCTGGTACTCGAGCGGGGTGACTATCGCCTGGCGGACGAGGCGGGGCTGGAAATTCAGCGCTACCAGATCACCCTGCCGGTAAAGGGGAACTACACCAACATCAAATTGTTTGTGCACCGCGCGCTGCGCGACATCCCGTCCTTGTCCCTGGACGGCATATCGCTGCAACGTCAGAACGTGGGTGACACCGCAATCGACGCGCAAATCCGTTTGAGCATATTCCTGGCGGCCAAGCGATGAAGCGCAAGCGTATTGCCATCCTCGTGCTCGGCGTCCTCGTGGCGATGGTGGGCGTCGAAGTCGATCGCCTCGAGCCGACCGAGACGGTCGGCGAGGCGGAGTTGCGGCCGCTGCGCATCGAGTTCAGCCTCGCCGAGCGCGCGCGCGCGGCGATTGCGCCAGCGGATGGCTTCGCCACCGAGAACGCTTTGAATCTGCGCCTGGACCTGGTCCTGGGCAAGGAGCCGGTCGCTGGTGCGGTCGAGCGCGCCACGACCACCGATGCGGCGGCGCTGCCGGTAGGCGGCCCGGTTCGCCTGGAACTGCTTGCGCGCCAGCGCGATCTCGGCACCCCGGGCGAAAGCGGCGATGCCTTCGGCGCCAAGAGCTGGGTTGTCGTGCCACCACCACCACCACCGCTACCACCGCCCGTCATAGAGGCGCCGAAGGCGCCGCCCTTGCCCTTCCGCTTCATGGGCCAGCTCGATGAAGGCAACGGCCAGCGAATCTACTTCCTTGCGCGCGGGACGGAAATGATCTCCGCCAGCGTCGGCGAAAACATCGACAACACCTACCTCCTTGAGCGCGCCGACGGCGGCAGCTTGCGCTTTGTCTACCTACCGCTGCGCGAGGCGCAAATTCTTCAGATCGGAACCGGACCATGAACAATGAACTCAAGGCAGCGGCACAGGCTGTCGGCGTAGGCCTCTGGACCTTCGCGGTATTCATCCTGCTCACCTTGCCCGGTTGTGGTGCGGAACAGCTTTCGCGCGAAGGGCGGGGGCTGATCAAGGATGGCCGCGTCGAGGAAGGCGTCGATCGCATGCGCGAGGCTGCACGCTCCGATCCACGCGACTACTCCCTGCGCACCGGCCTGATCGAGCAGCGTGAAAAGGTAGTGTTCGAGTTGCTGACCAGTGCCGATGCCGACTTGACAGCCGGCCGAACCGCCACGGCGGAGGAGACCTTCCAGCGGGTTCTGGCGATGCATCCGGAAAATCCGCGCGCCCAGGCCGGGCTTGAGGCGGTTGCTCGCGCCAGGCGGCATCGTGCAGAGGT
>JBIKLV010000060.1:0-23161 GCA_044359585.1 Sulfuritalea sp. | reverse complement strand
TGCCAGCGCTCCCACATAAGCGCCTTCTGGCTATCCGTGTAATGAATCCTCGGTCTTTGTTTCATCTGCAACACTCCTTCTGCTTACGCAGTTTCTAGTGTGTTGCATCCACCGGTTGAATCCAAGGCGACACACCGGACTGATGATGGACGCGTAGCCAGTTCTCGTTTCGTACCAAGAACGACAGCTGGTTAACGCATAGAAAATCGCCGGATACACACGCCACTAAAGCCCGGGGGAATCGGCCCGCCTTGTTGACCAGATCTACATACCGCCACTACACAGGATTGTCTGGCCACTGATGTAGTCGGACTCCGGCGTACAGAAGAGATAGATCGCTCCTGCGGCTTCCTCCGGAGTACCGGCGCGGCCAAGGGGGATATTCTTCTCTAGCATGTCCATGAGATCCGGATTGAGACCGACCCGGATGTCACGCCCTTCGATATTCACTGTGGTGTTGGTGTCTGCCGTGGTCTCGGTCAGTCTGGTCTTGATGAGGCCGAAGGCGACGCAATTGACATTGACCTTGATCCGGCCCCATTCTTTGGATAGCGTTTTAGTGAGGCCCACAATGCCTGCCTTCGCTGCCGAATAGTTGGCCTGGCCCACATTGCCGCCGAGGCCGGCGATCGATGAGACATTCACCACCTTGCGCAGCACCTCTCGGCCCGCAGCGAGATCATCCTTGTTCAACGCCCGGATCACCGGCTGTGCGGCGCGCAGGATGCGAAAGGGCGCAGTGAGATGCACATCGAGGATGGCGTACCACTGTTCGTCGGTCATCTTCTGGATGACACTGTCCCATGTGTAGCCGGCATTGTTCACGATGATGTCGATGGACTTGTAGCTGTCCACGCTGGTCTTGATCAGGCGCTCGGCGAAGTCGGGCGCGGTGACGCCGCCGGCGCAGACCACGGCCTCGCCACCGGCGTCACGGATTTCCTTGGCTACCGCCTGCGCTGGCTCGACGTCGAGATCGTTGATTACCAAGCGCGCGCCTTCGCTCGCCAGTTTGAGCGCCACCGAGCGGCCGATGCCGCGACCTGAACCGGTGACGATCGCCACCTTGCCTTCGAGTTTCTTCATTGGGTTCTCCGAATGAGAATTGGGATACAAATGGTCAGAGCGCCACTACGGCCTCGCCGGCAATCTTGATTTCGCCGTATTGATTGATGGCGCTGATTTCGACGCGTATGCGCGCCTCACCCTCGGCTTCAAACTTTTCGGCGATGCGACCGGTACAGCGCACGGTGTGCTGGAGATGAGTGATGCCGAGGAAGCGCATGCCCAGGCTGCGGATATTTTGCTGCGGCACCCAGTTTGTCAGCAGGCGACCGAGGTAGGCGGCCGAGAGCATGCCCTGTGCAAAGACGTCTACCATGCCTGCTTTGCGGGCGAAGTCGATGTCGATGTGTACCGGGTTGTGGTCGCCGGAGGCGCCGGCATATAGAGCAAGCGTGGTGCGATTGATGGGTGGCATGTCGAGGGTCGGCAAGGCATCCCCGACCACCAGTTCCGCATAAGACGGAAGTTGCATCGAATGAACTCCTAACGTTGAACGATGACGCCACGCAGATCAGCAACGTGCTGACCCCGCTGATTACTGACCCGCGTGTCGGTGACCAGAAACTGGAGTGCGCCGCCCTTCTTGTCATACATGTCGGTGACCCGAGGCTCGAAGCGCAGCGTATCGCCGGCATAGGCCATCGCGTGGTAGGTGAATTTCTGCTCACCATGCAGGATGCGGGAGAGTTCGAGTCCGACCTGCGAAAACCAACCGAACGGATCGGGTTTCTCCATCTCCAGGCAGAACAGAAAGGTGGGCGGGACCGGCAGCGCAGGGTGCCCGGCGGCTTGCGCCGCCGCCTCTTCGGTGTACAAGGGATCGGTCTCGCCAATCGCCTTGGCGAAAGAGCGCAGCCGCCCACACTCGACGATAGCCTCGTGCGCGGGCAGCGCCTGCCCGATCATGGCTCGATTCAGCATGTCAGTCAGGCCTGGCCGTAGAGCGTGACCACCGCGGCGCCCCCCAGCCCGAGATTGTGTTGCAAGGCCATTCGTGCCCCCGCCACCTGCCGCGCGCCCGCCGTGCCCCGCATCTGATTGGTCAGCTCGAAGCATTGGGCGAGCCCGGTGGCGCCGAGCGGATGGCCTTTCGATAGCAACCCGCCAGAGGGATTGGTGACAACCCGACCGCCATAGGTGTTGTCGCCGTCCTCGATGAATTTCTCCGCGCCACCCTCGGGGCAGAAGCCAAGAGCTTCGTAGGTGACCAGTTCGTTTTGCGCAAAACAGTCGTGCAGTTCGCACACCTTGATGTCCTCGGGCCCGATGCCGGCCTCCTCATAAACCCGGCGCGCCGCTTCCTTGGCCATGTCGAAGCCGATCAACTGGATCATCGAATGTCCGTCGAAGGTGCTGCGCGTATCCGTGGTCATGGCCTGGGCCAGGATGGCCACATCGCGGCGCAGCCCGTGCTTCTTGGCGAAGTCCTCGGAAACCAGCACGGCGGCGGCGCCGCCGCAGGTCGGCGGGCAAGCCATCGAACGCGTCATCACGCCAGGCATGATTACCGGATCATTCATCACCTGCTCCTCGGTAAGCACCTTGCGGAAAATGGCCAACGGATTGTGCTCGGCATGCCGACTGGCCTTGGCCCGGATCTTGGCAAAGGTCTCAAGCTTGGTGCCATAGCGCTGCATGTGCTCCTTGCCGGCGCCCGCAAAAAGCCGGATCGCCTGCGGCAGTTGCTTCTCGCCGACCAGTTCGTCGGCAAGGTCCTCAAAGTGGCCGAGGGGCGGCGGGCGATCGTCCCAGAAGCTGCCCAGCGCACCGGGCCGCATCTGTTCGAAACCAAGCGCCAGCGCACAGTCGACGGCACCACTGGCGACTGCCTGGCGGGCGAGAAACAATGCCGTGGAGCCGGTCGAACAGTTGTTATTGAGGTTGACCACTGGTATTCCGGTCATCCCGACTTCATACAACGCGCGCTGGCCGCTCGTCGAATCGCCGAAGACATAGCCGACGTAGGCTTGCTGCGCTGCCTCGTAGCCCAGACCGGCGTCGGCCAGCGCCAGGCGGGTCGCGTCGGCCCCCATCTCCCAGTAGGAAGGACTGGCGCCTGGTTTGCAGAAGGGAACCATCCCGACGCCAGCAACAAAGACCTTTCTCATTTCTATCTCCCAAAGAAACGTATCAATTTTTACCGTCCAGGCGCTCTAGCGCATGTAGTCGCTGACCGGCTCCCAGCGCCCATTGCGGATCTGCGCGACTCTCACCACCCGGATACCAAGGTGATCCGTGGCCGACAAGCTGTAGCCGGGATTGCCCAGTTTGTCTGGACTGGTCTTGATGCTCTCCAGCGCTTTGACGAAGGTGTCTACGGTCAAGTTCGGACCGGCTTTCTCCAGCGCCTTGACGGTAATGTCGGCATTCCCGTAGCCGCCGACCGAGAACGCGTTGGGCTCGATGTTGAAGCGCTTCTTGTAGGAATCGATCCACTGCGTCAGCTCCTTGCTGGCCCCGTCTGGGTAGGGGTGCGGATAGCTCATGATCGCGTACAGCCCGTCCATGTCTTTGCCGCCAAGTTGATGGATCTGTGCCGAATATCCGGCGATGGTGACCAGCATTGGCACGTCCCAGCCAATCTTGCGCGCTTCGGTGTAGGCACCGATGGTTTCCCTGATGACCGTGGCCAGCATCACGAAATCGCAGCCCGCCGCCTTGAGCTTGGCGATCTGGGAAGAGAAATCTGTGGCGCCGCGCTTGTAGGAAACTTTCTCGCAGGACTGCAGATTCATTTCCTTGACGATGCTGTCGAATCCTTTCATGGTTTCGTGCCCAGTGTCGTCATCCTGGTAGAGCAGGCCGGGCTTCTTGTAGCCGTCGCGCTTGATCAGAAATTTCATGCCGATCGGGGTGATCACGGAATAAGAAGCCATGAAGGCGTACTTGAGCTTGTGCACCGGCTCATACGTCGACACCAGAGGCGCACCCGGAAACAAGTGCGGGATGCCGGCGTCCACGAAACTCTGCATGGTCGCATTGACGACAACGCTGCCCAGATTGCCCTGGACCGCAAATACCTTGTCCCGCTCGATGAGCTTCTGCGTGGCGAGCACCGCCTTCTTCGGGTCGTAGCCGGTGTCCTCGACCACAAAACGTATCTTGCGGCCGTGGATTCCTCCGGCCTCATTCGCCTCGTCGAAACGCATCTGGAAAGCATTGCGGAACGGAACGCCAAGTGCGGCGATGGGACCGGACAGATCGAGCAGGGATCCGATCACGATCTCGTTTTTCGAAACACCTTGAGTCTGAGCCATGGCAGGTGCCGACAGAGCGATCGCCAAGGCCCCAATGATTGCCGTTAATCTGTTCATTGCAATTCTCCTTTGTTCAACGGTTGGCCCCTCGCCGTCGCCAGGAGCCTTGCTGCGACTGCATTAGCTTCAATGTCGATACATTCCCTCGATCAACTCCCGATACTTCTCGTTCACCAACTTGCGCTTGAGCTTCATGGTTGGCGTCAGTTCCTCGTCTTCCGCCGCAAGCCTGACCTCGATAAGGCGAAACTTCTTGACCTGCTCCACCCTTGCAAACTGGTTGTTGACGCGATTGATCTCCGACTGGATCAAGTCCTGCACTTCCTGTGCAAGGCACAAGCTGCGAAAGTCGGTGAATGGAATGTCTTGTTCCTGGGCGAACTGCACCACGTTGTCGTAGTCGATCATCACCAGGCAGGTGAGGTACTCGCGGCGGTCGCCGATCACCACCGCGTCGGTGATGTAGGGCGAGGCCTTGATCTCGTTCTCGATCTCCGACGGTGTAATGTTCTTGCCGCCGGCGGTGATGATGATGTCCTTGATGCGGTCGACGATGCGCAGATGGCCGGCCTCATCGAATGTCCCGACGTCTCCGGTGTGCAGCCAGCCGTCGATCACGGTCTCGGCGGTTCTTTCGGGCAGATTGAGATAGCCCATGAATACGTGTTCGCCGCGCGCCAGGATTTCGCCACGCTCCGAAAGCCTTACCTCGGTCCAGGGTACCGGCGGACCGACTGTTCCGATCCTTGCCCCTCCGGGCGGCGTAAAGGCGATCACCGCGGTGCTCTCGGTCATGCCGTAGGCTTCGCCGACATCCAGCCCCAGCGCCATGAACCAGCGCAACAGTTCCGGGGAAATTGGCGCTCCGCCAGAACCCAGAAAGCGGATCCGGTTGAGGCCGATGATCTTGCGAATATTGGTGAGCACGATGCGTCGAGTTATTCCGCAAGTCAAGGCCAGCAGCACTGGCACCGCTTGTCCAGCCAGTCGTCGTTCGATCTCGCGCAGGCCCAGCGCGAGAGCCCGTTCGTAGCACCAGCGCTCGATCGGCATCGCTTCGCGCATCCGCAGATTGACGGCGGAGTGAAACTTCTCCCAGATGCGCGGCACCGCGACAAACACGGTGGGCTCGATCTCCCTCACGTTTTCTGCCACCGTCTCGGGGTTCTCGACGAAATTCAGTACCGTTCCGGTATACAGTGAATAGAACTGGCCAAGAATTCGTTCGAGCGCATGGCAAAGCGGGAGGAAGCAGATTCGGTCATCCTCCTCGCCCTGCGGCAGCACCTCCCACAACTTGCGCACCACGAAAAGAATGTTGTGATGGGAAAGCATGGCGCCCTTGGGCTTGCCTGTGGTACCCGAGGTATAGATCAGCACTGCCAGATCATCTTCGCGGCGAGACGCGAGGCGGTTGCTCCAGAGCTGAGGGTGGCCGCGCTGGTAGGCCTCACCCTTCAGCCGCAGGTCTTCAATGCTCATCAACATCGGGTCTGAAAAGTGGGTCAGACCCTTCATGTCGAAGACGAATATCCACTTCAGGGCCGGCAGGGCATCGCGAACCTGCAAGACCTTGTCCAGTTGTTCGTCATCTTCGACAAAGATGCAACGTGACCCGGAATCGGCCAGAAGGTATTCCACCTGAGCGACCGCATCGGTTGGATAGATGCCCGCTGAAACGCCACCGGCGCCGAGAATCGCCAGATCGGATTCGGTCCATTCGCGCCGCGTGTTCGAGAGGATGGATGCCACGTCGCCCGGCATGAAACCCAGTTCGACTAGCCCCATGCCGATCTGCTCCGCGGTCTCAGCAAGTTGCGCCCAGGTCGTCTCGCGCCAGAAACCGAACTCCTTCTGTCGCAGCCCCACGCGCCCGCCGCGATGGCGGGCGGCATTCCAGAACATCTGGGGCAGCGTTTCGCCTGCGATGGGTGCGGGTGCCACCAGGGTTTTCAGCGCCATGACTTTTTCCGCTTCCAGCGCTGCTCGCCGCGCACGCCGACGTCTTGTTGTCCGAGATAGAACTCCTTGATGTCCTCCTTTTCCATCAACCGTGCTGCGGTGTCATGCATGACGATGCGACCCAGTTCCATGACGTAACCAATATCGGCACAACCCAGCGCCACTGCCGCATTCTGTTCCACCAGCAGCACCGACACCCCTTGCTCGCGATTGATGCGCACGATGATGGCGAAGATGTCCTGGGTGAGTTTGGGCGAGAGGCCCAGGCTCGGTTCATCAAGCAGCAGCAACTTGGGTCGACCCATCAGAGCGCGCCCAATGGCGAGCATTTGCTGTTGGCCCCCGGAGAGCTTTCCCGCTTCCAGCCTATTCCGCTCGATCAGTGCGGGGAAATAGTCGTAGACGCGCTGCAGATCCGGCGCGATATCGTCGCGACGCGAAAACGCACCCATCAGCAGGTTTTCGTGCACTGTCAACAACGGAAACACTTCGCGGCCCTCCGGCACATGGCAAAGGCCCTGCCGCACTATCACGCTGGGCTTGCGGCCCTGTATCTCGTTTCCGTCAAAGACGATATTGCCTCGAGTTGGATCGACAATTCCCGAAATCGTCTTCAGCACGGTGGTCTTGCCAGCGCCATTGGCGCCCAGCAAGGCCACGATTTTTCCACGCGGCAGTTCAAGGCTCACGCCGCGGATGGCGACAACGGGTCCATAGGCGGCCTCAATATTGTTCAGTTGCAGAATCGTGTCGCTCACGTCGGTTGCCCAAGATAAGCGGCTACTACTTCCGGGTGCCGCTGCACTTCGCTTGGCGTACCTTCGGCAATCACCCGCCCCGCGTTGAGTGCCAGCACCCGATCAGAGACCCGCGATACCAGACCCATGTCGTGCTCGACCATCAGCACGGTGATTCCCAGATCGCGCCGGAGATCTTCGATCCAGAAGGCCATGTCGCCTCGTTCTTCCGGATTGAGGCCCGACGATGGTTCGTCGAGCAGCAGGAGGCGAGGTTCCATCGCCAGCGCACGCGCCAGTTCCACCACCTTGCGCACACCGTAGGGCAAACCTGCCACCACGTGATCGCGGTAGTGGGCAATATTGAGGAAGTCGATCACCTGTTCCACCACCGCCCGATGTTCATGCTCGGCGCGACGTACGTGCGGGAGAAACAGCATGTCGGCCAGCGACGAGGATTTGCGGTGGGTCTGGCGACCTACCAGCAGGTTCTGGAGGACCGTTGCGTGTTCGAACAACTCGATGTTCTGGAAGGTCCGGGCGATGCCGAGATTGGCGACGCGATGCGCCGGCAGGGCAGTGATGTCTTTGCCGTCAAACACAATCTGGCCCGAACTCGGCGAATAGATGCGTCCGATCAGGTTGAAGAGTGTCGTTTTGCCCGCGCCGTTGGGGCCGATGATGGTGTACACCTCGCCGGCCTTGACTTCGAAGCTGACGTCATCGACTGCCCGCAGGCCGCCGAAATTCATGGACAGGTGATCGGCCTTGAGCAGAGTCACCGCAGACGATCCGATTTTGTGAAGGATTTCTGCCGCTTGAAAGTACCCTTGCGGTAGAGCGGAAAGGTTTCCAGGAACAGGCGGACCTTCAGCCAGCGACCATAAATCCCCATAGGTTCAAACAACACGAACAGCAGCAGGACCAGGCCGAAAGCGGTGAGTTCCAGGCCGGTTCGCTGCGCGATATCGGAAGGCAACTGATCCTTCAGTGCGACGACGAGTTGCGGCAGACCGACCAGGAATATCGCGCCGAAGACTGCACCGTGCAGTGATCCCATGCCGCCAACGATGACCATCATCATCATTTCCACCGACAGCACGATGCCGAACTGATCGGGGCTGAGGAACTTTACCTTGTGCGCATAGAGCGCTCCCGCCAGGCCGGTGAGCGCCGCGGAGATGGCAAAGGCCTTGGTCTTGTAGCGGGCGAGGTGGATGCCCATGCTTTGGGCCGAGATTTCAGAGTCACGGATGGCAACGAAGGCGCGTCCGGTGGGAGAGCGCATCAGATTTCTCAGGACGAGCATGGATAGCAGCGCGGCGGCAAGACAGACACCATAGATCTGCCACTCATCCTTCAACGAGATGCCGAACAGGGACAGCGGAGCCACTGCCATGCCGTTGTTGCCCAAGGTCACCGAATCCCAGCGGGTAAGAACTTCTTCGACGATGAAGCCGAATGCCATGGTTGCAACTGCCAGGTAGATACCGCTCATGCGTAGTGCCGGCAGACCGATGGCGACGCCCGCCAACGCACTCAGTCCCATTGCCGACGGCAGTGATATGAATAATGGAATTCCACGCGCCTGCATGATCGCTTCGGTATAGGCGCCGATGCCGAGAAATGCCGCGTGCCCCAAGGAGATCTGCCCGGTAAATCCGGACAACAGCATCAGCGCCGCGCCGACGACCGTGAAAATGCAGACAAAGGAAAGCTGTGAAAGGTAATAGGTCGGCAGCAGTAATGGCGCCGCAATCAGTGCCAGCATCAGCAAGCCGTACCAGAACATCTGCCCGCCATGGCGAAACAGGCGGATGTCGGGTTCGTAACTGGTCTTGCGCTGAAAGTGCATGCTTGCTCAGACCTTCTTCTTCGTAGTTTCGCCAAACAGACCGGAAGGTCTGACGATCAGCACTGCGAGCACTACCAGATAGGCAATGACGTCCTTGACTCCTTCGGGTGCATAAAAGCCGGACAGTGACTCCACGATCCCAAGGAGAATGCCGCCGACCACGGCGCCGGGAATGCTGCCCAGGCCACCAATGACTGCAGCGGGGAATGCCTTGAAGCCGAGGAATCCCATGTTTACGTGAACGAAGGTGAGGGGCGCCAGCAACACCGCAGCCAGTCCGGCCACTGCTGCCGAAATACCCCAGGCCAGCGTATTGATCCACTCCACGGGTATGCCCATGTAGTGCGCGGCAAGCTGGTTCTGGCTGCATGCCTGCATCGCGATGCCGGTCCGCGTGCGCGAGAAGAACAGCCACAGCAGCAGACACAGGCAGGCGGTGAAGCCGATCACCGCCAGATGATCGCCGGAGAGAATCAGGCCGCCTACCTTCAGCCTGGTTCCGGAGAACGGCGAGCGTAGTCCGTGGGTATCCGTTCCCCAGGCGGGAAACATGCTGACCAGCCCCCGGGCGATAAATCCGATCGCGATGGTCGCAGTGATGATCGCAAACTGGGGCTGCCCCAGCATGGGGCGCAATACCACCCGATCCAGGGCCATGCCAAACAGTCCCATGATGAGCACTGCGCCAACCAGTCCAACCCACCATGGCAGTCCGGCGATGCCGACCAGTGTGAGTGCAACGAACCCCCCGAGCATCATCAACTCCCCTTGCGCGAAGTTAACCATCTCGGTCGCCTTGTAGATGAGGACGAAACCCAGGGCGATCAAAGCATATACACAGCCGATGGCAATGCCGCCAATGGTGAGTTGGAGTAGCTGGATCATCGTCCCGACGCTTGAATGCTGCGCACTGGCGCGAAGGCATCGGTTGCTGCAAACGGTTCAATCAAGCCAGTCCCCCCCCGCCTTTTTGCCTCGTGTCAAATACTTCTGTCTTTGATGACATCGTTGGCGCTGTTCAATGCCGTTGTTCAAATGCACGGCTGTAATATCTGGACCGGATTATGGTTTAATCAGTGAGAGTGTCAATCGACTTGCTCGGTTATTTATTATGCGTTGCAGCATTTATTTTGAGCAGATCGGAACCATTCCCCCTGTATTTATTTGGTGCTGAATACGATGAGTACGACACCCCCAACCAATGCCGACTCCCCCTCGCCGTTGCGCGGAATTACGAACCAGACTTCTGGAGGCACCCGTCGACCAAAAGTAGAGAAGCAGGTGGAAGAACTGATTCTGGAGATCGCCTTTCATCACCCAGGCTACGGACAGGACCGGGTCGCCAAGGAGTTGCGTGGGCGCAGTGTGTATGTTTCGGCGTCAGGCGTCCGATATGTCTGGCAACGGCACAACCTGGAAACCATCGCCAAGCGCGTCCGGCGCGTAGAGGATCATCTGGGGAAACGGAAAGAGATGTGGAGCGAAGAACAGTTCATTGCCCGGGACCGGGTCAGAGCGGACAAGCACGTTCGGTCGATGGCAGCGAGCATGGTCGGGCAGAGTACGGGTGACGTATCTCGAAGCGCATACATTCTTGCGGTCGCTTCGCGCGTGCTTCGCGAACAAGGCTATGACGCTACCTCGCTACGAGACATCGCCAAACGCGCCCAAATTCCAATGGGATCCATGTACCATCATTTCCAAACGAAAGAAGAACTGTTTGCCGCGGTGTACGAAGAAGGCATATCGCACCTCATCGCCGCAGTCAACAATGCCATCGCCCGGTTCGATAGCCCGTGGGATCGCCTGGAGATCGCTTGTGTGACGCACCTTCAGAACCTGTGCGGTGGAGAACAAATGCCGGCTTTCACTAGCCCAATCAACCTACCCAGAATTCACGGGCCAGTAAAAAATCGCCTTACGCAGCTAAATGACGGCTATGAAGACATCTATCGTAAGTTGATTGCAGCCTTGCTGCTTCCAGACTGTGTCTCTCCCGTACTGCTTCGGCTTCAGCTGCTCGGAGCACTCAACTGGACGGGGGTCTGGTTCAAGCCCGGCAAATTCACCGCTGAGGAAATAGCCAGCAATTTCATATCCGCGCTTCGCCTGGGGCTTGATGGCAAGACCGCGAGACCATAAGGATGTTAATCCAAACAGTTCCCGCATGATCGTCATGCCTCGTTAGCAAAGTACCCCTGACTTGCCTGCCTGAGCGGCCGCCACCTGACCCAAACCAGTCATCGAAAACCGTTATCCAGAGAGTCTTGAGTGGCAGCTACTGGCCGAACCGGGACAGCCATCCCCCCAGGAAAACCTCAACATTCTGGCATCGTCCGCTGACCGATGGATCGCCGCTTACAAGATTCGGATGACCCAAAGTTTGCGTACCGGATCGAGCGCGAAAAGTCGGCGCCCCACAGGGACTTCCTTTGGTCGCTGGCGACACGGCGAACAATGCCTTCCTGCAGCCGCGCCCGCCACCGCAAACCAGTTCTGCGCCGTTTTGATGGAAATCCCATTGATTGACTCAGGGTATATGGCACAGCCATAATCCGCCTGCGAGTGTTTTGCTCGACCATGTCCATCATTCCGCCCAGACCAGCCATGCCCGCCAAATCCGATTCCAGCAAGAAATCCGCTATCAACCTGGGCATGCTGCCCGAACTGGTCGGCTTCCAGTTGCGCATGGCGCAGATTGCGCTGTTCCGCGATTTTTCGCAGGGGCTCGGCGGCGAGGACGTCACGCCCGGACTGTTCGGCGTGCTGGTCATCATCGAATCCAATCCCGACCTCAAGCAGAGCGAGCTGGCGCGCGCCACCCAGCTTGACCGCTCGACGGTGGTCACCGTGATCGACAACCTCGAACGGCGCGGCCTGGTCGAGCGGCGCGCCTCGGTGCATGACCGGCGCTCCAATGCCATCCGCCTGACCGAGGCGGGCACCACCCTGCTGCGCAAGCTGAAACGCCAGGTCGGCCAGCACGAAAAACGCCTGTTGCAGAACTTCAGCCCGGCCGAGCGCGAAACCTTCCTCGCGCTACTGAAAAAGGTCTTTCCCGAACACCGCTGAGCGCGCAGCGCCGTCCCGCCAGCGACCAAAGAAAGTCCCTGTGGGGCGCCGACTTTCGTCCATTTTTGATGGACTTCCAATCATTCATGCAGTAGACTATTCGCCATTGCAAAGGCCTTGCCATGGAGAACCGGTAATGAGCATCAGGACCCGAATCGACCGGCTGTGCGCGCGCATGCACGATGCGCCTCAATACCCGACCCAAGGCGCCGTGCTGTTCGTCGACCTTGAACGCTGCGAGACCCGCAGCAAGTACCTTCCCGCCGAAATCATGCGCAGCTTCCTCGGCGGTCGCGGCGCCAACATGGTGCTGCTCTACAACCTGCTGGACGAGACGAAGGACGCACTCGATCCCGAGGTGCCGCTGATCTTCGGCGCCGGCACGTTGACCGGCAGCATGCCCTCGGCCACGCGCGGCAACTTCACCAGCCGTTCGCCCGACAGCTACGCCTTCCTCGATGCCAGCGCCGGCGACTACTTCCCCGCCTTCACCAAGCGCCTCGGCTATGACCATATCGTGCTGTACGGCCTGGCGGCGCAATGGACCCTGCTGAAAATCGCACACGACGCCATCGAATTCCTCGACGCAACGCCCTATGTCGGTCTCGACAACCTCGACACCGCCGCCGCCGTCGAGCGCGACTTCCATTGCACCGAGCGCAAGGATATGGCTTTGGCGCGCATCACCACGTCCGGCGAAAACCAGGTGCTGTGCAGCGGCATCATGGGCGGCATCAAGTCGATCTGGGCGCGCGGCGGCGGCGGCGCCAAGATGGGCGCGCTGCGGCTCAAGGCCATCATGATCCAGGGCAAGCCGGGCGAGGCGCCGATGGCGAAGGAAATGAAGGCCCACAACAAGATCGTCGGCAAGAAGATCACCTCGACCTCGGTGATCAAGAACGCGCTGAAGCAGGTCGGCACGCCTTTCCTCTACAAGCCTTCGCGCGTGCTGGGCGCATTGGGCACGCTGAACAACCAGACCACCGCCTGGCACGAGTCGCTCGACGCCGACAATTTCGACCCCTACCGCCCGGCCATGGACGGCTGTTTCAAGTGCCCCGTGCAGTGCCGCAACCAGAACGACATGACGCCCGAAGGCAAAGGCGGCTGGGGTTCGGCCGCACTGATGGGGCTCAAGGGCAACGCCAGCTACGACAAGGCCCAGGCCGACATCGACCACCACAAGCTGCGCACCTACAACGGCATCAAGGGCGACGGGAAGTTCGACAAGTACGACAAGGGCGATGGCCCGGAGTACGTCACGGTCGGCAAGTTCGGCCCGATGATAGGCCTGCGCGAGCCGGAACAGGTGCTGCGCCTGAACAACATCCTGAACGATCTCGGCCTCGATTCGGCCTCCACGGGCAGCGCGATTGCCTGGGCCATGGAACTGTGGCAGCGCGGCATCATCGACGCCAGCCACACCGGCGGCCTCGACCTCACCTGGGGCAACTACGAGACCATCGAAAAGCTGCTGTTCATGACCGCGAAACGCGAAGGCTTCGGCGACACCATCGCCGATTCGGCGCGCGCGGTCGACACCGGCAAGTACCCGCAGGAGGCGCTCGAATACCGCATGGCGGTGAAGGGCCTGTTCCAGTCCGACCCGCACGATGCGCGCATCCTCAAGGCCTTCGCCCTGGGCCTTGCGGTGGCCACGCGCGGCATGGATCACCTGAGGAACCGCGTCACGCTGGAAATCAACGCCCGCGTCAACGACGACGCACCCTTCAAGGCGCAGCTCTATGGCGGCACCGTAGCCCCCGAGCCGAACAGCTACGAGGGCAAGGAAATCGCCGTGCGCCGCTGCGAGAACACCTTCGCCGTCGGCGACTCGGTCGGCATGTGCCGCTTCAACACCAAGCTGTTCAACTCCCCCACCCTGCCCGACTGCGGCGATTTCGCCACCCAGCTCAGCACCATGACGGGACAAGCGGTGACGGCTGATGAACTCGACGAGATCGGGCGCAACATCAGCGGCCTCGAACACATGCTGAATTTCCGCCTGGGCTTACGCGCCAGTGACGACACCCTGCCGGCGCGCTGGTTCGACGAAGCCATCGACAGCGGCCCCTTCAAGGGCGAGAAGATCGACCGCCAGAAGTTTGAGGCGATGAAGTTGCGCTTTTACGAACTCACCGGCCTCAACAGCGAAGGCGTGCCGCAGGCGGACTGGCACCAGAAACTGGCACTGGCCGCGACCGGCTTCGCGCTGCGCGTCGAATTGCCCAAGCCGCTGCCCGGCGCGCCGGAGAAGTCCATCGTCATCGACCAGGCGGTGGCCAACGTCAGCGAACTGCGCAGCGCACTGCGCCGTCACCTGCCCGCGGCGCACGCGGCGCTCGACGATCCAACCTGGAACGTCACGGTCAATGGCGAGATGCTGCTGTTCGGCGAGTCCGCCAAGTTGCTGCACAACGGCGACCGCGTGCAACTGGTGCCGATCATCGCCGGCGGCTGAGCCCTAGTAGTCAGTCATGCAGGAACGGATGGATGGTTTCGTCATTCCGGCGAACGCAGGAATCCAGGCAGCTGTCGCTTCTGGATCCCGGGTCAAGCCCAGGATGACTGGCGGAATTGCGTCCATCGCTTTCATCCTCCGCCTGTACTAGGTCGCGGCGAGATTCTTCACGTAGTCGCCGAAGCGCTGGTCCTCCTGCACCGTGTGCTCGATGAACCAGCGGATCAGGAAATCGAACAGTTCGCCTTCCGACTTGCTCTGGGAGCGCCAGGAAAGTTCGTCGATCAGGTGCCGGTGCAAGGCGTGGTGCAGGTCGTGGTCGGGATAGCCGAACTTGATCATCAGGTTCTCCTCGCTGACGAAGTGAAATGACGCGTACTTGGTCAGTTCGTCGAACAGTTTCCTGCGATACTCGGCATCCGTGGTTGTGGCCAGTTCGGCGTGCAACCGGTTGATCAGGCTCATGAAGTAACGATGCTGCAGGTCGATTTCCTCGACCTCGGTGTCGTAGCCGGATTTCCAGTGGAGCGTGGCAAAGGTCATGAGTTCGTTTCTCCGGTCGGTTCGCTCGGCATTGCGCGGTACCAGCATTCGACCGGCAGGCAGGCTACCGTACCCGATCGGTGAAAACCCCTGATGATTTCGAGGTTACTCCCGCCCGCCGAATCAGGCAACTTGCCGAGCATGAATCCGTCCCAGGCGCCGGTCTTCATCTTCAGTTCCGCCGGCAGGACCGGCAGCACCCTGCTGCAGCGCCTGCTGATTTCGACGCGCGACATCATGATCTGGGGCGAGCACGACGGCGCCATGGTCGCCGCCGCCGGCCAATTGCTGGAACGCCTGCAGGCCTGGCACGGCCTGACCGACGGTCGCCAGCAACAGGAAGCCTTCGCCCGCCACGGTCACGACGCCTGGATACCCAACCTGACGCCGCCGATGAATGCATTCATCGACGGCCTGCGGGCCATGTTCACCGAATCGATGGGGGCCGAGGCGCGGCGCCTGGGCTATCCACGCTGGGGATTCAAGGAAATCCGCCACGACGGCAATGCTGCCGTGCTGCTGAAAACTCTGTTTCCCGGGGCACGCTTCATTTTCAGCGTGCGCCATCCGGCAGAAGCCCTGCGCTCCCTGAAGTCGACCGGGTGGTACGGCCTGCATTGCGGTTCGGACCCGGTCCGTTTCGCGTCGATCTGGACGGCCAACGTGCAATCGATGCTGCGCGTAGCGCCACGCCTCGGCCCGGTACTGATCGTGCGCTACGAGGACATGGTCGCCAGTCCGCAGATCGTGGTGGACGCCATTGCGGCACACGTCGGAATCGCCGCCGAACGCTTCGACCTGTCGGCCTTCCAGCGCCGTCATCGTGGCAGTTCCAACCCGCCCGACGTACTTTCCGGCGCCGACCAGCAGGCGCTGGCCGCGCCAGAACTGGTGCACACCGCACAACTCCTCGGTTACGGCGTCGCCGGGGACACGCGGACCGCTTGAAGCGTCGCCCAAGAGTCGGCGCTGGCGCTACGGCGCCGATGGTGCACCTCAGCGCGGCGAGAACGCCATGCTGCAAACCAGGCCGACCGCAGCGCCGATGGCAACGGTGGCACCGATCATCGCCAGTACCGGCGTCGCTGACGCGACCAGCACCGCGAACACGATGAAGGTCGAGGCGCCGGCCAGCAGCACCGAAAGGCTGGTGCGCTGGCGCTCGGCGGGATCGGGCGGCAGGGTGGCGAAGAACAGCGCGTAGTTGGAAGCGACGCCGGCCACCAGCAGCAAGGCGACGAGGTTGAATATGGTGAGACTGCCTTCGAGCAGCAGCAGCGAACCGACCGTGATCGACACCGTCGCCAGCAGCGTCGCCAGCATCGCGCCCAGCGCAACCCGATCGCGCAGCTGCAGTGCGATCACCAGGAAAATTCCGACGGCACCCAACAATGCGGTGCGCAGGGTCTGCCGGCGATAGTCCGCGACAAGTGCTTCGACGTCGCCCTGCAGGTCGACCAGACTGACCCCGGGCAGGTCGGCCTGCCGCAGCTTGGCGCCGATCCTGTGCTCCGGCGCGGGGCCGCGCAGCAGGATCAGGACCGTGGCGCCGTCCTCCGACTCGACCACCTGCGCGGCGAGCCAACTGCCGATCAGGGTTCCGTCGTAATAACTGCGCTCGATAGGCAGTCGGTCGCGTGCGACGGCAATATCCGCGAGGAAGCGTTCGAACGCGGCCGCATGGAAACGACCGCCCTTGAGCGCTTCGCCGAGGCGCGCGCGCAGGGCCTCGGAATCGGGCAGCGCCGCCTGCCGGGCGCGTTGCATGGCGCGGCTCGGCAGCACCGTGACGGGGCTGTCGTAGCCGCGCATCTCGCCCGCGCGCACCAGGTCGTCCAGCGTTGCCGTGGCGGCCTCGGCCCGCATCAATGCCTGGTCGACGTCGGCGCCGCGCACCGCCAGCATCGAACGCAACTCGGCGGCACCGATGTCGTCGCGCCATTGCCGGTCGCGCGCCGTGTCCTGCAGGGAACTGGCCGACAGGGCATCGAGGTTGTCGCGCCACATCGATTCGCCGCGCACCGCGATCAGCGCCGCCATGGCCAGCGCCAGCAGCAGCAATGGCCAGCGCCAGCCGCGCAGCACCCGGGTCGCGCGCTCCAGCCCCGCCTCGACCCGACGCGGACGTTCGCTGCCCGGCGCCGGCAACAGGTCGGGCAGCAGCCAGCGGGTACAGGCCCCGGCCACGATCAGCCCGACGATGGAGAACAGGCCGAGCTGGCGCAAGCCCTGGAAACCGGAGAAGAACATCGCGGCGAAACCGATCAGGGACGTGGCGACGGCCAGCCAGAGCGTCGCCCAGAACGTCGACGCATGCCGTCCGGCGCCGTCGCGCTGGACGAAGGTGTAGATCGCATAATCGACCGCCTCGCCCAGCAGCGTGATGCCGAAGGCCAGCGTGATGCCGTGGATGCTGCCATTGACCAGGCCGGCCGCGGCAAATCCGGCGAGCGTGCCGGTGCCGACCGGGATGATCGCCAGCACCAGGAAGCGCGGGCTGCGCAAGGCCCACAGCAGCAGGGAACAGACCAGCACGGTGGCGATCAGCGAAAGCGTCTCGGCATCGCGGCCGATGGCGTCGTGGGACAGCACATTGAAGTAGCCGGCGCCGGCGAACTCGACGGACGGCGTGGCGACGGCGGCAGGCCAGTCCTTCAGCACCGACTGCGCCGAGCTGCGAACGAGGCCGATGGCGTCTCGCACGCCGTCGATGTCGTGCCCGCGCGCGGCGGTTTCCGCCATCAGCAGCACGGCGCGGCCGTCGGCAGAGAACCAGACGTCGGCGTCGCCGCGCGCCCCGAACTGCGCCGCACTGCGTTCCAGCATTTGCAGGGATTCGAGCGTCGGGTCGGCGGCGGCGAGCGACTTGATAGCGCCGCCGCGAAATGACACCAGTTCGCCTTCCAGCCGGCGCAGGGCCTCGGCCAGCCCCGCGGCAGAAAACGCCTGCGGCGTGACACCGGGGCTCAGCAGGTAGCGTGCGGCGAACAGGCGCTCGCGCTCGGCCTCATGGCGCGTGACATCACCATTGCTGACCCAGGCGAACGACTTGCTGGCGGCGAGTCGTTCGCGCAGGCTGCGGCTCGCGGCGGCCAGCGCCTCGCGTTCGGCCGCGTTCGGCGGCGACGCGCCGGCAGCGGGAAGGCGCAAGCCGACGATCAGCATGCGCGTCGAGATGCCGTCACGCAGTTGCCCGGCCATCAGGCGCTGGGCGGCATCAGCCGGCCCCGGCAGGAAGGATGTGGCGTCGGTGACGACGCCGGTGCGCCCGACCTGGAGGGCCGACAGCACGACGACGAACAGCCAGAGCAGCCAGACCCCGCGCTTCATCCGGCGAACTACCTGGCCGGCCGCGCAGCGGCAGGAGCGCGCAACAGGATGGTCAGCTCATTGACGTCGCCGCCGGTTTCGGTGGTTTCCACCACCTGCACCTGGCCGCGTTCGCCGCGCACCACGATCTGCGCGATGCCGCGCCGTACCGCCGCATCGCGCGGCCGCAGGCGGATTTCCCAGTGATCGATGTTGCCGGTCAGTTGCGTATCGAAATGCTGGCGCAGGGGTCCGGCGTCGCCCGCCAGCACCGCCCGCAAGCCGTGCACGTAGGCCGCCATTGCCGGTTGCGCCTCGAACCGGATCGTCTGCGCGGCGCCTTGGGCGCCCTGGATCGTGATCGCATCGAGGCCGACGGTCATGCGTTCCTGGATCGGCGTCACGGTGCGCTTCTCGAAGCTGCCGGACGGCTGGTAGCTCAGCGTGCCGCGCGATTCGAGCGGACTGGCGGTCAAGGCCGAGGAGCGTCGTTCGATGAAGGGCGCCGCCTTCAACGGTTGCCGCGCCACCTCGGCGAGCACCCGCGCCAGCAGGTCCCCCATGGTGGCCGGCGCAGCGGCTTGCGCACTTGCCGGCACCGGCAGCGAAAGCAGCACGGCGGCCAGCAGGCCGCGCCAGCACGCCAGTGCGGTGCGCCCGAAGACGGACCTGCCGGACGCGGTCGGCGGCGGCATCAAGCAGTCGCCTTCAGGTCGACGAAAGTCCGGTTCATCGGGTGATTATAGGGGCGCCCCGCTGTGCGCCACGGCCCCGTGCCCGGATTGACGGTTCCCACTCGGCACGGGATACTCGCGCCGACGCCCTGACGATACCCATGCTCGAAAACTCCGCCCCCACTCCGCCCCAGTCCGACGACCCCATCCGCGCCCGCTCGATCGCCAAGTACCGCAAGCGTGCCGCCGGCTACGACGCGAGTTGCGGGCCGACGCAAGGGATCCGCGAACGCGCGGTCGCCGCGCTGGGATTGCAGCCGGGGCAACGAGTTCTCGACGTCGGCTGCGGCACCGGACTCAGCCTGCCCCTGCTGCAGGCCGCCGTCGGCGCGGACGGCGCGATCTACGGCTGCGACCAGAGCCCGGAAATGCTGGCGATCGCCGAACGCCGCCGGATTGAATCCGGTTGGAGCAACGTCACCCTGATCCAGTGCGCCGCCCAGGAACTGAGCCTGCCGGAACCGGTCGATGCGCTGCTGTTCCACTACGCGCACGATGTGCTGCGCTCGCCGGTCGCGCTGGAACGGCTGCTGGCCTGCGCACGCCCCCGGGCGATGGTCGCGATCGCCGGCATCAAGTACTTTTCCGGCTGGCTGGCGCCGCTGAATCCCTGGGTTTACCTGAAGAACCACGGCTACAACGGCGCCCCCGGCGAACTGGCGACGCCATGGGATCGCATCGCGCCCCTGCTCGACGACTGGGCCATGACGCCCACCCAGCTGGGCATGGGCTACATCGGTCGCGGACGTCTGGCGCACGGGACGCGGCCGGACCTGCAATTCCGGGACTGACGCATGCCCCGGAAATCCGCGAGCGCCAACCCTGTCTACAAGATCGTCGAGGTCGTCGGCAGCAGCCCCACCTCCTGGGAAGACGCTGCGCGCTCGGCCGTCGAATCGGCCGCGAAAACCCTGCGCGACCTGAGCGTTGCGGAAGTCACTCGGCTCGACATGAAGATCGAGGACGGCAAGGTGGTCGCTTTTCGCGCCCGCGTCTCGATGTCGTTCCGCCACGAGGACTGAGGCGACGCCAGACGCTTGCCGCCGTGTCGCCGGCGCCGACTTTTCAGGCGTGCGGCGGCCGGGCCGGCGCCAGTGCCAGTCGCAGCGAGCTGCCGGCCTGGTCGATGGGGCCGATGTCGCAGGCCAGGCCGGCATCACCGGCCAGCACCACGAGCGCCCCGACGGCGGCACCGAGCACGTAGGAGTCGCCGCCCGTCGCGACGCTGAGCTCGACCCCGAAGCACGGCTGGACCTCACCCGTTGCCGCGTCCGATAGCCTGATCCGCAATCCGCGGGAAGCCAGGAACGGCAGGCGCCGATCAAGCTCCGTGCGCAGCGTCTCGAACACGGCGTCGGGGACGAGCGGCGGCACGATGGAATCGGCGAGCGGCCGCGGCTTGCCGGCGGCATCCTGCACGCGCTGCAGAAGGGCCGCAACGAGTTCAGCGATGCCCTCGCCCGACAGCGCGCTGACCGGGTAGATCGGCGGCGCGTTGCGCCACATCGGCAGCACACCCTGCAGGGCCTGGCAGGCCAGCGTCGCACCCGCCGTATCGCTCTTGGTCACCACCAGCAGGTCGGCCAGCTCGAGGATGCCGGCCTTGATAGCCTGCAGTTCGTCACCCAGGCCGGGCGGGAACACCACCAGCAGGGAATCGGCGAGTTGCGCGACATCGATTTCGGACTGCCCGGTGCCGACGGTTTCCACCAGCACCAGGTCGTAACCGGCCGCATCCATCAACTGCACCATCTGCCGCGCGGCGCGCGTGAGGCCGCCGAGGCTGCCGCGCGTGGCGGTGGAACGGACGAAGGAACGCTCGTCGGCGGCCAGTTCGCCGATGCGGAAGCGGTCGCCGAGCAGCGCGCCGCCACTGACCGGGCTCGACGGATCGACCGCCAGCACCGCGACGCGCCGGTCCGCCTGCAGCAGGTGCCGCACCAGCGCGCCGACCAGGGTGGACTTGCCGGCGCCGGGCGGACCGGTGATGCCGACCACGTGGGCGCGGCCCAGCCGCCCGGCGAGTTCGGCGAGCAGCGTTGCGGCGGCTGCCGGATCGCGTTCTGCCAGCGAAAGGGCCCGCGCCAGCGCAGGACGCTGTCCTGCCGCGATGTCGCGCGCGAGTTGTTCCAGGGGAAGAGTCATGCGTTGCACCCGTTGCTATTGACACTCTCGATGTACTGCGTATACAGTATCCAGTATTCCATGACGCGAGCGCAACAGCGCAATCGATTCTGCCATGAACACGTCAATCAAGCCCCTGGATCGGCCGGCAGGCTTGGCCGATCGGGTCTACAACCAGTTGCGCGACAACATCGGCAGCCACCAGATCCGGCCCGGCGAACGCCTGCAGGAAGTCAGCCTGGCGGCGCAGCTTGGCGTGTCGCGCACCCCGGTGCGCGAAGCCCTCGCCCGGCTCGAAAGCGAAGGCATGATCGTGGTCGAAGGGCGCGGCTTCGTGGTCCCCGAACTGACCGACGCCGACATCGAGGAAATCTACGAACTGCGCTTCCTGCTGGAGCCGGCCGCCGCTCGCAGCGCCGTGGCCGAAGTAACCGGTGCGAGTGACTTGGCCAGCATGGCGTCGGCGATCGATGACGCGGTCGCCGCCGAAAAGAATGACGACTTTCGCGCCTTCCTCGACGCCAACAGCCGTTTCCACAACGCCTGGCGCGCCCTGGTGCCGAATCGGCGCATGTCGAAGCTGCTCGACCAGTACGTCGGCCATGTGCGCTTCCTGCGGGTACTGACCCTGGGCGACCCCGCCGCGCGCAAGGCCGCCCTCACCGGCATGAAGAACATCCACGCCGCCTTCAAGAAGCGCGACGCCGACGCGGCCGCGACCGCGATGCACAAGCACCTGGAAGCGGCAAGGCTCTACCTGGTCAAGGCGATCGAGCAGATCGACCTGGAAAAGGCCGCCGAACAGCGCGCGGCGGCTCCATAAGACGATCCTCCGGCACGCGCCGCGATGCAATCGAATAACCCCGCGACCTTCCCGCACCCACAATCCGGAACCGAGACATGACCTACAAAGCGGAAATACCCTACGGAGCCTACTGGAGCACCCCCTTCGCCCGCTGGCAGGGCAGCTTTGCCAACCTGCACAGTGTCGAATTCGCCGCCCATGTGGCGAAGGCGGAACTCGCCAAGCGCAAGATCGACCCGAAGATGTTCGACTACGGTGCGCTGGGCTTCTCGGTGCCGCAAAAGCATTCCTTCTACGGCCTGCCCTGGCTCACCGGCCTGATCGGCGCCGGCCAGGCCGGTGGCCCGACCCTGATGCAGGCCTGCGCCACCGGCGTGCGCACCGTGCTCGCGGCGGCACAGGAAATCGAAGTCGGCATGTCCGAGGTGGCGCTGGCCATCAACTGCGACCGCACCTCGAACGGCCCACACATGTTCTATCCCAATCCCAGGGGCCCGGGCGGCACCGGGGATTCCGAAAACTGGGTGATGGACAGCTTCAACTGCGATCCGCTCGGCCCCCATGCCATGCTGCAGACGGCGGAAAACGTTGCCGCCAAGCACGGCATCGGCACCGCCGAACAGCACGCGCTGGTGCTGCGCCGCGAAGAGCAATACCGCATGTGCCTGGAAAACGACTCGGCCTTCCTCAAGCGCTTCATGACCCTGCCCTTCGACGTTCCGACCCCCAACTTCAAGAAGACGGCGGGCAGCATGGCCGGCGACGAAGGCATTTCGCATTCCACGGCCGAGGGCCTGGCCAAGCTCAAGCCTGTGATGCCCGGCGGCTGTGTCACCTTCGGCGGGCAGACCCATCCGGCGGACGGCAATGCCGCGATCATCGTCACCAGCCGCGACAAGGCGCGCGAGCTGTCCAAGGACCCGAAGATCGCCGTGCGCCTGCACGGATTCGGGCTTGCCCGCGTGCCGGTGGCTTTCATGCCCGAAGCCACGGTGCCGGCGGCGCAGCGCGCCCTGGCCCAGGCCGGAAAGAAGATTTCCGAGATGAAGGCGATCAAGACCCACAACCCCTTCGCCGTGAATGACCTCTATTTTGCCAATCAGACCGGCTGTGACCTCAACACCATGAACAACTACGGTTGCTCGCTGGTCTGGGGCCATCCGCAGGCGCCGATGGGCACCCGCGCCATCATCGAGCTGATCGAGGAACTGGCCATGAAGGGCGGCGGCTTTGGCCT
>JBIKLV010000145.1:0-6588 GCA_044359585.1 Sulfuritalea sp. | reverse complement strand
GGTCGCTGCCAGCGTCATTTGTTTCATCGCCTTATCCCTTGTGATCACAACTCTTTGTCTGACTTCATGACAAAGAAATCGTTCACCGCGTTTGATACTTATTCAGTGTTTCCTTAGGTAATAGGGGGCCAGACTTCTGGCCCCCTATCTTTTTGTTACCTTGCTGGGCGCGCTCACTGGCGTCGCAGTGCCCAAGGATCAGGTTCCTGTTTCACACCCTATATGGTTGAAGTTGAACTGACCTTCGAGGGTACGGTTTTTTCATTACACGACCTTAATTCATACGGTCTTCCATTTTCCTCCACCGGCAGCAATGGGCAAAGGCTCATTGACGACCGTCCGATTCCAGGAGGCGAAATTCCACTGACCGCTTTACGGCCATGAATCTTGGAAGGCGGCAGTCGCATTGGTGCCCTTATGCGGAACTCCACATAAGGGCACGGACGAGCCGGTGAATTATTCTGGAAGCAGCCGCTCAGAAAAAAGGGCGCCAAATTTTCTTCCGGCAAACCTCGAACGGCAGCTTCACTTCCAACTCCGGACGCTGGCCACAACCCTCCCAAATCAGGAGTCCGGGTCAAAGAGGTCATTCAATAGTTCATGGTTTTGGGGGCGCCAATGTCCCTTTATGGCCGATCTTACCCATTCAACCTCTCAACTTCGACGCCAGAAAGCGGCCCTTGAATTTTCGCTACCCGGTAGCTGCCACTCGCCACGGACAACATCGTGCCCTGAGCCGTCATTGGCAAGAAATGGAAGCTGACGTTCGCCGACTGGTCGCACCAAGCAAAAGCGGCCTTTCACGAGCAGGAATCCAGTTTCTTGCCTGAACGGCGGGTTTCCCGCCAGGTCCGGCCATTGGCCGCGCCGACCTGAACTACGGCACCCGGCCATCAGCGGCCGTTGCGGCATCCAAAACAGATCCGTTTGAATGGCGGGTAACTCATCAGATACCTGCCGTTCAGCCCGGTAAGTTGTCAGGCGGCTCTCGGCCTTTGCCGCCATTGACCGGAACCTTCAGGGTCGGCTGCAATGTGTTGTGAAGCGACCATAAAATCAGGGTTACTCTGAACGATTGGCATACGCTTTGACAATGTCGGAAACTGATTCTGGTTGAACTATCCAATGGAAGATCAGGCCGCCAGCAAGGTCTTGCTGAATCGATCGAGATGAAAGTCGGTATCGCCAAGTGTTGCCATGATCATCGTCAGGCGCTTGAAATAATGGCTGACGATGAGTTCGTCCACGACTCCCATCCCGCCGTGCAACTGCACGGCTGTCTGTCCGACCGTTCTTGCCGCCATGCCGACGTAAGCTTTGGCGCCTGACAGGTACTTCATGCGCTCGGCCGGATCACGGCCGTCGGCCTTGACGGCTGCAAGGATGGTCATCGAGCGAGCCTGCTCCGTTGCGATGACCATATCGACCATCCGGTGCTGCAATGCCTGGAATCGCCCGATCGGTTGTCCGAACTGCTTGCGTGTCTTTAGATAATCGAGGGTAGCGTCATTGAGCGCCACCATGATTCCGACGGCTTCGGCGCAGAGTGCAGCGAGCACCTGATCAACAGCTTCTTCGATGCAGGGCAACGCCTTCCCGGCGGGCCCCAGCAACGCGACATGATCGATCTCCACTGAACGCAAGGCGATATCTGCCGCATGCGTGCCGTCATGCGTGTGATAGGCCCGCACATCGAGTCCTGGAGTTCCGCGCTCGACCAGGAATAGAGATATTCCTTCGGCGGCATCGGCGTCGCCGCTGGTACGTGCAGCTACGATGAACGTGTCAGCAGATGGACCGCCCAACACGAGCGCCTTCTTGCCGCTGATGCGCCAGCCATTCGCAGTGACTTCAGCGGTGGTGGTGACCCGGTTCAATGCATAGCGCGCTTCCGGTTCGTAAAGGGCCGCAGCCAACAACAGCCGGCCCTCCGCGGCAGGCCGCAGCAATGATTGTTTCTGTTCGGGGGTGCCTGCGGCGTTGACCAGGGTGTTGGCCAGCACGGCGCACGCAAGATAGGGTTCCAGGACCAGCCCCTTGCCCAGGCACTCCATGACCAGCATGGTGTCAACGGCGGTGCCGCCGATCCCGCCGCAGTCATCGGGAACCCTCAGGGCCAGCAGCCCGAGCTCGGCAAAGCGTTCCCACGCTTCGCGATTGAAGCTCTCTTCCGATCGGACCCTAGCGCGCCGCTTGTCGAAGGAGTATTCCTTTTCGATGAAACGCTCCAGGCTGTCTCGCAGGGCCCGCTGCTCTTCTGTGTACTCGAAGTTCATGTTGTCACCTTGCCGGGGTCAAAGACCAAGGATCATCTGCGCGATGATGTTGCGCTGGATCTCGTTTGAACCGCCGTAGATCGATACCTTGCGACAGTTGAGGTAGTTGCTGGTGGCCCAATCCGCATGGACAGCGCCCGAAGAATGACCGCCTTCGTCCCCTACGCTCGGTTCCGAAAGTAATGGCAGGGCGTACGGCCCCAGGGCCTGCATCGTCAGTTCGGTCAGCATCTGCTCGATCTCGGACCCCTTGATCTTCAGGATCGACGACTCCGGTCCGGGAGTGCGCCCCTGCCGGTCGTCGAGGAGGACTCTCAGATTGGTGACTTCAAGGGCCATCAACTCCAGCTCGACGAGGGCCATCCGATCGCGGAATCGCTGGTCTTCGATCAATGCTCTGCCGTCGGAGATTTCGCTGCGGGAAATCGTCTTGAGCCGCTTCAGCGCGGCCTTGGAGCGGCCTACCCGGGCGATGTCGGTGCGCTCGTGGCCGAGCAGGAACTTGGCATAGGTCCAGCCTTTGTTTTCCTCGCCAACGAGATTCTGGACGGGGACCTTGACGTTTTCGAACCAGACTTCGTTGATCTCGTGTTCTCCATCCAGCATGATCACGGGCCGAACGGTAATTCCGGGTGTCTTCATGTCGATCAGCAGGAAGGAGATCCCTGCTTGCTGCCGACCCTCACTGCTGGTGCGCACGAGGCAGAACATCCAGTCGGCGTAGTGGGCAAATGTGGTCCAGGCTTTCTGCCCATTGACCACATAGTGATCACCTTGCCGCTCCGCCTTGGTCCGCAGCGATGCCAGGTCGGAACCGGCGTTCGGTTCCGAGTATCCCTGGCACCACCAGTCCTCCCCGGAAATGATGCGGGGGAGAAAGCGTTCCTGCTGGGCCCGGTTGCCGAAGGTCATGATTACGGGAGCTACCATCTTGGGGCCAAACGGCAACTGCATCGGCGCGCCCGCCGCAGAGCATTCCTCGTCGAAGATATAGAGTTGGACCGGGTTCCAGGCGGCGCCGCCGTATTCTCTTGGCCACATGGTGGCCCCCCAGCCATGCTGATACAGGAGCTTCAGCCAGCGCACGTAGTCATCTTTGACGAGGCGACGACCGTTCTGAACCTTCTCCGCAATGTCGCTTGGAAGATTTGCCGAGATGAACTGGCGTACCGTCGCCCTGAATTCCTGCTCTTCAATCGTGAACTCGAGATCCATTGATCAATCCATTCGCAGGTGTGTGGAAGGCCGTGGCGCAACCGGCCATGCATCGACCGGGAGGATGCGCGCAGCCGGCACAGCACTCCCCGGCAAAGGCGCACGACGCGCGTTTGCCGGCGGATGCCGGTCAGTTGCCGACGACGTAGTCGGAAATGGTCACCCAGCGCCCGTTGCGGATCTCGGCGAAGCGGGCGCGACTAGAACCTAGCCGCTTGGTACTGCTGAAGCTGAGTTCAGGGCTGCCGAACATGTCGCTCGGGAAGCGGGTCTGTTCGAGCGTCGCGACCAGGGACTCGGTCGTGAGGTTCGGGCCGGCCTTGTTGAGAGCATTGATCAGAACATCCGCATTGGAGTAGGCATAGACCGAATGAACCGCAGGGTCTTCGCCGAACTTCGCCTTGTAGCTGGCTGCCCAGGCGCGCACCTGCTCCGAACTCGAATCCGGATATGGGACAGTAACCGTATGCGTCGCGATGATGCCGTCCATCGCCTTGCCGCCCAGCTTGTGGATCAGGTCGTAGTAGATGCCGGTGGTGCCGAGGAAGACCGGATTGAAGTTGGACTTGCGCGATTCGGAAACGGTGCCGACCGTCTCGCGGATCAAGGTGCCGAGTACAACGAGATCGCATCCGACCTTGCTCATCCGCGCCACCTGGGAGGAGAAGTCGGTGGCGCCGCGCTTGTAGGAGGTCTTTTCCAGGAGTTGCATGTTGATCGACTTGAGGCCGTCTTCTGCTCCCTTGAGGTGTTCATCACCGTAGTCGTCGTCCTGATAGATGATGCAGGGTTTCTTCAGGCCCTTTTCCTTGACGATTGCAGGCACCGAGTAACGAGCCTGGTCGTAATAGGGTGTGAGCGAGGCGAACTTGAGACGATGCACCGGATCGAACATCTGCCGGGCGGGACTGAAGGGGAACAGGTTGATGACGTTCTTCTCGAACAGGAGTGGCATCGCTGCTTCGTTCATGGCTGTGCCGATGTGCGCCAGCATGAGGAAGATCTTGTCCTGATCGAGCAGTTTGCGGGTCGCCAGAACGGCGCGCTTGGGATCGTAGCCGTGGTCCTCGACGACCAGCTTGATCTTGCGACCGTGAACGCCGCCCTTCTCATTCACCTCGTCGAAGCGCATCTGCATGCCGTTGCGGCTTGCCTTGCCGAGGCCGGCGATGGGGCCGGACAAATCCTGGATCGATCCGATGACGATTTCGTTCTTGCTGACGCCCTGTGTTTGAGCGGCGGCAGTGCCCATCCCGAGCATCACGGCGAGCGCGGTGGCGATAATTTTCGTATTCATGCTTCCTCCTTTGGTCTATGAATGTTGATGCGGTGGCAGGCGCTCCTGGGGTGTGACATACATCGTTTGAATCAGCTCAGCGTATTTCTGATTGACGAATTTCCGTTTCAGCTTCATGGTCGGCGTGAGCTCCTCGTCCTCGGCTGTCAGCTGGGTTTCGATGAGCCGGAACGACTTGATCTGCTCAACGCGCGCAAACTTGGCATTGACGCGAGCGATTTCGCCCTCGATCAGGCGCAGCACTTCGGGAGCGCGGGTCAGGCTGGTGTAGTTGGAGAAGGCGACGTCACGATCCTGGGCAAATTTCTCGACATTCTCGTGGTCGATCATCACCAGGGCGGTCAGGTAGGGGCGCCGATCGCCGATGATCACGGCATCCGTGATGTACGGCGAGAACTTGAGCTCGTTCTCAATCTCGCTCGGCGTGATGTTCTTGCCTCCGGCCGTGATGATGATGTCCTTGATGCGGTCGGTGATTGTGACGTAGCCATCGGTGGAGACCTTGCCGACATCCCCCGTGTGCAGCCAGCCGTCCGCATCTATGGTTTCGGCCGTCATTTCCGGCAAGTTCAGGTAGCCCATGAACACGCAGCTGCCACGCAACAGGATTTCTCCGTCGTCCGCCACTCGGATCTCTATTCCTTCAAGCGGCTTCCCTGTCGTCCCGAGCCGGTTCGCCGAAACCAGGTTCATCGTCCCGGCCCCGGCGCTTTCGGTTTGCCCCCAGCCTTCGACCATGGGCACACCGAGGGCCAGGTACCAGCGGATCAGGTCCGGGGCGATCGGTGCTGAACCGGTCATGAGAAATTTGCAGCGGTGGATGCCGATGAACTTGCGCAGGTTGTCGAGCGCCAGCCACCGGGCCACCCGATAACGCCAATTGAGGGATGCGGGAACCGGACGGCCCGCCAGGACGCAATCGACCACCTGATGGCCTTGGGCAATCGCCCAGGCATACAGCAGCTGGTGAGGGCGCACGGCTTCGGCCAGCGCGATCGTCACTGCGGAGTAGAACTTCTCCCAGATCCGCGGCACGGCGAGAAGTATGGTCGGTGCGATTTCCCTTACGTTCTCGGGAACCGTTTCCGGGTTTTCGACGAAGTTCAGCACCGTGCCGGTGTGGATGGCGAAGTAGGCCCCGTATTGACGTTCGACGACGTGACAGAGCGGCAGGAAGGCCATCCGGGAATCTGACTCGTCCTGAGGAACCACTTTGCTGAAGGCAGGCCACTGCGTTACCAGATTGCGGTGGCTCAGCATTGCGCCCTTGGGCCTGCCCGTGGTGCCCGAGGTGTATACCAGGATCGAAACGTCCTCGCCCTTGCGCGAGGCGAGCCGGGCGTCGAATTCATCGGGATGGTCGCGGTCGAAGCGCTGACCGAGTTCCCTCAGTTCGGCGAGGCTGATCGCCTGTGGGTCGGCAAACCGCGATAGTCCGTCGAGATCGAGAATCACTATCTTCAGCAGTTCCGGCAGCTGATCCCGAACCGCCAGAATCTTGTCGAGCTGCTCGTCGTCCTCGACGAATACCACCCGCGTGTTTGAGTCACTGCACAGGTATTCGCACTGGGTGATGGAGTCGGTGGGATAGATGCCGGAGGTCACCAGGCCAGCACACTGTGCGCCGAGGTCGGCGAACAGCCACTCCTTGCGGGTATTCGAGAGGATGGATACCACCTCTCCCGGCCGGAGGCCGAGTGCCGCCAGTCCCATCGCGATGTCGCGCGCTGCTGCGCCGAATGCCTGCCAGCTGACTTCGCGCCAGATCCCGAGCTCCTTCTGGCGCAATGCTACCTTCGA
>JBIKLV010000001.1:0-165722 GCA_044359585.1 Sulfuritalea sp. | reverse complement strand
CTCCAGCGCCTCGGCCACCATCCTGACCCTGCTGCAGATGGTGAATCCCGACATCCCGCACAACGAGGGCATGGTGCAGCCGATCGAAATCATCATCCCCAGCGGCACGATACTGAACGCGGCCTACCCGAAGGCCACCACCTTCGGCAACCACCTCTGCCCGCCCAACGCCGACGCCATCCAGCGCGCGCTGGCCCCCGTGATGCCGGACCGCGTTACCGCCGGCTGGAACAACCTGCTGGCCTCGCTGACCACCGGCATCGATCCGAAGAACAACGAAAAGTACGTCGACATCGGCTTCATGGGCCTCAAGGGCGGTTCCGGCGCGATGCAGGGCACCGACGGCTACGACCACATCGGCATGATCGACGCCTCGGGCGGCGTGCTCGACCAGGACTACGAAATGTTCGAGCAGCAGACCCCACACACCCTGATCCGCCATGAACTGCTGACCGATTCGGCCGGCGCCGGCGAATGGCGCGGCGGCCTCGGCGTCGAAACCATTTTCAAGATCGGCTCCGACGACACGCAACTGGTGACCTTCGGCGACGGCGATTTCGAGCCGGCCTTCGGCCTCTTCGGCGGCGGCGAGGGTGGCCTCAACTTCATCCGCCTGCACTACCCCGACGGCCAGACCGTGGTGCCGAAGAACAAGGACCTGATCACCGGCGTACCGCTGGGCACCACCTACCACCAGGTCGCCAGCGGCGGCGGCGGCTACGGCGACCCGAAGAAGCGCGACCGCAAGCTGCTGGCCGAGGAAATCCGCAATGGCGTGATCACGCCCGAAGCGGCGAAGCGCGACTACGGTTACGAGTCCGCCTAGACCGATGAACTTCGAACTCACCGAAGACCAGCAGCAGATCCGCGATACCTTCGCCCGCTTCTGCGACGAGCGCATTGCGCCGCAGGCGGCTGCGCTGGACGAGGCCAAGCAGTATCCGCGTGCGCTGTTCCAGGAACTCGCCGACCTTGGCTTCTTCGGCATGCGCTATCCCGAGGAAGTCGGCGGCAGCGGTACGGCGCTCACCGAATTCGCACTGGCCCTGCAGGAAATCGCCCGCGGCTCGATGTCGCTGGCGGGCGCCGTGGCGATGCAGTCGCTGATGGGCACCAAGTTCCTGCACCTGCTGGGCAACGAAGACATCATCGAGCGCCTGTTCAAGCCGGCCCTGCGTGGCGAGAAGATCGGCGCCATCTGCATGACTGAACCGAATTCGGGTTCCGATCTCGATTCGATCGCGACCACGGCGAAGAAGGTCGATGGCGGCTACGTCATCAACGGCCAGAAGACCTGGATCACCTCGGCGCCGGTGGCCGACTTCTTCACCGTATTCGCCAAGGCCGGCGAGGAAAAGAAGCTCACAATCTTCCTCGTCGAAAAGCATTTCAAGGGCATCACCGTTGGCCGCGAAATCCACAAGATGGGCGTCTGGGCGCTGCCGACCTCCGAAGTCGCCTTCGACGAATGCTTCGTTCCCGACAGCCATCGCCTGTCGCAGCAGGAAGGCGACGGCGAGGGCCACTTGCGCAAGACGCTCGGCGAAATCCGCATCATCACCGGTGCCATGGGCCTCGGCGTGGCTCGCGCCGCACTTGCCGAAGCCGTGCGCTACGCCGGTGAACGCAAACAGTTCGGCAAGGCGATCAACCGCTACCAGGCGATCCAGATGAAACTGGCCGAGATGGCCACCGACCTTGAAGCCGCCGAGCACCTCGTCTATTACGCCGCCTGGCGTCGCGACGCCGGCAAGCCGTACCACAAGGAAGCGGCGATGGCCAAGCTGTTCGCCACCGAAACCGCCGCCACGGTCTGCGACAAGGCGGCGCGCGTCTTCGCTTCCTACGGCTATGCCATGGAATACCCGGTGCAGCGCTACCTGCGCGATGTGCGCTTCACCCTGATCGGTGGCGGCACCAGCGAAATCCTCAAACTCATCATTGCGAAAGAAGTCAGCTCATGACAGACAGACAACGCCCGATCAAGATATTGCTCGGCAAGCCGGGGCTCGACGGCCACGACCAGGGCGCCAAGGTCGTCGCCCGCGCCATGATGGATGCCGGCTTCGAGGTCATTTACACGGGATTGCGCCAGACACCGGAACAGATCGCGCGCATCGCCCTCGAAGAAGACGTCGACGTGATCTCGCTGTCCTCGATGGCAGGTTCGCACATCCCCTTCTGCCGCAAGCTGAAGCCCCTGCTCGAAGCCAACGGCCTGACCGACAAGCTCTGGGTGATCGGCGGCAACCTGCCGGCACAGGACCACGACGCGCTGCGCGAACTGGGCTTCAAGGGCATCTTCCCGTCCGGCTCGAAGCTCGACGCGATCTGCGACTACATTCGCAAGGAAGTCAAATGAATGCTCCCCAGAAACCCGCAATGAAGAAGGTCATCAACGAATCGGGAATCGAGGTCAAGCCGCTGTACACCGCGGCAGACGTCGAGGCCAGCGGCGGCATGGAGATGGTCGGCGAACCCGGCCAGTACCCATTCACCCGCGGCATCCACCGCGAGATGTACCGCAAGCAGCCTTGGACCATGCGCCAGTACGCCGGCTTCGGCAATCCGGCCGACACCAACCAGCGCTTCAAGTACCTGATCGCCAACGGCCAGACCGGGCTCAACGTCGCCTTCGACCTGCCGACGCAAATCGGCCTCGATTCCGACGACCCCATGGCGGAAGGCGAGATCGGCCGCGTCGGCATGTCGATCGACACGCTGCGCGATTTCGAGATCGCCTTCGACGGCATCGACCTGAAAAAGATCACGGTCTCGCTGACCATCAACGGTGCGGCAGCGATCCTGATCGCCATGTACCTGGCGATGGCCGAGAAGCGCGGCTATGACATCAAGGAACTGCGCGGCACGGCGCAGAACGACATCCTTAAGGAATTCATCGGGCGCGGCACCTGGATCTTCCCGGTCGAGCCCTCGATCCGCCTGGTCGGCGACACCATCGAGTACTGTGCCAAGGAGGCGCCGAAGTACACCCCGGTCTCCGTCTGCGGCTACCACATCCGCGAATCCGGGGCGACGCCGGCGCAGGAAATCGCCTACGCCTTCTGCATCGCCAAGGCCTACGCCGACGATGCGATCCGGCGCGGCCTGCCGGTGGACGAGTTCGCCGGGCGGCTGTCCTACAACTTCAACATCTTCGGCAACATCTTCGAGCAGGTCTGCAAATTCCGCGCGGGGCGTGGACTGTGGGCCAAGATCATGAAGGAAGAGTACGGCGCCGAGAAGCCCGGCTCGATGTGGCTGCGCATGATCGCGGCCGGCGGCGGCGGCGGCCTGACCTTCGAGCAGCCCGAGGTCAACATCATGCGCGGCGCCTACTACGCTCTGATCTCGGCGCTCTCCGGCACCCAGACCATGGCGCTGTGCTCCTACGACGAGGCCTACACCATCCCTACCGAGTACTCGGCGCGCATCTCGCTGCGCACCATGCAGTTGCTGATCGAGGAGATGGGCCTGACCGAGACCGTCGATCCGCTGGCCGGGTCGTTCTACGTCGAAACCATGACCAACGAGATGCGCAAGAAGATGGAGGAACTGATGGCCGAGGTCGATGCCCAGGGCGGCATCGTCAAGATGGTGGCCGAGGGCAGCATCCAGGCCAAGGTCTCGTCGCAGGCCTATGGCATGCAGCGCAAGATCGAATCCGGCGAATTCCCCAAGGTCGGCGTCAATTGCTACCGTAACGAGCAGGAGGAAGAGCACGCGGTCGAATTCCATCCCTACAATGAAGACGACGCACGGGTGCAGATCGAGAGCCTCCAGCGCATCCGCGCCGAGCGCGACAACAAGGCTGTCGATGCCGCGCTGGCTCGACTGCGTGCGGATGCGGCAGCAGGAACCAACGTCATGCCGGCCCTGATGGCTGCAGTCAAGGCCTACGCCAGCGTCGGCGAAATGACCAAGGAACTGGTCGCCGTCTTCGGCCGCTACCAGGAACCGATTAGGTTTTAACCCATATGCCTCCGACAGCCGACCGCTCAACATGAACCGCCCTCACCTTCGCCAAACCTTGCACGGGCAAGCTCGGCCCGCCCCCCTTCGCCCCCCTCACGGGGGGTTACTAAACGGCTCGCTTCGCTCGTTAGTGGCAGCGACCCTTCCTGTCGCTTCACGTCAATCAGGACCCAAGAAATGACCGAACTAAAACACTACTACGCCCCCACCAGCCTCGACCAGGCGGTCGAGTGCCTCAAGGACGGCGACGTGACGATACTCGCCGGCGGCACCGACCTGACTCCGCAAAGCCAGGCCGGCCGGATCAAGTTCAAGCAGACGCTGATGAACATCCGCCACATTCCGCAGCTTTCCGGGATCACCCTGGAAGGCGACGAGATCCGCATCGGCGCGCTGGCCACCATCACGGAGATCATGGAACATCCGCTGGTGAAGCAGCACCTGCCGGTGCTGGTCGAGGCCTGCGACCACTTCGCCAGCGACCAGATCCGCAACGCCGGCACCCTCGGCGGCAACATCTGCAATGCCTCGCCTGCCGGCGACACGCTGATTCCGCTGCTGGTGCTCGACGCCCGCGTCGAACTGGCTTCGATGCCGGAAGACAAGCTCTACCGGCACAGCATGCCGCTGTCCACCTTTTTTGTCGGCCCCGGCAAGACCCGCAAATCGCTGTGCGAACTGGTCACCGGCGTGCGCATCCCGGTTCCCGCCGCAAACCACGTGGCGCGTTTCTACAAGCTGGGAACGCGGCCGGCGCTCGACATCTCGACCATATCGATCGGCGTCGCCGGCCATTACCGGGACGGCGTGCTGTCGCAGGTGCGCGTCGCCTTCGGCGCCGTCGCGCCGACGCCGGTGCGCGCCGAACAGACCGAGCAGGCACTGGAAGGCAAGCCGCTCGACGCGGCCACCATCGAAAAAGCCGCGGCAATCGCCCGCGACGAAGTCCACCCGATCGACGACGTGCGTGCCAGCGCCTGGTACCGCAAGGAAATGATCCACAACATCACCAAGAGGATACTCGGCCATGTCGCTCAAGCATGACATTGAATTTACCCTGAACGGCGTCAAGCGACACGTGCAGGTGGACGTCACCATGAACGCGCTCGCCATGCTGCGCGACGTGATCGGCCTGACCGGCACCAAGTACGGCTGCGGCGAGGGCGAATGCGGCGCCTGCACCATCCAGGTCGACGGCGTCTCGCTGAATTCCTGCCTGATGTTCGCCGTCGATTGCGACGGTCGCGAGGTCACCACCATCGAGGGCCTGGCCAACGACCCGCAGGCCGATGCCCTGCGCGACGCCTTCGTCGAGCACGGCGCGGTACAGTGCGGCTTCTGCACGCCGGGCATGGTGGTACAGGCCGACCACCTGCTGCACAAGCACGAGCATCCCGACGAAGGCTGCGTCAAGCGCGGCCTCGAAGGCAACCTGTGCCGCTGCACCGGCTACAAGAAGATCGTTGACGCCGTGGTCGCCTGCGGCGCCACGGAAAAATAGAGGAGTTCCCCATGACCGTCGCAGAGAAGAAGCACCGCGTCATCGAGCCCGATTCGCTGATCGGCAAGCGCATCCCCAAAATGGATGCCCCCGAGAAGGCCAGCGGCCGCACCCGCTACATCCACGACATCAACCTGTCAGGCCAGCTCCACGGCAAGATCCTGCGCTCGGCCCGAATCCACGCGCTGATCAAGTCGATCGATACCTCGGCGGCGAAAGCCCTGCCCGGCGTGCATGTCGTTCTTACCGCTGCCGACATCCCCGACCAGCGTCCGATCGGCGTCGCCAAGGACCATTTCCCGCTGAAGGTCGGCCGGGTGCGCAGCCAGCGCGACGAGATCGCGGCCGTGGCTGCCGAATCTGAGGAAATCGCCGAAGCCGCGCTGAAGCTGATCAAGGTCGAATACGAAGACCTGCCGATCATCGGCGATCCGGAAGACGCGATCAAACCCGGCGCGGTCCTGATCCATCCCGAACCGCACGGTGCCGACGGCACCCACATGCACCTCAAGCAGGGCATGTCGATCGCCCACAAGGGCAAGCCCGACAACATCGCCATGCGCTTCGACTACAGCCACGGCGATGTCGTCAAGGGCGAAGCCGAATCCGACGTGGTGATCGAGGACACCTTCAAGCTGCATTACGTCACCCATTGCTGCATGGGCGTCTCGGGCATGATCGCCGAGTTCGACGCCTCGGGCAATGTGCTGATGTACTCCAACACCCAGGTGCCCTTCCTGCACAAGCGCGAGTTCGCCGAGTACCTCAACATCGACCCGGCGCGCATCCGCATCATCCAGCCGCCGATCGGCGGCGGCTTCGGCTCCAAGCTCGACATCTATCCCTTCGAGGTGATCTGCCTCTACCTCGCCCGCGCCGCCAAGCGCCCGGTGAAGATGCTGTTCACCCGCGAAGAGGAATTCCTCGCCTCGCCGACGCGCCAGCCGGTGCTGCTGACCTTGCGCTCCGGCTGCAAGAAGGACGGCACGCTGACCTTCCGCCAGGTGCATACGCTGCACGACAACGGCGCGTACACGTCGTGGGGTGCCACCACCCCCTTCGTCATGATGCAGACCTTTTCTTCGCTCTACCGCGTGCCACACTGCGATTACCACACGGCGGCGGTGTACACCAACAACCCCTACGCCGGATCGTTCCGCGGCTACGGCAACCTGCAGGCCACCTTCGCCATCGAACAGCACATGGACATGCTGGCCCAGTCGATCGGCATGGACCCCCTCGAATTCCGCATGAAGAACGCGCAGGATGCGGGCGAAGTCACCGGCCAGGGCATGTCGTTCAAAAGCTGCGGTTTCAAGGAGTGCATCCGCACCGCCGCGCAGCGCAGCGACTTCTCGCACAAGTTCGGCGAGAACCAGGCCAACCAGAAGAAGCCCGGCAACATCAAGCGCGGCATCGGCATGGCTTCGATGCTGCACGTCGGCGGCGGCGCCAAGATCTACCCGTCGGACGGGTGCGGCACCATCCTCAAGATGGACGACTTCGCCAACGTGACGCTGATCACCGGCGCTTCCGAAATCGGCCAGGGTTCGGAAACCGTGCTCTCGCAACTGGTCTGCGAGGAACTCGGACTGCCGATCTCGGCCGTCACCGTGGTCAACAACGACACCGCGATCACGCCGTGGGACGTCGGCGTCCATGCCAGCCGCACCACCTTCATCGCCGGCAACTCGGCGATCGGCGCGGCGAAGAAGGCCAAGGCCAAGATCCTTGCCGTGGCGGCCAAGAAATTCGAAATTGCCGAGGACTACCTCGACCTGCGCGGCGGCTTCGTCATCAAGGCCGACAGCGGCGAGGCCGTCATCGAACTGTCAAAGCTGCTGCGCAACCTGCACTTCCAGGACAAGGCCGAACTGGTGATGACCACCTTCTACTACGAGCCGCCCAGCGTGCATCAGGACAAGGGCTTCAAGGGCGACGTCTCCGCCGCCTATGCCTGGGGTAACCAGGTGGTCGAAGTCGAGGTCGATACCGAAACCGGCATCGTCAAGCTGCTCAAGGTCACCGGCGCCCACGACGTCGGCCGCGTGCTCAACCGCCTCGGCATCGAAGGCCAGATCGAAGGCGGCATCGTCATGGGCCAGGGCTATGCCTTCACGGAAGACCTGATGATCGAAAACGGCCGCATGAAGAATCCCAACTTCCGCGACTACAAACTTGTCACCGCGCCCGAGATTCCGGAGATGGACGTCACCTTCATCGAATCAATGGACGGCGAAGGCCCGCAGGGCGCCAAGGGCGTCGGCGAAGCGCCGGCCATCTGCATGGCCGCCGCCGCCGCCAACGCCATCGCCAATGCCACCGGCGTACGCCTGTTCGAACTGCCCTTCACTCCGGAAAAGGTCTACCGCGCGCTCCACGGCCAGACGCCGAAGCTGTACTGGAAGCCGTGGAGAGCGGAATGATGATTGGGCTGGCAATGTCGACCTCGGAGAAAGCAGTTCGATTGCTCCGTCATTCCGGCGCATGCCGGAATCCAGCGGTTTTTGGCCGCACGCTCTGGATTCCGGCTTTCGCCGGAATGACGACGGAGTCCGTATGAAGCGCCGCACCATCCTGTCGATGGAGCAAGCCTTATCGCTGCCCTACGCGACGCTGCGCTTCGCCCAGCTTGGCTGGCGCGTGATCCGCATCGAATCGACACCGAGCGGGGAAGGCCTGCCCGGCGATCCGAACCGCTACATCGGCGGCCGCGTCGCCGACGACGACCGGCGCAGCTACTTCATCGCGCCGAACGTCGGCAAGGAAGCCATCGCGCTCAACCTCAAGGACCCCAAGGGCCAGGAGGTGCTGCGCAAACTTATCGTTGACCTCGACGTCGACGTCTTCTGCTGCAACACCGTGCCCAAGCGCTACAAGCAGCTCGGCATCGACTACGAAAGCCTGTCGGCAGCAAAGCCGGACCTGATCTGGGCCGGCATCTCGGCCATGGGCCCGGAATATCCCGACGCGCCCGGCTACGATCCGGTGATCCAGGCCATGGCCGGCTACATGGAGCTGACCGGCCCCGCCGATGGCCCGCCGACCTTGTCCGGCGTGCCGTTGATCGACCTCAAGGCGGGCGACGAAGTCTATGCCAATGTGATGATGGCGCTGCTCGAACGGGCCGAGTCCGGCAAGGGTAGCCGCATCGATGTCTCGATGCTGCAGGCCGCGGCGTCGTGGCTGATCACCACCCTGCCGCTGCTCGACTTCGACTGCGACCCCTCCGAGATCACGCGCTGCGGCAACGAGCACCGCAAGTTCATCCCGACCAACGTCTACCCCACCTCGGACGGCTTCATCTACATGGCCATCGGCAGCGACGTGCAATGGCGGCGCCTGACCGAGATCCCCTATTTCGTTCCGGTCGCCAACGCGACGCGCGCCACCAACGAGGGCCGCGTGAGCGAGCGTGTGGCCATCCATCGCGACATGGCGTCCGTGACCTGCCAGCACACCACCGCCGAAATCGCCGCCGACTTCCGCAAGGCCACCATCCCGCATGCGCCGATCCACGATATTCCGGCCGTACGCGACATGGAAGCCGTCGCCCGCAGCCTGACCCGCACGCGGACCCCCGAAGGCCGCGAGGTGCGCATGCAGCCGATGGCGGTCGACCTGCCGGGTGCCCTCAGGGAACTCGGCTTCCCCGCCAAGTACGGCGAACACACCCAGTCGGTGCTCGGCGAAGCGGGATATTCCGCGGTCGACTGCGCACGGCTCAGGAAATTGGGCATCATTGCCGGATAGCACCGAATCAGCAAGCGACTACAACACCACATCAAGGAGGATAGAAAATGAAGAAACTGAACACCCTGCTCACCGCGGCCGCACTTGCGCTCGCAGCCGCGCTGCCGGCGCATGCCCAAGTCAAGATCGGCGTCATCGCCTCGTCGACCGGCGCGATTCCCTTCGTCGGCATACCGCAGAAGAACGCGGTCGCCCTGTTGCCGGCCAAGATCGGCGACCTCACCGTGGAATACCTGGTGTTCGACGACGCCAGCGATCCGACCCAGAGCGTGCAACTGACCAAGAAGCTGCTTGGCGAAAGCAAGATAGACGCGCTGATCGGCCCCTCCGGATCCGGCAATGCGATGGGCGTGCTCGGCTTCATGGCCGAAGCCCAGACCCCCATGCTGGCGCCGGTCGGCACGGCCGCCGTGGTGCTGCCGATGGACGACAAGAAGCGCTGGGTGTTCAAGACCCACCCCAACGACGACGTCATCAGCGAAGGGCTGGTCGCCGCGATGGCCAAGCGCGGCGTGAAAACCGTCGCCTTCATCGGACGCAATGACCCCTACGGCGAAAACTGGTACAAGACCTTCGCACCGATGGCCGAGAAGGCCGGCATCAAGATCGTCGCCAACGAACGCTACGGCCCCAAGGACACCACCGCGCTGGCCCAGGCCCTGAAGATGGTCGCCGCCAAGCCCGACGCCATGATGGTGGCCGGCGTCGGCGCCGACGCCGCCATGCCGCACGCGCAGATTTTCGATGCCGGCTACAAGGGACCGATCTTCCAGACCCACGGCGCCGCGTCCGGCTCCTTCCTCCAGATCGGCGGCAAGAAGGTCGAAGGCGCGCTGATGCTCGGTCCGCTGGTGGTGGTGCCCGACGAAATCCCCGACAGCGCCCCGTCGAAAGCCGTTACCCTGGAAATGATCAAGGGCTACGAGAAGGCCTTCGGCGCCAAGCCGCCGATCTTCGCCGCCGGCACCTACGACGCCGGCCTGCTGCTGGTGCGCGCCATTCCGATCGCCGCCAAGAAGGGCAAGCCGGGCACCCAGGAATTCCGCACGGCACTGCGCGATGCCCTTGAGGACACCAAGGACCTGAAGGCGTCGCAGGGACCGATCACCATGTCGCCCAAGGATCACTCCGGCTACGACCTGCGTGGCCAGGTGATGATCACGGTCAAGGACGGCAAGTTCACGCTGGCCAAGGACTGAGTTCTGCGGGGCGGCGCCGCTCTGCCGCCCCTTGAGCGCCCTCCGAAGCATGAGCAGGAAGAACCAGCCGCCGTGGACTCCATCGCCGGAGTACGCGGCGCTGTTGCCTGAAATCTCCGGCTGCGCATTCAACGGCTGGAACGACGCCGACGCCCGCCGCCCGCGCCAGATTTTCTGGTTGAAGAAGCCCGGCGACCACCCCTTCGCCCGCCTGCTCGACGCCGTCAAGCAGCGCTTCACGCAGGTCCAGGCCTACAACGATGTGTACGCCAAGGCCGATCGCGGCCCGCACAAACTGCCCGATCCGGCCCCCGAACGCCGTATCGCCGGCGCCGACTTTTGGACCGCGCAGGTCAAGGACCTCGTCCTCAACCGCCCCGGCGCGCGTCCGGCCGGCTATCCCGGCGCCGGCAGCGAAGCCGAACTGGTCGGCATCGCCGCGGTTCGGCCCGAGTGGGTCTATGAAGGCTTCGACACAACATTGCCAAACCTGGTCGTGGTCGGCAACGCCATGGACCATGCGCGCCTGTCGCTGGTGCCGTCCAGCGCCGAGGACCCGGAAGGCCAACTCGAAGTCTGCGACCAGTACAACCGCGGCGCCCGCGTGGTGAACTGGCTGGCGCACTGGATCCGCAGCCAGGGCTACCAGGCCGTGCCGCACGCCGGCCCCTGGGTCGGCTCGCTCAACCTGCTGCCGGCGGCCATCGCCTGCGGTTTCGGCGAACTGGGCAAGCATGGCTCGCTGATCAACCGCGAATTCGGCTCCAGCTTTCGGCTGGCCGCGGTCGAGACCGACATGCCGCTGCAGGCCGATGCGCCGGATGCCTTCGGCGCCGACGATTTCTGCGCCGGCTGCCAGGTCTGCGCCAACGAATGTCCGCCCGACGCCATCAGCCGCGAAAAGCGCCTGGTGCGCGGCACCGTGAAGTGGGCGGTGGATTTCGACCGCTGCATTCCCTACTTCAACGAAACCTACGGCTGCGGCATCTGCATCGCCGTCTGCCCGTGGAGCACGCCGGGCCGCGCGCCGAAGCTCGCCGAACGCTTCAGCCGGCGCGCCGCCGAGCGCGCCCTGGCGAGCAGCGAGGTCGGCGCATGACCGCCTCGCACCGAATCTCGACCCGCTACCGCACCTGGTGGTGCACCACCACCCACAGTTCCCGAACGGCCCCGTCGCCATTGCGTTGAAAGGCGCGATCCGCGACGGATCGCAGGTGTGACGGACGCCGCCCGCAAGCACCGGGGCGCCGCAGCAGCAGAAAAGGGAACGCAGATGACGCTTGCCAATGTATCGCTCGATGACAAATACCGGCTCGAACACGGCCGGGTCTTCCTTACCGGAATGCAGGCGCTGGCGCGCCTGCCGATGTTGCAGCACGCGATGGACCGCGCCGCCGGGCTGCATACCGCCGGCTACGTTTCCGGCTATCGCGGCTCGCCGCTGGGCGGACTGGACACCGCGCTGCACGCCGCCGGCCCCTTCCTCAAGCAGCACGACATCACATTCCAGCCCGGCGTCAACGAGGACATTGCCGCCACGGCGATCTGGGGTACGCAGCAACTGCACCTGTTCCCCGAGCCGAAGTTCGACGGCATATTCTCGATGTGGTACGGCAAGGGCCCGGGCGTCGACCGCAGCGGCGACGTCTTCAAGCACGCCAACCATGCCGGCACCGCGAAGCACGGCGGCGTGCTGCTGGTCGCCGGCGACGATCCTGGGGCGCGCTCCTCGGCGGTGGCGCACCAGAGCGAACACATGTTTTCCGCATGCGGCATCCCCGTGCTGGCCCCGGCCGACCTGCAGGAATACCTCGACTTCGGCCTGCACGGCTGGGCCATGTCGCGCTATTCCGGCTGCTGGGTGGCGCTCAAGCTGACCTCCGACACGGCCGAAAGCTCGGCCACGGTCGACGTCGATTCGGCGCGCATGAAGATCGTCATCCCCGACGATTTCCGCCTGCCGCCCGACGGCGTGCACCTGCGCTGGCCCGACGCGCCGCTGGCGCAGGAACTCCGCCTGCAGGAATTCAAGGTCTATGCCGCGCTGGCCTACGCCCGTGCCAACCGGCTCAACCACATCGTGTTCGACAGCCCGCGCCCGCGGCTGGGCATCATCGCCTGCGGCAAGGCCTGGCTCGACCTGCGCCAGGCGCTCGACGACCTCGGCATCGACGAAGCCTATGCCGCCGAGATCGGCCTGCGCCTGTTCAAGGTCGGCATGCCCTGGCCGCTCGAAGCCGACTCGGTGCGCCACTTCGCGGAAGGCCTGGAAGAAATCCTGGTGGTCGAGGAAAAGCGCCAGGTGATCGAATACCAGTTGAAGGAAATGCTCTACAACTGGCGCGAAGACGTGCGCCCGCGCGTGGTCGGCAAGTACGACGAATCCGGCGAATGGCCGCAGCCCGAACATCGCTGGCTGCTGCCGCCCACCTCGGAACTGACGCCGGCGCTGGTCGCCCGCGCCGTCGCCGCGCGCGTCGGGCGCTTCCACAAATCGGAACGCATCGAAGCCTACATCGCCTTCCTCGACGCCAAGGCCAGCGCCTTGTCGAAGCCGCGCATGACGCTGATGCGCACGCCCTACTTCTGCCCCGGCTGCCCGCACAACCAGTCCACCAAGGTACCTGCCGGCAGTTGTGCGCTGGGCGGCGTCGGCTGCCACCTGATGGCGGTCATGATGGGCCGCAACACCGTCACCATTTCCCACATGGGCGGCGAAGGCGCCGCCTGGCTGGGCGTTTCCGGCCACAGCGGAACGCAGCACATCTTCGCCAACATGGGCGACGGCACCTACTTCCATTCCGGCTTGCTCGCCATTCGCGCCGCCGTCGCCGGCAAGATCAACATCACCTACAAGCTGCTGTTCAACGACGCCGTGGCCATGACCGGCGGTCAGCCGGTAGACGGCACGCTGACGGTACCGCAACTGACGCGCCAGCTCGCCGCCGAGGATGTCAAGCGCATCATCGTGATGTCCGACGAGCCGCAGAAGTACAAGGGCGTCGCGGATTTCGCGCCCGGCGTCGAGATCCGCCACCGCGACGAACTCGATGCGACGCAAATCGAGTTGCGCGACACCCCCGGCGTCACCGCCCTGATCTACGACCAGACCTGCGCCGCCGAAAAGCGCCGCCGCCGCAAGCGTGGCCGCTTCCCCGATCCCGCCGTGCGCGTCTTCATCAACGAGGCGGTGTGCGAAGGCTGCGGCGACTGCAGCATCAAGTCCAATTGCCTTGCCGTGGTACCGGTCGAAACCGAGTTCGGCCGCAAGCGCGCCATCGACCAGCATTCCTGCAACAAGGACTACTCCTGCGTCAGCGGCTTCTGCCCCAGCATCGTCACGGTGCACGGCGGCAGCCTGCGCCGCGGCCACGCCATGGCCGCCGCACCCGAGGAATTCGCCGACCTGCCCGAGCCGCGCCACGGCGGCCTGGGCGAACCCTATGGCATTCTCGTCGCCGGCGTCGGCGGCACCGGCGTGGTCACCATCGGCGCCCTGATCGGCATGGCCGCCCACCTCGAAGGCAAGGGCGTCACCGTGCTCGACATGACCGGCCTCGCGCAAAAGGGCGGCGCGGTGATGTCGCACGTGCGCATCGCCGACCGCCAGCAGCAGCTCCATGCCTCGCGCATCGCCACCGGCGAAGCGGCACTGCTGCTCGGCTGCGACATGGTGGTCGCGGTCAGCGACGACGCGCTGTCGAAGACCGCCGCCGGCTCGACCCACGCCATCATCAACACCAGCCAGGCGATCACCGGCGAGTTCCTGCGCAATCCCGATCGCGCCTTCCCCGCCGATGCCATGACGCAGTCGGTGGTCGACGCGATCGGCGAAGCGGCCACCACCCTGCTCGATGCCAGCCGGATCGCCGCGCGCCTGATGGGCAACAGCATCTCGACCAACATCTTCATGCTCGGCTACGCTTTCCAGCGCGGCTTCGTGCCGCTGTCCTCCGAAGCCCTGCTGCGCGCCATCGAACTCAACGGCGCCGGCGCCGAGGAAAACCGCCGCGCCTTCTCCTGGGGCCGCCGCCATGCCCTGGATCCGACCCGCGTCGAAGCGCTGGTCGCCGCCGGCGAAGTGAGCAGCCCGACGCACGCGCTCGCGGCCAGCCTCGACGAAATCATCGAACGCCGCCGCGAATTCCTCGTCGCCTACCAGGACGAGGCCTACGCGCGGCGCTACCTGGCACTCGTCACCCAGGTGCGCGAGCGCGCCACAAGAGTCGGCGCCGGCGCTACGGCGCTGATCGACGCCGTGGCGCGCAACTACTTCAAGCTGCTCGCCTACAAGGACGAATACGAGGTCGCGCGCCTGTTCGCCGACCCGCAGTTCGAAAAGGAACTGTCGGCCCGCTTCGAAGGCGACTACCGCCTGGACTTCCACATCACCCTGCCCTGGAGCCGCGCAGAGAAACCCGGCGCCGAACCGAAGAAGATCCGCTTCGGCCCCTGGCTGCTGCCCGCGATGAAGTTCATGGCCCGCCTCAAATTCCTGCGCGGCACCGCCTTCAATCCCTTCGGCCGGATACCCGAGCGGGTGCAGGAACGCGAACTGATCGTCGAGTACGAACGCACCGTGGCCCACATGCTCGACCACCTGGACGCCGGCAATCTGGCCGCCGCCGTCGCCCTGGCCGGCGTGCCGGACGGCATACGCGGCTATGGGCCGGTGAAGGAAAAGTCGGTAGGTGCGGCCAGAGCGAAGCGGGAGGAGTTACTGTCGGCCTTCGATCGGGCGGCAACGGCGGCGACGCTGGCGGCCTGAGGGTTGAAACGGTAGCCAGCGCCTGGCGGGAAAGCAAAGTCGGCGCTGGCGATACGGCGACGATTCGGCCCGAGCGGCCGACCCTGAATCTTCACCGGATTCAATAGCAGGGCTCAGCCCTGCCGGTCACCCGCCTGTTGCGTTACCGCATCCTCCCGCCCCAGCGCCGCCACCTCGATCATCTCGCCGGTTTCACCGGAGCGAATCTCCTCCTGCCGGCATCCCCCTTCGACGCCCGCGATGTTGCGGACGCCACATCTGCCGCTCTTGCAACTGCCCGGAGCAGCGATCTCCACGCCATCCTGCCCCATGCTCTTCAAAAGGAAATAGATGACACCGACAGAGGCTATCAGCAGGGAAATGGCTATCAGTGCAATCAGCATGGTTTCGGGTGACGAAATTTTGGAACTGCAACTATATCCCAGGCTGGCCTTCGTTTCGGACGGGCGCCGCTGAAACCGAATTCGCGGCAGCGGGCCTGCGGATTGCGACACCGAAATTCCAGAGGCCACCAATCGGCGGTGCGCTTTGGGAGCAATGAGTGCTTCGGTTAAGGTTTGTTGGACGTCTGCCCTGAACGTGATGACGCAGGGATGATGCACGGTGCCCGTGGGCAGACGTCGAATAAACCTTAACCGGAACAGGCGCCTGGCCATGAATCCGCTCGACGCAGGATCCATTCCCGAAACACCGGTCGAGCTATAGGGGTCGGGCTACAGGGGTCAGCATGAATTCGCTTTCCGTCGCCGTCCCGCCAGCGCCGACTTTTGCCGGCGCGCCGTCGCGCGTCAGGCGGTGAGACTCTCCACCGCCGCCCTGCCCGCCGCATAGCGAACCGCGTCCTGCCGCCACGCCGGGCCCGGCGCGATGCGCGCGATCCTTGCCGCGCGCTGGGGGTCGGGCGCCGGCTTCCAGTTTTCCAGCACCAGCGCCACGGCGTCGGGTGAATTGCAGATCAGCAGCATGTCGCAGCCGGCGGCCCAGGCGGCCTCGACGCGTTGCACCATGTTGCCGGCGAAGGCGGCGCCTTCCATCGATAGGTCGTCGCTGAAGATGACGCCGTCGAAGCCGAATTCCTTGCGCAGCTTTTCCAGCCAGACCGGCGAGAAGCCGGCGGGCCGCGGATCGACCTTGGGGTAGATGACATGCGCCGGCATCACGCCGTCGAGCTTGAGGCGGCGATAGGGCGTGAGGTCGGGTTCCATCTCGGCCAGGCTGCGCTCGTCGACCGGGATGGCGAGGTGCGAATCGGCGGCGACCCAGCCGTGGCCGGGGAAGTGCTTGCCGCAGCAACCCATGCCGGCGGCACGCAGGCCTTCGATCAGGGCGCCGGCGAGTTCGGCCACGGCATCCGAGTTCTTGTGGAAGGCGCGATCGCCGATGACGCCGCTGGGGCCCCAGTCGAGGTCGAGCACGGGCGTGAAGGAGTAATCGACGCCGCAGGCGCGCAGCTCGGCGGCCAGCAGGTAGCCGAGGTCGGCGGCGGCCCGGCGCGCGGCGGCGGGGTCGGTGTCCCACAGTTCGCCCAGGCGGCGCATCGGCGGCACGTGGGTGAAGCCTTCGCGGCAACGCTGCACGCGACCGCCTTCGTGGTCGATGGCGATCGGCAACGCCGGGCTGCGCAGGCCGTGGATGGCGGCGCACAGCGCGGCGAGTTGCTGCGTGTCGCGGTAGTTGTGCTTGAACAGGATGACGCCGCCGACCAGCGGATGCGCCAGGCGCTCGCACTCGGCGTCGGTCAGTTCGAGGCCGGCGACGTCGATCATCAGCGGGCCGAGGGGAAGGTTCTTCATGGTTTCTCCAGAATGACGAAGGCGACGGCGTAGTCCTGCTCGTCGCTGATGGAAAGGTGGGCGGCGAGGCCGCGCTCGGCGAGGTGAGCGGCGAGCCGGGGCGAGTAGCTGAACGACGGCTTGCCGAGCGCGTCGTGTTCGATCGCGATGTCGGGCAGCAGCACCGGATCGCGCACGCCGGTGCCGAAGGCCTTGCCCAGCGCTTCCTTGGCGGCGAAACGCTTGGCAAGGAACAGCGCGGGATCGGGGCTGGCGCGGCAGGCCTCGCGTTCGGCCGGGGCCAGCATCTTTTCCAGGCCGCGCTCGCCGTGACGCTGGAAGTAGTCGGCCATGCGCTTCACGGCGACGATGTCGGTGCCTACGCCGTAGATCATGCTTGGCCCCCCGCCCTGAAGGTCGGGAGGCACATCGCATGATCCTGGCATGGCCTGCAAGGGCACCCCCTCCCGGCCTCCCCTGCCAAGCGGGGGAGGTGACCAGTCGGCCCGTTCGAAGGAACGGGAAAGTGTCTCACCTCTATCCGCACTGCGCTTCCCGCATCAGGCGCTTCATTTCGGCGACGGCTTCGCGCATGCCGACGAAGATGGCGCGGCTGACGATGGCGTGGCCGATATGCAACTCGCGGATGCCGGGCAGCGCGGCGACGGGCTGGACGTTGAAGTAGTTGAGCGCGTGGCCGGCATTGAAGCGCATGCCGGCGGCACGGATCGCGGCGCCGGCCTTGCGAATCTTTTCCAGTTCGGTGAGCACCGCCGGGCTTTCGTTGTCGCGGCCCTGGTTGAAGAAGGCGTGGGCGTAGGGGCCGGTGTGGATTTCGCAGACGCGCACGCCGATGCGGGCGGCGGCTTCGACCTGCGGCAGTTCGGCATCGATGAAGGCGCTGGTGACGATGCCGGCGGCGGAGAGCCGCGCCACCACGTCGCGCAAGCGAGCCTCCTGGCCGGCGACGTCGAGCCCGCCCTCGGTGGTGATTTCGTGGCGGCCTTCGGGAACCAGCATGGCCATCTCGGGGCGGATGTCGCAAGCGATGCCGACCATCTCGTCGGTCGCCGCCATTTCGAGGTTGAGCTTGATGTGGGTCAGCTCGCGCAGGCGGCGCACGTCGTGATCCTGGATGTGGCGCCGGTCCTCGCGCAAATGCACGGTGATGCCGTCGGCGCCGCCGAGGTGGGCTTCGACGGCCGCCCAGACCGGATCCGGTTCGTGGCCCTTGCGCGCTTCGCGCACCGTGGCGACGTGGTCTATGTTTACGCCGAGTTCGATCATTTTTGTATTGCCTCCCTGCCGCAGTTTATAGCTCCTGCAACTCGATGAACACGCGGCGCGATTGCAGGCTCTTGCCGCCGAGGTGGTGCGAGATCAGCTGGCGCATCAGGCGCCGGCTTTCGAGCCGCGTGCGCGGGTCGGAATAGTCGTCCGCTGCCATGTCGAGCAGGGTCTTGCCCGACAGCGCCGGGTTTTCGTCGCCGGACGCCGTGTCACCGGCGCCGACTCTTGATGCCACCGGCCCGCGCTCGATGAGGAAGGCGTATTGCCGGTCCGCCACCACCGGCTGGCCGGTTTCGACGTCGGTCTCCAGCGTCAGGCCGTAGCCCAGTTCGCGCAGCAGGGTTTTTTCGAAACGGCGCAGTTCCGGCGCGTCGTCGCTGCCGGCGGCCAGCGCCTGCAGCGCGGCGGCATAGGCGTCGAACAGGTTGGCGTGGGCGTCCTCGCGCGGCAGCATCTTGAGCAGCAGTTCGTTGAGGTAGTAGCCCAGCAGCAGGCAGCGCCCGCCCAGCAGCGGCATGCCGCCCAGCCATTCGACCTTGGCCAGGGTTTTGACCTCGCCGCCGCCGAACCAGCCCAGTTCCAGCGGCTGAAAGGACATCAGCATGCCGCGCATGGCCGAGCGCGGTCGCCGCGCACCGCGCGCCAGCAAGGGCACGCGGCCGTGGTCGCGACTGAAGACATCGACCACCAGGCTGGTCTCGCTAAAGGGATGCAGGTGCAGGACGTAGGCGGCCTGCCCGTCGACGCGCTTGCTCACGAAGAAGCCCTCCCCCCAGCCCCCTCCCTGCGGGAGGGGGTGACAGCGGTTCGCCGCTGCGCGGCTCCGTGGATTGTCTGCGTCGTCCTTGGGACGGCCCGGCGGACGGCGCTCAATCGTAGCCCAGTGACTTCAGCGCGCGCTCGTCGTCGGCCCAGCCGCCCTTGACCTTGACCCAGGTTTCGAGCCAGACCTTGCCGCCGAACAGGGTTTCCATTTCCTTGCGCGCATCGGTGGAGATGCGCTTGAGGCGTTCGCCGCCCTTGCCGATGACGATGGCGCGATGACCGGAACGATCGACGATGACGGCGGCGTGGATGCGGCGCAGATCGCCTTCCTGCTCGAACTTCTCGATCTCGACGGCAATACCGTAGGGCAGTTCCTCGCCGAGGTTGCGGAACAGCTTTTCGCGCAGGATCTCGGACGCCATGAAGCGCTCGGAACGGTCGGTGATGTCGTCGGCGTCGAACACCGGCGGGCCTTCCGGCAGGTAACCGGCCACGGTGGCCAGCAGTTCGTCGGTGCCGATGCCCTTTTCGGCCGACAGCGGCACCAGCTCGGCGAAGTCGTGCAGGGCCGACACCTTGGCGATGAAGGGCAGCAGTTCCTTCTTGTCGGCGAGCCGGTCGATCTTGTTGATGACCAGCAGCACCGGCGTGCCGGCCGGCAGCATGCGCAGGATTTCGGCCTCGCCGTTGCCCCAGTTGCCGGCCTCGACCACCAGCAGGATCACATCGACGTCGGCGAAGGTCGAGGTCACGCTGCGGTTCATCAGGCGGTTGAGGGCATTCTTGTGCGCCATCTGGAAGCCCGGCGTATCGACGAAGATGAACTGCGCTTCGTCGGTGGTGAGGATGCCGTGGATGCGGTGGCGCGTGGTCTGCGCCTTCTTCGAGGTGATGCTGATCTTGGCGCCAACCAGGCGGTTGGTCAGCGTGGACTTGCCGACGTTGGGCCGGCCGATCACGGCCAGGTAGCCGGTGCGGAAAGTGGATGTCATTGCTTGATCTCGGCGATGGCGCGCTGCGCGGCCTGCTGTTCGGCGATGCGCCGGCTGCCGCCGACACCCGTGCTGCGGATGCCGAGTTCCGGAACCACGCATTCCATTTCGAATTCCTGAGCATGCGCTTCGCCGCGGGTCGCCAGCAGGGCATAGCGCGGCAACGGCAGGTGGCGCCCCTGGAGTATTTCCTGCAGGGCGGTTTTCGGATCCTTGCCTGGCGCGGCGGGATCGAGGCATGCCATCGCGGGTTCGCACAACCGCTCGACGACGGAGCGCGCCGCATCGAATCCGGCATCGAGGTAGATCGCGCCGATCAGGGCTTCCACGGCATCGGCCAGGATCGACGGGCGCTGCGCGCCGCCGCTCTTCAGTTCGCCCTCGCCCAGCCGCAGGAAACCGCCCAGCTCCAATTGCCGTGCGATGCCGGCCAGGGTTTCCTGGCGCACCAGGCTGGCGCGCATGCGCGAGAGTTCACCTTCGCGCAGCGCTGGAAAGCGGTCGTGGAGCGCGGCGGCGACGACGCAGTTGAGGACAGAGTCACCGAGGAATTCGAGGCGTTCATTGTTGGGAACGCCGTAGCTGCGATGGGTCAGCGCCTGACGCAGCAAATCCTGGCGGCCAAAAACATGGCCGAGGGCCGCCTCCAGGCGCTCCGGCTTCATTACTTGGCGCTGCTGCCCTCGAAATCGAAAACGAGGCTGGTGTTCTTGAGCAGCGGCACCTTGGCAGTGTAGGCAAAGGAAATCACCAATTCGCCGCCTTCCTTGGAGATGTCGAGGTCGTCCGGCCGCACGCTCGCGACATTGTCGATCTCCGCGCGCTTGCCGTAGGACGTGCGCACCTGCGCCACGGATGCATCCTTGAGGCTGGCATCGGCAGCGGTTGCCTTGATCGCCTTGAGCACGTTGCCGTATTCGATCCAGGGCGGCAATGCCTTCATCGCCAGGAGCGCCAGCAAGGCAAGGACGGCACCACCGATCATCATGCCATTCAGACTTAGACCACGCTGATATTTCATGTCATCCCCTAGTGAAACGATCCGATCCGCTTCAGATCGGAAAAATTGAACCAGATGAAAAACGCCTTGCCGACCAGGTTTTCGTCGGGAACGAAGCCCCAGAAACGGCTGTCCTGCGAATTGTCGCGGTTGTCACCCATCATGAAATAGTGCCCCGGCGGAACCTCGCAGCTCACGCCTTCGCTATTGTAGATACATTTTTCCGCATTCGGAAAGCGCCCCGGTTGCTGGATGAACGAGGGCGCCTCGGCTTCCACCAGGATCTGGTGTTCGACGCTGCCCAGCGACTCGACGAAGCGCGGGGTATAGAACAGGCGGTCGCGGTCGAGGTAGTCCTCGGTCTTCTTCTGCACTATTTCCTTGCCGTTGATGCTGATCTTCTTGTTGCGGTATTCGACTTTGTCCCCGGGCAATCCGACCACGCGCTTGATGTAGTCCAGCGACGGGTCCGGCGGATAGCGGAAGACAACCACGTCGCCGCGCTGCGGCGAGTTGACTTCGACAATCTTCTTGTTGATCACCGGCAACCGCACGCCGTAGGTGTACTTGTTGACCAGGATGAAATCGCCGACCAGCAGGGTCGGAATCATCGAACCGGACGGAATCTTGAAGGGCTCGACGAGGAAGGAGCGCAGCAGGAACACGGCCAGGATGACCGGAAAGAAGCTGCCGCCGTATTCGACCCACCAGGGATCGGGCGCATCGGCCGGACGCTTTTTGCGGGCGTAGAACTGGTCGAAGGCCCAGATGACGCCGGTGAAGAGGACCAACACGAAAAGGATCAGGGCAAAGTTCATGGCTGGCCTTATTTGTCGCCGACACGCAGTACCGCAAGGAAGGCTTCCTGTGGAATTTCGACGCTGCCGACCTGTTTCATGCGCTTCTTGCCGGCCTTTTGCTTCTCGAGCAGTTTCTTCTTGCGCGTGATGTCGCCGCCGTAGCACTTGGCCAGAACGTCCTTGCGCATGGCCTTGACGTTTTCGCGGGCGACGATGGTGGAGCCGATCGCGGCCTGGATGGCGACGTCGTACATCTGGCGCGGGATCAGTTCGCGCATCTTGGCCGCCAGTTCGCGGCCACGATACGGCGCGTTTGCGCGATGCACGATGAGCGACAGGGCGTCGACCTTGTCGCCGTTGATCAGCACGTCGAGCTTGACCACGTCGGCCGCCCGGTACTCCTTGAACTCGTAATCGAGCGAAGCGTAACCGCGCGAAACGGATTTCAGCTTGTCGAAGAAATCCATCACCACTTCGGCCATCGGCATGTCGTAGGTCAGTTGCACCTGGCGGCCGTGGTAGGCCATGTTCACCTGCGAGCCGCGCTTGCTTTCGCACAAAGTGATCACCGAGCCGAGGTATTCCTGCGGCACGAAAATCTTGGTGGTGATGATGGGCTCGCGGATTTCCTCGGTCTTCTGGATTTCCGGCAGCTTGGCCGGGTTTTCCACCTGGATGGTAGTTCCGTCGCGCATCAGCACTTCGTAAACCACCGTCGGCGCGGTGGTGATCAGGTCCTGGTCGAACTCTCGCTCCAGCCGTTCCTGCACGATTTCCATGTGCAAGAGGCCGAGGAAGCCGCAGCGGAAGCCGAAACCCAGCGCCTGCGACACTTCGGGCTCGTAGTGCAGCGAGGCGTCGTTGAGCTTGAGCTTTTCCAGAGAGTCGCGCAGGCTGTCGTACTGGTTGGACTCGATCGGATACAGCCCGGCGAAGACCTGCGACTTGATTTCCTTGAAGCCGGGCAGCGCTTCCGCGGCGCGCCGATCGGCGATGGTCACCGTATCGCCTACCTTGGCGGCATCGAGTTCCTTGATGCCGGAAATGATGAAGCCGACCTCGCCGGCACGCAATTCGGGGCGCGTTACCGACTTCGGCGTGAACACGCCGACCTGTTCGCACAGATGCTGCGACCCTTCCGCCATCAGCAGGATCTTGTCCTTGGCGCGCACGGTGCCGTCGACAACGCGCACCAGCATGACCACGCCGACATAGTTGTCGAACCAGGAATCGATGATCAGCGCCTTCAGCGGCGCCGCGGGATCGCCCTTGGGCGGCGGGATGCGGGCGATGACAGCTTCCAGCACGTCGTCCACGCCGAGGCCGGTCTTGGCCGAACAAAGTATCGCCTCGGTGGCATCGATGCCGATCACGTCCTCGATCTCGGTGCGCGCGTTGTCGGGGTCGGCGGCCGGCAGGTCGATCTTGTTCAGCACCGGCACCACGTCGACGCCGAGTTCGATCGCGGTGTAGCAGTTGGCCACGGTCTGCGCCTCGACGCCCTGCGAAGCATCCACCACCAGCAGCGCGCCTTCGCAGGCCGAAAGGGAGCGGCTGACCTCGTAGGAAAAGTCGACGTGGCCCGGGGTGTCGATCAGGTTCAGGTTGTAGGTCTTGCCGTCACGGGCGACGTAGCTGAGCGCGGCGGTCTGCGCCTTGATGGTGATGCCGCGTTCGCGTTCGATGTCCATCGAGTCGAGCACCTGCGCCTCCATCTCGCGATCGGAGAGGCCACCGCAACGATGGATAATGCGATCGGCCAGGGTGGATTTGCCGTGGTCGATGTGGGCGATGATGGAGAAGTTGCGGATGTGATCCATGGGGCAATAAAAAGGGCGCTCCGTCAAACCTTTGAGCACCCTGGAGACCTGGAAGCAAGGGTCGGGATTTTAGCGGATCGCGACCAAATACTCACGCACTTTCGCGGCATCGAGGAAGTAATGGCACAGTTCTCGCCCTTCGCCGTCTACCAGCACCGGGACCAGTTCGTTGTATTTCGCCTCGAGTTCCGGATCGGCATCGACGTCGATGACATTGATCTCGAAATGCGCCATCCCTGCCTCTCCGCGCAGGGCCTCCAGCGCGGAGAGCATGTCGTGGCAGAGGTGGCAGTAATCGCGACTGAGCAGGTGCAGGCGCGGCGACGGCCGTTGCGGCAGGCGGCTACTTATCGGAAATCCCCTTGATGGTGATGAAGGTCTGCGCGTCGCCACGGCGCACCAGCAGCGTCATGGAGCCGTTCTTTTCGAGGCCCTGCAACAAGTCGTTGAACTGCGCCAGCGACTTCACGTCGGCCTGGCTGCCCTTGACGATCGCCGACAGGATGACGTCGCCGGCGCGCAGTTCGGAGCGCGCCCCGCTGTTCTTGACTTCATCGACGATCAGACCGTGCTGGATGCCCAGGGCGCGCTTCTGCTCCGCAGTCGGTACCGACAACACCAGGCCGAGCCGGTTCGGCGGTGGCTCGACGGACTTGCCGCCACGACTGGCGGTACGGGTTGTGCCGTCTTCATCGGGGATTTCGCCCACTGTCACGCTCAGGTCGCGCGAACTGCCCTTGCGCCAAACCTGCACCGTGGACTTGCTGCCGGGACGCGTCGAGCCGACCATGCGTGGCAGGTCACTCGACTCGGCGACTGACTTGCCATCGAACTTGAGGATGATGTCGCCGACTTCGATGCCGGCCTTGTCCGCGGCCGAGCCCTTCTCCACCGATGCGACGAGGGCGCCCTGCGGCTTGCCCAGGTTGAACGATTCGGCCAGTTCCTTGCTGACTTCCTGGATGCCGATGCCGAGGCGGCCGCGACTGACCTTGCCCTTGGCCTTGAGCTGGGTCTGTACGTCCATTGCCAGGTCGATCGGAATCGCGAAGGACAGGCCCATGGAACCGCCGGAACGCGAGTAGATCTGCGAGTTGATGCCGATCACTTCGCCCCTCATGTTGAACAGCGGGCCGCCCGAATTGCCCGGATTGATCGCCACGTCGGTCTGGATGAAGGGCACGAAGTTCTCGTGCGCCAGGGAACGCCCCTTGGCGCTGACGATGCCCGCAGTCACCGTGTTCTCGAAGCCGAAGGGCGAGCCGATCGCCACCACCCATTCACCGACCTTGAGCTTGCTCGAATCGCCCAGCTTGGCGACCGGCAGGTTGCTGGCCTCGATCTTGATCAGGGCCACGTCGGTGCGCTTGTCGGTGCCGAGCACCTTGGCCTTGAACTCGCGCTTGTCGGTGAGCTTGACCAGCACTTCGTCGGCGCCATCGACGACGTGGGCATTGGTAAGGATGTGGCCGTCGGCGCTGACGATGAAGCCGGAGCCCAGCGAACGGTTCTTGAACTCCTGCGGCATGCCGGGCTGGTTCGGTATCTGGCCGGGGAAGAAGCGGCGCAGCAGTTCCTGCGCGGCGTCGTCGCCGTCGAACGGGAAGGGTTGCGCGCCACGACGCCCCTTGATCACCTGGGTGGTGCTGATATTGACCACCGTGGCGCCCTGCTTCTCGACCAGTTCGGTAAAGTCCGGCAGGTCACGGGCCTGGGCCTGAAATCCCAGCAAGGTGCCAAATGCCAGTACGAGTGTGATGAGGTATTTCTTCATGATTGCTCCTTGAATCGCATTTCTTTGGTCTGAACCTGCAACGAAAACAGATTTCCTTCACCCCGCGCCCGGACTTCTCTCAGGCGCAGGACAACCATGCCACAAACCAGACCGGCCAAAGTTCCCGCCACGGCGGCGGCATCGCCGGACACGAATTGCCCGATGATCGCGCCGGCGATCGCCAGCAGGAGCGGCACCCCGTAGGACCAAAGCGAAGCACGCCACAGGGTGCCCTCGGCGACCGTCAATTGCACCTGGTCGCCGACCTGCGCTCCGATGCGGTTTTCCAACCGATACCGACGCGGCCCCGTGCTCAGTCCGAGCAGGCCGGTCTGGCAGGCATCCGCAGTCTTGCAGTTGCCACAGGTTGGGGCTCTGCCCGCCACTTCAACCCAGACCTCGCCGCCCGAAACCGCCACGACCCGTGCTTCGCACTGGCTCATTTGCGCTTCCGTTCCATGCCGTCACCCAGGCGCCTGACGGCAAGCGCCGGCACTTCGCCCATCACGACCACCCGGTGCTCGCCAACCTGGCGCCGGTACACGTTGACCGGACCCACCGTCGCCTGCGTATCGACTTCGCTTACCGAGCCGCCGAGCTCGATGAACACCGAGATCGAGGCCAGGCCATCGGAAAACACCACATGCACGCTTTCAGGCTTGTCGGGCGCCGCCTGGCGCTTCATCGCCGCCACCTTGCGGAAACCCGGGAGGCCGCGAAAGCTCCAACCGATGTCGTCGGGCTTGAGTTCGATGGTCCGTACCTGCTGCACGCGCACCCGTTCGCTGTCGAAACCCGGTTTCAGGGCATCTTGATCGAGCGGCCCTCCGATCTTGACCTGGGTGAAGGCGAACGATTCCAGAGTTTCGCCGTTCGTGCCGATCAGGTTGGCCTTGAGCAACAGCCCGCTGGCCACATCCATCCAGAATTCGTGGCCGTAGCGCAGTTCGTCGCGCGGTTCGAGCAGGACGGCGCGGCTCATGACTCCCGCGACGCGCCCCAGAGCGCCGGTGCGAATGGCATAGTGATCGGGCAGGCTGCCCAGGCCGGTCGGCAGCAGGGCCGGAAATTCGCGCTGCTTCGAGCGGCTTTCGACGATCAGCAGCCTCTCTTCCGGGAAAAAGCATTTGACATCGCTGCCGACCCGAAAGACCTCGCGCGGACTCCCGTCGAGCGCTTCGATTTTCTCCATCTCGACACCGTTGTGAAGCGAACGGACGATGCGCGAGGTGTCCACCCTGCCGCCGCTGCGATAGACGAAGGTGCCACTGTAGGTAAGGACCCGCGAGCCCTGCGCGATGCGATTCAGCAAGGCCAGCCCGTCGTCGGCGATCGCTGGCGCGGCTGCGGGCAATAGCGCCAGCAGGACGGCCATCAGCGTGGTGCGAACACCCGCCATCAGCGACCTTCTCCGGAAGCGGCGACAGTGCGGATGTTGCGTGCGCCGCCGATCATCGCGCCACCCGGGGCATATGCCTGATGCGCCACCAGGTATTCCTGCAGGCGCGGCGTCGATTGCACCTGTCCTGCGGCCGGTACCGTTGCCGGCACCTGCTTCGCGCTGGCCAGGACCGGCTCGCGGGCCGGCGCCAAATCGCTGCCGGGCGCCAGCGCCAGCCAAGCCACGACGGCGACGCCAGCTGCCGAAGCCGCCAGTGCCAATAGCGGTCGCCGCCAGGTGTCGGTGCGGCGGTGTGCCGGCGCGATCACCGTCGGTTCCAGTTCCAGCGCAGCCATCACCCGCGCCGCGACGTCGATATCCAGGTCCGGTTCATCGCGCAAGGCCGCGCCGATCAACTGGCAATCGCACCACTCGCTGCGCATTCCCTCGCTGCGGCGCAACTCCGTGAAGGTATCCGCGATCTCGTGGGCTTCGAGTTCGCCGTCCATCAGTGCCGATATTCGTGTCTTCATGGTTTCACCATCTCTTGTCCGGTGCCGCATCGAGCAAGGGCCTCAACTTCGCGGATATTGCATCGCGCGCGCGAAATATCCGCGACCTTACTGTTCCTATCGGACAGTCCATCACCTGGGCGATTTCCTCGTAGGACAAGCCATCGATTTCACGCAGGACGATCGCCGTACGCAAATCCTCAGGCAAAGCTTCCATCGCGGCGTTCACCGTCTGTCCGATCTGCTTTGTCATCAACAGCCGCTCCGGGGTGTCCGTGTCTCGCAGCATCTCGGCATCGTCGTACCCCTCGGCCTCCTCGCTATCCACTCCGGTCGTCGCCGAAGCACGCCGGCCATGCGTCATGAGCCAGTTCTTCGCCGTGTTGACCCCGATCCGGTACAGCCAGGTGTAGAAGGCACTGTCGTTGCGAAAACCCGGCAACGCCCGGTAGGCCCTGATGAAACTGTCCTGAACAATATCCTCCACCTCGGCCGAATCACGCACCATGCGCGAAATCAGGCGTGCAAGCTTGCGCTGGTACTTGGATACCAGCAAGCCGAAAGCCTGCTTGTCACCCGCCTGCACACGCTCGACCAGTATCCGGTCTGCTTCGCGATCACCCATGGGCCTTGCCGTCTATTCCCGCCAAATAAAAATGCGCGGCTTCAGTACGGCCGCAAGCGAGTATAACAAGCCACTTCGCCCATGATTTTCGACTGCTCCGATCGCTGCAAAGCCGACCGTTGCCGACAGTGACCCACCCTCTCGCGATTAGTTCCACGCGGGAACCCGATCCCGGCCCCAGTGATATAGTCCCGCCCCATGAATTCCGCCGCCATCCAGCATTTCGACGTTCTCATCATCGGCAGCGGCCTGGCTGGCCAGTCGCTGGCCCTGCGCCTGGCCGACAGCCTGCGAGTAGCTCTGGTCACCAAGAAGATGCTGACCGACTCGGCCTCGGCCTGGGCACAGGGCGGCATCGCCGCGGTCCTCGATCCGGCCGACACCATAGACGCCCATGTCAGCGATACCTCCACTGCCGGCGCCGGCCTGTGCGATCCGATGGCGACCCGTTTCGTCGTCGAGCACGGGCGCGAGGCGATCGAGTGGCTGATCGCGCGTGGGGTCCCATTCACGCCGGACGATTCCGCGCTGGGTTTTCACCTGACGCGCGAAGGTGGCCATGGCCAGCGGCGCATCATCCATGCCGCCGACGCGACGGGAGCGGCGGTGCAGCAGACCCTGACCGAGCAGGTACGCAACCATTCCAACATCACCGTACTGGAACGCCACATCGCAGTCGACCTGATCACCGCCGCCAAACTCGCGCTGCCGCGCAATCGCTGCCTTGGCGCCTACGTGCTGGACATCGTCCGCGATCGCGTGCTGACCCTCGGCGCCAGCCAGACGGTGCTGGCGACGGGCGGCGCCGGCAAGGTCTACCTGTACACGACCAACCCCGACACCGCGACCGGGGATGGCGTGGCAATGGCCTGGCGTGCAGGCTGCCGCGTGGCGAACATGGAATTCATCCAGTTTCATCCGACCTGCCTGTACCACCCGCACGCGAAATCCTTCCTGATTTCCGAAGCCCTGCGCGGCGAGGGCGGATTGCTGCGGCTACCCGATGGCAAACGCTTCATGCCCGACCATGACAGCCGCGCGGAACTTGCGCCGCGCGACATCGTCGCCCGCGCCATCGACTTCGAAATGAAGCGCCACGGCGTCGACTGCGTGTTCCTCGACATGACGCACAAGTCGGCGGATTTTCTCCAGGAACACTTCCCGACCATCCTCGCCCGCTGCATGCAACTCGGCATCGACATCACGCGCGAACCGATACCAGTGGTGCCCGCCGCCCATTACACCTGCGGCGGAGTGGTCACCGACCTGAACGCGCGGACCGACCTGAGCGGACTTTATGCGGTCGGCGAAACCAGTTTTACCGGGCTGCATGGCGCCAATCGACTGGCGTCAAACTCCTTGCTCGAATGCGTGGTCTTTGCGGCGGCCGCGGCGCAGGACATACTTTCGGCGCCGGTGACGCCGCTGCCGCACCTGCCGCAATGGGACGAGAGCCGCGTGCGCGACGCCGACGAAGAAATCGTGATCTCGCACAACTGGGCCGAATTGCGCCGCTTCATGTGGGACTACGTAGGCATAGTGCGCACCAGCAAGCGCCTGGAACGGGCCTTGAACCGGATCCGCCTGCTGGAGAAGGAAATCGACGACTACTATGCGAATTACCGGGTCGGCAACGACCTGATCGAGTTGCGCAACCTGGTGCTGACCGCCCATCTGATCGTGAAAAGCGCGCTGCGCCGCCACGAAAGTCGCGGGCTCCACTTCAGCCTCGACTATCCCGAAACCCTGCCGCGGGCGCTCGAAACCGTACTTCACCCGCGCCAGCCCTGAGCGCGCGTCGCGTCAAACGGGCCGTGCTGCAGCAGATTGCCAGCGCAGCCAGAGTCGCAACTGGCGGAAATCCTCGGCGGCAAGGCTGTCGCCCGGCAGGGTCAGGGAGCGCAGTCGGCCCTGTTGGCGATACAAGAGCACGACAAGAAACGACAACACCAACGTGTGCGGATGGACCACAGCCTCGTTTGCCGTACCGTCAGCGCCGACTATTTCGATGTTGCCATCGCCACGCAGGACGATCGCCGCCACGGTCGGCAACCGCCGCTGGCGGGCGAGGGACAGTCCGACCAGCAGCAGGAGCAAGGCCATCAGCCACGACGGGATAGTGCTCACCAGCACGGCACCGACGGCGACCAGATGCACCATGGACTGGGCCAGCAGCAATCGGCGCGATGGCCGGAGCGGAATTGTGAGCGGAGCGACCGGCTTCATCGCCCGCGCCGAAGATCAGACTCGGCGGAAGACCAGCGTGCCGTTGGTGCCGCCGAAGCCGAAATTGTTCTTCACCGCCACGTCGATCTTCATCGAACGCGCCGTGTTGGCGCAGTAATCCAGGTCGCACTCGGGATCCTGGTTGAAGATGTTGATGGTCGGCGGCGAAACCTGGTGATGCACGGCAAGCACGGTGAAAACCGATTCCAGGCCACCGGCACCGCCAAGCAGGTGGCCGGTCATCGACTTGGTCGAATTGACCACCGTCCTCTTCGCCGCGTCGACACCTAGGGCCAGCTTGATGGCCTCGGTCTCGTTCTTGTCGCCCAGAGGCGTCGAGGTGCCGTGGGCGTTGATGTAGTTCACCTGGTCGGCATTGACGCCGGCATTCTTCAGGGCATTGAGCATGCTGCGGCGCGGGCCGTCGGTGTCGGGCGCCGTCATGTGGAATGCATCGCCGCTCATGCCGAAACCGGAAAGCTCGGCGTAGATCTTCGCGCCACGCGCCCGCGCGTGTTCGTACTCCTCGATCACCATGACCCCGGCGCCCTCGCCCATGACGAAACCGTCGCGATCCTTGTCCCAGGGACGGGAGGCTGTGGCGGGATCGTCGTTGCGCGTGGACAGCGCCTGCGCCGAGGCGAAGCCGCCGATCGCCAGCGGGGATATGGTGGCCTCGGCGCCGCCGCAGACCATCACGTCGGCATCGCCGTACTCGATCATGCGGGCCGAAAGGCCGATCGCGTGGAGGCCGGTGGTGCAGGCCGTGACCACGGCGATATTCGGCCCCTTGAGGCCGAACATGATCGACAGGTTGCCCGAGATCATGTTGCTGATCGTGCCCGGAATGAAAAACGGCGAAATCTTGCGCGGACCGCCACCAAGATAATCGTGATGCGTCGCCTCGATCATCGGCAGGCCGCCGATTCCCGAACCGATGTTCACCCCGATGCTTTCCGCATCGGCCTGAGGCGTATCGAGCCCGGCGTCACGCAGGGCCTGGATGCCGGCCGCCATGCCGAAATGGATGAAGCTGTCCATGCGCCGCGCTTCCTTGGCCGACAGGTAGGCGGCAACGTCGAAGTTCTTCACTTCGCCGGCGATCTGCGCCTTGAAAGCCGCGGGATCGAACTTGGTGATGCGTCCGATCCCGCTTCGTCCGGCGGTAAGGTTGTCCCAGGCTTCCGAAACAGTATTGCCGACCGGCGAGATTACGCCGAGACCGGTAACGACCACGCGGCGTCGCGACACGATGGACTCCGAAGATAACGGTGGGCTGGATTACTTCTTGATGTTGGCGTTGACGTAGTCAACAGCCTGCTGCACGGTGGTGATCTTCTCCGCATCTTCGTCGGGAATCTCGCACTCGAACTCCTCCTCCAGCGCCATCACCAATTCGACCGTGTCGAGCGAGTCGGCACCAAGATCATCCACGAAATTCGATTCGTTCTTGATGTCGGCCTCATTGACGCCCAGTTGCTCGGCGACGATCTTCTTGACGCGTTGTTCGATGTTCTCCATCTTGAAACTCCTTCCCTTGATTGTTCGGGTGGTAAAAACCCGCTTATTTTAACAGCCGGACGCCCTTGCGGGAATCAGGCCATGTACATGCCGCCATTCACATTGATGGTGCTGCCGGTAATGTAGCCGGCACGCGGCGACGCCAGAAACGCCACCGTCGCCGCGATCTCTTCGGGCTGTCCGAGCCGGCCCAGAGGAATCTTGCCAAGCAGTGCATCGCGTTGCGCGTCCGGCAACCCGCGGGTCATGTCGGTATCGATGAATCCCGGCGCGACGCAATTCACGGTGACGTTGCGGCTGCCCAGTTCCTGTGCCAGCGCCCGACTCATGCCGGCAACTCCCGCCTTGGCCGCGGCGTAGTTCGCCTGGCCCGGATTGCCGGCTTCGCCGACCACCGACGTGATGTTGATGATGCGACCGAAGCGCGCCTTCATCATGCCGCGCATGACCAGCTTGGAAAGCCGGAACACGGCCTTGAGGTTGGTCTCGATCACCAGATCCCATTCATCGTCCTTCATGCGCATCGCGAGGTTGTCGCGAGTGATGCCGGCATTGTTCACCAGGACCGAGACGGCACCGAACTTCTTTTCGATCGCGCCGACCAGCATCTCGCAGGCGGCTGCCTCGGTGACATTGGCGGCGGCACCCCAGCCGGTGATGCCGGCCTCATCGAGCGCCTTCTGGATCTCCGCCGCACCGGCTTCGGTCGTCGCGGTACCGATCACCGTCGCGCCCTGCGCACCCAGTTCCAGCGCGATGGCGCGGCCCAGGCCACGCGATGCGCCGGTCACCAGCGCTACCTGTCCCTTCAAATCCGTCATATCACGCTCCCCGAACCGCGGCCAGCGCCGCATCCATGCTGGCCAGATCATTCATCGCCGCGCCGGCGAGTTGATCGACGCAGCGCTTGACCAGTCCGGACAAGACCTTTCCCGGACCGCACTCGAATACATGGGTTACCCCGGCAGCATGCATCGCCTGCATGGTTTCGACCCAACGAACCGGCGACGCGGCCTGCCGCACCAGGGCATCACGGATTGCGGCGGGATCGGCGAGTTGTGCCACATCGACATTGTTCACCACGGCAATTTGCGGCGCGGAAAACGCGACGGCCGCAAGATGGATCTGCAGCGCATCCGCCGCCGGCTTCATCAGCGCGCAGTGAAACGGCGCCGACACCGGCAGCATCAATGCCCGCTTGGCACCCCTCGCCTTGACCAGTTCCGCCGCGCGCTCGACCGCCGCCTTGTGGCCTGCAATCACCGTCTGCTTCGGTTCGTTGAAATTCACGGCTTGCACGATCTGACCCTGTGCAGCTTCGGCGCAGGCGGCGACGACACCATCGGCATCGAGGCCCATGACAGCCGCCATGGCGCCTTCTCCCGCCGGCACGGCGGCCTGCATGGCCTTGGCACGCAATTCAACAAGCGGCACGGCGTCGCGCAGCGAAAGTACTCCGGCCGCTACCAGCGCCGAATATTCGCCGAGGCTGTGCCCTGCGACCATGGTTGGCGCGCTGCCGCCCTTTTCAAGCCAAAGTCGATAGACGGCGATGTCGGCGGTCAGCATCAACGGCTGGGTATTGACCGTCTGGCTCAACTGCTCCGCAGGGCCTTCGCAAACCAGTTGCCACAGGTCGCGGCCAAGCGCGGCGGACGCCTCATCGAATGTAGCGCGAATCACCGGCGCATCGCCATACGCAGCCATCATGCCGAGGGATTGGGAACCCTGGCCGGGATACACGAGTGCAAATTTCATTTGATTCGTCTCGGTTTCAATATTCAAGAAGGGTCGCGCCCCAGGTGAAGCCGCCGCCCACCCCTTCAAGCAGCAGATTCTGGCCGCGTCGAATTCGACCGTCGCGCACGGCAGTGTCCAGAGCCAGCGGAATCGATGCAGCAGATGTATTGCCATGCTCCGCCACGGTGATGACGCACTTTTCGGGAGGCAGGTGGAGCCGCTTGGCCGTGGCCTGAAGTATGCGCACGTTGGCCTGGTGCGGAATCAGCCAATCGACCTGGTCGGCGGTCATGCCGGCGGCGGCCAGCACTTCGTGCGCGACATCGGCGAGCACCTTGACCGCGAACTTGAAAACGGCCTGCCCGTCCATGCGCAGGAATGGATCGCCGGTCACCACGCCGCCGCACACCTGGCCGGGCACCGACAGGATGCCGTGATGGCTGCCGTCCGCATGGAAGGCGCTGGCCAGCAGTCCGGGCTTGTCTGCGGCTTCCAGCACCACGGCACCGGCGCCATCGCCGAACAGGACGCAGGTGCCGCGATCCTTCCAGTCGAGGATGCGCGAAAATACCTCGGCACCCACCACCAGCGCGCACTTGTGCGAGCCGGAACGAATGAACTTCTCCGCAATGTTGACGGCATAGACGAAGCCGCTGCACACAGCCTGCACGTCGAAAGCCGCCGCACCGTTGATGATGCCGAGTTTGCTTTGCAGCAGGGCGGCGGCGCTCGGGAACACATAGTCGGGCGTCGACGTCGCAACGATGATCAGGTCGACGTCGGCGGGCAACCGTCCGGCTGCGTCCAATGCACGTCGACTGGCCTCCAACGCCAGATCGCTGCTGGTGACACCGGCGGCGGCAAGATGGCGCTGGCGTATGCCGGTACGTTCCACGATCCAGTCGTCGGACGAGTCGATCTGGTAGTTGGCGATCAGGGACGCATTGCCGACGGGTTCACCGGGCAGATAGCTTCCGGTACCGCTGATTCGGGTATGTATCACCTTGGCCTCCATCATTGGCTGTGGTTTGGCGCGGCCCCGCCGGACGCATCCGGAAACCCGTTGCGCGGGCTGGCAATGGCGGCCATGCGCTCCGCGATCGCTTCCGGCAGCCGCTGGCGGGCTTCTTCAGCCGCCTTTTCCAGTGCGAAGCGAAACGCCATGCGATCGGCAGATCCATGGCTCTTGACCACGATGCCGCGCAAGCCCAACAAGCTGGCGCCGTTGTAGCGTCGCGGATCGAAACGCTGGCGAAAGGATTTGAGGACGGGCATGGCCAGCAGGCCGGCTAGCTTTGTGAACAGGTTGCGGGAAAACTCTTGTTTGAGTCCCGCGCCGATCATGTGCGCCAAACCCTCGGACGCCTTCAATGTAACGTTGCCGACGAACCCGTCGCAGACCACCACATCGGCTGTGCCCTTGAAAATATCGTTACCCTCGACATTGCCGACGAAGTTCAAGTCGGTCGCACGCAGAAGTTCGGACGCACGCTTGACGGCCTCATTGCCCTTGATCGCCTCTTCGCCGATGTTGAGCAAGCCTACCGTAGGACGTTCCTTGTGCTCCAGCGCCGCAACCAGTGACGCCCCCATGATGCCGAACTGCAGCAGGTGCTCAGGACTGCAGTCCACGTTGGCGCCGAGATCCAGCACATAGGTGGTTCCGTTCTGCGAGGGCAGGATGGAACATATCGCCGGCCGGTCGATGCCAGGCAGGGTCTTCAGGACGAAACGGGAGACGGCCATCAGGGCACCGGTATTGCCGGCCGATACCGCGGCATCGGCTATGCCATCCTTGACCAGATCAACGGCCACACGCATGGAAGAATCCTTCTTCCCGCGCAGCGCACTTGCCACTGCTTCATCCATCCCGACGATTTCCGAGGCATGGCGAATCGAAAGGCGTTTGCCGAACTCAACGGCAACGCCCTCGGCCTGCGAACGCAGCACATCCTCGCGCCCGACCAGAATGGCGGCGCAATCGGTATCATGACGCAGGAACTCTATGACAGCAGGCAGGGTTACCGACGGACCGTGGTCGCCACCCATGCAATCCACCGCGAGGGTGATCGCCATCGTTCAGTGATCTTCCGGAGATTTCAGAAAAACGGCCGGATGCGCGCGGCGCATCCGGCCGTTTTCGCCAAAATGGCTTATTCGCCCTTGGCCTTGACAACTTTCTTGCCACGATAAACGCCGGAGGGCGAAATATGATGGCGCAGATGGACTTCACCGGTAGTCGGTTCGACAGCCAGCGGAGGATTGGTCAGAAAATCGTGGGCGCGGTGCATGCCGCGCTTGGAAGGGGATTTCTTGTTCTGTTGTACGGCCATTTCGCTACTCCTTGTCTGGTTACAGCGTAACGCCCGCTGACGCGGGCATTAGCATGCTCTAAAACTCTGCTTCACTTCTTCCTGATGGCAGCCAACGCGGCAAACGGCGATGGCCCTTGTTCCATTTCGTCCCTCACAGGCGACTGACACTTCTCATGTCGCGGCGCGATGGGCAGCGCAAGCAACACTTCATCCTCTATCAGCGACAACACCGCAAGCGTCCCTTCCGCTTCCATGGCGTCCGCGCTATCGTCTTCCAGATCGTCGTCCGGCCAGACTTCTCCGGGGCCAACCAGGCGCAAGCGACTGCTTATATCAAGCGGAAACTCCACTCCACCGAGGCAGCGCTGGCAACATAACACCGGCGCACCGGAAACATCCAACTGCAACCACGACTTGCCTTCCGCGTCACGCCACCCTGCCAACCGGACAGCCAACGATCCGCTGCTTGTTGCCAGCACATCTGCCAGACGCGGCATTTCGCCGAGTTCGACACGACGCTCCAGCACGCCGCCGTTGCGCGCGAATTCAAGGCAGTCCAGAACGGTTCCAACTATCGAATCCGACACAGCCCGACGCTCGCACGACAAAACAGTGGATGTTATCATGCCCGGCCCCGTCTTTTCAAGTCCGCAACATGGCGCGCCTGCTTGTTCTCGCATCCACTTCCCCCTTTCGCAGAGAGCTTTTGGCACGCCTGCAGATACCCTTCGAAACCGTCGCACCGGATGCCGACGAGTCGCCCTTGCCGGGCGAGCACCCAGCTGCCACCGCCACGCGCCTCTCCGAAGCCAAGGCTCGAGCGGTCATGCAACGCTACCCGGACGCACTGATCATCGGCTCCGACCAGGTAGCCGCCCACGGCGATGACCGCTTCGGCAAACCGGGACGGCGCGAGAATGCCATTGCCCAGTTGAGCCGGATGCGAGGAAAAGAGGTGGTGTTCCATACGGGACTTTGCCTGCTCGACGCGGCAAGCGGTCGTGCCCAGGTGCGCTGCATCGACACCCATGTCGGCTTTCGCGATCTCAGCGATGCCGAAATCGAGTCCTACCTGGACCGTGAAGATGCGCTCAACTGCGCAGGAAGTGCCAAATCCGAGGGATTGGGCATTTCGCTCCTGTCCTACTTGCGCGGTGATGATCCCAATGCTCTGGTCGGCCTGCCGCTGATTGCCTTGTGCGACATGCTGCGTGCCGAAGGCCTGGCACTGCCTTGACCGGGCCTGACGAACCGATGACCGGATCGCTCATGCTGCTGCCTGTCGCCCTGGGTGACACTACATGGCAAGCCTGCCTGCCGGCGAGCACGCAGGCGACCGCCTGCAAACTCACGCATTTTGTCGCCGAAAACGCGAAATCCGCCCGTGCCGAACTAAAGCGCATGGGTCACCCCGGCCCCTTGCGCGAGCTGGCCATCGAGCAATTGCCGGAAACGCCTACCGCAGCGGACATCGAGCGCCTGCTGGCACCGCTTGCCGCCGGTCATGACCTCGGCCTGATGTCCGAAGCGGGGTGCCCGGCGATTGCAGACCCTGGCGCCCTGCTGGTTCGACGCGCCCACGACAAAGGCATCACGGTCAAGCCGCTGGTCGGACCATCTTCCCTGCTGCTGGCGCTGATGGGTTCCGGCCTGGAAGGCCAGCGGTTCGCTTTCCATGGCTACCTGCCGGCGCGGGAACCGGAACGGAGCCGACGCATTTCGGAGCTGGAGAGCGAGTCGGCCAGGCACAGGCAAACTCAAGTATTCATTGAAACCCCTTACCGCAACAATGCGCTGTTCAAGGCGGCGTTGTCCGCCTGCAGGCCACAAAGCCGCCTGTGCGTGGCAACCGACCTGACCCTGGCCAGCGAGTTCGTCCGCACCCTCCGCATCGCGGAATGGAAGGCGGCTCCGCCACCCGATCTGGACCGGCGCCCCACTGTTTTCCTCCTGCTGGCGACCTGAAATGCAAAACGACATCAAACTGTTGCAGATCCTGGACTGGGATTCGCCGCGCCAGAATGCCCTCCTGCGCGATGAACTGGCCACCGGCCTGTTGCAGCCGCAGGCGCGCATTGCCCCGAAATTCTTCTACGACGCGCTCGGCTCGCGCCTGTTCGAGGCCATTACCGAGTTGCCCGAGTACTACCCCACGCGTACCGAAGCGGCAATCTTTCGCGACAACCTGCCTGCCATACGGCAGGCGCTGGGCACGGATTTCACGCTGATCGACCTGGGCTGCGGCAGTTGCGCCAAGGCGGGCAAGCTGTTCCACGCCGGCATCCTTCCGAGGCGCTACGTGGCGGTCGATATCTCGGTGGAGTTTCTGCGAGACTCGCTGCAGAACCTGAAACGCGAACTGCCGACCATCGACATGCTCGGCCTCGGACTCGACTTCACCGACGAATTGCAGTTACCCGCCGAACTGCCCCTGGAACGGCGCATGTTCTTTTATCCGGGTTCGAGCATCGGCAACTTCAGCCCGCGAGAGGCAGGCCGCTTCCTGCAAGGCCTTGCGGCACGGATGGATCGCAGCGGCGGCTTGCTGATCGGCGTAGATCTGATCAAGGACAAGACGCTGCTCGATGCCGCCTACGACGATCCGTTGGGCGTCACCGCAGCCTTCAACCGGAACCTCCTGCGCCACGTGAATACGCGGCTCGATGCCGATTTCGCCATCGGAGACTGGAATCACGTCGCCTTCTACAACACCGACTCGACCCGCATCGAAATGCACCTGGAAGCCTGCCGTACGCTCACCGTGCGCTGGCCCGAAGCCAAAGGATCACGCGCCCGGACCTTCGCCGAGGGCGAGCGAGTCCACACCGAGAACTCGTGGAAATATTCGCCGGACGGCTTCGCGACGCTGCTGACCGAAGCCGGTTTCGCGGACATTCAGATGTGGACCGATCCGCGCCGTTGGTTCGCGCTGTTTTTCGCGCGCAAGGCTGACTGACGCCCTTCAGGCCGCCACACGAACGCGCGGCGGCCCGGATTCAAAGCGGCCGACGACAGCCGCCGAATCAAATCCTTCGGCACGAAACACCGCGAGCACGTCATCGACCGCCGCAGGCTCGCAGGCCACCAGCAAGCCGCCGCTGGTCTGAGGATCGGTCAACAAGACGCGCTGCATCTGGCTGATGGCCGGCGCGAGAGAAACCTCGTCACCATAGGCTGTCCAGTTGCGCGCCGAAGCGCCGGTGATGTAGCCAGCCGTGGCCAGCCGTTCGACATCCGCCAGCAGGGGAATCGAACCCATGTCGAGTACCGCAGCCAAGCCTGCGCCGCGACAAACCTCGAGCAAATGCCCGAGCAGGCCAAAGCCGGTAATGTCGGTCAAGGCGTGCACCGCATCGAGATTGGCCAACCGCCGCCCCGGCGTATTGAGCCGGGTGGTGCTGGCAATCATGGCGGCATAGCCGTCGGCATCAAGCGCGCCTTTTTTCAGTGCGGCCGACATTACGCCGACGCCCAGCGGCTTTCCGAGCACCAGCACGTCGCCGGCTCGCGCTCCGGCATTGGTCTTCACCTTGTCAGGATGCACCAGGCCCATTACCACCAGACCATAGATCGGTTCGACCGAATCGATGGTGTGGCCACCGGCGATCGGGATCCCTGCCGCGGCGCAAACGCTTTCGCCGCCTTCCAATATTTTGCCGATCACCTCGATGGGCAGCTTGTCGATCGGCATGCCGACCAGAGCCAGCGCCATGATCGGCGTGCCGCCCATGGCATACACGTCGCTGATCGCATTGGTCGCCGCGATCCGGCCGAAATCGAATGGATCATCGACGATGGGCATGAAGAAATCGGTGGTCGCGATCAGCGCCTGCTCGTCGTTCAAACGGTAAACCGCGGCATCATCGGCCGTTTCGATGCCGACCATGAGTTCTTTCGGAACGGGGAAACCACGAGCGCCACGCAGGATCTCCGAAAGCACGCCGGGAGCAACCTTGCAGCCACAGCCACCGCCATGGCTGAACGAGGTCAAACGCAGCGGCGATGCGGAATGGAGTGGTGAATTCATGATGTCGATTGCCTTGTCATGTCGAGGAGCCTGCAAACCGCGGCGCATTCGCCGGCGGGGGAAAATAGTTCTGCCCGCTCGGCGCAACGCGCGGACAAGGCCGAATAGTAGCGCGTGTCGCGGGCTGCCCTGACGATCAGGCCCGCCAGACGCACTGCGTCTCCCACCGGAAACCATCCGGGATAGTCCGCCCCGAGCATGCCGCGGTTGCCGGAAATGTCGCTGCCAAGCACCGGCACACCGCTGGTCACGGCCTCGATCAGCACGTTGGCGCCGCCCTCCATCCGCGACGGCAGCAACAACAGGTGGCTGCGCTTGATGCGCTGGCGGGTTTCCGACTGGGACAGTGCACCTAGCCAGTGGTAGCGACCGTCACCGGCACCCAGACGAGCCACTTCCGCAGCGAGTTCCAGGTCGAGCGCGGCACCAACATGAAACAGGCGCACCGGAAGATCGGCCGGCAGGAAGCGCAACGCGCGCAAGGCCGTAAGCGGATCCTTCTCCGGTCGCTGGTGCCCGACCATCACCAGGTCGAAGTGACGCGTGCTGCGCCTACCCGGAGTCAGCGTCCGCGCCGACTGGTAGATCACTGTCGCCTTTGCCGCCTGGCTGCGATCCAGTTCGCCGATGCCTTCGGCCTGCAGCACGACAAGGCGAGAGGCCAAGGCAAGCGAGCGCTGCGCCTGCGGATCGATCCTGATGTCGCGGTAGAGGTCCGTTCCAGTCAGTACCAGAACCAGGGCGCGTTGCGGATAAACTTCGGCATAGCGGGCAATCGACCCGGCGGAACGTCGGGCATGCAGTGCGATCAACATCGCGTCGTCGGCGCCGCCCCATTCGAGCTCGATGCGGACCCGGGTGTCGCGCGCCAGGCACTGTGCCCAGCGTTTCGCGGTGTGCCAGTTGCCATTGTTGGCCTTGGCCAGGGCCGGGCTGACGATGCTGATGGAAGGAAGGACGGAATTAGTCATGCATGACCTCAGAACTGCCGACAAGGTGATCCTCGCTACCGCATTGCAGGATGCGCGCGATTATACGATTCGCCTGCTCGACGAATGGGCCTCCTGGTCGCCGCCGGGCGGCGCCGAGGGCATCTCGGCAGCGCACCCCCTGCAGGTTCCCCTTCTTGAAACGATCAATCCCCCGCTGTGGGAACTCGGCCACGTCGCATGGTTCACGGAATACTGGTGCCAGCGCTATCGAGGGGAAAGCTCGACTCCGGCCGCTTCCCTTCTGGACGATGCCGATCGCTGGTACGACTCACGCCGCGTCGCCCATGGCAGCCGTTGGCAGCTCGACCTGCCTGACTGGCGAGCCACACGAAGCTATCTGCGCGACACGCTCGACGCCGCCATCGATGCGCTGCAAGTCCTGCCCGACACCGACCCGGCGCTCTACTTTCATCGCCTCGCACTGTTCCACGAGGACATGCACGACGAGGCCTTTCGCTACACGCGCCAGACGCTGGGATGGCCCTCGGCCGACGGATTGGCCGAACTGCCGCCCGCGGCCGACATCGAGCTGGAGGGTGGCGAGTTCCGCATGGGAAGTTCCGAAAGCGGCACGGGCTTTGTCTTCGACAACGAAAAATGGGCATACCCGGTGCGGGTCGAATCTTTCGCCATTTCCCGCGTCCCGACGCGCAATTCCGATTTCCTTGAGTTCGTCGAGGCGGGCGGCTACCAGAACCCGCAGTGGTGGTCCGCTGCAGGGCGCGCCTGGCTGGAGACCAGCCAGCAGGTCACGCCGCGCTACTGGGGTCGAAAGGAAGGCGTTTGGCAGCAGCGCCGATTCGGTGAGTGGGTCGATCTGGCCCTGGCCCAACCTGTCATCCACGTCACCGCGCACGAGGCGGAAGCATGGTGCCGCTGGGCCGGACGACGCCTGCCGAGCGAGCCTGAATGGGAATTCGCGGCGCTGCACGCCACCGCATTCGATTGGGGTACCCAGGTCTGGGAATGGACCGCCAGCCCCTTCGAGCCTTATCCCGGCTTCAGCCCCGACCCTTATGCGGAATACGCCGCGCCCTACTTCCACACCCATCGCAGCGTTCGTGGCGGATCCTTCGCCACCCGGCCGCGCATGCGCAATCCGCGCTACCGAAACTACTACGAACCCCACCGCGATGACATTTTCATCGGCTTTCGCAGTTGTCCGGCCGCATAGGACTCAGATTCGCTGCAAAAGGAACAGCGCGAGGAAGCCGCTGCCGATGGTCAGCAGCGTGTTGCGCCCGATCGCGGCAACGCCGATCGCCACGAGGCCGGCCCAGAGTCGCACATTGCCCGCGCCAACGTCGAGAGCACCGCCTACCAGCAGCAGTTCCGGCGCCGTCAGCGCGGTCAGCGCGGCAACCGGCACGAAAGGCAGCAGCAGGGCAAACCATGGTGGCGGCCGGTAATGTCCCTCGGCGGCGATGAAGGAATAGCGGATGGCGAAGGTGAGCACTCCGCACACCAGCATCAGGCCCCAGAGCGTCATGCCGGCTTTCTGCCCAGTGCCGCGCCCACCGCGAGACCGGCCAGCGCGCCCAGGAACAATCCCAGCTTGTAGGGCAGCGCTGCCAGCGCAACCGCGGCAGCACCTGCCGCAATCGCCGCGGCGAACAGCGCGCGGGTGGAAATCATCGGCACGACGATGGCGATGAAAGTCAGCGGCAAGGCGAAATCCAGCCCCATGTCGGCCGGCAGTCGAGCGCCGATCAGCACGCCGGCCAGGGTGGAAACCTGCCAACCGGACCACAGGCCCACCCCGGAACCGAAGAGGATCCAGTGCGCGTGGGAGGGTTGCGAACCGCCCTCATCCGCCAGCAGGTGCGGAATCGCCGCGGCATAGGCTTCGTCGGTCAATAAATAGGCCAGCACGACCTTCCAGCGCCTTGGCAGGTGCGCCAACAAGGGCGCCACGGATGCGCTGTAGAGTGCGTGCCGCAGGTTGACCAGCCCGACCGCTCCAGCCGCAAGCAGGAACGGGGCGCCAGCCCCGACCAATTGCGCAAGGAGAAACTGTGCGGAACCGGCGAACACGATAGTCGACATCGCCATCGCGGCAACGGCAGTAATGCCGCTTTGCAGGGCCACCACGCCGTAGATCACGCCGAACGGAGCGACCCCCAGCAGCAGCGGCATGACTGCACGCAGGCCGATGAAAAACGCCTCGCGCGGTCTCATCTCCGCGTCGGCAGGTTCACCAGGACGATGCCGCCCACCACCATCGCCGCCGCAGCGAAGAAATGCAGGCTGGGCTGGTCGTGCATCAGGATCATGCCGAACCAGACACCGAACAATGGCGTCAGGAAGGAAAACACCAGCAATCGCCCGGCGAGGTAGCGCGTCAGCAGCCAGAACCACGCCAGGTAACTGGCAAATGCCACGATGACGATCTGATAGGCCATGGCCCAAAGAGTCGGCGCTGACAACACGGCGATACCGCGCTCACCAACCAGCCACGACAATGGAAACATCACCGCGGCCGAGACCACCAGCTGGTAGAGCAGGACCTTGGTCGCCGTCACCTTGGCCAGTGAAGTGGCGCGGATCAAGACCGTCGTCGCTGCCCAGAACAGCGCGGCCAGCACGCCGAAGGCGTCCCCCAGCAAACTACCGCCAACCGCCTTGTCGACAAAGGCTAGCACCAGGCCGGCGAAGGCCAGCAGCACGCCGGCACCCTGCCGCCAGCCCATGCGTTCGCCCGCGACGAAGAAATGCAGGCCGAGCACGGTGAAACATGGGGCGGTATATAGAAATATCACCATGCGCGATACCGTGGTGCGCTCGACTCCGACAAAAAGGAAAGCGAACTCCAGACCGAACAGCAGCCCGGCCAGCAAACCTGGGCGAAACGACTGATCGCTGGCGAACAGCGCGACGCCGCGCCAGCGTGCCCAGGCGTAGACCAGCACGGCGCCGAAGCCCGAGCGCAAGCCGGCCTGAAAGAGCGGACTGATTTCGGCGCTGGCAAACTTCATGGTTACCTGCTGGAAGCCCCATATGGCACACAGCAGCACCATCAGCCCGAATGCGGCTGGGCCGGGAGCGACCCGTTCGTTCATGCCGCGACCGGCACCAACGGCGCCACGCCATGCCGCCGGCGCGCATCGTTGCAGGCCTCGTCGCCGCGACCGACAGCCGCCAGCGGCGCGAACTCACGGCAGGCGCTGGGGCGGAACTCGTAGATCGTGCAGGAAACGGACTGTCCTATGGTCCCGCGCAAGGCGACACAGCGCGCCGGCGCCGCCCCGGTGCCGCGCATGCAGACCAGATGCACCCCGGCGGACTCGGCCAGCGCCTCCGGCACGGCGCCGCCAGGCACGTCGTCAAGCTCGAAGCGAGGAAAGGAAACGCGGTAGGTCGCGCAACATGCGCCGCAGGACTGGCAAGGACTCACAATACCCAGCGGCCGAGCCACCAGGCGACGGCAGCGATCAGAGCGCTGGCCGGGATGGTTAGAACCCAAGCCCAGACTATGCTGCCTGCCACGCCCCAACGCACGTTGCCAGGACCTTTCGACGTTCCGACACCGACGATGGCGCCGGTGATGGTGTGCGTGGTCGACACCGGAATGCCGAGTCCGGTCGCCATGAACAGGGTGATCGCACCGCCGGTTTCGGCGCAGAAGCCGCCAACCGGGCGCAGTTTGGTGATTCGCTGCCCCATTGTCTTGACGATGCGCCAACCGCCAAACATCGTACCCAGACCCATCGCCGTGTAACAGCTGAAAATAACCCATGTCGGCACGGATTCGCCTGTCTTCGAAATGCCCGCAGCGATCAGCAGCATCCAGATGATGCCTATCGTCTTTTGCGCGTCATTCCCGCCGTGACCAAGGCTGTAGGCGGCAGCCGAAACCAGCTGCAATCGGCGGAAGCTCTTGTCCACCTTGCGTGGCGTGCTGCGGTTGTTGAGCCAGGCGACGACGACCATCAGCGCCCCGCCGAGGAGGAAGCCGAGCAAGGGCGCGACGAGAATGAACGCAATCACCTTGCCGATGCCGGCCCACACCAGCGAACCGGTACCGGCCTTGGCCATAGCCGCGCCGGCAAGGCCTCCGATCAGCGCATGCGAGGAACTCGATGGGATCCCGTAATACCAGGTGATGACATTCCATGCGATGGCGCCGATCAGTGCGCCGAACACCACGTAATGATCCACTATGGCCGGATCGATGGTCCCTTTGCCGATGGTGCTGGCAACTTTGAGCTGGAACACCATCACCGCCGCAACGTTGAAGAACGCCGCCCAGGCGACGGCATGCTGCGGCTTCAATACGCCGGTGGAGACGATGGTGGCGATCGAGTTGGCTGCGTCATGGAAACCATTCATGAAATCGAAGGCCAGTGCCAGCAGCACCAGAACCACGATTACCGTCAGACTCATCTCGACCGCTTGCATGGCGGTCGCTCAGGAATTCTCGAGGATGATGCCCTCGATGATGTTGGCCACGTCTTCCGCGCGGTCGGTGACCGATTCGAGGAGTTCGTAGATGCCTTTCATCTTGATCAGCAGGCGCACGTCCGCCTCTTCGCGGAACAGCTTGGTGATGCCGGTGCGCATCGCGCGGTCGGCGTCGGACTCGAGCTGGTCGATCTCGCGGCAGAGCTTGAGCATGGCAGGGGCGTTGTCCATCTTGTGCAGCAGCACCACCGCCGACCTGACCCGCTCGCAACTGGAGGCAACGATGTCCGACAGCTGGCGCGCTTCGGGCGTGAGCTGGCGGATGTCGTACAGGTACATGGCCTCGGCGAAATCCTGGATAAGGTCGAGGATGTCGTCCATACGCATGATCAGCTGGTGAATTTCATCGCGATCGAGCGGCGTGTTGAACGACGTATGCAGTAAGGCGATGGTTTCGTGGGTGATCTTGTCTGCGGTGGTTTCGATCTCGTCGATGGCCTGAACGTGCTGCGCCAGAACTTCCGGCCCCTTGCCAAGATCCCCGACCAGAGCCGCCAGTTGCCGGCCACCCTTGACGATCAGATCAGCATGCGCATTGAACAGATCAAAGAACTTGGCTTCTTTGGGCATCAATCTGGAAAACATTGGAGGCCACCGCAGGCGAAAAAACACGAGAATTTTATCAGCTTATCGGTGCCAGCCGACCACCCTGCCAACTGGTAAAATTGCGGTCCGCAGCTTCCGCCGTACTCCTTTCGGCCCGTCATTTCCATGAAACGCAACCGCCATCCGCGCCGCGCCCGCCAGACGCCGGACACCGAACTGCTCCTCCGGCTGGCAACCCGCCTTGGCCAGTCATCGAACCGGATCGAGGATGCCTGGTGGGAAGACCGCCTTGCCGCACAGATCGATCGACTGCTCGCCGATGGCGCCGAGGAAACCCTGGTCGCCGTGCTCGACCAGTTGTACAACAACGGATCCCGCGCCTACGATGAACTGGCCGACATGGTCGAGTCCTGCGCCGAGACGCGTCGCGCCGATGGCGCGAACGGGCTGGACGTGGTGCTGATCGCGGCCCCCTTGCTGGCCTGGTCACGCTTCCAGATTCCCTCAGGCAGCATTCCCCAGGTGCAGCTCGATTCGCTGCGCGTTCATCTGCAGGCGCACGTCCTCGCCGCTGACGCCAGGCTGGCCCTCGCGGACGTGCTCTACAGCCCCGACCAGTTGCCCCAGAACTACGTCGAGACCGCCCAGTTTGCGGAAAGACTTGCCAAGTCAGCGGTCCATGGCCGCAACCTGAAGATCGACATCACGCAATTGCAGGAAACCATGAGTTTCCTCTCCGACACCCGCTATGTCCTTGGCGCCGTTGCAGCACCGCAAGGAGCGGCGCTGTTCCGCTGGCAGGAGGACGATGGCGACCCGGCCGAATCCTTTCGCCAATGGGCGCAGCAAGGTGGCGAGGCGCTGCGTCCGCTGCTGCCGGCCTGTGCCGTCGAGTATCTGCCGATACTGGCATACCACGCCGCCGTACGCGATGCCGATCGCGCCTCGCGGCCCTGGTCGCTACGCGCCGCCGTGGCCTTCCTGCAGACCGTGCTCAACCTGCCGGGCACCGAATTGCGGGCCGTGGTCGCCCCCTTCCATGATCGGCAACTCGAGGAATACCGCATCGGCTTTACGCGACGCGGCGACAGCAATGTGCTGCATGGCGTGGTCTGGCCCCTGCTGGAAAGCGAGGATGAGAACAACGACGCGCCGATGCAGATCGAGGCGACGCTGCGCGAAGCCGGAATCGGAAGTGTCCTGGTCCTGGACCAGCGTTTCCCGCTCGAATTCTGCGATGACTGTGGTGCCCCGCTCTATCCCAATCCCGAAGGCGAACCGGTGCATGCGGAAATGCCAGAAGAGCAGGCGGAATCCGCCCCGCGGCACTTGCATTGAACGTCTGAAAAGTCGGCGCCCCACAGGGACTTCCTTCGGTCGCTGGCGGCACGGCTGCTCGGGCCGCACTCAATAGTCGTAGGGTGCCGGGTCCAATCCCGGATCGCGGCCGGCAATCCTGTCCGCCAGCAGCTTTGCCGAACCGCATGCCAATGTCCAGCCCAGGGTACCGTGCCCGGTGTTGAGCCACAGGCCGTCCAATCCCGCGCCGGACAACGGGCCGACCAACGGTACGTTGCCCGGTGTCGAGGGACGCAGCCCGGCCCAGTATTCCGCGTCCCCGATGTCGGCCAGTCCGGGAAAAAGCTCGCCGATCCGGCGCAACAGGGCTGCACAACGCGCGGAATTCAGCGAAGTGTCATATCCGTTGAACTCGGCGGTCCCCGCCACCCGCAGCCGCTGGCCGAAACGCGACATGACGATCTTGTGCCCGTCGTCGGTAAGGCTTACGGTCGGCGCCACGGCGGCTTCCGGCACCTTCAGCGTCACCGAATACCCTTTTGCCGGATAGACCGGCAACCTGACTCCAAGAGGTCGCAGCAAGAGCGGCGAGTAGCTTCCCAGTGCCAGCACGGTGAGGTCGGCGGCCAATTTCTCGCCCGAAGCGAGGTGCACGGAGCTTACCCGACCGGCCACGCGCTCCAGGGCAACAACGGCTTCGCCATGACGAAACCGCACGCCGAGCAGCGCAGCCTTGTTTGCCAGGATTTCGGTAAAGCGCCGTGCATCACCCGATTCGTCGCTCGCGGTGTAGGTACCCCCGACCACTGGCAGGCGTGAGCCTGCCAGTGCAGGCTCGATGGTGAGGCATTCGGCGGCCGTTTTCGGTACGCGCTCGCAGCCGAACTCGCGCATCAGAGCGGCCTGCGGCAGGGCGTGCTCGAATTCCCTCGGATCGGTATAGAAATGCAGTATGCCGCGCTCCAGATGATCGTATTCCAGCGCCAGTTCCCGGCGCAATGCCTGCAGCGCGGCCCGGCTGGCAAGGCCGAGCCTGACGATCGCGCCCACATTGGCGCGTGCCCTGCTTGCCGTGCATTCGCGCAGGAAACGCAGGCCCCAGCCCCATTGCGCCGGATCTGCGCGCATCCGCCACAGCAGCGGTGAATCCTCGCGCCCCATCCATTTCAGCGCCTTGAGCGGAGCCCGGGGATTGGCCCAGGGTTCGGCGTGGCTGACCGATATCTGCCCGCCGTTGGCGAAGCTGGTTTCAAGCGCCGGCCCCGGCTGGCGCTCTATGACGGTAACTTCATGTCCGTCGGCCGCGAGATACCAGGCGCTGGTGACGCCCACGACGCCGGCACCGAGCACGGTCACGCGCATCGAATGCTCCAAGTGGCACCCTGGCGCACAGCCCCGGTGGCAAGCGCCGGGAACGGGGTTTTTTGTATATGCTGCCGGGTCTCGATCGCCATGGCCGCGATTATAGTCAGCCCCCGGAGGCCACCATGAGCAGCAGCATCAAGAAGACGGATGCCGAATGGCGCGCGCAACTGACGCCCATGCAGTACCGCGTCGCCCGCGAAAAGGGCACCGAACCGGCCTTCAGCGGCGAATACTGGAACTGCAAGGACCCTGGAACCTATCTCTGCATCGGTTGCGGCGCACCGCTGTTTTCGTCGGCGACAAAATTCGATTCCGGCTGCGGCTGGCCAAGCTTCACCGCCCCGGTCGATGCCAAAGGCATTGACGAGGTCGAGGACAATTCCCATTTCATGCGCCGCACCGAGGTCACCTGCGGTGCGTGCGGATCCCACCTGGGCCACGTTTTTCCGGATGGCCCGGCGCCCACCGGGCTGCGCTACTGCATAAACTCGGCTTCCATCAACCTCGACAAGCAGAAGTAGCCGCTAGAATCGATCCCATGAAATTCCTTTTCGACCTTTTTCCGGTCATCCTCTTCTTCGCTGCGTTCAAGGCATTCGACATCTACGTTGCCACGGTGGTGGTCATCGTCGCCACCATGGCGCAGATCGGCTGGGTCTGGCATCGCCACGGCAAAGTCGACACGATGCTCTGGGTCAGCCTGGGCCTGGTCGTCGTGTTCGGCGGCGCGACACTGATCCTGCACGACGAGACCTTCATCAAGTGGAAGCCGACGATACTGTACTGGCTGTTCACGGCGAGTTTGTTCGGCTCCGCCCGCTTCTTCGGCAAGAACCTGATTCGCGCCATGCTGGAAAAGCAGATGGAACTTCCGGAACCGATCTGGGCAAGGCTCAATTACGCCTGGATGGGCTTTTTTGCCGTGATGGGCGTGCTCAACCTGTGGGTGGCTTTCAATTTCAGCACCGACACCTGGGTCAGTTTCAAGCTGTTCGGCGGCATGGGCCTCATGATCGTCTTCATCGTCCTGCAGGGACTCTTTCTGGCGCGCTACATCCCTGAAGAGAACGAGCAACCGGCGCCGCAACCTGCTGCCACAAAAAAGGAATGAGCACCCAGATACCTGCGCGCCACAACACCGCCGCGCACGGACTTTCAGGAGAATCGTGATGCTTTACGCCATCGTCGGCGACGACGTACCGAACAGCCTTGAGCGCCGTCTTGCGTCCCGCCCGGCGCACCTGGCGCGACTGACCGAACTGGACGCCGCCGGCCGCCTCGCACTGGGCGGCCCCTTCCCCGCAATCGACAGTCCCGATCCCGGCCCGGCCGGCTTTTCCGGTAGCCTGATCGTCGCCGAGTTCGGATCGCTCGCGGAAGCGCAAGCCTGGGCCGATGCCGACCCCTATCGCGCCGCGGGGGTCTATGCCCGCGTCACGGTGCGTCCGTTCCGCCAGGTTTTCCCCAAATCGTGAGCGTGATCGACGCCATGCGGACCAGTCTGGCCGCACTCGACCCGGTGCGCATCGACGTGATCGATGACTCGGCCAAGCATGCCGGACATGCCGGGGCCCGCAGCGGCGGCGGCCATTTCATGCTGACCATCGTCTCCCCACGCTTCGCCGGGCTGCGCACAATGGAGCGTCATCGCTTGGTGTATGATGCGCTCGGCCCGCTGATGAAGCGGGAAATCCACGCACTTGGCATCACCGCGAAGACCCCCGACGAACAATAGTCCTCCTCCCCGCCACCTCAGGAACCACGATGAACCGTAACCTCCGCCACGCCCTCCTGCTTGCCTTTGCCGTTTCCATCGGCTCAGCGCCCGCCTTTGCCCAGAAGAAGAGCGATTCCGCGACATTCGCCACCGTGAATGGCAAGGCCATTCCAAAAGTCCGCGCCGATGCGCTGATCGCCGGCCAGGCCGCACAGGGCCAACCGGACTCCCCGGACTTGCGCAAGGCGGTTACCGAAGAACTGGTTCGCCGTGAAATCCTCACGCAGGAATCCATCAAGAAGGGCTTCGACAAGAAGCCGGAAATCCAGGGCCAGATCGACCTGGCTCGCCAGGGCGTGCTGATTGGCGCCTACCTCAATGACTGGGTTCGTACCCACCCGGTGACCGAGGACCAGATCAAGGCCGAGTACGAGACGATCAAGTCGAAGTTGGGCAGCAAGGAATACAAGGCGCGCCACATCCTGGTCGAAAAGGAAGACGAAGCCAAGGCGATCATCGCCAAGCTGAAGAAGGGTGAAAAGATCGAGGACCTGGCCAAGGATTCGAAGGATCCGGGCTCCAAGGAACGCGGTGGCGATCTGGGCTGGGCCAACCCCGCCTCCTTCGTGCCACCCTTCTCCGCCGCCATGACCAAGCTCGAAAAGGGCAAGTTCACCGAGACCCCGGTCAAGAGCGATTTCGGCTGGCACGTGATCCAACTCGAAGACACCCGGGAACTCAAACTGCCGGGTATCGAGGAAGCGCGCGCCCAGATCGGCCAGCAACTTCAGCAGCGCCATGTGCAGAAGCACATTGACGACCTGCGCGCCAAGGCCAAGGTCGAATAAGCCGACCGAAGCATGCAGACAACAACGGGAGCCTCGGCTCCCGTTGTTGTTTATGCCGTAGCGCCAGCGACCAAAGGAAGTCCCTGTGGGGCGCCGACTTATTGCTTCAGGCCAGCCAGCGGCGCGCGTTGCGGAACATCTCCAGCCAAGGTCCGTCCTCGCTCAGACCGGGCGGGCGCCACGACATCTGCAGGCTGCGGAAGGTGCGCTCGGGATGCGGCATCATGATGGTGAAGCGGCCATCGGCCGTGGTGACGCCGGCGATGCCGTCGGGCGATCCGTTCGGATTGAATGGATAGCCGGTCGCCACGGCACCGCGGTTGTCGATGTAGCACAAGGCCAGCGCAGGCTTGCCCGCCTGGCCGCCACGGAACTCGGCCCGGCCTTCGCCGTGACTGACGACGACGGGCAACTTCGACCCGGACATACCGGCAAGAAAGATTGAAGGCGACGGCGGTACTTCGACCATCACCACGCGCGCCTCGAACTGCTCGCTGCGGTTGCGCTGGAAAGTCGGCCAGTCCTGCGCGCCGGGAATGATGGGCGCCAGATGGGCCATCATCTGGCACCCATTGCAGACCCCCAGTGCAAAGCTGTCGCCGCGCTCAAAAAATGCACTGAATTCATCGCGCAGGCGATCGTTGAATAGTACCGACTTGGCCCAACCCTGCCCGGCGCCGAGCACGTCGCCATAGGAGAAGCCGCCGCACGCGGCGAGGCCGGAGAATGAAGCGAGATGAACGCGGCCGGATTGCAGGTCGGACATATGGACGTCGAACGGGGCGAACCCGGCGCGCTCGAAGGCCGCCGCCATCTCGACATGGCCATTGACGCCCTGTTCGCGCAAAATCGCTATTCTGGGTCGTTGGCCCAGAATAGCGATTCCGCGCAAGGCATTGGCCCCCCGCCCCCCGGCCCCCGCCCCCGGGGCGGGGGTGACTATATCGGCGTCCGCTGTCGCGGACGCATCAAATGCAAGATGAACGCTGAGACCCGGATTGCCGGCGTCCAGCAGCGCATCAAACTCTTCCTGGGCGCAGGCCGGATCGTCGCGCAGGCGAGCGATCTGGAAGCTGGTTTCGCTCCAGATGCGTTGCAACTCGACACGGCTAGCGGCCAGCACCGCCTTGGCATTGCGCCAGATGCGCACTTCGTCGGCCGTGTTGGTGGTGCCGATGGAATGGCTGCAGGCGCCGAGTCCGGCCTCGCGCAGGACCTGCATCACGGCGCTGCGATCGTCGCGCCTGACCTGCAGGACGGCGCCGAGTTCCTCGTTGAACAGCGCGGTGAGCATGCGATCACGCAGGCGACCGGCGATCTGCGGAAAGCGTTCGCTGCCGTCGACGTCGTTCATCAGCGGGTCGTAGCAGAGTCCATCGAGATTGAGCGAGACACCGACATGCGAGGCGAAGCTCATCTCGCAGACGGTCGCCCACAGGCCGCCATCGGAACGATCGTGGTAAGCGAGGATCCGACCGGCGCGGTTCAACGCCTGGATTGCGGCGAAGAAGGACTTCAGCGAGCCCGCGTCGACATCCGGCGCCTGGTCGCCGCTGACGCCGTACACCTGGGCCAGCGCGGAACCGCCGAGCCGATTGCGCCCCTGGCCGAGGTCGATCAGCAGCAGTTCGGTTTCGCCGACCTCGGCGTCGGGCCGCAGTTGCGGCGTCAGCGTGCGCCGCACGTCGTCTACCGTGGCGAATGCCGTAACGATCAGCGACAACGGCGCGATGACCTGCTTGGCTTCGCCGCCGTCATTCCACTTGGTTCGCATCGACAGTGAATCCTTGCCGACCGGAATCGAGATGCCCAGCGCCGGACAGAAGTCGATGCCGACAGCCTTCACCGTGTCGAACAGGGCGGCATCCTCGCTGCCGTGCCCGGCGGCCGCCATCCAGTTGGCCGAAAGCTTTACCCTGCCGATGTCGCCGACATCGGCGGCCGCCAGGTTGGTCAGGGCCTCGCCGACCGCCATGCGGCCCGAAGCCGCGGCGTCGAGCAGAGCCAGCGGCGTGCGTTCGCCCATGGCGAAGCATTCACCTTGCAGCGTGTCGTACCCCATGGCGGTAACCGCGACGTCCGCCACCGGGACCTGCCATGGGCCGACCATCTGGTCACGCGCCGTGAAGCCGCCGACGCTGCGATCGCCGATGGTCACCAGGAAATTTTTCGACGCCACCGCCGGCAGGCGCAGCACGCGCTGCGCCGCCTCCTTCAGGTCGATGCCAGCCACATCGAGCGGCGGCATCGCTACCTTCCGTCGCCGTGCGTCACGATGCAGCCGGGGCGCCTTGCCGAGCAACACCTCCATCGGCATGTCGACCGGCTTGTTACCGAAATGCTCGTCCTTCACCGTTAGCTGGCCGTCGTCGGTGGCAACGCCGAGCACGGCAAAGGGACACCGCTCGCGCTCGCACACGGCACGGAATTCGTCGAGGCGTTCCGGGCCGATGGCCAGCACGTAGCGCTCCTGCGCCTCGTTGCTCCAGATTTCGCGCGGGCTCATGCCCGGCTCTTCATTGGGAATCGCGCGCAGGTCGAAGGCCGCGCCACGGCCGGCGTCGTGGGCCAGTTCCGGCATCGCATTGGAAATGCCGCCGGCACCGACGTCGTGGATGGCGAGTATCGGATTCCCCGCACCCTGCTGCCAGCAGCGGTCGATGACCTCCTGGGCGCGCCGCTGGATCTCCGGGTTACCGCGCTGCACCGAGGCGAAGTCGAGGTCGGCGGTGTTTGCGCCGGTCGCCATCGACGAAGCCGCGCCGCCGCCCAGACCGATCAGCATGCCGGGCCCGCCAAGCTGGATCAGCAGCGTGCCGGCAGGGAACTTGTGCTTGAAGCAGTGCTCGCCAGCAATGTTGCCGAGGCCGCCTGCGATCATGATCGGCTTGTGGTAACCGCGCACCTCGCCGTCGAACTTCTGTTCGAAGCTGCGGAAATAGCCTGCCAGGTTGGGCCGGCCGAACTCATTGTTGAAGGCCGCCGCCCCGATCGGCCCCTCGATCATGATGTCGAGCGCCGAAGCGATGCGCTCGGGCTTGCCGTAGGCGGATTCCCAGGGCTGCGGATAACCGGGAATTCGCAGGTCGGAAACCGAGAAGCCGCAGAGGCCGGCCTTGGGCTTGGAACCGCGCCCGGTAGCGCCCTCGTCGCGGATTTCGCCGCCCGACCCGGTCGCTGCGCCGGGAAAGGGCGAGATCGCGGTCGGATGGTTGTGGGTTTCGACCTTGGCGAGGATGTGCGTGGTTTCATCGCCATAGGCATAGCCGGCGTCGGCGCGCGGATAGAAGCGACGGATGCTCGCCCCCTTGATCACGGCGGCATTGTCCGAATAGGCCACCACCGTGCCCTCCGGATGCGCCTTGTGGGTCTCGCGGATCATGCCGAACAGGGACAGGGCTTGCGGCTCGCCATCGACCGTCCAGCTCGCATTGAAGATCTTGTGCCGGCAATGCTCGGAATTCGCCTGGGCGAACATCATCAGTTCGACGTCGGTGGGGTTGCGCCCCAGGCGGCCGAAGTTCTCCACCAGATAATCGATCTCGTCATCGGACAGCGCCAGCCCGAGTTCGACGTTCGCCGCCTCCAGCGCCGCCTTGCCGCCGCGCTGCAGATCGACAGTGGTCAAGGGCTGCGGCGCAACATGATGGAACAGGGCTTGTGCGGCATCGATCGAATCGAGCACGGACTCGGTCATGCGGTCGTGAAGCCGTGCCGCAAGCGCCCCGAAGGACGTTCCCTTGGGGGATACCGACTCCTGCAACGCATTGCCGGACTTGCCGGAAGCATGGTAGGCAACTGCGCGCTCGATACGCTTCACCGCTGCAAATCCACAGTTCCGGGCAATGTCGGTCGCCTTGGAACTCCACGGCGAGATGGTACCCAGCCGCGGCGTGACCAATAGCAGGCGACCCGCCGGAGTGGGCGCGGACGTAGCCGGTATGCCCAGCAAATCCCTCAACCGGTCGGTCTGGGCAGCGTCCAGCGCAGTTTCCAGTTCGACAAAATACCAGTGCTCGGCCACCAGCCGGACACCGGAAAACGAGTCGCCGAGAGACTGCTGGAGGCGTGCCAGACGCGCTGGCGTGAACGCCGCGGAGCCCCGCAGGGCAAGGAATTCAGCCATGATTAAATACCGGGGCGGGTGAAAGGCGGAGACGCAATGCAGAAGCCGGAATTATACCCGCGGAGCCGCCGCCCAATCCAGCGGCCACCCCTCCGTGCCAACCGGCGACGGGAACGAATTGCATTCGGCCGCGAGCCCTGAGACACTTTGCATCTGCAACCGAACCCGGATCGACATTGCCCATGAATCAGCTATCTACACCCAAGATTGTCAGCATGATCGCGGCGCTCACCCGGCATCGCGACGTCAGCCTGCTCGAAACCAGCCTGCTCAAGACCGTCGCCGACCTGTTCGCCCCGGATTGGGCCGCGATCTTTCATATAGGCGATGATGATGTCCCGGTGTTTTCGACATCGCTGCGTGAGGGCATCGTCTCGCAGACCGACTTTCCCGAGCCGTTCTCGGAACTCATCGGAACGGAAGGGGTGACTTCCTTTCCGATCATGAGCCATGCGCACAAGGTGCTTGGCTACCTGCTGGTGCACCGCCAACCGCAACTCTCGGAGGAGGAGCGGACGCTGATGACGGAGTTGTTTCGCGTCTATGACAACTACCTCAGCGTCCTGCGCGATTCGCAGGTAGACCGACTCACCGGACTGTTGAACCGAACCACGTTCGACGACCAGCTGGACCGCGCACTCGGCCTGATCCGCGCCTCGTACCAGGACCACGCAGGCGAGAGATCGAAACGCAAGGTCGGCGAAGGCACCGGCTCCTTCTTCATGGGGGAGATCGACATCGACCACTTCAAGAGCGTCAATGATCGATTCGGCCACCTGCACGGCGACGAAGTGCTGATCATCCTCTCCCGCATCCTGCAAAGCACTTTCCGCAAGTCCGACCTGATCTACCGCTTCGGTGGCGAGGAGTTCGTGGTGATCGTCTATGTCGATGATCGGCGCGACGCGGAACTGACCTTCGAGCGGCTGCGGATATCGATCGAAAACCACGTGTTTCCACAGGTCGGCAAAGTGACGGTGAGCATCGGCATCACCGAGATCCGAGACACGTCTTTTCCGGTCGAACTGCTGGGCCACGCGGACCAGGCCCTGTATTACGCCAAGACCCACGGCCGCAATCGCGTCGCTTTCTATGAGGCACTGTTGGCGAATGGCGAAATCGACGCTTACCCGCGCACCGCCAAGGCGTGATGGCCTGACCCGGCGCAGCAATGGAAGCGGCCATGGCCGTCCACTACTCCTCCCCTGGTGGCTTCCGACGACTGGATGCCCGTCGCGTCAGCGCCGACTTTCCGGCCTGAGGCTTTGGTAGATCAGCGTCTCGCCGCCATGCGCTGCGCGACCAGCCCCTCAAGCCGCTCGAAATCGACCGGCTTGCCCAGCAACGGGACATCGGAAGGCAGCATGCCGTCCCGGGCGACTTCTTCAGGATCCTTGGCCGAGATTGCGATGATGTCGATAAGACTTGCCTCAGGCATTGCGCGCAGGTAACGGATCATCCGATAGCCGTCCATCCCCGGCATCACCAGATCGGCCAGCAACAAGTCGGTGCGCGTGCCACCGATATGGAGCAGCGCGGCGAATCCGTCCTCGGCAGAACTGACCGTCAGGGGCAGGTTCCAGCTGCGGATCGTGCTGACGAGGATTTCCCTCATGAAGGCATCATCATCGACCACCAGCACATGGTAGGCACGGTTGGCGACCGCCGCTTCCGGGGTACCGGATTTTGCCGCCACCTGCCGCGCCAGCAGCGCGTTCACTGACTCGCGGGTGATCCGACGATGACCGCCAGCGGTTTTCCAGGCCCGCAAGGTCCCCGCCTCGACCCACAGCTGCGCGGTGCGCAAGGCGACGCCCAACAGTTCAGCCGCCTCGCGCGTCGTCAGGTAATCGCCGTCGTTCAAAGGATCGCCGCGATTCTTCATATATTCACTTTTTCCACATCCAGTTCAAGCAGTTGAGCGGATTATAGCGCTGCATTTATGTTTATTTGTCAATTAAAAGGCAGCAGAATCATCGACTTTTGATCTAAAAAGTTAATTGCATAAATGATAAAGCGCTTGACATATTCGAATTTACTGATAATAATGAAACCGTATTGAAAGTAGTGCTTCTTGCACCGTATCAAAAGGGCAAACCAGCCGAAAGGCTGGGACGCAAAGCTTCCGGGCTAAAGCCGAACAGGCAACGCCAGCGGGGTCGCCGGAGCGAGGGAAATCCCTGGCAGGCGAGTATTTTTAACTCGATAGAAGGGAAAGTTTCGTGAAATGGAATTTGCTGATCGGTCTTGTGATTCTCGCCTCGTGTTGTTTCGCCCCCGCTGACGCCAGCGCCGCCCGACCAAAACGGGTTCAAGCAACAACCCCCGACTCCGAATATCGCAACAAGCCGATCGCCATCGATTCGACGGTCTGGTACTGCGCCTATGACGGCAACCAAGCCATCTCCTGCCGCCTTGGCGCCCCCGGCGAATCAACCAAACTGATCCAGGAACAGATCGATCCGCGCCTCCCTGCCCTGGCCCACGGCATTCGCAACCACCCTGGGCAGCTCGCCGGCAAGACCATTTCAATCCCCCTGCATACCGTTCCCTTCGACTTCGACATGGTCGGTCAACTGGCGGAAGCCGTGATGTGCGGCAACCACAACACCTGCGCTGTGATCTTTGCCAGAAACATGGTGGCACTGGCCCCCCTGGTCCGGAGCTTCGAACAGCAGCGCCTCGCCAGACGCGATAGCTTGGCCGTCGGACCGCTCGCCGCCGCGAACTGATCCTGGCGAGCCTGCGCGCGCTCGCGCCGAACGGGTTCGAGCGCGTCAGGAAAGGACAAAAGGCGCATTGCATTCACGCCCCCGGGCTGCGAAACTCGGATCCACGATTTCCCCCGGAACACGCCATGCATGCATTCTCGACCGACGTGGGCAGCGCAGACTTTGAGGAAAGCGTCATTGCCGCGTCGCACCGCGTTCCTGTACTGGTCGACTTCTGGGCGGAATGGTGCGCACCCTGTCGCACCCTGAAGCCGATACTGGAAACGCTGGCGGCAGACTATGGCGGGCGCTTTCGCCTGGCGAAGGTCAACTCCGACCAGAATCAGGAACTCGCTGCACGGTATGCGGTGCGCGGGATCCCCTGCGTCAAGGCTTTCATCGACGGTGCAGTGGTAGGAGAGTTCACCGGTGCCCTGCCCGAAGCGCAAGTGCGGGCCTTCATCGATGACCTGCTGCCCTCGCCGGCGGAACCCCTGCGCATCGCGGCGCTTGAAGCCCGCACTCGGGGAGACACGGAAGTGGCCTGCTCCCTGCTGTCCGATGCGCTGGACCTCGACCCTAAGCACGACACTGCGCGACTCGACCTCGCCGATATCCGCATCGACCTCGGCGACACCGATACCGCGCAGAGCATCCTCGATTCGATTGGGCACTCGACGCGCTTCGCAGCGCGCATCGCGACACTGCAGGCACGCTTGAAACTTGCGGCATCCGGAGGCGGCGCCGACACCGCGGCACTGGCATCCCGCATCGCCGCGAATGAAGGAGACCTCGATGCCCGCCTGCGACTTGCCCAGGCGCTGGCACTCGTCGGCAACTACCGACCGGCACTGGAAGAGTTGCTGTCGATCGTGAAACGCGACCGACATTGGCAGGACCAGGCCGCGCGCAAAGCCATGCTGGATCTGTTCACCCTGCTCGGCAGCGATGGGCAATCCGATGATCTGGTGCGGGAATTTCGCATTGCATTGGCACGAACGCTGAACTAGGCCGCTGTCAAGACTTGTATTCAGCTGCCCTTGCCGCTAAGGTGCGCGCCCGGCCCCTTGCCGCCTCCGACTGGAACCCATGCCACCTGCTCCGAACATCGCCCAACGCATCGCCGACGAACTCGGCGTGCGCCCGCAACAGGTTGCCGCCGCCGTGCAACTGCTCGACGATGGCGCGACCGTGCCCTTCATCGCGCGCTATCGCAAGGAAGCCACCGACAACCTCGACGACACGCAACTGCGAAATCTCGAGGGACGACTGAACTACCTGCGTGAACTGGAAGACCGCCGTGTCGCCATCATTTCCTCGATCGAGGAGCAAGGCAAACTGACGCCCGAACTGGCGTCCGCCATCGCGACGGCAGAAACCAAGCAAGGCCTCGAGGATCTTTACCTGCCCTATCGGCAGAAACGCCGCACCAAGGCGCAGATCGCGCGCGAGGCCGGCCTCGAGCCACTGGCCAACGCCTTGTTCGACGATCCGACGCTGACGCCGGATACGGAGGCGGCAAAGTATCTGTGCCCGGAGACGGAACCCGCGGAACGGCACGTGCCCGACATCAAGGCGGCACTCGATGGCGCGCGCCAGATCCTGATGGAGCGTTTCAGCGAAGATGCTGCGCTGCTGGAGAAGTTGCGCCGCCACCTCAATGACTACGGCATGCTATCGTCAGCAGTGGTTGCCGGCAAGGAGGCGGAAGGCGCCAAGTTCCGCGACTGGTTCGACTTCCGCGAAGCGATCCGCAGCATTCCCTCACACCGCGCGCTGGCCCTGCTGCGCGGCCGCAACGAGGATGTCCTGCGCCTGGCGCTGAAAACCGAGCAGGAACTGCGCGATCCCCCCGAGGCGTCGCCTTGCGTGACCATGGTCGCCGGCCACTTCGAGATCCAGGATCAGGGCCGCGCAGCGGACAAGTGGCTGCTGGAGACCGCGCGCTGGGCCTGGATGGTCAAGCTTTCGCTGCATATCGAATCCGAGCTGATGAACCAGCTGCGCGAGCGCGCCGAGGAAGAAGCCATCCGCGTCTTCGCACGCAACCTGCACGACCTGCTGCTGGCCGCGCCGGCCGGCCTGCACACGGTGATCGGGCTCGATCCGGGCATCCGCACCGGCGTCAAGGTGGCGGTGGTCGATGTCACCGGCAAGGTGGTCGATACCGCCACGTTGTATCCGCACGAGCCGCGCCGCGACTGGGAAGGTTCGCTCGCCGCGCTACGCCACCTGGCGCAAAAGCACGGCGCCGGCCTGGTCAGCATCGGCAACGGCACGGCCAGCCGCGAGACCGACAAGCTGGCCGCCGAACTGATGCGCCGCCATCCGGAACTCAAGCTCAACAAGGTTGTCGTGTCGGAGGCCGGCGCCTCGGTGTACTCGGCATCGGAGCTGGCGGCGCAGGAGTTTCCGGACCTCGACGTCAGCCTGCGCGGCGCCGTGTCGATCGCCCGTCGCCTGCAGGACCCGCTGGCGGAATTGGTCAAGATCGACCCCAAGGCCATCGGCGTCGGCCAGTACCAGCACGACGTCAACCAGTCGCGCCTGGCACGCTCGCTGGATGCGGTGGTCGAGGATTGCGTGAACTCCGTCGGGGTCGACGTGAATACCGCGAGCGCCGCGCTGCTCAAGCGCATCTCGGGACTCAACGGCACGCTGGCGGGCAACATCGTCAGCCATCGTGACAAGCACGGCGCCTTCAAGTCGCGCAGCCAGTTGAAGGACGTGCCGCGGCTCGGCGACAAGGCCTTCGAACAGGCCGCCGGCTTTCTTCGAGTGGGCGCCAGCGAGAACCCGCTGGACGCGTCCGCCGTGCACCCCGAAGCCTATCCGGTGGTCGAGCGCATCCTGGCCGACATCAAGGCCGGCGTGCGTGAACTGGTCGGCGACGCGCGCCGCCTGCGCGCACTAGACGCGCGCAAGTACACCGACGAACGCTTCGGCCTGCCTACCGTGCAGGATATTCTTCGCGAACTGGAGAAGCCTGGCCGCGACCCGCGCCCGGAATTCAAGACGGCATCATTTCGCGACGGGGTCGAGGATTTGCGCGACCTGCAGCCAGGCATGCTGCTCGAAGGCGCGGTGACCAACGTCACCAACTTCGGCGCCTTCGTCGACATCGGGGTGCACCAGGACGGCCTGGTGCACGTGTCGGCGTTGGCCAACCGCTTCGTCAAGGACCCGCACGACGTGGTCAAGGCCGGTGACGTGGTCAAGGTGAAGGTGTTGGAAGTCGATGCGACGCGCAAGCGCATCGCGCTGACCATGCGCCTGGCGGACGAACTGCCATCGGCGAACTCCGCTGCGGGGTTATCGAAAGTCGGCGCCGGCGGAACGGCGAATCGGACGCCAGGCGTCGGCAAATCGGCCGTCGGCTCGCGTCAGGCCGATGCCTCGGGTGCCATGGCAGCCGCTTTCGCCAAGCTCGGTCCGCCGCCGGGCCGCCCCAAGGCGGACCCGCCAAAAGCTCGCGAGCGCAGCGAGCCGAGGTCACCCCTTCTCCCGGAGAAGGGGTCGGGGGATGAGTCCTAAGCGCCCTGCCCGCCGTCCGGGCAAATACGGAAGGCATTGCGGGTTGACTCCTTGACCGCATAAAGCTCAGCATCCGCGCTGTGCTGCAAGGCTTCGGCGTCGGCTCCGTGTTCCGGAAACAGGGCGATGCCGATGCTGCAGGAAATCGACACGCTGCCGACCTCCAGCGCGAACGGTCGCGCCAGGTCGGCGACGATGCGTGCCGCCACTTCCTCGACTTCCCGGCGCGAGCCGACATCGATCAGGATCGCCGCGAATTCGTCGCCCCCCAGCCGCGCGATGGTGTCTGCGGCACGCATGCAGGCGCGCAGGCGACGCGCGGTTTCCACCAGCAGTTCGTCGCCGGCGGCATGCCCGTGCCTGTCATTGACCGGCTTGAAGCTGTCGAGGTCGATGAAGCACAGGGCGAAGCTGCGACCGTGGCGTTGCGCCTGGGATATGGCTACCCGCAGTCGATCATTGAACAGCGCGCGGTTGGGCAGGTCTGTCAGCGGATCGTGGTAGGCCCGATGGCGCAACTCCTCCTCAAGCTGCTTGCTGCGCGTAATGTCGGTCAGCGTGGCGACGAAACGTCGCGGTTGCCCCGACGAAGCGACGCGACTGATCGACAACCAGACGATGAACACTTCCCCATTCTTGCGCTGGTTCCAGACTTCGCCCTGCCACCGGCTGTCGCGTATCAGGATGCGCCACATCTGTCCGTAGAAATCCTCCGGATGCCGGCCTGACTTGAGGATGCCGACCGGACGGCCCAATACCTCCTCGGGTGAATAGCCACTCATCAGGGAGAACGCCGGATTGACCTGGACGAAATTGCCCTTTTCGTCGGTGACGACGATCGCCTCGGCGGCGTTTTCGAACACCGTAGCGGCCGTTTCGCTGTCCTCCAGCTGGCGTTCGAGAATGGAATTGGCCCGAGAAAGGTCCTGCGTGCGATCCGCGATCACCTGTTCCTGCTCCAACGCCAGGTGCTCGAGCGCGAGCAGGTGGCTGCGGGTGCGCCGCACCAGCAACTGCAGCAATGCAGCGGCCACGCAGAACATCAGCAGGTGGAACACGATCGACCGGATCCGATCGGCATCGCGAATCGCCAGCAATTGCGCCGCCGGCATGGTGACCGACACGCCGCCGCGAATCTGGCCGACCTCGTAGCCCTGCTGCGAATGGCATTTAAGGCAAGCCTCGGTGACCTTGAGCGGTGCCATGTAGCGGTGGACCGGCAGCGCGCCCGGGATGAAATCGGTGACTTCGGCAAGACCGGCTTCGAAACGGCGCAGGGCGTCGGCCTCCCAGGCATCGGCCGCGTTCGCCGGTCGAATCGGCTTGAGGCTGGTGATATGCAATTGGACGCCTTCCGCCAACTGCGCAATTTCGGCGATCTGCCGCGTCATGTAGGCCGGATTGATCATGGTCAGCGCCTGCCCATCCTGCGTCACCACGTCGCGGCGCTTGTGTTCCAGATACGGATTGGGTGCCGTCGCCGGCGTTACCGGCACATAGACTCCGCCGTGGCGCGCATTCCAGTCACGCGTCAGTTCCAGCAGGCGAAACAGCGCGGCGCCACGCTCGCGCGCCACGGCGTGCATGTTGGCATCAATTTGTCGCCAGTTCAGGCCGAAGGAAAGCAGCGCGCCGAAGGCGACGATCGCGAACAGGATCGCCGGCTGCAACCATAGTGCTGAGACTCCGCCCACCATGGACGAAGGTTTCGAAGGCGCGCGCATGGCCCATTATGCATCAGACCATGGCGCGGGCAGGCGCGGCAGGCGCCGCAGGAAATCAGCCCCGAACGCGCGCTATCAGGGCCTTCGCGTACTCGTCAGTCGTGGCCTTGCCGCCCAGGTCGCCGGTGCGCACATTGTCCGTGACCAGCACGTCGCTGATGGCCTGCCGCAGGCGGTCACCGAGATCCTTGCGCTTGATGTAGTCGAGCATCATGGCAGCGGCCATCAGCAGCGCCGTCGGGTTGGCGATGCCCTTGCCGGCGATGTCGGGCGCCGATCCGTGGACCGCCTCGAAGATGGCTGCGTGCTCGCCGATGTTGGCACCCGGCGTCATGCCAAGGCCGCCGACGAGGCCGGCGATCAGGTCGGAGAGGATGTCGCCGAACAGGTTGGTGGTGACCAAAACGTCGAACTGCCAGGGATTCATCACCAGCTTCATGGCGCAGGCGTCGATGATCACCTGCTCGAACTCGATCTTGCCCGCGTAGTGCTCCTTGTGCATTTGCTCCGCGGTTTCGAGGAATATCCCGGTCAGCGCCTTCATGATGTTGGCCTTGTGCACCACGGTCACCTTCTTGCGGCCGTTGGCGATGGCGTAATCGAAGGCGTACTTGAGGATGTTGCGGCAACCCTGGCGCGTGTTGATGCCGGTCGACATGCCCACCGCGTGCGGATCGCCGTCGATCGGAATGTAGTGTTCATAGCCCATGTACAGGCCTTCGATGTTTTCTCGGCAAAGGATCAGGTCGATGTTCTCAAAGCGACCGCCAGGCACGATGGTCTTGGCAGGACGCAGGTTGGCATACAGCTTGAACTCTTCGCGCAAGCGCACGTTGGACGAGCGGTAGCCGCCGCCGGAAGGAGTTTCGAGGGGACCCTTGAGTGCCAGGCGAGTGGTTCGGATGCTATCGACGCAGGCCGCGGGCAAGGGATCGCCACAGGCCTTGACGCCTGCCAGGCCGGCGATCTGGGTATCCCACTTGAATGGGGCGCCGAGGGCTTCGAGCACTGCCACCGTCGCTGCGGTAATCTCGGGGCCGATGCCGTCGCCGGGAATCAGGGTGGCTGGAATCAGGGTCTGGGTCGTGCTCATATCAACAATCTCCGCAAGTCGGCATGGAAGGTTCATCAACGCACCGCGTCGTGGCCGCAATCAACCCGGCTAAGGGGCGGGGCAACGGATCGGGACAATGCCACAGCAGGCTGAACGGCCGCTTACTGGCCGGCAGGCGCCCCGTGGCGAGGCGCGCATTATACGCAGTCCTTATTCCCTCATACGGCCCATGTATCAATGGATTGCCGACCTCCTGCTGCGCATCGCGCGGCGCCATGGCCGAATGCGGCTGCTATGATCGACATCGCTGCAACCGTCCGGACCGAGGCGGGCGCACACCGGAGGGTCCGATCAGATGAACCAGTCAGTCGCCGTTCCCCTGTGGGCGTTTGTGATCCTGGCAGGACTGGCGGGATGGGCAGCGCTGGTTCTGCTGCTGGTGCCCGGCATGCGCTGGTTCTTCCGGCGCCGGATCAAGATGGTGATTCGCCAGATCGGCGGCCGGCTCGCCGTCGAACTGCCGTCATTCAAGCTTACCCGGCGCCAGGTGCTGATTGATCGCCTGTTCCACGACCATAAAGTCCAGGCCGCCGCCGCGGCACATGCGACGGCCACCAGCGAAACGCTTGGCGAAGTCTGGCGCAGGGTCGACCGCTATGCGCGCGAGATCGTCCCCGCCTTCAATGCCTATGTCTATTACCGCGTCGGCTTTGCCCTTGCCCGCGCGGCAGCGCGCGCGCTCTACCGCGTTCGTATCGGCTTCGTCGACGAACCGGGTCTGGCCAGGATCGATCCGAAATCGACGATCGTCTTCGTCATGAACCACCGCAGCAACATGGATTACATCCTGGTCGCATTCCTGGCCGCCGAGCGCGCCACGCTTTCCTTCGCGGTCGGCGAGTGGGCGCGCATCTGGCCATTGCAGCAGCTGATCCGCGCCATGGGCGCCTACTTCGTGCGCCGCAACTCGGGCGATCCGCTCTACCGCACCGTGCTCTCGCGCTACGTACAGATGGCGTCCGAAGCCGGCGTCACCCAGGCGGTGTTTCCGGAAGGCGGACTGACGGTCGACGGCCGGCTGCGTCCGCCGAAGTTCGGCCTGCTCGACTACATGCTGAAGACCTTCGACGAACGCGCGGACGACGGCCGCCGCGACCTGGTCTTCATACCCGTCGGACTCAACTACGACCGCGTGCTGGAGGACCGCAGCCAGTTGCTCAAGCTGCACCCCGATACGCCGCGACCCGGCGGCGCGCGCGCCCTGGCGATCACCGCCGGCTTCCTGTTGCGCAACGGGTTGCAGGCCATCGGCGGTGCCTGGCACCGCTTCGGCTATGCCTGTGTCAATTTCGGCGCGCCGCTGTCGATGCGCGCCTGGGCGTGCGAGCGCGGCCTGCATTTCCCGACCATGGACGACGCCACCCGGCGCGCCGAAGTCGGCAAAGTCGCCGCGCGCCTGATGGATGCCATCGGCGGCGTGATCCCTGTGCTTCCGGTGCCGCTGGTGGCCAGCATCCTGATGCGTGAGCCGACGCGAGCGCTGAGCGAACTGGAGTTGAAGGCAGCGGCCCATGCCCGCATGGGCGAACTCGAAGCCCGCGGCGCGCATCTCTACATCCCGCGCCACGACCACGACTACGCCTTCGGCGTAGGCCTGCGCATGCTGACCCTGCGCCACCTGGTCCTGGAGGAAGACGGCCTGTTCCGGCCCGCACCGGACCAGTTGCCGATGCTCGCCTACTATGCAGGGTCGATCGAACACCTGGGCCCCAGCCGCGACGCCGGCACGAAGTAACGACGGCTCCGATGCAAACCCGGTCGCGCCCGGGCGCGAGGCGTTACTAGCCGGAAGCTTGGTCGAGTCCCCGCAGCAGCACGCGGTAAAGCAAATCTGGATGGAACGGCTTGCCCAGGAAATCGCTCATTCCCGCCGCAAGGCAGCGCTCACGATCCTCGACGAATACATTGGCGGTCATCGCCACGATCGGTATGCCCGGGTAGGCCGAGAGTTTCCGTATCCGCCGCGTTGCCTCCAGTCCGTCGAGTTTTGGCATCTGCATGTCCATCAGGATCGCGTCATAATTCACGGCACCGGCCATGGCGACCGCCTCGGCGCCGTCGCATGCCTGGTCGACCACGAGGCCGGCCTCTTCCAACTGAAATCTGGCGACTTCGCGATTGATCGGTTCGTCATCGGCGATCAGGATGCGCCGACCGGCATGCCGGCGACGGATTTCCGCTTCCGCATCCGGCGCCTCCGGCGCAAGGATTGGCGCCGGCACCTCCTTGCGCATGGCGAGGCGCGAGGTAAACCAGAACGTGCTTCCCACCCCGACAGTGCTTTCGACTCCCGCCTCGCCCCCCATCAGTTCCGCCAGGCGCCGGGTGATCGCCAGGCCGAGTCCGGTTCCGCCATATTTGCGTGTGGTTGTGTTGTCCGCTTGTTCGAACGCCGTGAAAAGCCGGTCGCTGGCTTCGGGCGGGATGCCGATTCCCGTGTCCGCGACCTCGAAGCGCATCAATATCCAGTCCGATCCTTCATCCTGAACCGCAGCCCGCAGGGTCACCGAACCCGCCTCGGTGAACTTGACGGCGTTCGTCGCATAGTTGAGCAAGGCCTGCTGCAACCGCGTCGAATCGCCGTGCAAGCCTTCGGGCACGCCAAGGCAATCCACGGACAGGCGCAGGTTCTTGGTCCGCGCGCGTTCCGCAAGTATCGAACTGACATTCGCCATGACCTCCCTGATGCTGACCGGGGCATCATCCAGGGCGAATTTTCCGGCCTCGATCTTGGAAATATCCAGGATGTCGTTGATGATCCCCAGCAGGTGCCGGGCGGCACCGTCAAGCTTGTCCAGGCGCTCGGCCTGCTGCGGCGTCACGCCGCCGCGCCGCAGCAGGTCCGCCATGCCCAGTATGCCGTTCATCGGCGTGCGGATTTCGTGGCTCATGTTGGCAAGAAAAGCACTCTTGGCCTGGCTTGCCGCATTTGCGGCATCGCGCGCCATGGCCAGTTCCAGCGTCCGCACCCGCACCTCCTCCTCGAGCAGTTCGCCATGGCGCAGCAACTGCGTTTCGCGCAGCGCCAGGTCCGCCGCCATCATCCGCCCCTCCGCGGCCTGGGCCAGGTAGCCGCGCCGCGACAGCAGCGTCGCCGCGCCGGTGACCCCGATGATGGCGGTGAGGAAAACCAGGTAGGCAGTGAGGTTCTCGAAATTCGGCGGCGGGATCATGCCCCGTGCATCGCCGATCACGAGCCCGATGAACACGACCTCCGTCAGCAGACCCAGCAGCAGTGTTTGCCGGGTTCCCAGCAACCAGCCGGAAATCACCAGGATCAGCGGATAGTTGACCAGGTTGGGCCCGCGCAGGCCTCCATTGATGAGGCATACCACCGAAGCGCCGGCCCAGTAGCCCCAGACCAGCACCATGGCGGCGGCATGATGCCGCCCGTGCCGCATCAGGAAGTAGGCGACGCCGCCCACCGCGCCGATCAGCACATGCAGCAGGACGCGCGGCGAAAGCAGCGGATTGTCGAGGCTCAACAGCGCCGCCAAGGCGAACCCGACCACGAAGAGCACCAGGGCCGCCACGCGCAAGATACGCACGGCGACCGGATCAAATTCGGGATGGGTCGAAATATTCGTCATGAGCCGATGGTCGGGCAGCCGACCGCCCATGTGCTTGGCATGGTATCCCGAATCCAGCGCCTTGTCGAAGCCAATCGCCTTGACGAAGGATAGCTCTGTTGCCGGAACTTCCCCGGCGCGCGAAGTTCGCGGGGCCCCTGCGATCACTTGTTGTCTGGTAATTTGATAAGGTAAGCGGCGCACCGAAGCGGAAATCGGCCGACCTGGATCCCCGACCCGATTGCCCGAAAATTGTCGCGCCGCAAGGATCCGGTATCGCGTCGCGTACACAATTCCACAACCAAAGTCCTCCGAAATGGACCACGCATGCAAGCAACGCTGCAAGCCCGCCTGAAGGGCATCATCGACATTCTTGAATCCGGACTGGTGGAGCGCCGCCAGAGCGTGCGCCTCTGCCTGCTTGCTGCGCTGGCCGGCGAGCACACCCTGCTCATCGGACCGCCGGGCACCGCCAAGAGCGAGCTGGCGCGACGCCTGCACACGGTGTTTCGCGATGCCAGCTATTTCGAGCGCCTGCTGACGCGCTTCTCGGTGCCCGAGGAATTGTTCGGTCCGCTTTCGATCAAGGCACTGGAAGAAGACCGCTACGAGCGCCATACCGCCGGCTTCCTGCCCGATGCCTCGATCGCCTTCATCGACGAGGTGTTCAAGGCCAACAGCGCGATCCTCAACGCGCTGCTCACCCTGCTCAATGAGCGCGAGTTCGACAACGGCGCCGGTCGCCAGCGCTGCCCCCTGATCAGTGCCATCGGCGCCACCAACGAAGTGCCCGAGGACGAAATCGGCGACGCCTTCTTCGACCGCTTCCTGGTGCGCCTGCCGGTCGCCGCCGTCAGCGACGATGGCTTCGGCGCCCTGCTCGATGCCGGCCGCAGCCGCGATTGGGCGCCGCCCGCGACGGCCTTGACGCTCGATCGCGGCGACCTGGCAGCACTCGCCACGCAAGCCGCCGCGGTTGAACTCCCGGCCGAATTCGTCGCCGTGCTGGCCGAGTTGCGCCGGCATTTCGCCACAGCGCCGATCCATGTCTCGGACCGGCGCTGGGTCAAGATCGCCTGGCTACTGCGGATCGCAGCGGCCAGCGAAGGCCGTGGTGCGGTGAGCCTGTGGGACCTGTTGCTGCTGCCCTGGCTGACCGCTCCCGACATGCCCCGCCAGGCCGCGGTGGCCGACTGGCTGGCGGCGCGACTGGGCGTGCGCGAAGCCTTTTCGCCGGCGCGGCTGACGCGCGTGGTGGAAGCCTTCGAAGGCCAGCTCCAGGCCGAGATACGCGCCAACGACCTCGACTACGACGAGTCGGGCCGGCTCAGGTTTTCCTCGGTCGAACTCGCCGAGGAAGTCGGCGATGCCAAGGGCGGCGCTACCGCGGCACGCATGAAGTACAGTCGGCGCCGGCGCTACGGCGATGCCCACATCGACGCCCGCCTGCGGCAGATCGATTCGCTCGCGGAACGTATCGCTGCCTATGCCAGAGAAATTGCCGCGCGGCAAGCCGACCTAAAGGCCTTCGCCCAGTGCAGCCTCTGGCTCAACGAGGGCCTGACGGCCCGCGCGGCGGGCAACCTCACCGCAACCGCCGCCGCCATCGAGGAACTCGCGGCCCGCACCCAGGCCGCGCGCAAGGGCTTCGTCGAGCTGCCGCGACTCGAGCGCGACGATGGCAAGCTGCCGGAACCCGTGGACCACGAATCCCTGGACGCCGCATGAGCATTGCCGGTCAGGTGGCACCACCGGACAAGTTGCCGGCTCCGCTGCTGTTCGAAACGGGCGAACGGCGCCTGGCCATGCTCGATGCCCTGGCGCGCTCGCTCTGGCTGGGTGGCATGACCAACTCGCAGGGCAGCCTGGAGCCGCGCCTCGATGCGCTGACGGTACTGCGCGACGAACTCCTGGCGGGAACCGGCCCGGCACCCGAATCCTGGTCCTGGCCGCCACCGCAGATCGCCATCGCGCTGGCGGAAGCCATCACCGCGCTCGACCTGCCCCGCTACTGCGCCGGCAAGGAGGAACTGACCGACACGGTGCTGATGAGCATCCTCTTCCACCTCGACTTCATCGTCGACTACCGCGACCGCGGTGCCAGCGAGGCGCGCGCGCTGCAGATGGCGATCGACGCCTTCAGCGATGACTGGCGCCAGCACTGCGGCGAAATCGATGAACTGGTCGAAGTGTTCGGCATGGTGCCCGACGACTGCGAGCACAGCCGCTGGGACCAGTTGCGCGGCCTGCTGCAGTCTTCCGGATGGAAGGAAGTGCTGCGCATCCGCCGCCTGCTTTCCGGCCTGCCCGAGCTGGCGAAGATCATCCGTGAGCTTGGTCGCGCGCGCCAGTCCGAGATTGACGACGAGGCCAGCCAGACCCTCGTCGAGCACCTAGAGCAGGCCGTCGCCACGCGCCTCGAAACGCGCACGGTGCGCGTGCCGGACATGCCGGGCGAAACGCAGGGCATCCACCGCTCCGACCGCATCGCGCGCATGTTGCCGGCCGAGGCCATGCTGCTCGGCCATCCGCGCCTGCGCCTGGTCTGGCACGCGCGGCGCGCCGAGCGCACCCTGCTGTGCTACGAAGACGACGATCGCATGAGCGAGACTCGCCTGCACCAGGCACCGGTCATGCAACCACGTCCGGGTCCGCAGGCCGGCAAGCGGCCGGAACTCGGGCCGATCCTGGTCTGCGTCGATACCTCGGGCTCGATGCAGGGGGGCGCCGAAGCCGTGGCCAAGGCCGTGGTGCTGGAGGCCATGCGCTGCGCCCACGCCCAGCGGCGCCCCTGCCTGCTGTTCGCCTTCGGCGGCCCGGAGGAGTTGCTGGAAATGGAACTTTCTGTGGATCGTGGCGGCATCGAACGTGCCACGCATTTCCTCGGCCAGGCCTTTCGCGGCGGCACCGACATCTGCGGCCCGCTGGAAAAAGTGATCGCCAGCATGGAAGAACAGCGCTGGCGCCTGGCCGACCTGCTGATCGCCACCGATGGCGAGTTCGGCGCGACGCCGCAACTTGCCGCGCGGCTGGCCGCCGTCAAGCGCGAGCTCGGCCTGCGCGTGCAAGGCGTGCTGATCGCCGACCGCGAAACCGTCGGCCTGCTGGAGATTGCCGACCACATTTATCCGGTGCGCGAGTGGCGGCGCTTCGGTGGCGCCAACATCGACTCGCCGATCCATTCGCACCGCCTGACGGCGATGTATTTCCCCGGCGCGCTGCGCAACGCGGCAAACCAGGAAGCCACGGTTTCCGGTGCAGACGTTGCCGCCGCGGTGCGCGCCAGCCTGCATCTCGGTCCGTCAAATGCAGCAACGGACGACTCATGAATTTCGCCGACGACTACCTGGCCCAGTTGGAGGCCTTCGCCGCACGCAGTCCCGTGCCGCGCGTGCGTGCGCTGCACCTACCGCCGCTACAGCCGAATGCCGACAACAAGGGCGAATTCTGCGCATTGGAACTGGAGGACGGCTCGGTCGGACTTTCGTATGTATTGCTCGACGACACGCTGGCGCGCCTGCACGCCGGCGGCGACAGCCTCGGCATCGCGGGCGCCGATGCCATGCAGCTTGCACGCCGTTACGCCAGCGCCGACTTTTTCGGCAAGGCCGTCGGTTTCGCCGCGGCCAACGCGCTGACGCGCTGCCTGTACGACCGCGCCGGTTTTCGCCCCGGCACAAGCGCCGACTCGATCGGGCAGATGCAGCCGCAGGCCGGCGAACATATCGGCATGATCGGCCTGTTCCGGCCCCTGTTGGGGCGCATCCTGGACAGCGGAGCGCAGCTTACGGTGGTGGAACTGAAAGCGGAACTCGCCGGCAGCGCCGAGGGCTACCGCGTGACAGTCGACGCCGACGAGTTGGCGACCTGCGACAAGGTGGTATCGACCAGCACGCTGCTGCTCAACGGCACGCTGGACCGCATGCTGGGATGCTGCCGCAATGCCAGGTGGTTCGCCATGGTCGGCCCCAGCGCCGGCTGCCTGCCCGATGCCCTGTTCGCGCGCGGCGTGACGCTGCTCGGCGGCAGCTGGATCACCGATCGACGGGGCTTCCTGGACGCCCTCAGGCGTGGCGAATCGCGCTCGGAATATTCAGCCAAGTTCGCGCTGACGCGCGACGACTATCCCGGCTTCGACGCTTTGCTGGGCCGTGCCTGCGGCGCCTCCGTGGCGGCGAAATAGCGCGGCGAGCGCCCTACTGCGCCGCGCGCAGTGCCGGCAGCGCCGACTGGCGCAGCATCGACGAAGCGCCCAGCCAGCCGGCAATGACGACCAGCACGACCCCGGCCAGTGTGCCGACCAGCCACAGTTCCATCTGCGGCAGGTAGTCGAGGCGGAAGGCGAAACGTGCCAGGCCCCAGCCGATCAGGCTGGCTGCGATGCCCGCGAGCAATCCCGCCAGCGCGCCCAGCGCGGCGAATTCCGTCACCAGCGCGCCGGAGAGTTGCCGGCTGCGGGCGCCCAGTGCGCGCAGCACGGCGAGTTCGTGGCGGCGCTCGTCGCCGCTCGCCTGCAAGGCCGCATAGAGCACGGCGAGACCTGCCAGCACGGCGAAACCGAACACCAGCTGCACCGCACGCGCCACCTGGTCGATGGTCGCGTGCAACTGCTTGACCAGCGCCGCAACGTCGATCACCGTGATGTTGGGAAAGCGGCGCACCAGTTCCGGGATGGCGCCCGCCTTGTCCGCCGGCAGGTGGAAACTGGTGATGAAGCTGGCCGGATAGTCGGCCAGCACGGCCGGCGGCGACATGACGAAGAAATTGACCCGCATCGAATCCCAGTCGAGCTTGCGCAAGCTGGTGACGATCGCCTCGACCCGGTTGCCGGCAATTTCATAGGTAAGGCGATCGCCCAGCCTGAGGTTCAGGGTCTCCGCCAGCCCCTGCTCCACCGAAAATTCGGGCCCCGTCGTGGCGCCATGCCAGCGCCCCCCGCTGACCGTGTTGCCGGCAGGCAGCTGCGTGGCCCAGGAAAGGTTGAATTCGCGATCCACCAGGCGCTGGGCACGCTCGTCGCCAAAGCTTTCCGGTCCCACCGGCTTGCCATTGATCTGCACCAGGCGCCCGCGCACCATCGGTTCCAGTTCCGGCGGCGCCAGTCCGCGCGCCTTGAAAAAGTCGGCGATGGCGGCACGCTGGTCGGGCTGGATGTTGATCACGAAGCGATTCGGCGCATCGGCCGGAACCCGCTTGATCCAGCTGTCGAGCAGGTCGCCGCGCGCCACGGTGAGCAGCAGCAGGGCGGTAAGTCCGAGTGCCAGCGCCACGGCCTGCACCAGCGTCGCCGCCAGCCGCCGGCGCAGGTTGGCCAGCCCGTGGCGCCAGCCGTAGCCGCGGCCGGCCGGGCGCAGGCGGCCGAGCGCCGCCAACAGCAGGCGGGCGGTCAGGGCGAAAAAGGCCAGCGCCAGCAGGAAGCCGGCCAGCACGATCAGGCCCAGGCGCGGCTCGCCCGCCATCCACAGCATCAGTCCGGCCAGCACCAGGCCGCCGAGCAGGTAGGCGCCGACCGAGGCTGGCTCCGATCTGCTCCATTCGCGGCGCAGCACGCGCAGCGTCGGCACCCGCCGCAGGCGCAGCAGCGGCGGCAGGGCAAAGCCGATGACCAGCGTCAGCCCGACCGCCAGGCCGTGCAGCCAGGGCAGCAGCGAAGGTGGCGGCAGCGAAGTTGCCAGCAGGCCATCCAGCATCTGCTGCAATGCGAGTTGCACGGCATAGCCGACGCCGCATCCGGCCAGGGTCGCGACCAGGCCGAAGGCAAGGAATTCGCCGCCATGGATCAGCAACAGTTGCCGCGCAGAAGCGCCCATGCAGCGCATCACGGCGCAGCCGTCGAGGTGGCGCCGCATGTAGCGCTCGGCGGCCAGCGCGGCGGCGACGGCGGCGAGGATCACCGCCAGCAGTGCCGCCAGGCGCAGGAAGCGCTGCGCCCGTTCGGTGACGTTGCGGATCTCGGGCCGGGCATTGTCCAGGCTCTCGATCTTCTCGCCACGTCCGAGGCGATCCTTCGCCCAGGCTTCGTAAGCCGCAACCGCCGGCGCTTCGCCGGCCAGGTGCAGCCGATAGTAGGCGCGACTGCCGGGCTGGATCAGTCCGGTGGCGGCCAGGTCTCCGAGGTTGATCATCAGCCGTGGCGCGAGGGCGAACACGTTCATGCCACGATCCGGTTCCATGGTCAGGACGGGGCCGCTTTGCACGGCAATCCTGCCCACCGCCAGCGCGGTCCCCGCAGCGAGGCCGAGTGTGGTCGCCAGGCGTTCGTCGGGCCATGCTTCGCCAGCCTGTGGCACGCGCGAGGTCGGTTCGTCGGCGCCATTCAGCACGGCGGCGGTGCGCAGGGAGCCGCGCAGCGGATAGCCGGGCGATACCGCCTTGACCTCGGCCAGGACGGATGCATCACCAAGGCTGACCATGCTCGGGAAAGTCGCGCTCTCGGCGAGGCGCAGGCCGCGTGCCGCGGCTTCCCGGCGGAACGGATCGGACCAGGGATGGTCGGCGGTCAACAGCAGGTCGCCGCCGAGCAACTGGTGGGATTGCAGGCGCAATGCCTGCTCGACCCGGTCGGTGAGGAAACCGACGCTGGTCAGCGCGGCCACGCCCAGCATCAGCGCGATGCCGAGCACCGTCAATTCACCGGCGCGCCAGTCGCGGGCCAGCATGCGCAGCGCCAGCCGTAGAGAAATCATAAACACCCTTTAGGTACCCAAGACACAGAGAAAAACGAATCTACACGCTTTTCTGCGTGTCCTCTGTCCGCTGCGCCGCTCACCAGCTTCGCATCTGCTCGATGGCCTGCTCGACGCGGTCGAGCGCGATCACCTCGATGCCCTTGATGGCGGCCCGTGGCGCGTTGGCCTTGGGCACGATGGCATGGGTGAAGCCCAGCTTGGCCGCCTCCTTGAGCCGCTCCTGGCCGCGCGGCGCCGGGCGGATCTCGCCGGCCAGGCCGACTTCGCCGAAGACCACCAGCTTGCCCGGCAGCGGCTTGTTGCGCAGCGAGGAAACGATGGCCAGCAACACCGCGAGGTCGGCCGCCGGCTCGGCGATCTTGACGCCGCCGACGGCATTGACGAATACGTCCTGGTCGCCGCAGACGATGCCGGCGTGACGGTGCAATATCGCCAACAGCATCGCCAGTCGATTCTGTTCGAGGCCGACCGCCAGCCGGCGCGGGCTCGGCGCCTGCGAGGCGTCTACAAGCGCCTGGATCTCCACCAGCAGCGGCCGCGTGCCCTCCTGGGTACACAGCACGCAGGAACCGGCCACGTCGAGCGAATGCTGCGAGAGAAACAGCGCCGACGGATTGGCGACGCCGCGCAGGCCCTTCTCGGTCATGGCGAACACGCCGAGTTCGTTCACGGCCCCGAAGCGGTTCTTTACCGCGCGCACCAGGCGGAAGCTGGAATGCGTGTCGCCCTCGAAATACAGCACGGTATCGACCATGTGCTCCAGCACGCGCGGGCCGGCCAGGCTGCCTTCCTTGGTGACGTGGCCGACCAGGATCACGCAGGTGCCGGACTGCTTGGCGAAGCGCGTCAGTTGCGCCGCACATTCGCGCACCTGGGCCACCGAGCCGGGCGCCGACTGCAGGGCATCGGACCACACGGTCTGGATCGAGTCGATCACCGCAACGGCGGGGCGGAGCTTGACCAGCGTAGCGAGTATCTTTTCCAGGTTGATCTCGGCCAGCAACTGCATGCTGCCGACATCGAGCTGCAGGCGCCGCGCGCGCAGGGCGACCTGCTCGCCGGACTCCTCGCCGGAGACATACAACACATTTTCCCGCGCCTGGGCCAGGCGCGCCAGGGACTGCAACAGCAGCGTCGATTTGCCGATGCCGGGGTCGCCGCCGATCAGCACCACGCCGCCCGCCACCAGCCCGCCGCCCAGCACCCGGTCGAATTCCTCGACCCCGGTGGCCTGGCGCGGTTCCTCGCGCGGCCGGATCTCGGCCAGCATCTGCAGGCCGCCGACGCCAGCCAGCGCAGCAAAATCGCGGCCCGCCGGTTGCGCCGTCTCGACCACCGCCTCGACCAGGGTGTTCCACTGACCGCAACCGGGGCACTGGCCCTGCCACTTGGGCGAACTGGCACCGCACTCGGTGCAGGAATACTGCGTCCTGGCCTTGGCCATCAGTTGGTTTCGACCAGCGGCACCCGTGCCGCCAAGGCACAGAACATCTCGTAGGAAACGGTGCCGGCCGCTGCGGCCACCTCGTCCGCCGCCAGGTACATGGCGCCGGTCCCGCCCCACAAGGTCACCGTGTCGCCAACGCCGACTTTCTGCGGCAGCGCGCTCAGGTCGACGCAGATCTTGTCCATCGACACACGCCCCAGCGTCCAGGTACGCTGCCCTGCCACCTGCACCGGCGTCCCGGTCGGTGCGTGGCGCGGATAGCCGTCGCCATAGCCGCAGGCGACGATGCCGACGCGCATCGGTTCATCGGCGACGAAGCTGCTGCCGTAGCCGATGGTGTCGCCGGGTAAAAGGTCGCGCACCGCGATCAGTTCGCTCTCCAGCGTCATCACCGGTCGCAGGTCCAACTCGACCGCGCTTTTCATCGCGGGAAACGGCGACGATCCGTAGAGCATGATGCCGGGGCGAACCCAATCGCCAACGGCCGCCGGAAAACGCAACAGCGCCGCTGAATTTGCCATCGAGACGGGGAGCGCGCGACGTCCGGCCATGGCCCGGAAGCGATCCAGTTGCCGCTGTATGCCACGCTCCTCGTCGGCATCGGCGAAATGGGTCATCAGCGTGACCGACTCCAGGCAATCGGCCGCCACCAGCCGATCCAGGGCCGCACTGAACTCGCCCTCGTTGAAACCGAGGCGGTTCATGCCGGTGTTGAGCTTGAGGTACACCGGCTGGCGCCGCGGCAGGCAGGCATCTATCAGTGCCTCGACCTGCCACAGGGTGTGCAGCACCGGGATTAGTTCCAGTTCGGCGAACAGGGCGACGTCGTCGCCCTGATAGGGGCCTTCCAGCATCAGGATGGGCTGGGTGAAGCCGGCGTCGCGCAGCGCCATGGCGCCTTCGACTTCCACCAGCGCGAAGCCGTCGGTGACCTCGGCCAGGGCCCGTGCGGCCGACATCAGGCCGTGCCCGTAGGCATCCGCCTTGACCACGCTCCAGATCCGGGCGTCGCCCGCGTGGCGCCGCACGATGCCGAGATTGTGGCGCAGCGCCGACCAGTCAAGTCGTGCGCGAATCGGACGCGACATGTCAGGCTCCGTCGCCCATGATTGCCGGCGCGGGCGGTTAGCCCGGCTTCTTCGAAATCAGTGAGCTCAGCCGCGTGGAAGCGAATTCGACGAAGGTGGCCACCAGCCGCGAACGGAACTTTTCTTTCGGATAGACCATCGACAGCGTGCGAATCAGGCGCGGCTTGAGCGGTATCGCGACGATGTCGCCCAGCCTCTGCTCCTTGCTCACCGACGCGCGCGAAGCGATCGCGAAACCGAGGCCGGTCTGCACGACGCCATTGAGCGCAATCGGGCTGCCCAGTTCCATCACGACGTTCATCTGGTCGATCGCCACGCCCGCGCTGCGCAGGTAGCTCTCGGTAAACTCGCGCGTGCCGGAACCGGGTTCGCGCGAAATGAACGGGTGTTCGAGCAACTTCTGCGGCGTGAGTTCCTTGTGCCGCGCCAGCGGGAAGCGCGGATGGCAGATCACCACCAGTTCGTCGTCGCAACAGACCTCGCATTCGAGGTTCGGTTCATGCGACAGCGACTCTATGAATCCGATGTCGATGGTGTGCTCCATGACGCGCGTCTCGATCGACTCCGAATTGCCCACCACGAGGCGCGAACGCACGTTGGGATAGGTCGACTTGAACTCGCCGAGGATGCCCGGCAGCATGAATTCCGCGATGGTGGTGGAAGCGCCGATCATCAGCGAACCGCCGATTTCACCAGTCAGTTCCGACAGGCGCACGTCCATTTCCGAGGACAGCCCGAGAATACGCTCGGCATAGCCGAGCACCACTTCGCCGGCCGGCGTGAGCGCGATGCGACCGTGGCCGCGATCGAACAGCCGCGTATTGAAGTGCTCCTCCAACTGCTTGATCTGGAATGTCACCGCAGGTTGCGTCATGAACAGCACTTCGGCTGCCTTGGTAAATGACAACTGCTTGGCAACCGCATGGAACACCTGAAGCCGGCGATCGGCCATACCTGCTACCTCCGGAATGAATATTTCGTTTCTGCCCGGTATTCAATCACAAATCATCCCCCATGAGCGCAATTAATGGCCATCGAATCGGCGTGGCACGAGGATCCGCTATCCAGGGACCTCATGCGGCACCGCAGCAACGCGATTGACGCAATCCTTTCGTGATATAAACCGGCACACTTAAGCAAGGCCGCACCCCGGCCCGATCAATGAGTACTGGTTTCTACATCATCATGGCCGCGCAGTTTTTTTCCGCGCTGGCCGACAACGCACTGCTGATCGTCGCCATTGCCATCCTGCGTGACATGCAGGCTCCGGCGGCCTACGAACCGCTGCTGAAGACCTTCTTCACCGTCTCCTATGTCGCGCTGGCGGCTTTCGTCGGCGCCTTCGCCGACTCCATGCCCAAGTGGCGGGTCATGTTCATCAGCAATGGCATCAAGATATTCGGCTGCAGCCTGATGTTTTTCGACGTTCACCCGCTGATGGCCTATGCCGTGGTCGGACTCGGCGCCGCCGCCTACTCGCCGGCCAAGTACGGCATCCTCACCGAATACCTGCCGCACCGCCTGCTGGTGGTGGCCAATGGCTGGATCGAAGGCCTCACGGTCGGCGCCATCATCCTCGGCGTGGTGCTCGGCGGCGCGCTGATCCGGCCCGAGATTGCCCACGGACTGCTTTCGCTGGACCTTCCCGCGGTCGATACCGGAGTCGATACCGTCGCCGAAATGACCCTGCTGATCATCGGCGTACTGTATCTGGTCGCCGCGCTGTTCAACCTTTACGTGCCCGACACCGGAGTCGACCACAAGCCGCTGAAAAAGAATCCGGTTTACCTGTTCCATGAATTCAACCACTGCCTCAAGTTGTTGTGGCGCGACAAGTTGGGGCAGATATCGCTCGCGGTGACCACGCTGTTCTGGGGCGCCGGCGCTACGCTGCAGTTCATCGTCCTCGAATGGGCGCGGGCGGCACTGAACCTCGACCTGTCGAAAGCCAGCATGCTGCAGGGCGTGGTCGCCGTCGGAGTCGCCATCGGCGCCATCCTCGCGGCGCGCATGATCACGCTGCGCAAGTCGGTACGGGTGATACCGCTGGGCATGGCGATGGGGGTCGGCGTCATCGTCATGATCGCCGTACGCGACATGTGGCTGGCGGTGCCGCTGCTGGTTCTGATCGGCGTCTTCTCCGGATTTTTCGTGGTGCCGATGAACGCCCTCCTGCAACACCGCGGCCACATCCTGATGGGTGCGGGACACTCCATCGCGGTGCAGAATTTCAACGAGAACCTGTCGATCCTGATCATGACGACGACCTACTCGCTGCTGCTCAAGGCACAGCTGTCGATCTACTGGATCATCGTGATCTTCGGCCTGTTCGTCGCCGGTACGATGTGGCTGGTCAAGCGGCAGCACGAAATCAACCAGCGCGAACGCGACGACGTCGCCCAACTAGACGATGCCGCGCACCACTAAGTCCGTAGTCATGCCATGCGCGCACGCCACGTACTTCCCCTGATCGGATTGCTGCTCGTCCTTTCCGCGCCTATCGTCCAGGGCGCAACGCCGCCCAACGAGAACGATTGCCGCAACGCGATCAATGCCGGTCTGGATGCGCTGCGAAACACTCCGCCCGGCCCCCAGCCGCGCGACGAAGCCGATCGAAAGCGTCTGCTCGCCGAAATGGAAGCCCTAGTGGCAGCCGGCCGGCGCCAGGGCCTGAGCGAATGCGAGACCTGGACCCGGATGATGGGCAAGGCGTTCAACCAGTAGGCGCGACACCGAGCCTGCCAACTTCGCAACGCCTGCCGGCGAGCCGTCAGCGCGCCTTCAACGCCTTCATGGTGTGGCGCATGAAGCAGAGATCCTCCCAGGCCAGCGCCTTGTCCAGCGGCGTGCGCAGCAGGTAGGCGGGATGGTAGCTGACGACCACCGGGATGCCGCGGTAGTCGAAACACTTGCCACGTGCGGCGCCGATCTTGACCTCGGTCCGCAACAGCGTTTGCGCCGCCGGGCGCCCCAGGGCGACGATCAGCTTTGGCTGGATCAATTCGATCTGGCGTTCCAGGTAGGGCCAGCAAGTCGCCGTTTCTTCCGGCGTCGGCGTGCGATTTCCAGGCGGTCGGCACTTGACCGCATTGGCGATATAGACGTCCTCGCCGCGCCTCAGTCCGATTGTCGCAAGCATGCTGTCGAGCAGCTTGCCGGCCTGCCCGACGAAGGGTTCGCCGCGCTGGTCCTCCTCCGCGCCCGGTCCCTCGCCGACGAACAACCAGTCCGCATCGCGGTCGCCCACGCCGAGCACCGCCTGCTTGCGTGCCTCGCACAGGCCGCACTGGCGGCAGGCCGCCACGGTCGTGGCAAGCGCATCCCAGTCCATTGCGGCGGTTGCAGGCGGCGACGCCGCCTGCAGCATGACCGGCACCAGCGCTGGCACCGGGCCCGGCGCCGCGACGGCAAAGCCATCGCCGCCTCCGCCCGCCACGACGGACGGAGGCGGCGTGCGCAGCTTCCACACCGGCCCGAGTCCCATCTCACGCAGCACCTTCGCGCGCTGCTTGCTCACAATTCGCGGGCCATCACGATGGCATCCTCGCGTCCGCCGGGTGCCGGGTAGTAGTCGCGCCGGCGGCCGATTTCGACGAAACCGTGACGCCGGTACAGCGCCTGTCCGGAAACGTTTCCCGGCCGCACTTCGAGCAGCATGCGCTTCGCCGCGGCATTTCTCGCCAACTCGAGCAGATGGGCCAGCATCGCGCCACCGCGACCGCTGCGCTGCAGTTCCGGCAGGACGGTAAGGTTCAACAGGTGGATCTCGTCGATCACCTGCATGGTCACGGCATAGGCGGTCATGCGTCCATCCTCCTGCGCCAGCCAGGCGCCATGCCCGGCCGCGAGAGAATCGGCGAAATTGCCCCGGCTCCAGGGAAACGGATAAACGCGCTGTTCCGTCTCCGCCACCGCGTCGAGATCGACCGCCGCCATCGGTTCATACCGAATCATCAGCGCAACCCGCCGCGCGCGAGGCGTTCCGCGGTGGTCAGCGCCACCTTGTCGCGCACGTAGACGGGTTGCGCCTGCGCGGCGCAGACCGCCCTGCCAGCGTCGAGCGCTGTCCGCGCCAGGCGCAATACGGCAGTGGCGGTGGGAAAGGCGCCGGCGAGCGTTCCCGCGAGATCGGGCTTTCTGCCTCGTAGAAGCTCGCCGTGAGTCGCGAATCCGTCGCCCACACCCCACGCTTCGGGAAAAGTCGGCGCTGGCGCCACGGCGGGCGGCAGGCAGACAGGCGCCATTACTTCCAGTGGGATGTCGCCCTCGATGCGATAGGCCGCGCTGTACACCTCGTTCATGCGCGCGTCGAGGCAGGCCCAGACTTCACGCTTGCCGCTCGCCAGCGCCAGCGCCTCCAGCGTCGACACCGGCAGCACCGGCAGGTCGAGTCCCCAGGCCAGGCCCTGGGCCACGCCGCAGGCCAGCCTCAGGCCGGTGAAACTGCCGGGCCCGGCACCGAAGGCAATACCGTCGAGTTGGGCAAGATCAGTTTGCGCCTCCGCCAGAAGTTCATGAACCCAGGGCAACAAGCGTTCGGAGCCACCGTTGGCGAGGTCCTCGCTGCGTTCGATGACCTCGCCGTCCTGCCAGAGCGCGACCGACAGGTGTCGCGTCGCGGTTTCGATGCCAATCAGGCGCACGGCTTGGACGCGGTCAGGCCTACTTGCGGCTGCCGAGGATGCCGCGCAGGGTATCCTGGATGTCGGCCGGAATCAGCACCGTCTTGGCATTGTCGGACTTGGCCAGGTTGCCGATCGCATGGATGTATTTCTCGCCCAGCATGTAACGCATCGGCGCATCTTCCGTGCCGATGGCCGCCGCCACGCGCTTGATCGCCTCGGCGGAGGCATCGGCCAGAGTAACCTGGGCCTCGGCCTGCAGGCGCGCGGCCTGCAGTTGCGCCTCGGCATTGAGGATGGTGGCCTGTTTGGTGCCCTCGGCCTTGGTCACCATGGCCTTGCGCTCACGCTCGGCCGAAGCCTGCGCCTCCATCGCCTTCTGCATCGATTCCGAAGGGTTGATGTCCTGGATCTCGACCGACTTTACGGTCAGGCCCCAGTCAATGGCTTCGTCCGCGACGCCTTCGCGCAAACGCGCCTTGATCTTGTCACGATTGGACAGCGCCTCGTCGAGCGTCATCTCGCCGATGATCGAGCGCAGTGTGGTCATGATCATGTTGCGGATCGCTTCCGAAAAGTCGGTCACCCCATAGACCGCCTTGATCGGATCGGTGACCTTGATGAATGCGATCGCGTTGGTCAGGATCACCGCATTGTCCTTGGTGATGACTTCCTGTTCCTGCACATCGAGGATGATGTCCTTGGTGGTCAGCTTGTAGCGCACCTGGTCCAGATAGGGAATGATGATGTTGAGACCCGGGCGCAGCGTGGCGTGGAACTTGCCCAGCCGCTCGACGATCCATTCCTCGCCCTGGGGCACGATACGCACGCCCTTGGCGATCGTGACGGCGACAAAGACAAGTAGTACGACTACAACAATGCCGAATTCACCCATGACCCACCCCTTCAGTATTTGCCGACTTTAAGAATCTGGCCATCGACGGCCAGTACCCTGACCCTCGCTCCGGCAGCGATCGCCTCGTCGGCGAGGCAGGGCCAGACGTCGGAGCCCATCACTGGCTTTTGGAAACGCACCTCGCCACGGGCCGATTCGATGCCCAACGGTTCCACGGCCCTGACCAGGACGCCGATTTCGCCCAGCGCCTCGTCGGCCTGGCCGGAACGCGTCTTGCCCCCATCTTTGCGCAAAACCTTGAACCAGGCCACGGTCATGGCCACCGAAGCCGCCGTCCACAGTAGGATCTGCGTGCTGAAGACCATCGTCGGAATGACCAGCATGGCCACGCCCACCAGCAATGCGCCCAGAGCGAACCATATGACGAAGAAGGATGCGACGAAAAGCTCCAGCAGGCCCAGCCCGAGACCGACAACCATCCAGTGCCACCAGACAATATCCATTCGCGTCGCGTCCTTGCCGTGGAAACTTCCGACGATCGGATGGTCACCGGGCAGACACGACTGAAACCGTTCGCCTGGCAGCCAAACGCCAGCTTGGATTTTATCGCCAATGCCCGACGTCACTTTGCTCCATCGACACTAAATTGCCGGCATAATTTCGGCGTGGAATGCTCGGTTTCACGCGTCGCGGCGCGCGGGGCTAGCCTGTCGAGATATTGCTACAATTTCAAAAAAGCTTGATCCAGGTAAAGAATTGTTGATCACATTGAGTTAGCATTCGCCTAGAATTCAACCCGCTGCTCGCTAGCGGGAATTTAACCGCCACTACCACCACCCACTTCTACGAGGTCCCACATGAACAAATCCGAACTGATCGAAATCACCGCCAAAGAAGCCGATATCAGCAAGGCTGCGGCAGAGAAGGCTCTCTCCGCGGCGATGGGCGCCATCGTCAAGGCCGTCTCCAAGGGCGACACCGTTACCCTGGTTGGCTTCGGCAGCTTCAAGTCGTCCAAGCGCGCCGCTCGCGTCGGCCGCAACCCGCAGACCGGCAAGGAACTCAAGATCGCCGCCACCACCGTGCCGCGCTTCACCGCCGGCGCCGGCTTCAAGGCCGCAGTGGCTGGCAAGAAAGCCGCCAAGAAGAAGTAATCAGCGACGCTTTTGTTTCCCGGTCAGGCCCGCCGCGAGCGGGCCTGATTGTTTTCCGCCAGGGAAAACAGCCACCGGCCGGGTACGCCCGGACCTGTTGTCACCCTGTCGAGGTCCGCCCTGCGCGCTGGCGCCGCGCCTCGAACAGGCAGATCGCCGCCGCCGCCGCGACATTGAGCGACTCGGCACCATCGGCCAGCGGAATCGTGACACGCAAAGTCGCCGCTGCCGCCAGCGACGCCGACAATCCCGCGCCTTCGTTGCCGACCAGCCAGTAGATGGGGCCGCCGAGGTCGGCCGCATACAGATCCGTGCCGCCATGCGCCACCGTGGCGATCGCCGTTGCCTGCCCGGTCACCACTGTGCCAGCCAGATCAGCCTGCTCGCGGATTGCCAGCGCGAAGTGTGCGCCCTGCCCTGCTCGCAGCACGCGCGGCGTCCACGCCCCGGCGCAACCGGGACCCAACAGCACGTTGCGCACGCCGGCGGCGGCGGCCGTACGCAGGATGGCACCGACGTTGCCCGCGTCCTGCACGGCATCGAGCAGCAGCGCGTCGCCCGCGATTTCGCCTTCCGGTGCCGCCGGGATTTCGATGACGGCGGCGACGCCGGTCGGCGTGAGAACACCGGAGATTTCGCGGAACAGGCCGTCGCGCAGGAGCAGGCACTCGATGCCGGATGCATCCCGCAGCAGGGCGGCGATCTCCGGATGTCGCAACCCGCTTTCACTGGCCAGCAACTGCGCGACGCGCACGCCGCGCGCAAGGCAGGTCGTCACCAGGTGGATGCCGTCGACCAGCGTACGTCCGTGCCGCCGCGGTTCTGCGGCCATGGCGCGCAGCATCTTGAACGTCGCATTGTCGCGCGACGCGATGCGCTTCGGTTCGCTCATTCCGCGTCCTGCAGCAGGACCCTGACCGGGGCGAAGCTGCGACGATGGAAGGGTGCCGGGCCATGGAGGTTCAGCGCCGCGCGATGGATTGCCGTGTCGTAGCCCTTGTGGCGATCGAGCCCGTACTCCGGGAATGCCGCGTGGATACGCAGCATTTCCGCGTCGCGCGCCGTCTTGGCCAGGATCGATGCCGCAGAGATCGCCGGCTCGGTGGCGTCACCGCCAATGATGGCCCGCGCCGGAATCGCCAGTTGCGGGCAACGGTTGCCGTCGATCAGGACTTCCGTCGGCAGCACGCCGAGGGCCTCGACCGCACGCCGCATCGCAAGCATGGTGGCCTGCAGGATATTGATGCTGTCGATCTCTTCGACCGATGCCCAGGCGACGCCGAAGGCCAGTGCCTTGTCGTGGATTTCGACGGCCAATCGTTCCCGCTTGCGCTCCGACAGCTTCTTCGAGTCCGCCAGACCGTGAATCGGCCGTGCCGGATCGAGGATCACCGCCGCGGCGCAGACCGGTCCCGCGAGCGGACCGCGCCCGGCCTCGTCCACGCCGCAAATCAGTTGGATCATGCCCGCTGCAGGTAGGGCAGCACCGCGGCAGCGGCCTTCTGCGCGGTATCCTGGCGCAGCAGGCGATGGACGCCGTCGAACACGCGGGAAATCGCTGCACCGACCTGGCGATCGACCAGCAGGTTGCCCAGCGCCTGCGAAAGGTTTTCCGGCGTCGCATCGTCCTGCAGGAATTCCGGCACCACATACCGGCCGGCGAGTATGTTGGGCAGGCCGACCCAGGGCAGGTAACGCATGCCGCGCATCAGACGCCACGACCACGGCGACATCTTGTAGGCGATCACCATCGGTCGCCCCACCAGTGCCGTCTCCAGCGTGGCAGTACCGCTGGCCACCAGCACCGCGTCGCTGGCGGCGATGGCATCCGCGGCGTGGCCGAACATCAGGGTGAAGGGCAATTCGTCGGCCTTCAATTTCCACAAGGCTGTTTCGAACTGCAGTCGTGTCTCGCGCGAAACCAGCGGCACCAGGAAATGCAGTTGCGGCTGGCGCTCGAGCAGCAGCTTCGCGGTCTCGATGAAGGTTTCCGCCATGTAGTGCAGTTCCGACTGGCGACTGCCCGGCAACAGCGCGATCACCGGGCGTCCCGCGGCGATTCCCAGTCGCTCGCGCACCGCCCGCTGATCGACTTGCAGCGGTATCACGTCCGCCAGCGGGTGGCCGACATAACTGCACTTCACCGGCGTGTCGCGGTACAGCTCAGGCTCGAAGGGATAGAGCGCGAGGATGTGGCTCACCGACTGGACGATCTTCGCCATGCGATTGCGCCGCCAGGCCCAGATCGAGGGGCTGACGAAGTGAATCGTGGGAATCCCGTGCCGCTTCAGGCGCCGCTCCAGCCAGAGGTTGAAATCCGAGCCATCGACGCCGATGAAGGCATCCGGCTTGTCCTGCAGCAGCCGCCGCAGCAACTGGCGCCGCATGCGGGTAATGGCGCGATAGTGCCGCAGCACCTCGGCATATCCCCGCACCGCCAGCATCTCGGCCGGCCACAGGGACTCGAATCCCTCGCGCTGCATCTTCGGCCCGCCGATGCCGTAGAAAGCGGCATCGGGCAGGTGCTGCTTGAGGGCCGTGATCAGGTGGGCGGCAAGCTGGTCGCTGGAGGCCTCGCCGGCCACCATGGCGATGCGCGCCATCAGCGGACGATCCCGCGCCCGGACGCGACCAGGAAGCCCGCGAGCACCGACAGCTCAGGCACCGTCAGCGACTCGGCTTCGAGCGCGGCACGCGCCTCGTCGAGTTTCATGCCGGTCTTGTAAATGGTCTTGTAGGCACGCTTGATCGCCGCGATCGCAGCCACCGAAAATCCGCGCCGCTTCAAGCCCTCGGCATTGATGCTGCGTGGCTCGGCGGGATTGCCGGCGGCCATGACGAAGGGCGGCAGGTCCTGCAGCAGGATGGTGCCCATCGCGGTGATGCTGTGCGCGCCGATGCGGACGAACTGGTGCACCACCGTAAACCCGCCGAGAATGGCCCAGTCGCCGACCTGGACATGGCCGGCAAGCTGCGCGTTGTTGGCGAAGATCGTGTTGTCGCCGACCTGGCAATCGTGCGCCAGGTGGACGTAGGCCATGATCCAGTTGTCGTTGCCCAGCCGCGTCACGCCGGCGTCCTGCGCCGTGCCGCAATTGAAAGTGCAGAACTCGCGGATCGTGTTGCGGTCGCCGATTTCGAGCCGCGTCGGCTCGCCGGCATATTTCTTGTCCTGCGGCTGCTCGCCGATCGAACAGAACTGAAAGATACGGTTGTCGCGGCCGATCGTGGTGTGGCCGGTGACGACGACGTGGGGGCCGATCACGCTATGGTCGCCGATCTCGACATGCTCGCCGACCATCGAGTACGGACCGACCACCACGCCCCGACCGAGCTTCGCCGAGGGATGGACGATGGCGGTGGGATGGATGCTCATCAGGGTGTCGGCCGCACAGCGCAGATCAGGTCGGCTTCGGACGCCACCTGTCCATCGACGCTCGCCTTCGCCGAAAACTTCCAGATGCCGCGCTTGCTGGCGGAAAGGACGACGTCGATCACCAACTGGTCACCCGGCCCGACCGGCTTTTTGAAACGGGCATTGTCGATGCCGACGAAGTAGTACACCGACTTGTCGTCAGGCTTGCTGCCCATGGTCTTGAAGGCCAGGATGGCCGCCGTCTGCGCCATCGCCTCGACGATCAGCACGCCCGGCATCACCGGGTGGTGCGGGTAGTGGCCGGGAAAGTAGGGTTCATTGACGCTGACGTTCTTCAGCGCGCGGATTCGCTCGCCGGGGACCACGTCAAGCACGCGATCAACCAGCAGGATCGGATAGCGATGCGGCAGGTAGTCGAGAATCTGGTGGATGTCCATGCGGCTATCTCCCGCGTCCGCCGTGGCTTCGCTCATGATTTCTTCTCCAGTGCGGCAAGCCGCTGTTCGAGGGCCCGGATTCTATCGGCCATCGCATCGAGGTGGCGCAGGCGCGAAAAATTTCGCAGCCAGTCACCGTGTTCCAGGAAGGGCACCGTGCCGCTGTAAGTGCCGGCATGTGGGATCGACTTGGCCACCAGGGTCCCCGCCGATACATTGACGTCATCGGCGATGCTGAGGTGACCGAGGATCACCGCCGCGCCGCCGACCGTGCAGCGCGCGCCGATCTCGGCGCTGCCGGCAATGCCGACGCAACCTGCCATTGCCGTATGGGCGCCGATCCGCACGTTGTGTCCGACCTGTATCTGGTTGTCGAGCTTGACGCCGTCGCCGATCACCGTATCGCCCAGGGCGCCGCGATCGATGGTGGTTCCGGCGCCGATCTCGACGTCGTCACCGATGACGACGCGTCCCACCTGCGGCACCTTGACCCAGGCACCTTCGCCGTCGCGCGCGAAACCGAAGCCATCGGCACCGACCACCGCGCCCGAATGGATCAGGCAGCGGGCGCCGATACGGCAACGGGCATAGATCGAGACGTTGGCGGCAAGGCGGCTGCCGTCGCCGATCTCGACGTCCTCGCCGATGCTGCAATTGGCCCCGATCACCACGTCATTGCCGATCCGCGCACCGCGCGCGATCCAGGCATGGGCGCCCACCGATGCGGTGGCGGCAACCTCGCCGTCCACCACCGCGCTGGGATGAACTCCCGGTGCCGGCACCGGCATCGGATTGAGCCACTGCGCGACGCGGGCGTAATAGAGGTAAGGCTGCGGGGTAAGGATCGCGGCCGCCGGACCGGGCACGGCCGGCGGCGCCATGATCACGGCGGTAGCACGGGTGGTGGCCAACTGGTGGCGGTATTTTGGGTTGGCGAGAAAGGCGAGGTCGCCGGGACCCGCGTGCTGCAAGGTAGCGATGCGGGAAACTGCCGTGTCGCCAGCGCCGACTATTTCCCCGCCAAACCGCGCGACGATCTCGTCGAGCCGCAGTTCCACCGCCGATATCCTATTCGCGTGAAATACGCTTAACGCGACGGACGAAGCACCCCGTCACCATCGAGCGAAGCGAGCAAATTGGTAGCCTCCCCCGCGAGGGGGAGGACGGGAGGGGGCGGGCGTTCTTGCCGCCTTTGGTTCTTCATTTCGCGCCGTCGCCCAGGGCCTTTATCACCCTGTCGGTGATATCGATGCGCGGGTTGGCGTAGACCGCCTCCTGGAAGATGATGTCGTACTTCTCGGTCTCGGCGATCTGCTTGATGATCTTGTTCACGCGCTCGAAGATGGACGCCATTTCCTCGTTCTGGCGCTGGCTCAGGTCCTCACGGAACTCCCTCTGCTTGCGCTGGAAATCGCGATTCAGGTCGCCGAACTCGCGCTCCTTGGTGCGCCGCTCGCTTTCGGCCATGGTCACGGCGTTCTTGTCCAGGTTCTCCTGCATGCCCTGCAACTGCTTGGCGATGCGCTGCAGGTCCTGGTCGCGTTTCTCGAAATCCTTCTCGATCTTCTTTTTCGCGCGCGCGGCCTGGGGCGCGTCGTTGAGTATCTTCTGGCTATTGACAAAGCCGATCTTTCCTTCCGCCATGGCACCTGCGGAAAGTGACAGGATGGCGACACCGGCGATGATGTATTTCTTCAGCATGACTTTCTCACTATAAGGAAGGGATCAAAAGACCGAACCCATCTGGAACTGCAAACGCTGCACCTTGTCTTCGGGCTTCTTGTTGAAAGGATTGGCATAGGAAAACTTGAGCGGACCCATCGGCGAATTCCAGGCCAATGCCACGCCGCCGCTGTACCGCAGGCTGCCCAGGCTGAACTTGCTGTCGTAACCCCAAACGTTGCCGGCGTCCATGAACACAGACAGGCGCATCGAATTATCGCGCCCCATGCCGGGCACCGGGAACAGCAGTTCAGCGTTGCCGATCAGGCGCTTGTCGCCGCCGATCGCTTCGTTGAGTGCCGTATCGCGCGGGCCCAGGGAGCCGGAATCGAAGCCGCGCACAGAACCAATGCCGCCAGCATAGAAGTTCTTGAAGAACGGCAGTTCCTTGTTGCCATATGACCTTGCCACGCCGACTTCGCCATTCATCGCCAGCGTCAGCCTGCGGTCCAGCGGAAAGAAGTGCTGGTGCTGGTAAGTCGCGCGAACATAGGTCGCCGTGCTGCCCGGCAGCGAAACCTCGAGCACGGCCCTGCGCAAAGAGCCTTTGGTGGTCACCAGCAGGCTGTCGCGGCCATCCTTCTGCCAACCCAGCGTGGTCAGCAGCGTATTGCTCTTGGCGCCGAACGTGGTCACATAGTTCTGGTAGCGCACCGGACTGTTGATGTCCGTCTTGAGCGTGGTGCGATCGATTGACAGGCCGACGTTGAGGTAGTCGTCCTCGGCGATCGGCAGACCCCAGCGTACGCCGCCACCGGCCGAATCGGAACCGAAGCTGCCGACCGCGAGGGTGCTGGTATCGGTCTTGCGCGTGTAGATGTCGAAACCCTGGCTGACGCCGTCGACCGTGAAATACGGATCGGTATGCGACAGCGAGTAGACCTTGTTCGACTTGCTGGTGCTGACCTGGACGCCGATATGCTTGCCGCTGCCGAACAGGTTCTGCTGTTGCACCGAGCCCGACAGGGTGAATTTTTCCGCACTGGAAAAGCCCGCGCCGAGCATGATGTTCCCGGTCGGTTTCTCCTTGACCTTGACCTCCATGTCGACCTGGTCGGTGGCACCGGCGACGGCCGGCGTCTCGACCGTGACTTCGTCGAAGTAGCCGAGGCGATCGACGCGGGTACGCGACTTGTTGATCTTCTCGCCGTCATACCAGGCGCCTTCGACCTGGCGCATTTCGCGGCGGATCACCTCGTCGCGCGAACGCGTGTTGCCCGACACATTGATGCGACGGACATAGACCCGGCGACCGGGATCGATGAAGACCGTGAAAGCCACCTGGCGTTTTTCCTTGTTCAATTCGGGCGCCGCATTGACGTTGGCGAAGGCATAGCCTTCGTTGCCAAGTCGCTCGCTGATCGCCTTGGTGGTGTCGGCCATCTTCTCGCGCGAGAACACCTCGCCCGGAGTGACGTGCACCAGCTTCGTCAGTTCCTCCTCCGGCAACAGCATCTGGCCCGCCAACTTGACCGACGAGACCGTATAGCGCTCGCCCTCGGTCAGGTTGATGGTGATGTAGATGTCTTGCTTGTCGGGCGAAATCGAAACCTGCGTCGAATCGATGTTGAATTCGAGGTAGCCGCGATCAAGGTAATACGAACGCAGCGTTTCCAGGTCGCCGGAAAGCTTCTGCTTCGAGTACTGGTCGTTCTTGGTGTACCAGGTCAGCCAGCCGGAAGTGCGCAGGACCATCAGGTCGAGCAGGTCGGCTTCCGACACGGCGCCGGCACCGATGATGTTGATCTGCTTGATCTTGGCAATGTCGCCTTCATTCACCGAAAAGTTCACGCCGACCCGGTTGCGCTCCAGCGGCGTGATGGTCGTCGTCACCTGAACGGCATAGTGACCCTGGGCCAAGTACTGGCGCTTGAGTTCCTGTTCCGCGCGCTCGACCACGGCGCGGTCGAAGATGCGCGATTCGGCGAGGCCGACGTCGCGCAGGGATTTTTTCAGGTCCTCCGGCTTGAAGGCCTTGAGTCCGGTGAATTCCAGCGAAGCGATCGCCGGACGCTCTTCGAGCACCACCACCAGCACCTGGCCGTCGATCTCGAGGCGCACGTCCTTGAAGAAGCCGGTGGCGAACAGGGCCTTGATCGCCGCCGCCGCCTTCTCGTCGTTCATGGTGTCGCCGACCTTGACCGGCAGGTAGGAAAACACGGTACCGGCTTCGGTACGCTGGATCCCTTCGACCCGGATATCCTTGATCTGGAATGGATCGAAGGCATGGGCGGCGTGCGCCAGCAATGCGGAAATCAGACCGGCGAGCAGTTTTTTGTTCATTGGCTTGGAAGAAGGTTAGCCGGAGACAAGACGGGTTATATCGTTGTAGAAGGCAAAAGCCATCAGCAGCGCCAGCAAGGCAAAACCGATCTGTTGGCCAATTTCCAGAGCCCGTTCCGAGACCGGGCCACCCTTCAGAAATTCGACGAGATAATACATCAAATGCCCCCCGTCCAGAACAGGCACGGGCAGCAGGTTGAGCACGCCCAGACTGATGCTGATCAGGGCCAGGAAGCGCAGGTAGTAGCCGGGGCCGAGTCGCGCCGACTGACCCGCGTAATCCGCGATGGTCACGGGCCCGGAAAGGTTCTTCCATGACAATTCGCCGGTAAGCATTCGGCCCATCATGCGCAGGCTGAGTATCGACGTATCCCAGGTCTGCACCAGGGAGCGCGTCATGGAGTCGAGCGGGCCGTAGCTGACCACAGTGGTCATTTCGAAGGCTTCGCCGCTGCCCTCCTTTGCCGACAGTCCCAGCCGTCCCAGTTTCCGGCCAGCTTCCTCCGACAGGCGCGGCGTCGCAGTCAACTCGATTCGCCCGCCATCCCGTTCGATCAGGAATTGCAATTGGCGCCCCGCCGCAGCCCCTGCCGTCGCCGCCAGTTCGCCCCAGTGCGCGATGGCCTTGCCGTCGATCGACAGCACCCGATCCTCGGCGCGGAAGCCGCCCTCGGCAGCGGCCGAACCGGGCAGGACGCGACCGACCACGGCCGGCAGGCGCGGCCGGTACAGCACCAGGCCGAGCAGGTGCAGCGGATCGCGTTCCAGTTCATCGAGATCGAAGCGATCCATTGCGATGCGGAATACGCCGATTTCCCGCTGCGCGTTGATCGTTTCCAGTTGCAGCGCCTGCTTGTCTAGCGCCTGCCGCATCGATTCCCAGCGCAGCTCCTGCCAGGTCGTGATCGCCTGACCATTCACCGCGCGCACCGTCATGCCTTCGGCGATACCGGCAATCGCCGCCGGGGTGCCCGCCGGCGGTTGGCCCAGGCGCGGCTTGAGTTCGGTCACGCCGTGCATGAACAGAAACCAGTAGAGCACGATCGCCAGCAGGAAGTTCGCCGCCGGACCGGCGGCGACAATCAGGCTGCGCCGACCCACCGATTGCCGGTTGAAGGCGCGGTGCAGCTCATCCGCAGCGACCGGTGCCTCGCGTTCGTCGAGCATCTTGACGTAGCCGCCCAGCGGAAAGACCGAAACCGCCCATTCGGTGCCGTCGCGCCCGGCGCGGCGCATCCAGATCACATTGCCGAAGCCGAAGGCAAAGCGCAACACCTTGACGTTGCAGGCGCGCGCCACGAGGTAATGCCCCATCTCGTGCACCACCACCAGCACCGCCAGCGCCAGCAGGAAAGCGCCAATGTACCAGGCCAGGTCTTGCGGGCTCATGCCGATGCGGACTGCATGCGGGCGAGGATGCCTTGCGCCGCGACGCGTGCCTGGCGATCCGCCTCAAGCACCGCATCGAGGTCGGGCAACGCCCCCTGCGGCACGGCGTCGAGCGTTGCCGCGATCAACCCGGCAATGCCGAGGAAGGACAGGCGGCGTTCGAGGAAGGCCGCTACGGCAACTTCATTGGCGGCGTTCAGCACCGCCGCCGCATTGCCTTCGGCCTTCAGGGCGCGGTAGGCCAGTTCGAGGCAGGGAAAGCGCCGCATGTCCGGACGTTCGAAGTTCAACTGGCCGACGGCAAAGAGGTCGAGCGGACTCACCCCCGAAGCGATTCGCTCGGGCCAGGCCAGTGCGTTGGCGATCGGCGTGCGCATGTCGGGATTGCCCAGTTGGGCGAGGACCGAACCGTCTTCGTAGTCCACCAGGGAGTGGATCACGCTTTGCGGGTGGATCACGACCTCGATCTTCTCCGCCGGCGCATTGAACAGCCAGCGCGCCTCGATCACCTCGAGGCCCTTGTTCATCATGGTCGCCGAGTCGACCGAAATCTTCCGGCCCATGACCCAGTTGGGATGAGCCACCGCCTGTTCCGGGGTGACCTGCGCCAGGACCTCCTGCGACGCCGTGCGGAAGGGACCGCCGGACGCGGTGAGCAGGATGCGCCGCACCCCGGAGCGCGCCATGTCGCCGGCGTAGTCATGGGGCATGGACTGGAACACCGCATTGTGTTCGCTGTCGATCGGCAGCAGCAGTGCGCCGGCGCGCTGCGCGTCGGCCATGAAGACCGCGCCGGCCATCACCAGCGCCTCCTTGTTGGCCAGCAGCACGCGCTTGCCGGCGCGCGCCGCGGCAAGAGTCGGCGGCAAACCGGCGGCACCGACGATGGCGGCCATCACCGCATCGACCTCGGGCAGCGCGGCGACCTGGACCAGCGCTTCGGCGCCATGCAGCACCTCCGTGCGCACTCCGTCGGCGCGCAACAGCTCGGCCAGACGCTGTGCGTCGGTCGCGCTCCCGACCACCGCGTACGCGGGGCGAAACTGTTTGCATTGCGCGGCGAGCAGGTCCACCTGGCGGTGCCCGGTCAGGGCCAGCACGTCGTAGCGGTCGGGGTGGCGTGCAACCACGTCCAGCGTGCTGACGCCGATCGAACCGGTGGCGCCGAGTATCGTCAGCTTCATGTGCGGACGAAATGCAATATCAATGCCGCCAGCGGCAGGGTCGAGGTCAGCGCGTCGATGCGGTCGAGCACGCCGCCATGCCCGGGCAGCAGGTTGCTGCTGTCCTTGATGCCGGCCTGGCGCTTCAACAGGGATTCGAACAGGTCGCCCATCACGCTGACCGCGGTGAGCAGGACGAGCATCAGCACGATCACGGGCATCGACAGCGGCAGCTTGCCCGCCAGCGGCGTGAACGAAAACACGATGCCGCCATAGGCGAGGACGCCGACGACGGCGCCAGCGACCCCCTCCCAGGTCTTGCCCGGGCTGATGGTCGGCGCCAGCTTGTGGCGACCGAAGGCGCGGCCGGTGAAGTAGGCGGCGACGTCGGCAACCCAGACCAGTGCCATAGCCGCCAGCAGCAGCCAGGTACCGACCGCGTGCAGGGCCACCATCGCCGCCCAGGTCGGCAGGATCACCAGCGCGCCGAGCAGGTAGCCGAAGAAGTCGTTGCCGGCCAGGGTCCATTTGAAGCGGAACCACAGCGGCACGACGAGAATCCAGAAGGCCGCCGAGATGCCGAGCAGCACCGGCACCAGTTCGGGAGCCGCCACGCTGAGCTGCCAGCAGAACAGCAGCAGCACGAAGGCATACATGAAGCGCGCCGGCTGGCCCTGGCGCATCAGGCCGCCCCACTCCCACGCCGCCAGCGCGGCGATCAGGGCAAAGGTGAGCACTGCCGCCAGCGGTGGCAGCGCGAAGAGGATCAGCGCAAGGCCCGCAACCAGCAGCAGCGCGGTGATGACCCGCGTCTTAAGCATCGCGGCGGCTGGCGGGCGACTCGATAGTCGGCGCTGGCGATACGGCAGGAACCTGCCCGGTGAGCTGTTCGCTGGTGCGACCGAAACGGCGCTCGCGCTGGCAGTACGACGCAATGGCGAGGTCCAGCGCGGCGTCGTCGAAATCCGGCCACAGGGTATCGGTGAAGTGCAGTTCGCTGTAGGCCAGTTGCCAGAGCAGGAAATTGCTGATGCGCTTTTCGCCGCCGGTACGCACGAAAAGATCCGGTTCCGGCGCGTAAGCCATCACCAGATGGGGGGCGAGGTCCGCCTCGCCGAAGGAACCGGCCTTTTCCGGATGGGCCAGCGCGAGCTGGTTCATGGCCTGCAGAATGTCCCAGCGCCCGCCGTAGTTGGCGGCAATGGTCAGCGTCAGCCGCGTGTTGTTCGCGGTCTTCGCCTCGCCCTCGCGGATCAGCGCGATCAGGCGCGGCTCGAAGGCCGACAGATCGCCCACCACCTTGAGCCGGACGCCATTGGCGTGCAGCTTGCTGATTTCGTTCTGCAGGGCGCTGACGAACAGGTTCATGAGGAAGGACACTTCCTCCACCGGCCGCCGCCAGTTTTCGGAGGAAAAGGCAAACAGGGTCAGGTAATCGACGCCGCGCGCGATGCAAGCCTTGACCATCGCCCGCACCGTTTCGACACCGCGCTTGTGACCGGCGACGCGCGGCATGAAACGCTTCTTCGCCCAGCGGCCGTTGCCGTCCATGATGATCGCGATATGGCGCGGAACCGTGCCTACTTCCGGAATCGCCTGCGTCGAGCTGGTGAATTTTCCTGCCATGGCACGCCTTTCAGAAGACAGAAGACTGCGAACTGGAAGCAGGTGACCGGAACTCGGCATCCCCGACGGCGCCCGCCGGGAGTGTTCATGTTTCCGGTCGCCCGTCCTCAGATTGCCATCAAGTCCTTCTCTTTATCCGCCAGCGAGCGGTCCACTTCCGCAACGTAGCGATCGGTCAGCCTTTGCATGTCGTCCAGGGCGCGACGCTCGTCGTCCTCGGAGATTTCCTTCTTCTTCAGCGCGTCCTTCAGGTGGGCGATCGCGTCGCGGCGCAGGTTGCGGATCGCCACCTTGGCGTTCTCGCCCTCATGCTTGATCACCTTGATCAGGTCGCGCCGCCGCTCCTCGGTCAGTGCCGGCATCGGAACGCGGATGATCTCGCCCTGGCTCGACGGGTTGAGGCCCAGGTCGGAATCGCGAATCGCCTTTTCCACCTTGGCCACCATGGGCTTTTCCCAGGGCTGCACGCCGATCGTGCGGGCATCGATCAGGGTCACGTTGGCGACCTGCGTGATCGCCACCGGCGAACCGTAGTAGTCGACCATCACGTGGTCGAGGATGCCGGTATGCGCACGCCCGGTACGTACCTTGCCCAAATCGGCCTTGAGCGCCTCAAGGCTCTTCTGCATCTTGTGCTCGGAAGTCTTTTTCAGTTCGGGAATCATGCCCCCTCCTAACGCTCATGGCAGCCAGAGCCACCCGCCGATGGTGAAACACGCGAAAGGCGAATTAAAGGCCCACCCCTCCCGTCCGCTGCGCGGCCCACGGCTGGCTTTGCACAGCCAGCCGGCTGCGCCGGCGCGACGCATGCGTCGCGAATTCCCGCCTCGCCCCCTCGCGGGGAGGCTATTAATTGGCTCGCTGCGCTCGATATCACCAGCGACCAATCCTGTTGATTCACGTCAAACATGAACCATCGTGCCCTCGTCCTCACCCATCACCACGCGCTTCAGCGCCCCCGCCTTGAAGATCGAGAACACGTTGATCGGCAGTTTCTGGTCGCGGCACAGCGCGAAGGCCGTGGCATCCAGTACCGCGAGGTTGCGGTTGATCGCCTCGTCGAAACTGATGCGGGTGAAACGGGTGGCGGTCGCGTCCTTCTTCGGGTCGGCGGTGTAGATGCCATCGACCTTGGTCGCCTTGAGCACGATCTCGGCGCCGATCTCCGAACCGCGCAGGGCCGCCGCCGTATCGGTGGTGAAGAAGGGATTGCCGGTGCCGGCACCGAAAATCACCACCTTGCCCTCTTCCAGGTAGCGGATCGCCTTGCCGCGGATGTAAGGCTCGACCACCTGCTCGATGTTGAGCGCCGACTGCACCCGGGCGTTGATGCCGGCCTGGCGCATCGCATCGGACAGGGCCATCGCGTTCATCACCGTGGCCAGCATGCCCATGTAGTCCGCAGTGGCGCGATCCATCCCGGTGGCGGTGCCGGCGATGCCGCGGAAGATGTTGCCGCCGCCGATCACGATGCCGACTTCGACGCCGAGATCGGTGACCGCCTTGATTTCGCCCACGATCGAGCCGAGCATCGTTGTGTTGATGCCATAAGCATCATCACCCATCAGGGCCTCGCCCGACAGCTTGAGCAGGATGCGGCGAAACTTCGGCGCGGTCATTGAACGTCCTACTTGTTGCCGGCGGCAGCGGCGGCTTGGGCGGCCACCTCGGCGGCAAAGTCGTTGACCTTCTTCTCGATGCCTTCGCCGACGATGAACAGCGTGAAGCTGGCGACCGATGCGCCGCGGGCCTTGAGCAGTTGCTCGATGGTCTGCTTGCCGTCCTCGGCCTTGACGAACACCTGACCGAGCAGGGTCACGTCCTTGAGGTACTTCTGCACCGTGCCCTCGGCGATCTTTTCCAGCATCGCTTCCGGCTTGCCGGCCTCGCGCGCCTTCTCGATGGCGATGCGGCGTTCCATGTCCAGCAGTTCGGCCGGCACGCCGGACGAATCCAGCGACTTCGGCTTGGAAGCGGCGATGTGCATCGCCAGGTCCTTGGCCAACTGCTCGTCGCCGCCGACCACATCGACCAGAACGCCGATCTTGGAACCACCGTGGATGTACGACGCCAGCTTGCCCTTGGCCGCCACGCGGACGAAGCGGCGGATGCTCATGTTCTCGCCGATCTTGCCCACCAGTGCGGCGCGGGTTGATTCGACCGTGCCGCCGCCCAGCGGCAGCGCCGACAGCGCCGCGACATCGGCCGGATTCTTTTCCGCCACCAGCTGCGCGCAATCGGCCGCCAGCTTCAGGAATTCGTCGTTCTTGGCGACGAAGTCGGTCTCGCTGTTGATCTCGAAGATGCAGCCCAGCTTGCCGTCGGCGCTAATGTGGATCGCCACGACGCCTTCCGCCGCGACGCGGGTCGCCGCCTTGCTGGCCTTGTTGCCGAGCTTGACGCGCAGGATTTCCTCGGCTTTCGCCATGTCGCCGGCGGCTTCCGTCAGCGCCTTCTTGCATTCCATCATCGGCGCGTCGGTCTTCTCGCGCAGTTCCTTCACCATGCTTGCGGTAATTTCCGCCATTGCTCTACTCCAGAATCAAATGCTTTCACCACAGAGACACGGAGGCACGTCCTTCGACGGGCTCAGGATGAGCGGAAACCGACTTTCGCCGCCCATGGTGAGCTTGTCGAACCACGCGCCCCGTGGTTCGTTTCTCTACTCCGCCGCGTCGTTGACCTCGACGAACTCGTCGTCGCCGGCCAGCTGCTGCACCACTTCGTTGATCCCCTGGCTCTTGCCTTCGAGGATGGCATCGGCCACGCCGCGGGCGTACAGGCGGATCGCGCCGGAGGAGTCGTCGTTACCCGGGATCACGTAGCTGACGCCTTCGGGCGAATGGTTGGTATCGACCACGCCGATCACCGGGATGCCGAGCTTGCCGGCTTCGGTGATGGCGATTTTGTGGTAGCCGACGTCGATGATGAAGATCGCGTCGGGCAGGCCGCCCATGTCCTTGATGCCGCCGATGGACTTCTTCAGCTTGTCCATTTCGCGCTGCAGCGTCAGGGCTTCCTTCTTCGACAGCTTCTCGAAATTGCCTTCGGCCGTGGCCGCTTCAAGGTCCTTCAGCCGCTTGACGGAAAGCTTGAGCGTCTTGAAGTTGGTCATCATGCCGCCCAGCCAGCGGTCATCGACGTAAGGCATGCCGCAACGCTGGGCTTCCTCGGCGATGATCTCGCGCGCCTGGCGCTTGGTGCTGACGAACAGGATGGTGCCCTTCTTGGCCGCCATCTTGCGCACGAAGGCTATCGCCTCCTGGTACTTGGTCAGCGTCTTTTCGAGGTTGATGATGTGGATCTTGTTGCGGTGACCAAAGATGAACGGGGCCATCTTGGGGTTCCAGAAACGGGTCTGGTGGCCGAAGTGAACGCCGGCCTCCAGCATCTGGCGCATGGTAGTGCTCATGGACTATCTCCGATTGGGTTGAACCTCCGTCCGGCCGTGCTGCTTGCCGCCGCATTGCTGCGACAAGCCACCCTATCGGCGCCGAACGTGTGGATTTTGGCCGGGAACGCCCCGGACAAGCGCAAGATTATAGCGGCTCGGTCGGACTGGCACAAGACACGGCGGCTCGCGCCGGGGCAAAACGCCCCTATTCGCCGAAAATCGCCTTTATCCATGACAACAGTGTTATTTTCCGCCTTCGCCGCACGCTCCTGACCCGCTGCACTCTCTTTTGGAGATACAGACCGTGAGCCTTTTTGCCCTCAACCGCTTCACCGCTGACTCGAACATCGAGCACCAGTTCCACAGCCACGCCCCGCTCGACCGCCTCGATCCGACCCGGACCAACGTCTCCTCGACGATACGCAAGGCCATCCGGGAACTGACCGCGATCGAGGCCATCGTGCTGACCGTCGATATCCGGCGCTCCTCGGCGGTGCTCAAGGAATCCATCGACATTCCCCAGTACGCGAAGATCCTCGACGATTTTGTCGCCGAGTTCCGCACCGTGCTGCATTACCACGACGGCTGGTTCGACAAATTCACCGGTGACGGCTTCATCTGCTACTGGCTGGTGGAAAAGTCCTTCGCCGACTGCATGGACCTGGTGCTGGACTTCTGCTGCTCGGTGATGGACAACTTCCGCAGCTACTACTACCCGGCCTTCGTCGCCAACATGCGCAACGAGCCCAGCGGCATCGGGCTTTCCATCGGCGTGGACGCCGGCCCCTGCTACCTGACGCCGATCGTCGGCGACCTCACCATCATCGGCTCGCCCATCGTCGGCTCGGTGCGCATGTGCGATGCCTGCCCACCCTACCACCTGGTGCTCAATGCCTATCCCGGCAGCCGCCTGCTCGAAAGCATGAACTCTGTCTGCGGCCGGCTCTCCGACGAACTCGCCTACGAAATCGAAACCAAGTCGGTCGCCACCAAGGAATACCCCGAAGGGCAGGTGGCCTATTCCGTGAAGTTCTACCGCAAGGGCCAACGCGTTTTCGATTGAGGTCACGGCCGCCGGCCAATGCCGGCTTGCCATGGTTCGCCCACCCCGGGCGAGCTTTGCGTGTTTCAGCGCCGACCGGTGGCTGCCGCCGCCATGAGCGTTAGAATGCCAATCCCCGATACAGCCGAGCTTCCATGGCCATTTCCATCAAAACCGCCGAGGACATTGCCGCCATGCGGATCGCCTGCCGCCTGGCCGGCGAAGTCCTCGACTACATCGAACCCTTCGTCAAGCCGGGGGTCACCACCGCGGAACTCGACAAGATCTGCCACGACTACATGGTCGATGTGCAGGGCTGCATCCCCGCCCCGCTCAACTACGCGCCGCCCGGCTACGCGCCCTACCCCAAGTCGATCTGCGCCTCCGTGAACCACCAGGTCTGCCATGGCGTGCCCAACGATCGCGCGCTGAAGAAGGGCGACATCGTCAACCTCGACATCACCACCATCAAGGATGGCTGGCACGGCGACACCAGCCGCACCTTCTGCGTCGGCGATGCGTCGATACTCGCCCGGCGCCTGGTCTCCATGACGCACGAATGCATGTGGATCGGCATCGCCCAGGTTCGCCCCGGCGTGCCGCTGGGCGTGATCGGCGCCGCGATCCAGAAGCACGCCGAAGGCGCCGGATTTTCGGTGGTGCGCGAATTCTGCGGCCACGGCATCGGGCGCAATTTCCACGAAGAACCGCAGGTGCTGCATTACGGCCGCGGCACCGAAGGCCCGCTGCTGGTGCCGGGCATGGTGTTCACCATCGAGCCGATGATCAACGCCGGCAAGGCGTCGATCTCCGAGCTGCCCGACGGCTGGACCATCGTCACCAAGGATCGCAGCCTCTCCGCGCAATTCGAACACACCGTGCGCGTTACCGACACCGGCGTCGAAATCATGACCATGTCCGCCGGCGCGCCGCCCTGCCCTACCCACATCCACCTCAATCCCTGAACATGGCCACGCGGGCCCGAGGCAGCATGAACGCCATCCGTCGGGCTGCCCGCAGGACGAAGGCAGTCCAGTGAGCGACCTGCGCGAACTGGCCGCCGCTTCCCGCCGTCGCCTGGCCGAAGGCCAGCAGGGGCTGGTCGCCGAATGGCGCCGCAACGGGCACGGCGCCACGCTGCTGGCCGCCCGCTCCGCGCTGGTCGACAGCGTGCTGCGCGATGTCTGGAACGCGCTTGAAATGCCAGCCGACTATGCGCTGGTGGCCGTCGGCGGCTACGGACGCGGCCAGCTCTATCCGGGCTCCGACGTCGACCTGCTGATCCTGGTCCCCGACCAGCGCCACACCGAGACGGAATCCGAAGCCGCGCCGCGGCTCGAACAGCTGATCGGCCTGCTCTGGGACATCGGCCTCGACATCGGCCACAGCGTGCGCAGCATCGACCAGTGCCTCGACGAGGCCGAACGCGACATCACCGTGCAGACCTCGCTGCTCGAGGCCCGTTACCTGGCCGGCGCGCAGGCCCTCTACGCGGATTTCGAGCAGAGCTACGACGCGGCGCTGCAGCCCGCCCTGTTCTTCCAGGCCAAGCAGCTCGAACAGGCCGAACGCTATGCCAAGTCCAACGAAACCCCCTACAGCCTGGAACCCAACTGCAAGGAAAGCCCTGGCGGCATCCGCGACCTGCAGGTGATCCTCTGGGTAGCGCGCGCGGCGGGCATCGGCGACGACTGGAAATCGCTGGCCGCTGCCGACCTCATCACCCTGCCGGAGGTGCGCCAGCTGGAGCGCGCCGACCGCCTGCTGTCCGACGTGCGCATCCAGTTGCACCTGCTCGCCGGCCGGCGCGAGGACCGCCTGCTGTTCGACCACCAGGAAAAGCTCGCCGCCGCCATGGGCATGGTCGCCACCGCGGCCAAGCGCGCCTCCGAAGTGCTGATGCAGCACTATTTCCGCAATGCCAAGCTGGTGACGCAGCTCAACACCCTGCTCATGCAGGTGCTGACCGACCGGCTGATGCCGCCGCGGCAGGGTCCTCCCATCGTCATCGACGAGCATTTCCAGCTGGTGCGCGACCTGCTCGACGTGCGCGAGGAGGACGTCTTCCAGCGCCACCCGCGCGCCATACTCGAATGCTTCCTGCTGCAGGCGCAGCGCTCGGAACTCAAAGGCATGACCCCGCGCACCATGCGCGCCCTGTGGCGCGCCCTGGGCGTCATCGACGCCCCCTTCCGCCGCGACCCGAAGAACCGCGAACTGTTCCTCAGGCTGTTCCAGCAGAAGCACCTGATCCACCCGATGCGGCGCATGAACCAGTTCGACATCCTCGGCCGCTACCTGCCCGCCTTCGGCAACATCGTCGGCCAGATGCAGCACGACCTGTTCCACGTCTACACCGTCGACCAGCACATCCTGCAGGTGATGCGCAACCTGCGCCGCTTCGCCATGCCCGAACTGGCCCACGAATACCCGTTCTGCTCGCGCCTGATGGTCGGCTTCGACAAGCGCTGGCTGCTCTACATCGCCGCGCTGTTCCACGACATCGCCAAGGGCCGCGGCGGCGACCATTCCCAGCTGGGCAAGAAGGACGCCGCGCGCTTCTGCAAGGACCACGGCATCCTCGGCGCCGACGCCGACCTGGTGGTGTTCCTCGTCGAACAGCACCTCACCATGTCGCAGGTCGCCCAAAAGCAGGACCTGGCCGACCCCGAAGTCGTGCTCGCCTTCGCCGCCCGCGTCGGCGACCTGCGCCGCCTCACCGCGCTCTACCTGCTTACCGTCGCCGACATCCGCGGCACCAGCCCCAAGGTCTGGAACACCTGGAAGGGCAAGCTGCTCGAAGACCTGTTCCGCATGACCGCCAGCGTGCTCAAGGGCAGCTCCGTGCTGCAGCTTTCCGGCGTCGGCGAACGCCAGGAGGAAGCGCGCCGCATCCTGCGCTACCACGGCCTGCGGCCCGAGGTCGAAGCCGAGCTGTGGAAGCAGCTCGACACCGGCTACTTCATGCGCCACGCCGCCGACGAAATCGCCTGGCACGCGCGCACCCTCTACCACTGCCCGTCCGCCGAAAAGCCGGTGGTCCGGGCGCGGCTCAATCCGATGGGCGACGGCCTGCAGGTGATGGTCTACGTGCGCGACCAGGCGCTGCTCTTCGCCCGCCTCTGCGGCTTCTTCGCCCGGCTCGGCTACAGCATCGTCGATGCCAAGATCCACACCACGCGCCACGGCTACGCGCTCGACAGCTTCGTCGTCTTCGCCTTCGACGCCAGCCAGGCCTACCGCGACATGATCGGCCTCATCGAACACGACATCGCCGAACTGCTGGTCGCCCAGCCGCAACTGCCGGCCGCGCTCGGCGGCCGCCTGTCGCGCCTGGTGCGGCATTTTCCGGTGGCGCCCGAAGTCGAGATCCGCGCCGACGAGCGCGGCAGCCAGTACCTGATGTCGATTACCGCCGCCGACCGACCCGGCCTGCTCTACGCCATCGCGCGCGTCCTCGGCCAGCACGGCATCACCCTGCACACGGCCAAGATCGCCACGCTCGGCGAACGCGTCGAGGACGTCTTCCTCATCAGCGGCAAGGAACTGGCGCAGACCGCCACGCTGGTCCGGCTCGAACAGGACCTGCTGGCCGTGCTGCAGGTCTGAGCGTCGGGGCTCCGGCCCCTTACTTCGCGACCACCTCGGCGGCCGCCTGCCCGCTCCGCAACCACTCCAGCATCGCCACCACCGTCTCCCGTTCGACGCCGACGAAGCCGTGCGCGCTGCGCGCCTCGCAGGGCGCACTGCGCGCAGGACCGCCGCCGCGCACCGTCACCAGCGGGCTGCGCGTCAGCTCGGCCAGGCGCCGCGCCTCGTGGTAGGGCGTGTAGGCGCAGGGATCGTCGGCATGGTGCACCCACAGCAGGCGTGAAGACAGTTCGTTCCAGGCCACGCCGGACAGGCCCGGGCCGTTGCGCCCGACAACCATCAGCGATGCCGTCAGGATCAGCCGCGGCGCCAGCGCAGGATTCATGCGCGCCGCGTGGAAGGCGCTCACCGAGCCCTCGCTGGTACCGACCAGCGTCCACTCGGCAATGCCGTAGCGGCGTCCGGCTTCCGCCAGGAGCGCGGCCACGTCTGCCCCGTAGCGCGGCGTGGCGCGGAACTGCTGGTTGAAACTGCGCCACTCGTCCGACGGCGCATCGACCGAAATCACCAGCGTGTCGGCATCCACCCAGTGGCGCCGCGAGCGGATCAGGAAGTTTCCGCCCAGCTCGAAGCGCGGCTGCCCCGCCTCCTCGCGCAGCTTCATGATCGATGGATAGCCCGGAAACAGCGCGATGCCGTGCCTGAAGGCCTTCGCCTCCGGTCGCCGCGTCACCAACCCGGAAATGCTGTAGTCACCGCGTGCCACCGTGACCACCTCGTTGGCCAGCAGGCTGTTCGGATCGGCCGCGTCCGTTACGCCCTGCGCTGCCGCCGTGCCGCACAGACAGGCCAGCCACAGCAGGCCGCGACAGAGAATCCGGAAGATGAGTGTGCGCATCACCGTGCGATCAGCGCCGACTTTTCGCCGGCCTCAGTGGTCCATCTGCTTGGGCAACTGGTACTTCAGGCACTCGCCGAGGCTGGCCACGTCCAGCGCCATGTCGGTGCGCGGCTTGAGGCGCACGGCAAGCTCCATGCCCTCGCCCTGGGTAGTCATGTCACCGATCTTGGTGCACTCGCCCGCGGTGCAGGCCCGCGCGCTTTGCCGGCAGCGGCCGATCGCGGCGATCACCTCCTGCGCCTCGCCGCCGACCTCCTCGAAGCTGATGACGACCTCGTCGCCCTGCCTCTCGATGCGGTACTTCATGGCCCTCCTCCTTTGTCTTTTTTCGTATCTTACCGCTGCCGGAGGCAACACGAACGTAACACCGGTGCCATGAAAGTCGGCGCCCCACAGGAACTTCCTTTGGTGGCTGACGGTACGGCAGGAAATCGGCCCTGCGGGGAAAGAAAATACAAATTACGAGCGGGAACGCAATATAGCCCTGCACACCAGCACTCATGGCTCGCGTGCTGAAGTCGCGGTAGTGCTGACCATTGTTTGGCTATCGAGAATTGCCATTTGCAGCGCACCGCATGGTGTATCGGGTTGAAGGCGACCAACTTCAAATTGCCCAATTGCGTTTCCATTACTGAGACGCCCAACGTTCAAGGTCAGGGACGCTGCGCGGCTTCATCGCGCAGCGCCCCTGGAACGAGGGGTTCGGCGTCTTAGGCCGCAAGCTTGACAACCTTCAGGGCTTTACGCCCTTGCTCGGCATGCCAGAGGTCATACTGGACCTGCTGACTCAGCCAACTCTCGGCGCTGGTGTTGAACGCGATCGAGAGACGTATCGCCATCTCGGGGCTGATACCAGAACGCCCGTTAAGGATGGCGGAAAGTGTCTTGCGGCTTACGCCCAAACCTTCGGCGGCCTCGGTAACCGTAAGGCCGACCGGCTCCAAGCACAGAGCCCTGATGATTTCACCCGGGTGAGGGGGATTCTGCATGCGCATAGTGATTGACCTCAGTGATAGTCCTCATAGTCCACCAGTTCGACGTCTCTTCCCACGAACTGAAACGTGACCCGCCAGTTGCCGCTCACCCACACCGACCAGACCCCTTTGCGCTCGCCCTTAAGCGCGTGGAGGCGTAAGCCGGCCAAATCCATATCACGGACGGCGATGGCCACATTGAGCCGACCGAGAATGAGTCGTAGCCGCTCGGCGTGTGGGGCTTGAATGCCTGACTTCGACCCGTGCTCAAAGAAGCGCGCCAAGCCTTTGTGTTTGAAACTGACGATCATGCGCCATCGTAACCCGACACGTTACAGATTACAAGGCGCCCAATCGGGATAGGAAGAAGCCTCGCGGCCCCTCCCTCCCACACCACCGGACGTACGGGTCACGTATCCGGCGGTTCGATGAATTGAATTCCTACCGTGGCGCAAGGCTGGGTAGTCCCAAGTTGATGAAGAAGCGGAATGGTAGCGCGAACGCCAATGCCGGTGTCTTCGACAGCCGCCACGGACCATGCGCCGACTTACTGGTGTTCCACGCTTCGCGCACGGTGACGCCGCGCTTGCGCAGTTCCCGGTAGCCGGCCGGCCCCCATTGTTTCCAGAGATAGCAGCGCAACTTGCGTCGTACCCACTTGTCGATCTCGCGCAGAGGACTCAGCACTTCGGCGATGCCGAAGTACGCTTTCCAGCCAAGCAGGGTTTCTCTAAGCTCTGCGACGAGCGCGCCAATGCTGGTGCCTCGCGTACGACGGGTCAGTTCCCGCACCCGGTCCTTCAGCTTCTCGATGGCCTTGTCGGCCACCTTCAGCTTCGCCCCGTTGCGGCTGACCGTGAAGCCCAGGAACTTGCGGTTCAAGGGCCGATCCACCGCGCTTTTCAGCGGATTCACTGTGAGTCTCAGTGTGTCGCTGACATAGCGTGTCACGCTGGCCATCACCCGCTTGCCCGCGCGTTTGCTCTTGACCAGGATGTTGCAGTCATCGGCATAGCGGGCGAAGCTGTGGCCGCGCCGGTCCAGTTCCCAATCCAGTTCATCCAACACCACGTTGGCCAGCACCGGCGACGGCGGCCCGCCTTGCGGCACGCCCAGGTGGGTGGGGACGACGTGTCCCTCCACGCTGACGCCTGCCTTCAGGAAACGATTGACCAGTCGCAGCAGATCGGCATCCGGGCAGCGGCTTTTGAGCCGCGCCATCAGCCGGTCGTGATTGACCCGGTCGAAGAAGGCTTGCAGGTCCATATCCACCACCCAGCCGTGTCCTGCTCGGATGTTCGCCTGCACTTCGCGCACGGCCTGATGGGCCGAGCGCTGCGGGCGGAATCCGTAGCTGTGGCGGTGAAAATGTGGTTCCCATTGCGCCGAGACAACTTGCGCGATGGCTTGCTGGATGAAACGGTCCACCACAGTCGGGATACCCAAGGGGCGAGTCTTGCCGTCGCCCTTCGGGATTTCGACGCGCAGCACCGGTTGTGGGCGGTAGGTGCCGGCGTCCAGTTGTGCGCGAAGGTCCAGCCAGTGGTGTTTCAGGTATTCGGGGAGTTCGTCGACTGTCATGCCGTCGATGCCCGGCGCGCCTTTGTTCCGGCGCACTTGCTTCAATGCGCGCTGTAAGTTGCCCCGTTCAACTACTTGGGCATACAGCGCTTGGGTGTGAATCGACTCGGGTTGTCCTGACGATCCAGCGACGAGTTCATCCTGCGGCGTGGCCGCAGCCTGCTGTCGCAGGTGGTCAGATGCGTTCCCGTCTCTCTTCGTCACGATCCTTTGTCTTTCATCGTTCGGGCCTTCGGCGGTGGCGCCGCCTACTATGCCCTCTGCTGACTTCTCCACGGTATTCAGCGTCAGTTGCCAGACGCCCAGCTTCAGTGTTCCGAAGCACCGGGGAGACCTCCCAGGGTAAGACGCGTTACCTTCACTGCATAGACGCCGGATTTACAAAATGCACTCAACTACCGCAGATGGAGGACTTCGCGGTCACGTGCCCGCTGGTCCCGAATGCATCACGCCTCATATCCGGTTTTTGTTCATCGTCCCGCAGCTTTGGATTGGGCTTCCTTCAGACCCCGCCTCACGGCGACGCCCTTGCCCTTCTCCTTGCCTTCGGCTCTGCAAACCTGGCCGTCGGACTTTCACCGACGAAGTAACGCGCCATGCCTGGCGCACACGTCTGACATAACCGGCTGGCGCGGCCTTATCGCGCCAGTCCGTGTTGATGGATGGGTTGGGCATCGCTATTTCTCCAGAATCGGCTTCAGAATTGTCTCGACAAAATCTTCGGTTTGATGCCGCTGAGCTGCAGACCCACGCCCATTGGGCGGAAGATTCGGGTTAATGAAAAAGCTAGGACAAGCGTTGTTGGCAGCAAACAACCATGGCGACCGCCCACCGCTTCGATCCCCCTGCCCCCGATCTATCATGTAGCCGATGCGTTCGGCCATAACTCCGTTGGTTTGCAGGTCAATGACCTTCAGCGAACTGCCGGCGATCCAGTAGTCGCGCTCCTCGCGGATGGAGATATCGTCATAGGTGACGCCGTAGCGCGGCATGGGGCCGGGGGCGGGGACTTTGTCGAGCGTGAACGCATAGATGTTGAGGTCAAAGTTGGGATCGCGCGCCAGATCGAATTTCACATTGGGTGCGGTGGCATCCATGCGCCCGACCACCTTGCGTGAGCCCGTATAGCGATACCGCTGGCCGTCCTTGGGGTCGATGGCTTCGACGTAATGGTAGCCATAGCGTGACGGTGACCCTGGCGCGAATTGGGCCTGACGCGTTTCAAAACCACGCAGAAAGTTCAGAATGTAACCATCCCCGCCCAAGTCTCGCCCATACGGATCATCCAGGTTGTATTGGTCCCCATAGTTGATCTCTTTCGGTCGAATCTTCATCAGGAAGACCCCCTCAACGTTGTCCGCCGTACGATGGATGAAGACTCCCGCCTTCTTGCAGCGCTCGGCGAACATCGCCTCGGCTTCCGCCAGCCTGCTTGGCTCCGCCGCAGACAACGACCCTAGGCATCCTAGAAGCAAAGCGAACACGATGAGTCTTTGCTGAGTCATAAGCTATGCCCAACGTAGAGCTAACCGGCGCTGCGCGGCTCTATCGCGCAGCGTCCAGCGACCGAAGGGAGCGAGGTTGAGCGCCGGGTTAGGTGCCGGAAATGCGCGGCCATTATGCATAGTCCGCCGCCATCCGCATGGCGCTGAACGCGATGTATTCGTCGGAGAATGCTGGCCCGTCAGCCTCAACGCCCGCAAGCCATTTGTCTAATGCGTCTTCCCAAGCAAGGACAGTGGATTTCAGTTGCTGAATTTCTGCTGCGGACGATGCCTTGACCAACCTCTCTCTAAGAAGGTCGTCGGCCACTCCAAACTTCTCCGCCAACGGGATCAACTCGTGGAGTTCCGGAGGAACGTGATTCCGGGTGAGAACTGTCATGGTGTGAGGCGCCTAACGAATAGCGTTTATCCGCCGCTGAGGGGGAACAGGAAGAGCACGGAGGGTCATGGCGGCGGATAAACCTCGTTGGACTGAACCGCCGGTGAGGCGGTCGTTATGGGGATTGTAAGGCGGAGGTTACCGGAGTCAAGCGTTTGGCATGATGCCAGGAGCAAGAATGGCGGATGGGGTGCCGGCAATCAACGCGGCCGACGTGCGGGTCGAGCGACAAACCTTCATGATGGATGGCGCGGCAGGTCTTTGGTGCGCGACGACGCAACAGCGCTCCCTGGCCGTGACGCACACGGCCACCGCAAAGCGAGACAAGCCATCGCCACATCACGGCGGTCCCCGCGAGAATGGACCGCGCAGCGGCATCGGCGCAATCGCCGCCGTCGGCACAAAGGCCCCCTGGCCACAGTGCGGACAACGCGCCCACTCGGCCCGGTCGATGCGCCGCATGAACTCCGCCACCGATTCCACCACCACCGGATCGGGCGCCGGCACCGAGAGCGCCGCGCGTGCCTGCGCCAGCTTCACCGCCTTTCCCGCCGGTCCCAGCAGGCCGTAATGGCGGATGCGCTTGAAGCTCTTGGGCAGCACATGCAGCAGGAAGCGGTCAATGAAGGTTTCAGCCGGCACCGCCAGCGTCCGCTTGGTGTGGCCCTGCGCCGAAGCGCGCACCCGGAAGCGCACCTCGTGCTCATCCACCCCTACGATGCGCTCGTTCGAGATCGCCACCCGGTGCGTGTAACGCCCCAGATACTCCAGCACCTGCGCCGGCCCCCCGAGCGGCTGCTTGGCATACACCACCCAGTCATGCGCATGGAGCCGCTTCAGCAATTCTTGCCAGGCGCCCATGTCTGCCGTAGCCGCCGCCAACGGCCCCGACGTTCGCCCGGCCGTGAGCGCCGCCACGAACTTGCCGCGAAACACGCTGGAGAGCGCCTTCACCGGAAACAGAAAGCCGCGCTTGGCCGCGACCCACTCTCCGGTCGCCGTCAGCGCCCCGCCGGCCACCAGCGCATGGACATGCACATGCCGTCCCAGATCCTGCTTCCAGGTGTGCAGCACCAGCGAGAAGGCCGGCGTGCCGCCGAGCCAACGCGGGTTGGCAGCGAACTCGGTGAGGGTCGCCGATACCGCACCGAACAGCGTCTCGTAGATCGCCCGCGGGGCGATCCCGATCAATCCGTTCAGATCGTGCGGCAGCGTAAGCACCAAGTGGAAGTAAGGCACCGGCAATAGTTCGCGCCGACGCTGGACCAGCCAGGCTTCCTTGGCGCGGGTCTGGCACTGCGGACAATGCCGGTTGCGGCAGGAATGGTATCGATGGCGCGTCGTGCCGCAGGCATCGCAGGTCTCGACATGGCCGCCCAGCGCCGCCGTGCGGCAACGGAGGATGGCACGCCAGACCTTGGCCTTCGCGGGCGAAAGATCATGGGTGGCGAGATAGCCCGGGCCGTGGCGACGCAGCACCTCGGCCAGTCCGCCCGATGGGCGCATGGCCGCTCAGGCCAGCGGGGTATCGAGCAGTTCGAGCGGCGAGGTGGTGCCGGTCAGGCGGCTTCGGGCCAGATGCAGGTAGCGCATGGTGGTGCTGATGTGGCCGTGACCGAGCAGGCGCTGGATGGTGTGCAGGTCCACGCCGGCTTCCAGCAGGTGGGTGGCGAAGCTGTGGCGCAAGGTGTGGATGCCGGCGGCGGCGAGACCTGCCCGGTCACAGGCGGCGTGGTACATGCGCTGCGCGATCTGGTCATTCATGGGGCCGTCGCCGGCCCGATTCGGGAACAGCCAGGTGCGCGGCCGACAGGTCTGCCAGTAAAGGCGCAGGGTGGCCAACAGGCGAGGCGAGAGCAGCGTGTAGCGGTCCTGGCCGCCCTTGCCCTGGCGCACCTTGAGGCACATCCGATCGGGCGCGGACTCGATGTCGCCCAGTTGCAGGGCGCAAACCTCCGACACACGCAGGCCGGCAGCATAGGTGGTCATCAAGACGGTGCGGGTGCGCAGGTTGCCGCAGGCGGCGAACAGGCGAGCGATATCGGCACGCGGCAGCACCACGGGCAAGCGCTTGGGTACTTTGGCCATGGGGATGTCGAGCCAGATCTTGCGTTGCTGCAAGACAGTGCCGAACAGGAAGCGGCAGGCGCAGGCGGCTTGGTTGACGCTGGCGTAGGCGAGCTTCCTCTCGGTGATCAGGTGCAGCAGGTAGCTCTGAGTCTGCTCGGCAGTGAGCCGATCTGGGGAGCAGTGGTAGTGCTTGGCGAGTCCCGCCACGCAGGCCAGGTAGGTTTCCCGCGTGCGTAGCGCAAATCCGCGCAGGACCATGGCATCGTCCATCCGCTGGCGCAGTTCAGTCATGTCGTTCTCCTCGTCAAGTCGGGAACATTCCCGATGACAGGATGGACAACACAACCTCCAAAAACAAAACGCGGCGGTGACTCGCGCCACCACCGCGTCAGCGGTTTAGTTCAACGTTAAGTGTGGATCACCAATGACGGAAAGCTTTCCGTCGTGACGGAATATATTCCATCAAATAGGCTGTATATAATACCAGCTACGTGTGCTATGCTGAATTCCATCAATGGGTTGTCCAAATTTAGTGGGGCCTAAAATGTCGTCTTTTCCGTCATCGCCGGATTCGGGGTCGGCACCCCGCCTGCTGGAACAAGTTCGTGGCCGCATACGGTTCTTGCATTACAGCCTGCGAACCGAGCAAGCCTATCTGGATTGGATTAAACGATTTATCCGGCATTTTGGCAAGCGTCACCCGCGTGACATGGGCGCGGCCGAGGTCAGCGAGTTCCTGACCCATCTGGCGGTGGCCGGACAGGTTGCGGCATCGACGCAGAACCAGGCCAAGAGCGCCCTGCTCTTCCTTTACCGCGAGGTGCTGGATGTCGAACTGCCCTGGCTCGACGACGTCGAGTCGGCCAAGGCGCCGCGCCGCTTGCCGGTGGTGCTGTCCCGCGCCGAGGTTGCTGCGCTCCTGGCGCGGCTCGACGGCACCAACGCCCTGGTCTGCCGGATGCTGTACGGCACCGGCTTGCGCATCATGGAATGCCTGCGCCTGCGGGTGAAGGATGTCGATTTCGAGCGCGGCGAGATCCTGGTGCGGGACGGCAAGGGCTTCAAGGACAGGGTGACGATGCTGCCAGCCAGCATCGCCCCGGCCTTGCGAGAACAGTTGGCGCGCGTGGCCGAATTGCACCGGCAGGACCTGGCAGCGGGGCACGGCGCGGTCTGGCTGCCTTACGCGCTGGAGCGCAAGTATCCGAACGCCGCCCGGGAATGGGCCTGGCAATACGTATTCCCCTCGGCCAATCTGTCGGTCGATCCGCGCGCGGAGGTGGTGCGCCGCCACCATGTCTCGGACCAGGCGGTACAGCGCGCGCTCAAGCTGGCCGTTCGCGCGGCCGGGGTCGCCAAACCGGCGACGCCGCACACCCTGCGCCACAGCTTCGCCACACACCTGCTGGAAGGCGGCTACGACATCCGCACGGTGCAGGAACTGCTGGGGCACTCGGATGTGTCCACGACCATGATTTACACCCATGTGCTGAACAAGGGTGGCCGCGGCGTCCGGAGCCCGCTCGACGGCCTGGACAGCGGCGACACCGGCCTGCGCGAACCAGCGGCGGAATACCGCATCGCGGCCTGATCCGGCGGCCGTCTTTCGCGGCGCGATGGCCGCTGCGAAACCTGGCCGGCTCAGTGCGTAGTCAGGTAGCAGCGCGGCAGCCGCGCCCAGGACGGATGGCCGGGGCGGTGCTCGGCGCGGCTGGCGAGGACGATGGTGAATCGCTCGGCGTCGCCCTCCTTCGCTCCCGGCGCGAAGTGGATGCCGTGGCGCCAGGGCGGCAGCGCGTCGGGCGGCAGTTCGATGCGGCCGGTGGCGGCGTCGATCCGGACCGGTTGCGGCGTGTCGCCATGGACGGAGATCCTGCCGGCGGCGAGGTCGAACCAGGCCATCACGGTGTAGGCCGGCGGCTGGTAGCAGCGGTAGCGGCCCGGCGGCGGGCTCTGCGCGATCGCGGCGCCGGCCAACACAAGGCTCAGCAGCACGGCCCACGAAAGTCGGCGCCGGGGATACGGCGTTAGCCCGGCGAAGCGCGCCGTTTTCATGATCGGGATGCCGGCAGATCGGGCGCCGGGTGCTGCGTGGAATGACATGTGCCCGGTGCTCGCCGGTAAAACAAGCGCTCAGCCGTCCGCGTTGATGGTGGTGATCAGCTCCTGCAACACGTGGTCGGCCTTCTCGTTGGCGATCTGGCAGGTGCCGGCGCTTTCGTGGCCGCCGCCGGCGTAGAACAGCATGAGTTCGCCGATGTTGGTGTTCGAGCTGCGGTTGAGGATCGACTTGCCGGTGGCGAGCACGGTGTTCTGCTTCTGCACGCCCCACATGACGTGGATGGAAATGTTCACTTCCGGGTACAGCGCGTAGATCATGAAGCGGTTGACGGCGAAGATGATCGGCTCGCGTCGCAGGTCGAGCACGGCGAGGTTGCCGTGAATTTTGGTGCAGCGCCGGATCTGTTCCTTGGCGTTCGCCTGATGCTCGAAGTAGAGGTCGACCCGCTCCTTGACGTCGGGCAGGGCCAGGATGTCGTCGATGCCGTGGGTGCGGCAGTGGGCGATCAGGTCCATCATCAACTGGTAGTTGCTGACGCGGAATTCGCGGAAGCGGCCCAGGCCGGTGCGCGAATCCATCAGGTAGTTGAGCAGCACCCAGTCCTTCGGGTCGAGGATTTCCTGGCGCGTGAAGTTGGCGGAATCGCTCTTGTCCACCGCGAGCATCATGGCGTTGAGCGCAGCCGGGAAGCGGCTCTTGCCGCCGAAGTGTTCGAACACCACGCGCGCCGCCGAGGGGGCGTCAGGATAGATGATGTGGTTGGGCCGCTCGCCGGGGTTGCGGAAGGTTTCCGAAATGTGATGGTCGAAAGCGAGGTACACGCCCGGCACGTAGGGCAGGTTGGTGGTGATGTCACGCTCGGAGATCTCGACCTTGCCGTCCTGCATGTCCTTGGGATGGACGAACTTGATCTCGTCGATCATGTCCAGCTCGTTGAGCAGGACGGCGCAGGCCAGTCCGTCGAAATCGCTGCGCGTCACCAGGCGGTACTTCTTGTCGGACATGTTTTCCCCCAAATTGGCTACTTCGGAAGCCCGATTCTAGTCCAGAGTGATGAGCTTGCCATGCGCCGCGTAGAACACCGCCAGCCGCCGTGGCAGGGCTTCTGCCTCGAACAGCGGGGCATAGGATTCGAGCTGGGCGCGGTAGCGTTCGGCATGGGCGGCCAGCCGCGCCTCGTCGGCCTGCGGCCCGAGGTCGGCGGTCTTGTAGTCGACGATCCAGCGCAGCCCCGCCTCGACGAAACTGCGGTCGACGACGCGGGTTTGCGCCGTACCGTCGGCGCCGACTTCTGCGATGGCCAGTTCGGCGCCGGCATCGGCGCGAGGGCGCAGCACCCACTGGCCGTCCCGACTCTCCAGCGTGGTGGCGAGCAACTGCGCGGCGCGCCCGGCACCGCGGCGCGCCTCGGCCGCCGGCCAGCCGCGCGCGCCCAGCCAGCGCTCGAAGCCGGCCTGGCGCCCCGGGATCGCGGCGAGCGGCCAGGCGTCGGGGGCGCCGGCGACGAGTTCCAGCAACGCATGCAGCAGCGTGCCGATGTCGGCGGCCAGCGCGTCGAGGGTATCCGCGCGCGGCGCGACTGCGGGCGCCGGCGGCGCGCGCCAGGCGTCGGGAATGGCGGGAGCGGCCAGGCGCTGCAGTTGCGGCACGAAATGCGCGGCATCATCGTCGTGTTCAAGAGTCGGCGCCGGCGCTACGGCGGCAACAGCGGCGGCGAACTGCGCCTCGACCAGCGGCCACAGCCGCGCCAGCAGCGAGTTGGCCGGCGGTGCGGCGAGCGTGCCGTCGTCCTTGCGCGTGGCCACCGCCACCAGGTGCAGGCGGCGCACGGCGCGCGTGACGGCGACGTAGAGCACGCGCGCGGCCTCGTTGGCGGCACGCTCGCGCTCCATGCCCTGCAGGAAGTCGTGCACCGTCGGCTCGCCCTTGACGCGCCGCCGCCGGTTGACCGGCGCCACCACGAGGCGCTCACCCTGCTCCAGCGGAAAGCTGTCCCAGGCCAGCAGCGGCGCCTCCGACCCGCGCGGCGGGCGATGCAGGCCGGGCAGGATCACGGTGTCGAACTCCAGGCCCTTGGCCTTGTGGATGGTCATCAACTGCAGGCGCCCATCGGCCTGCGCGTCGGGCGCGGCGTAGAGCCGCGCCATGTCGTCTTCGAGGCTGTCGAGCGCGAAGCGCCCCGCCGCGTCGAGTTCGTCGAGGCGCTTGAAAAAAGCCCGCGTGTCTGACAGCCCGGCAGCCAGCGCGGTATCGTCGGCACGGCCGGCGCCGTCGACCAGGCAGGCCGGGCCGCCGAGCTTCTTCCAGGCGTCCTCCACCCAGCGCCGGCGCGACTGCCGGCCCTGCCCCGCCAGCGCCTCGGCCATCACCGTGCGCAGGTGCCGGGCGCGCTGCCGGCCGTCGGCGGAAAGGCGCGCCAGGCGTTCGTCGTCGGCGAGCAGCGACCAGATCGTCGCGTCGTGGTCGTCGCCGGCCAGCGCGTGAAGATCGGCCAGCGTCAGCCCGCACCAGGGCGCGCGCAGGATCGCCAGCCAGTGCAGGCGGTCGCCGCGATGGTGCAGCGCGCGCGTCAGCGAAATCAGGTCCTGCACGCCCTGGCGCCCGGCCAGCGGTTCGATCTCCACCGCGGTGTGGCGCCAGCCCGCCGGATGGCGGCGGATCGCCGCCACCAGCGCCGCGAGGTGGTCGCGCGCGCGCACCAGCACGGCGATGCGGCGCTCTGGGTCGGCGCGCCATTCGGCCTCGATCACCGCCACCACCTGCTCGGCTTCGAGGCGCGCCGCCGCCGCACTGTCGCCCTTGTCGGCCAGCAGCGCATGGACGGCGACACCGGCCTCGGGCAGATCCTCGCGCGTGGCGACGAAGGGCCGGTAACTGATCTCGCCGCGCAGGGCTTCGTCCTGCGCCGGGAACAGCGCCGGGAAGCCGGCATTGATCCAGTCCACCACCGGCGCGCAGGCGCGGTTGTTGCGCGACAGGCGCAACGGAATCAGCCGCAGGCCGCCGATGCCATGCGCTTTGGCGCGCAGGAAGAGGCCGACCTCGGCCTTGCGGAAGCGATAGATCGACTGCATCGGGTCGCCGACGCAGAACAGCGTGCGGCCGTCGCCATCACCGTTGCCACCGGTCCAGCCGGCGGTGAGGCGTTCGAGCAGTTCCACCTGCGTCGGGCTGGTGTCCTGGAACTCGTCGACCAGCAGGTGGCGGATGCGCCAGTCGAGGCGCAGGCCCAGTTCGGTCGGGTCCATCTCGTCGCCCAGGGCGGCGCTGGCGCGCGCCGCGAGTTCGCCGAAATCGACCTCGCCCGCCTCGCGGAACACCAGCCATAGTTCGGCGGCGGCGAGCTTCATCAGCCGCGCCAGGGCGCGCACGATGTCATCATCATTGTGGTCCGCCACCGGCAACTGGCGCAGGCGCACCAGCGCGGCGACTTGCGCCGCGTCCAGAGTCGCCAGCGCGGCCAGCATCGCGTCCTTTTGCGCCTTGAATTCCTTGCCGGGCGGAAAGCCGTTCTTCACCGTGACGATCCGGCGCACCGTATCGTCCTGCGTCAGCAGGAAGGTGGCCAGCGCGCGCCAGCGCGGCAGCGCGGCCATGTCGGGCGGCAGCGGCGCGGTCCAGTCGGCCAGCGGGTTGTCCGCCGGCGCGCCCTGCGCGGCGGCGAAGCGCGCCAGCGGCATCCACGGCGCCTGCCAGCGGGCGTCGAGGGTCCCCGCGACCTGCTGCATTTCCTCGGCCAGCATTTCTTCCAGGGCCTCGCCGATCGCCGATTCAGGGTCGTCGAGGGAAGAGATCGCGCGCCACTGCTCGCGTTTGGCCAGCATGGCGGCCAGCAGTTCTATCAACCGCGCCGCGTCGTTGTCCATCCAGGCCAGGGCGGCGCCGACGGCCGCGGATTGTCCAGAATCGCCGGACTCGTCGGCCTCGTCTTCGAGGTGGTCCAGCGCGCGCCGCGCCGCCTCGCGGTAATGCCGGCCGGCGTCGTCCACCGTCGCCGGCTGCGCGCCGAAGCGCGAGAGCAGCGGCATCTGCCGCGCCAGCCCGGCGCACAGCGCATCGATGGTGGTCAGGCGCAGGCGCCCGGGCTGCGCCTCGATATGCCAGTCGCGTTGGGCCGAGCGTTGCAGGGCGGCGCTCGCCAGCTCGAAGGTGATGCGCTTGTGCGGCGCCTCGGGCAGCACCCCGCTGCGCGCGCGCTCGAGGCTTTCCGCGATGCGCTGCCGCATCTCCCCCGCCGCCTTGTTGGTGAAGGTGATGGCGACGATTTCCTCGGGTTCCTCCGCGATCGCCAGCAGGCGCAGGTAGCGCTGCGTCAGCAGCTCGGTCTTGCCGGCGCCGGCGGGCGCCTCGACGATGAAGGAGTCCAGTTCCAGCGCGCGGCGGCGACTGGCGTCGTCTTCGGCGAGCAGGTCGGCGCTCATTCGCCCTCTCCTTCCATCTGCTGACGACGCTCTGCGAGGCGCAACAGCGGCTTCACTTCGCAATATTGAAGGGCCTTTTCGTCCTCGAACACCACGGCGGCGATACCGTCCTTGACCTCGCGCGCGACTTCGCGGATGCGTTCGGCCCAGCAGGCGCGCAGCGTCGGCCAGTCGGGAAAGTCGGCGGCTCCGAAACGGCGGCGCTGGTCGTCGAGCGCAGCGACGCCGGGCAGCAGGCCGCCCTCCTCGGCGACGCCGAGGAAAGCCGGGTCCTCGCGCGTCACGCGTGCCAGCGCGACGGCGGCCACGGCGCGGTCGGGAAAGGCCAGCGCGGCGTAGATCGGCAGCTGCGGCTCGGTGATGCGCGCGTCGGCCCAGGTCTTGGTGCGGTCCGAACGGCCGCTCTTGTAGTCGATGATCGCCAGCCGCCCGTCGCCGAGTTGATCAACACGGTCGACCACGACCGTGATGGCGAGGCCTTCGATGTCCAGCCGCTGGCGTTCCTCGCAAGCCAACACGCGGAACTCGCCGCGCGTCGCCTCGACTTCCAGCCAGGTCGCCAGCAGTTCGGCCAGGCGCTGCGCTTCGAGGCCGCGCAGGCGCGGCGTCAGCGGCGCGACGGCCTCGCGATCGTGCTCGTCCAGCGCAAGCGCCACGACGCGCGCGATCTCGACCTCGCGCGCATCGCCCTCCATGGCCCGCAGTTCGGCCAGCCCGCGTCCGCGCCAGAAGGCTTCGAGTGCGGCATGCAGCAGCGAGCCGCGCGCCAGGGCGTCGAGCCCAAAAGTCGGCGCTGGCAACACGGCGGCGCCGAGCCGGTATTGATGGAAAGCCCAGGCCGGACAGGTCGCCTGCGCCGCCAGCAGGCCGGTGCCGCCGCGCACCGATTCGCCGGGGGCGACGGCGGGGGCCCGCGCATCGGAGATGCGCTCCACCCTATTGAGCCGGCATTGGTCAGATTGAATCCACCGTTCGGGCTGAGCCTGTCGAAGCCCCGCGCGCCCTTCGACAGGCTCAGGGCGAACGTTGATGTAGATTGCGGCCGACTCAATAACGTCAAGGATGCGCTCCATCGCGGCCGGCGTGGGCGACTCCTGCGACACGACCGCAATGCCCGCCAGCAAGGGGCTCGGGCGCAATTGCCGCTCGCCCTGCTGGCGCGCCCAGGAAAACACCACCTCGGCGGCGCTGGCGCACCACAGCGCCTGCTGTTCGCGCGCGGCGGCAGCGAGGCTGTCGGCGCGCGCGGCGGGAATCCCGGCGCGCCGCTGCAGGTCGGCCGGCAGCAGCGGATTGGGGCGCGGCGCCGGCGGCCATTCGCCTTCGTTCAAGCCCATCACCCAGAGGCCATCGACCGCCCCGGCCAGCGCGTCATCCAGCCCGCAGACTTCGACGCGCGGCGCATTGCGGCGCGGGGCGTGGAAAGTGACGTCGCGGCACTGGCGGCGCAACTGGCGCAGCGCCTCGGCGCGGTCGATGCGGCCGAGGATGGCGTCCAACGCCTGCAGGCTGGCGATCAGTTCGCGCAAGGCGTCGACCGCCGCCGCTTCCGCCGCCAGCAGGGGGCGCTGGCCGGGCCAGCCGAGACCATCGAGCACGGCGGCAAAGCTGGCGGCCCAGGCCGATGCGGGCTGTCGTCGCGTCGCCGCACGCGCGGCGTCCTGCAGCGCATCGAGCTGTGCCGCCAGGCACGGCGCCTGCAAACCCCGCTCGCCGGCCAGCAGCCGGCCGATGGCGAGGCGGTAGCGTTCCAGCCCCGCCTCGGGCGGCAGCAGCTCGCGCAGGCCGGCTTCAATGCGCGCCCGGGCATCGGCCTCGTCGATATCCGCCGACCAGCCCGGCTCGCAGAGCAAGGCGCCGAAATCCGCCTGGGCGATGCGCCGCGGGCCGGCGTAGATCTGCAGCAGGCCCAGCGCCGTGGCGACCAGCGGTTGCGCCGCCAGCGGCGCGCCGGCGACGAAGGCGTAGTCACTTTCCTGCGCCGCCCAGCCGGCGCCGACCGCATCGCCCTGCAGGGCAGAAGCCAGCGCGGCCTCGAGCAGATGCCGGCGCGCCGGCAAGTCGGCCGCCGCGATGCGCAGGCGCGGCGTTCCATCGCCCGCCGCCAACCGCGCCCCGGCCCAGGCCGCCGCAGCGAGGCATTCGGCCTCGGCGTCCGGCAGTTCGATGCCGCGCGCTGCGCCCGCCGCTTGATGGCTGAAATCGACGCGGACCAGCTCGACGCCGCGCGCCTCCAGCACCAGCAGCAGGCGCGAAACCGAGGGATCAGGCGTGACGAAACCTGCCAGGCCGATGCGCGCCGGCAGGCCGCCGATGCCGCGTTCGATGCAGGCGACGCGCCAGGCCAGGACTTCATCGCGGCCGCGCCAGCCGCCGTCGCGACAGGCGGCAGCCACGCCCTCGCGCCAGCGCAGGAAGGCCTCGTACTCGCTGGTGCGCACGGCCTCGGGCACTTCGATGCGCCAGCTGCGCTGCAGGTTCGCCGCCTCCATCGCGGCCAGCGCCATGCCTTCGCGGTCGAAGAGTTCGGCGGCGGCGCCTGCGTCGATGGCGATGGCCTGCTCCCACAGGTTGCGTTCTTGTGCGTGGCCGAGGAAACCGCCGGCGGCGGCATCAGGCGGCACCTCGCCGCAGAGCAGCGCGCGCGACACCAGAGCATCGAGCCACTGCGCCGGCGTCGAACTCTGCAGCGCCCGCCAGGTCCGCATCCCGCGCGCCCGCTGCAGCTCGCCGTGCGCGCGGCGCAGATCCACCGCGAGCCGCGCCGTGGCGCACAACACCACCGGATCCGGCCCGCCGGGAAGGTCGGCAAGGCTCACGACGGGAAGGTCGGGGCGGATCACTTTGGAATCATCCGGCCAGCGGCAGCATCAGCGCGCCGAGCGCGCACAGCGTGGTGGTGATGACGAAGACCGCAAGGTCGGCGGGATGGGCTGGGTGGGCCGGAGTGGTCGGATGGGTGGGCTGCTGGGCGAAGATCGGATCGGTGTACATGTGACTGCCTCCTTGGGAATGGAGCACAGTCTGCCGCCGTCAAGGCTCATGGCGTGAGCCTGTCGCCCCCGGCCAACAATTCCGGCGCCTGCACTTCGCGCGGCAGCGCTTCGACCGGGTTCAGGTCGCCGATTTCCTTGTCCTCGCCGGCCGCCTTGAGGTCGCGGAACTTGCGCGCGGAAACCAGCACGCGGGTTTCCATCGAGGCGACCGACTTGTTGTAGGCGCCAACCGCCTCGCCGAGATTCTTGCCGACGCGGCCCCAGTGCTCGGTGACGGTGGCGATGCGCTCGTAGAGTTCGCGCCCGAGCTGGCTGATGCGCTCGGCGTTCTCGGTCAGCGCCTGCTGCGTCCAGCCGTAGGCCACGGCGCGCAGCAGCGCGATCAGCGTGGTGGGCGTGGCGAGGATGACGCGCGCATCGACGCCGGCCTCGATCAACGAGGGGTCGGCTTCCAGCGCTGCGGAATAGAACATCTCGCCGGGCAGGAACAGCACGACGAAATCTGGCGAGGGCTGGAACTGCTCCCAGTAGGATTTCTGGCCGAGCTTCTTCAGGTGGTCACGCACCTGGCGCGCGTGGTCGGCCAGCTTGCGCTTCTTGGCGTCCTCGTCGGTGGTCTCCAGCGCGTCGAGGTAAGCCGCGAGCGGCGCCTTGGCATCGACCACGATGTTCTTGCCGCCGGGCAGCCTGACCACCATGTCGGGGCGCAGGCGGCCTTCCTCGGTGGTGGTGCTTTCCTGTTCGTAGAAATCGCAGTGGTCGAGCATGCCGGCCATCTCGACCACGCGTTTGAGTTGCAGTTCGCCCCAGCGCCCGCGCGTCTGCGGCGCGCGCAGGGCCTTGACCAGGTTGCCGGTCTCATGGCGCAGCTGCTCCTGCCCGCCGGCCAGCGCGCGCACCTGTTCGGAGAGCGTGGCATAGGCATCGACGCGGGCCTTTTCCAGGCCGACGATCTGCTGCTCGAACTTTTCCAGCGAGGTCTTGACCGGCGCGACCAGTTCGCCTATCGCCACCTGGCGCTTGTCGAGGTCGCCTCTCGCCGCGGCCAGGGCCGCCGCCTGCTGCGCTTCCAGCGTGGCGCGGGCGAGTTCGAGGAAGCTCTGGTTGTTCTTCGCCAGCGCGTCGGCCGAGATGGCCTTGAAGGCATCGGCGAAGCTGGCGCGCGCGGCTTCGAGCGTGGCCTGGCGCTCGGCGAACAGGGTGCGCTCGCCTTCCAGTTCGCTCTGCAGCGTGGCGCACCGTATCGCCAGCGCCGACTTTTCATCGCGCAGCGCGGACAGTTCGGCTTCGCGCTGCGCCAGCGCGGCGCGCGCCTCGCGCAGCCGGGCAGCGAAGACGAATGCGACCAGGCCGCCGCCGAGCAGCAGGCCGGCCAGAAGTGCAATGCTCATTTCCATGGTTTGAAGAGTATCACTCGTGACTGGCTCGCCAGGTGAGCCATTGCCATCATTCGTTGAACCCGCGTATCAGGCGCCCCGCCTTTTTGGTCGGCCGGCCCCTGAGGCCAGCCCCGGGCACGGGCGCGAGGCGCCGGATTTCCTCCAGACGCTGCCGGCGCGCGGCGCTCTCCGGCGTTTCCTCGTAGAGCAGGCGCGCTTCGGGCGCCGGCCGGCGCTGGTGGTTGAGTCCGCGCACTATCACCGTCCAGCGCAACTCACCGGCGGAGATTTCCAGCTCGTCGCCGGGCTTGACCTCGCGCGCGGGCTTCACGGTCTGCGCGTTCCAGTGCACCTTGCCGCCCGCGATGGCGTCGGCGGCGAGGCTGCGCGTCTTGTAGAAGCGCGCCGCCCAGAGCCATTTATCCAGGCGCTGGCGCCCGCCCTCGTCGGCTTCACTCATGAAAGGCGACGAACTCCTCCAGCGCGGCACGCTCGGTGGCCAGCGTGTTCTCGATCGCGTCCGGGTCGGCGTAGCCGAGGCACATGCCGCAGACCAGCATTTCCTGCGCACCGAAGCCGAGCACCTCGCCGATGATGCGGTGGTAGTCGAGCCAGGCCACCTGCGGACAGGTATCGAGGCCACGGGCGCGCGCGGCGAGCATCACGTTCTGCAGGAACATGCCGTAGTCGAGCCAGCCGCCGCGGCCCATGCGCCGGTCGATGCTGAAGATGAGGCCCACCGGCGCGTCGAAGAACTGGTAGTTGCGCCGCATCTGCGACTTCATGCGCACCGCATCGCCCTTGGCGATGCCGAGCAGGCCGTACAGCCCCCAGCCGATCTTCCGCCGCCGCGCCAGGTAGGGCTCGAAGAATTCGGCGGGGTAGTAGTCGTATTCCGCGGTGTGGCCGGGCGCATCGGTGTCGTAGGCGGCGCACACGGCGTCGACCAGGCGCTGGCGCGTCGCGCCGGTCAGCACATGCACGCGCCAGGGTTGCAGGTTGGTGCCTGACGGCGCGCGGCGCGCGACGGCGAGGATGTCCTCAACCGCCTGACGCGGCACCTCGCGCGGCAGGAATGCACGCACGCAATGGCGGCCGGCCATGACGGCATCGACCGGTGCCGGATCGGCCGCCGTCGCCTCCCCAGCCACGCCTATTTTCCGGCGGCTTCGCGTTTGGCGCGCGAGGTGGTCATGACCATCGCCTCGCCTTCGATTACCACCTTGCCGCCGACGCTGCACACCGTATCGAGCACCACGCGCGACTTTTCGGCGATGACTTCCTTGACCGTGACCTTGGCATGAACGGTCTCGCCGATGCGCACCGGCGCCTTGAAGCGCAGCGACTGGCTCAGGTAGATCACGCCGGGGCCGGGCAGGCGCGTGCCGAGCACGGCCGAGATCAGGCTGGCGGACAGCATGCCGTGGGCGATGCGGCCGCCGAACATGGTGGTCTTGCCGAACTCCTCGTCGAGGTGCACGGCGTTGGTGTCGGTCGATACGGCCGAGAACAACAGGATGTCGGCCTCGGTGATGGTCTTGGCGGTCTCCGCGCTCATGCCGACGGAGATGTCTTCGATGTCGTATCCGTTCTGTGGGTTCATGTCAGGTCCTTGTCGTGGGTTGGAGGGGCAATGCGGATCAATGGAATAGTTTAGCCGCGGCGCGGCAATGCACGATGCCTAAGCACCGTGCCGCAGGTCGGCGTCGAGCCGCTTCAGCATGGCCTCGATGCGGGCGGAAAGCTCCAGGTAGGCGACGATGGCCGGATCCTCCATGTGGAGGATGTGGCCGCCGCGTATCTCGTCGGCGATAGCCTGCGACTGGCGATGGAACTCGACGTGCACCGGCAGCAGCTCGCGTACCTCGGGAAAGCGCTCAAGCTCGCCGGCATTTGCCGCCAGCCACTGGCCGAGCCCGCAGGCGGAGGCGTCGCCGATGCCCTGCGTGTCGAATTCCCTGTTGTGTACGCTGCCCAGCGCCAGCTGGAATTTCATTTTCCAGGACCGGTGCATGGTCAGTGCCTGGTCGAGATCGAATGTCTGCATGGTAGTCACGACTCCTATCCGTCAAATTGAACCGCAATCCGCGCTTCACCACCGGCGCGACTCAAACTCCGAACCAGCGCAGGCCGGCGCTGCCCGCCCGCACGGCGCCCGCCACCAGCAGCGCTACGCCGACCGAAATCGCCACCGACATCAGCGCATCGCGCCGTCCGATGGTCTTCAGCATCACGGCGAAGGTCGATACGCAAGGCACGTAAAAACTGATGAACAGCAGCAGAACGATCATCTGCACGGAGTCGAGCCGGGTGCCGATCTCCTGCGTGCCCAGCGCCTGGTAGATCATCAGCAACGACAGTTCCTTGCGCAGCACGCCGAACAGCAGCGGCACACCGAGCACCACCGGCAGGCCCAGCCACCAGGCCGTGACCGGCGTCAGCAGCGTATTCACCACGTCGTCGGCGCCGATGTGGGAGAGCAGCGCCAGCAATACGCTGCCGCCCACCAGCAGGGGCGTGACGATGGTCAGGATGTCGCCGGTGCGTTCCCGCGTCTCGCCCAGCAGCTTGCGCCAGGTCGGCAGGGCGTAGGGCGGAATTTCCTGCAGCCGGCCGGGCCCGGGTGCGCCCCGCCCACGCGACAGCAGGCGCCCCAGGACCGCAATCACCACCAAGGTGACGGCGAAGATCCCCATCACGCCGACGACGCCAAGGTACTTGCCGGCGATGGCGAGGATGATGGCCGACCGCGCGGAACAGGGCACGAGGCTGATCAACACCGAGGCGATTACCCGTTCGCGGCCGCGGGTCGCGCTGGCGGCGCCCGAAATGGCCGGCACGTTGCAACCGAGGCCGAGCAGGAAAGGCACGGCGACGCCGCCGTGGAGGCCGATCTGGTGGAAGCCTCGATCCACCACGAAGGCGATGCGCTGCATCAGCCCGGCTTCCTCCAGCGTGACCAGCAGCATCACCAGCGGGATCATGTAGGGCACCACAATGCTTACCAGTCCGATCAGGCCGTCGAGCACCGCCCGCCCTACCACCCCGGACAGGCTCTGCGGCTGCCAGTCGGCGAAGGCGGCGGCGATCTTCACGGTGGTCATCGCGTCGATCCAGCCGCTGATTTCGAAGACGACGAACAGCACCGCGGCGAACACGGCCAGACTGCCGATCAGGCCCCATTGCGGATGCAGGAACAGTTCGTCGAGCCAGTAGCGCCAGCCATGGGAATGGGCCGGCGAGCCGATGCGCAGGGCGGCTTCGACCAGGGTCGCGGCGCGATGGTGGAAGTCGGCGTGCAGTTCCTCGGCCAGCGGTCGCGGCAGGCCGGCGCCGGCTTCGTCGCGCAAGCGGCACAGCATCGGCAGCAGTTGCCGGAAATGCTGGTTCAGTTCTTCCTCGATGAAACCGTCGGCGCCGGCGAACTGCGCCAGGAGGAATGCCTGCGGCAGGCGGAACGCCTCGTGCAGGCCCGGACGGTTCAGTTCGGCGTCGAGTAGCCGCAGGCGATTCGCGATGTGGGCACTGGGCGCCTGCGGCAGAGGACAACTGTCGTCGCGCGCCGCATCGGCGGCGGCCCGGAACAGCTCGGCAATGCCCTGCCCCATCAGCGCCACGGTCGGCACCACGGGCATGCCGAGCAGTTGCCCGAGCGCCTTGACGTTGATGTAGAGGCCCTTCTCCAGCGCCTCGTCCATCCGATTGACCGCGAGCACCATGGGGCGCCCAAGCTGGCTCAGTTCCAGGGTCAATTCGAGGTGGCTTTGCAGGTTGCCTGCATCGACCACCTGCACGATCACGTCGGGTGGCGCGAAAGGCACCGGCGAGCCGGCTTTCTCGTGCAACGAGACGGCTGGGCGCTGGTCGCCCCAGAGCAGGTACTTGAGCGCCGACAGGTCGTCGCCTTCGAGATGGCGCAGGGAATGGATGCTGGGCAGGTCGACCACACTGGCCTCGTCGAGGCCGATCTGCACGCTGCACTCGCTCCAGTTGCGCTGGCTGCCGCGCAGCTCTCCCTGCGCCGGCGCCGTGCTCGATACCGCGTCGAACAGCGTCGTCTTGCCGCCGCCCGGAAGGCCGACCAGCGCGATGCGCAGGCGCCGCGCGCCGCGCAACAGCGGCGTGCGCAAGGGCACGCGGGCGATCGCGACGGGGCCCGGAGCGGTCATGGCCGGGGTATCGGAGGCGACAGCGCCACGGCGTCAGGTTTCACGCGGCTCCCGCATCACAGCCTGAACTCCAGTTGCAGGCGCGACTGCAGCCGCTTGGATTGCTTGAAGGCTTCCTTGAGGACCTGGCGGTCGAGTTCGTTGAGCTTGTCCGGATTGACGCGGTTCTCGGCCCCCGGCGGCGTGCCGGCGCGCTGGTTGGCCAGGCGCAGTTGCTGGATGAAGAAGAAGCCCTCGATCATGGCTTCGATGTCGTCGTTGCCGAGCAGCTTCTTTTCATCGGCGGCACGCAGGCGTTCGACGGTGCTGCTGTGCGGGATGCCGTGGGACAGGGCGATGATCCGCGCCGCATCGACGAAGGGCCGCGCGCCGAAGGCCTTGAGGTCGAGCGTGTGCGGAAACTCGGCATTGTTGTCGAACACGAAATCGCGGATCATGCCCAGCGGCGGCGTCGCCTTCACGGCGTTCTCCGCCATGAAGCGCAGGAACAGCTTGGCGCCGGCGGTCATGTCCAGCAGCCAGGCGCGCAGTTCGCGGGCCAGCGACTCGTCGCCGTGGAGCGTGCGGAAATCGAAGAAGATCGTGGCGTTGAGCAGCGCCTCCGGCTCCGGCACGCGGATCCACTGCGTGAAGCGTTCCTGCCACTCGTCGGCGCTGAGGCACCAGAGCGGATTGCTGGCCATGATGTTGCCCTTGCACAGCGGAAACCCGCAGCGCGCCAGGCCTTCATTCACTTCGCGGGCGAAGTCGAGGAAGCGCTGCCGCAGGGCTTCGCGGTCCATTCCGGCCGGGCCGGCGAAGATGATGCCATTGTCCTGATCGGTGCTGAAGGTCTGCTCGTCGCGCCCCTCGGAACCGAAGGCCAGCCAGGCCCAGTTGACGTCGCGCAGGTCGTGCCGCGCCAGGCAGATCTCGATCACGCGGCGGGTCAGGCTGTCGTTGAGCCCGGAAATGAACTGCGTCAGCTTTTCGGCGTTGACGCCCTGTCCCAGCATGTTGAGGCACAGGCGGCGCACGTCGCCGGCGGCACGCGCCAGCGCCTCGATGTCGGCGGCGCCCTCGATCACCTTGCGCACGTTGCGCAGGCCGATGCGCTGCATGGCGAACAGGTCACGCTCGGACACCACGCCGGCGATCCGCTGCTCGGCATCGACGATCACCAGGTGGCGGATGCGCTGCATGGCCATCGCCAGCATCGCGTCATAGGCCGTGGCATGGGTGGAAATGGTCGCCGGCGGCGCCGTCATGACTTCGGCAATGGGCGCGGTGACCGCGTGACCGGGCACCACCACGCGGCGCAGCGCGTCGCTCTGGGTGAAGATGCCGACCGGCTTGCCGTCGTCATCGGCTACCACCACCGACCCGACCTTGGCCTTGACCATGGTTTCCATCGCCTCGCGGATCGCCGTCGTCGGCGCGACGCGGACCACGTTCGACCGCAGGAAGGCGGTGAGCTGGGAGTTGAGCGTCTGCTGGTCGGCATTGCGCTGGCCGAACTGGACCTCGATCTGGTTGCGGGCCTCGTGCAGCAGGCCGGCGACATGGTCGAGCACGAAGCGGTTGAACTCACAACTGGACAGCAGCAGCGCGGAAAAGTCGGCGCTGGCCAGACGCCAGACCTTGACGTCGTCCACCGCGCTGTAGACGTTGATCGCCGGGCGCCGCGCCGCCACGGCCGCGAGCGGGAAGCTCTGCCCCGGCAACAGGTCGTAGAGCGGCTGGTCGGTGAGCGTCACGTCGCCCGCCAGGCGCGCCTGCACCTTGCCCGATTCGATGATGAACAGGTCGGGCGGCATGTCGCTCGGCGTCAGGATGAAATGGCCGCCGGCAACCTCTACGGGCACCAGGCTGGACACCAGCGCGTCGAGCGCAAAGGCGCCCATGTCCTTGTAGGGCGCGTACTGGCGCAGGAAGGCGAGCAGCGGCTCGCGGGATTCGGCATTCATTGAAGTTCCTTGGATTAGGATTGGGGAAGATGGTTTTCTTGATGGCGGGGAAAGGACGCGTTGTCGCGGCCGCCCAGTGGTCGTCGGAAAATTAGTATTTGATGCGGGCGAAATAGGTCTGCTGCGCCGCGTCCAGCGCCTGGCGCAGGGTGACGATGCCCATGTCGGCCAGCAAGGGCACCATCTTGAGGAACACCTCGCCGGTGACGAAGGCATCGCCCAGCGCCGTGTGGCGGCCGATGACGTTGATGCCGAGGCGCTCGGCGATGAGCTCCAGCCGGTGCGATTCCTGATTGGGATGGATCACCGCCGACAGCAGCAGGGTATCGAGCACGGGCTGGGTGAAGCGCACGCCGAGGCTGTCCTCCTTCAACTGGAAGAAGCGCATGTCGAACGCGGCGTTGTGCGCGACCAGCACGGTTTCGGCGCAGAACTCGTGGAAGGCGGGCAGCACCACATCGAGTTTCGGCTGGCCATGGACCATGTCTTCGGTGATGCCGTGGATCGGTATCCCGGCGGGCTTCAGCGGTATGCCCGGATCGACCAGTTGGTCAAACACTTCCTGGCGCAGCAGACGGTTGTTCACGACGCGCACGGCACCCATCTGGATGATCTCGTCGCCGTTGGAGGGCTCCAGCCCCGTGGTCTCGGTGTCGAACACGGAGTAGGTAAGTTCGCTGAGCTTGCGGTCGAGGTCGATGCCTGCGCCAGCGGCGTCGCGCGCGGCGAACAGGTCGAAGTCGTAGTACTCGGGCCGGCTATCGCTGTGCAGGTGCTGCACCTGGTCGTTCGCGGCGAGGTCGGGCGTCACGGCCGCCGGCAGCACCATGCGGAAGAAGGCGCGGTGCGCAGCCTTGTCGCGCTGGTACCAGATCTCCCCGCCATGGCGGTCGATCACGTCGCGCAGGGTGAGCGGGCTGGTTTCGGCGCCCACGGTCATCGGCTCCAGCTCCCACATGTAAAGCGTTTCCGACGAGACGGGCGTGCCCGACCAGATGAGGTCCAGGAAAACCATCTTGCCCTCGGTCGCCAGGCGCAGGCGCAGTTCGCGGATGGCATAGTGGTCCTGCAGGCGCGAGGCGAGGAAGGTGATGGCCTGGATCAGCGAGAAGCTGTCGACCCGCATCCAGAGGCTGGCATCCTGCTCCTCGTGCTTGATCGGCAGCTTCAGCCGGTCCTCGATGCGGCGCGCGGCGGCGGCCAGGATGTCGATGGCCAGCACATCCTCCAGCGGCCAGCGCGTCTTCAGCGAATCGGCGAAGCGGCTCATGGTGGCGTCGAGCCGCTGGCTCATCGCGGCGGCCTCGTCGGCGATCACGCGGGTGAAGCGCTCGCGGTAATCCGGCTCCATGTCCGGCGTGTCGATCAAGGTTTCCACCGCCGCGCGAATGTTGCCCAGTGCCGCGCGGTTGCCGTCCGTCAGCGCCTGCAGCGCCTGGTCACGCTCCGCCTCGCGCTCGAAGTTGCGCGTGATGTTCTCGATGGTGAGCACGTAGCCGGTCACCTGCGACTCCAGGCCGAGTGCGTTGTCCAGATTCTTCCCTTGGACAGGCGCAGCCTGGCCACTGACTTCGTCACCCCCTTTCCCGGAAAGGGGGGCGGAGGCGGGGTTTCGCAAAGCACTGCTTTGCGCCGCCGAAGCCGGGCCGCTGTGCAAAGCGGCCCGTGGATCGGGGGGATTGCTCACTATTTCCCCCGTGGGGGGGCGCTCGCGCCCCCCCTCCCCGGGAGGGAGGTTGGGGGGGATGGTGTCAACAGTGGCAGTTGCTGGGTCAGTGGCGCCTGTGCGCAGCACAGGCGCCATCTGCGCCCTAAGCAACTGCCCGCCGCGCGTCGCGGTGATGAAATTGGCGGTCGGCGCGGCGCTGCCTTTGCGCAGTCGCTGCTGGATGTGCTCCAGCGAATGGGTGATCTGCCCGCGCTCGAGGATGGAAAAGATCGAACGGCCGAGGCCGATCAGGGCGCCGCCGCTGGTCGAGGTCGGCCCCTGCGCGAGCGCCTTGAACTGCAGCCGGGCGCGGCTGTTGTAGAGCAGGATGCGGCCATCGAGGTTGCACACCACGACACCCATGGCCAGTTCCGACATCAGGGCAGCGAGGCGGTTCTTTTCTTCCTCGACGGTCGCCTTGGCCTGGCGGATCTGCGCGTCCACATCGGTCAGCAGTTCGTCGCGCTGCTGCGCCAGGTCGTTGGCGGCGCGCGCCAGTTCGCGGACCTCCGGCGGACCGTCGGGCGTCACCCGGAAATTGCGGTTGGCACCGAGCATCAGGCGCAGGGTTTCGGCCATGCGCAGAAGCCCCTGCACATACTGCTGGAACAGGCCGCGCAACAGGATCATGCCGGCGATGAGGCCGAAGGTGGTGATCAGCCCGCCCAGTGGCAGCCGTGGCAGGAGGAATTCGGCGAAGGCGGCGCGCTCGGCATCCTTCGAGTCGGCGAACAGCAGCAGGGCCGTCAGCGCGAACGGACCCGTCATGAGCAGCCCGAGCACGCAGGCGGCAATGATGAAGCGAAACTTTGCTTTCAATACGCAACCCTTTTCATGGCAAGTTTGAAAGTCGGCATGCCGGAACTGACAGCCCGATGCGCCATACCCGTCGCCCGGCGCGTCACCCCAGCAGGGACTTGACGCGCGCCACCAGGTCCTTGGTCGAGAAGGGCTTGGTGATGTAGGCGTCCGCGCCCAGCGCCAGGCCCTTGGTGACTTCCGTCTCGCGACCGCGTGCGGTGAGCATGACGATTTTCACTCCGGCGAGGGCAGGGTTGGCGCGCAGGGTTTCACAGACTTCGAAGCCGGACTTCTTCGGCATCATCACGTCGAGCAGGACGAGATCGGGCAGGAACTGCTCCGCCTGTTGCAGCGCGGCTTCGCCATCGCCCGCGACGGCGACGACGTATCCCTCCTTCTTCAGGAGATACTCAAGAGAAATGACGATGTTAGGCTCATCGTCGACCACCAGAACGCGATGACTCACTGACTTCCTCCCATGACACCGTTGTTGTTCCTGCCTCCGTCGGCTGCTGCGGCGTCGGCCACCGTGCCGCCGCCTTGCGCTCCGCCATCCGCCGTGGCCAGCCCGTCATTATCACCCGCCTGCCGCGGCAGTGTGAACACAAAGCAGGCACCGGCGCCGGGTGTGCTCTCGACCCACAGCCGACCGTTGAAATACTCGATGATCTGGCGACTGATCGGCAGCCCGAGGCCGGTGCCCTGCGGCTTGTCGGTGAGCACGTCGGTGGTGCCCGACCCCTGGCGGAACTTGTCGAAGATGACTTCCTGGTCCTCGACGTGTATGCCGGGTCCGTTGTCGCTGACGCTGACCCGCAGCTCCTGCGGCGTGCCGCTCGCGCCGACCTGCACCCGGCCGCTGTCGGCCGGCACGAACTTGAGCGCGTTTGACAGCAGGTTGACCATGACCTGCATCAGGCGGTCGCGATCGGCGAGCACGGTGAGGCCGGGTTCGATAGCATCCAGTTGCAGCATCACGCGCTTTTCCGCAAACAGCGCGGTCAGCGACTCGGCGGCCTCGCGGATGACTTCGGCCACATCGACGGCCGCCACGGTCCATTCCGCGCGCCCGGATTCGAGCTTGGCCAGGTCGAGGATCTGGTTGATCAGGCGCGAAAGACGCACGGTCTCGCTGACGATGATGCCGAGGAAGCGCGAGCGCTGCGCCAGGTCGATCTTCGGGTCCTCGTGCAGCATCTCGGAAAAGGCCCGGATCGAGGTCAATGGCGTGCGCAACTCGTGGGTCACGGTCGAGATGAAGTCGTCCTTCATGCGATCCAGTTCGCGCAGTCGCGCGTTTGCCTCGCGCAGTTCGGCCGTGGCGCGCGTCAGTTCGAGCGACTTCTGTTCGAGTTCCTTGGTGTAGGCACGCACCTGCGATGCCTCGTCGAGGATGTTCATCACCTCGTCGATGCCCAGCGGTTCCTCGGTCACCACCGAAGCCACCATGGCGCGCGCCGAGGCCGAGCCGATGGCGCCGGCCAGCAGCGTTTCGGAAAAGCTCACCAGTCGCGCGTCGGCCGGCAGTTCCTGGATCGAGCGCAAACCGCGCTGGCGCGCGTGGCGCGAGAACGCGGCCTCGGCCTTGTCGCGCCCGAGGAAGCGCCCGGCCAGCGGCAGCAATTCGGTAACGCCGGCACTGCCGCGCCAGCCTGAACTGACCGCCGCCTCCGTGCCGCCGACGAACAGGCTGGCCTGCCGTGCCTCGCGCACGTTCGGTACGCGTTGCAGCGAAACTCCGATGTAGGCGCCAAGGTTCAGCAGCAGGCTCCAGACCAGGCAATGGGTGATTTCGTCGAGTCCGCTGAGTCCGAACAGATGCTGTGGTCGCAGCAGTTCGATGCCGAACAGGCCATGGGCGATGAAGCCGTCCGGTAGCCAGCCGGACTTGGCGAAGGACGGCAGCAGCAGCGTGTAGGCCCAGACCACGAAACCCGCGGCAAGCCCTGCCAGGGCGCCGTTGCGGGTGCCACCCTTCCAGAACAGCCCGCCGATCACCACCGGCGCGAATTGCGCCACGGCGGCAAATGAAATGAGGCCGATCGAGACCAGCGCATAGGCTTCGCCGGCGACGCGGAAATAGATATAGCCAAGGCCGAGGATGATCACGATGGCCCAGCGCCGGATCTCCAGCAACAACCCGGAAAGATCTGCGCGCGCCGCCAGCCCAAGTATCGGGAGCCGCAACAGCAGCGGCATCACCAGGTCGTTGCAGACCATGGTCGACAGAGCGATGGTCTCGACGATGACCATCCCGGTCGCCGCCGACAGGCCGCCGATATACACGAACAGCGCCAGCCCCTCCTGCTGGCGGGCCATCGGCAGGGTCAGGACGAAAGTATCGGCATCGACCGCGCCGCCGGGAAAATGCAGGAGCCCGGCGAGCGCCACGGGCAGCACGAACAGGTTGATCAGGAACAGGTAGAGCGGAAACATCCATACTGCCCGGCGCAGGTGTGCCGCATCGACGTTCTCCACCACCGCGATCTGGAACTGGCGCGGCAGCAACAGGGCGGCGAACATGGAAAGGAACACCAGGGTGCCCCAGCTGCCGTAGGCCGACGGAGAGTCGGCGCTGGCGAGACGGCGCGCCACTTCGGGCACGTCCGCGGCGCGCGCGAAAATGTCGCCGATGCCGTCGTGCATACCCCAGACGACGAAGATGCCGACCGCGAGGAAAGCCACCAGTTTGACCACCGACTCCACGGCGATGGCGGCTACCATTCCCTCGTGGCGCTCGGTGGCGTCGAGGTGGCGGGTGCCGAACAGGATCGTGAACAGCGCCAGAATCATCGCCACGTAAAGCGCGCTGTCCTGCATCAGCGGCACGGCGCCGGCTTTGGCAGGCATCACGATCTCGGGATAATTGGTGAGGATGGTAAAGCCGTTGGACACGGCCTTGAGCTGCAGGGCGATGTAGGGAATCACGCCGACCACCGCGATCACCGTCACCAGGCCGCCGAGCAACTGGCTCTTGCCGTAGCGCGAGGCAACGAAGTCCGCGATCGAGGTGATGCGATTGGTCTTGGCGACCCGGATCATCTTGTGCAGGATGAAACCGGCCAGCGCGAACAGCAGGGTGGGGCCGAGGTAGATCGGCAGGAAACCGATGCCGCTCGCCGCAGCTCGCCCGACGCTGCCGTAGAAGGTCCATGTCGTGCAATACACGCCCAACGACAGGGCATACACCACTGGATTGGCGATCAGCGAACGCCCGGCATCGGAGCGCCGGTCCGCATACCAGGCAATGGCGAACAGGATGCCCAGGTAGAACAGCGAAGCGAGGACGATGACCCAGCCTTGCAGCACCTCAGTCGCTCCGTTCCGCAACCCAGGCCATCAGCGCGATCAGCGCCAGCCAGGAACCCATCAACCAGACATAAAGCGGCGGCAGGCCGAAAAAATTGCCACCGCGGTTGAACACGGAGAGCAGCGGATAGTTGAAGAAGAAGCAGCCCAGCAGAAAGATGAATGCCAGACGCGGTGCGACGAGCCGGGATCGATTCATTTCGTCATCTCCTCAAAGTATCCGATGCAGGGGGAATGGTACCCAAGCCCGGCGGCGGCGGTGAACAAATCACGAGAAACCCTGCCGATTGGCTCGAATCCGACCCGACCCGGGCCCTGCGCAAAATGCCGGACATTGCTCCGGACACCGTCTCCCCCTGCAGGTCGGACATTCCTTCTGGATACCGTCCGCCCATGCAGGTCGGACAAAAAAAAGCGCCCGTCTTGCGAGGGGCGCTTTTTTCGAGTCGGATTGCGTCAGGCGTTCTGCTTGAGTTGATCCAGAATCTGCGGATTCTCCAGGGTGGACACGTCCTGGGTGATCTCCTCGTTCTTTGCCAGGCTGCGCAGCAGGCGACGCATGATCTTGCCGGAACGCGTCTTGGGCAGGTTCTCGCCGAAGCGGATGTCCTTCGGCTTGGCGATCGGGCCGATTTCCTTGGCGACCCAGTTACGCAACTCGTTGGCGATCTTCTTCGCCTCTTCCGCACTCGGACGCGACTGCTTGAGCACGACGAAGGCGCAGATCGCCTCGCCGGTCAGGTCGTCGGGACGGCCGACCACGGCGGCTTCCGCCACCAGCGGGTTGGACACCAGCGCCGATTCGATTTCCATCGTGCCCATGCGGTGGCCGGAGACGTTCAGCACGTCATCGATGCGCCCCATGATGGTGAAGTAGCCGGTCTTGGCATCGCGCATCGCGCCGTCGCCTGCGAGATACAGGTTGCCGCCAAAGTCCACCGGGAAGTAGGACTTCTTGTAGCGCTCGGGATCACCGTAGATCGTGCGAATCATCGCCGGCCAAGGCTTCTTGACCACCAGGAAACCGCCCTTGCCCCACTCGACATCATTGCCGGTCTCATCGACGATCGCGGCGGCGATGCCGGGGAAGGGCAGTGTGCAGGAACCCGGAACCAGCGGCGTTACGCCGGGAAGCGGGGTGATCATGTGGCCGCCGGTCTCGGTCTGCCAGAAGGTATCGACGATCGGGCAGCGCGCGCCGCCGACGTTGTTGTAGTACCACATCCAGGCTTCCGGATTGATCGGCTCGCCGACCGAGCCGAGGATGCGCAGGCTGGTCAGATCGTAGTTCTTCGGGTGCGTCGATGGCGTGTTCTCGCCGGACTTGATCAGCGAGCGGATCGCCGTCGGCGCGGTGTAGAAGATATTGACCTTGTGCGCCTGGATGGTCTTCCAGAAACGGCCGGCATCCGGGTAGGTCGGCACGCCTTCGAAGACGATCTCGGTGGCGCCGCAGGCCAGCGGGCCGTAGGTGATGTAGGTGTGTCCCGTAACCCAACCGATGTCGGCGGTGCACCAGAAGACATCGTCGGGCTTGATGTCGAAGGTCCACTTCATGGTCAGGATCGCGTGCAGCAGGTAGCCGCCAGAGCTGTGCTGCACGCCCTTCGGCTTGCCGGTGGAACCCGAGGTGTAGAGCAGGAACAGCGGATGCTCGGCATCCACCCACTCGGGTTCGCAGACGTCGGACTGGCCGGCGCAGGCGTCGTCCCACCAGATGTCGCGGCCGGCGACCATGTTGCAGGCGCCGCCGGTGCGCTTGAAGACGATGACCGACTTGATCGACTCGCAACCGCCCATGGCGATGCCGTCGTCGACAGCGGGCTTCAGCGGGATGTTCTTGCCGCCACGGCACTGTTCGTCGGAGGTTATGACGGCCACGGCGCCGGCGTCCTGGATGCGTTCCTGCACGCTCTTCGCGGAAAAGCCGCCGAACACCACGGAGTGTATGGCGCCGATGCGGGCGCAGGCCTGCATCGCAATCACGCCTTCAACCGACATCGGCATGTAGATCAGGACGCGATCGCCCTTCTTGATGCCCTGCGCCTTCAGCGCATTGGCGAACTTGGCGACGCGCGCCAGCAGTTCCTTGTAGGTGACCTTGCTGACCTGGCCGCCGTCGGCTTCGAAAATGATCGCAACCTTGTCGCCGAGGCCGGCTTCGATGTTGCGATCGAGGCAGTTGTAGGAGACGTTCAGCTTGCCATCGGCAAACCACTGGTAGAAGGGGGCGTTGGAATCGTCCAGCGACTTGGTGAAAGGCTGCTTCCAGGTCACGTGTTCCTTGGCCAGCCTGGCCCAATATCCGGCGTAATCCTGCTCGGCTTCCTTGCACAGTGCCTCGTAGGCCGCCATCCCGGATATGGTGGCCTTCTTGACCACTGCATCCGACGGGGGAAATACACGACTCTCCGTGACATTTGATTCGATGCTGGACATTGAAACCTCTCCTCTCGCAGGTAACCGGATGTGACCCGGTTGTAATGAAATTCCGCCTGTCCGGCCAACCGCGCCGCCAGGCGGACTGTATGGTTACAAATGGCAGAAACCGTGCTTGCCGACCAACCGCCAAACCGTTGGGACCACGGATTCTAAGGGGTAGCGCATTAAAGTAAAGGAGTCTTACATAGGACTTACGCTGCCTCGGACAGCCGTGTGCCCTCATGGGTTAAGATTGCCGCCCCGCACCATCGACCTACGCGAAGCCATGAACCAGATCATCAAACCAATGGAGTTCTTCATCTTCTGGAGCCGCTGGCTGCAGGCGCCACTCTACCTTGGACTAATCATCGCCCAAGGCGTCTATGTGTACCAGTTCATGCACGAACTGGCGATTTTGGTGACCAAGGCCGGGACGCTCAGCGAGAACGAGGTGATGCTGATCGTGCTGGGCCTGATCGACGTGGTCATGATCGCCAACCTGTTGATCATGGTCATCATCGGCGGCTACGAAACCTTTGTCTCGCGCCTCGACCTCGAAGGCCACCCCGACCAGCCGGAATGGCTCTCGCACGTCAATGCCGGCGTGCTCAAGGTCAAGCTGGCGGTGGCCCTGATCAGCATTTCGTCGATCCATCTGCTGCGCACCTTCATCAACGCCAACCATACCGAAGACCGCGTCATCATCGCCCAGATCGCCATCCACGTTTCCTTCCTGCTCTCGGCGATTGCCATCGCCTACACCGACAAGATCATGATGCAGACCCTTTCGGTCGGAAAACACTAATACGGAGCCGCCATGACCACCATCCGCCAGGACGATTTCATCCAGTCCGTCGCCGACGCCTTCCAGTTCATCAGCTACTACCATCCGCTCGACTACATCACGGCATTGGGCGAGGCATATGAGCGCGAAGAGTCGCCCGCGGCGAAGGACGCGATCGCCCAGATCCTGACCAACAGCCGCATGTCGGCCGAAGGCCACCGCCCGATTTGCCAGGACACGGGCATCGCGCTGGTCTTCCTCAAGGTCGGCATGCAGGTGCAGTGGGACGCCACGCTGTCGGTGCAGGAGATGGTGAATGAAGGCGTGCGCCGCGCCTACGGCAATGCCGACAATCCGCTGCGCGCTTCGGTGCTGGCCGATCCGGCCGGCACGCGCAAGAACACGAAAGACAACACGCCTGCCGTGGTGCATTACGAGATCGTGCCCGGCGACCACGTCGAAGTGATCTGCGCGGCCAAGGGCGGCGGCTCGGAGGCCAAGGCCAAGTTCGCCATGCTGAATCCCTCGGACGACCTGGTTGACTGGATCCTGAAAACCGTGCCGACCATGGGCGCCGGCTGGTGCCCGCCCGGCATCCTGGGAGTCGGCATCGGCGGCACGCCGGAGAAGGCCATGCTGCTGGCCAAGGAAGCCATCATGGCGCCCGTGGACATCCATGAACTGAAGGCGCGTGGAGCCAAAACAAGGGCAGAAGAACTGCGCCTCGAACTGCACGAAAAGATCAACGCACTGGGCATCGGCGCGCAGGGCCTCGGCGGCCTCACCACGGTGCTCGACGTCAAGGTACTCGACTACCCAACGCACGCCGCCAACCTGCCCGTGGCGCTGATCCCCAACTGCGCCGCGACGCGCCACTGCCACTTCCATCTCGACGGTTCCGGCCCGGCCAAACTGACGCCGCCCAGCCTGGAAGACTGGCCCAAGGTGACCTGGCAGGCCGATGCCGCGACCGCCACCCGCGTCGACCTCAACAGCCTGAGCAAGGCCCAGGTCGCCGCCTGGAAGCCGGGGCAGAAACTGCTGCTCAACGGCAAGATGCTGACCGGCCGCGATGCGGCGCACAAGCGCATCGCCGACATGCTGGCCAAGGGCGAGAAACTGCCGGTGGACTTCACCAACCGCGTCATTTACTACGTCGGGCCGGTCGATCCGGTTCGGGACGAAGTGGTCGGCCCGGCGGGACCGACCACCGCGACCCGGATGGACAAATTCACGCGCATGATGCTGGAAAAGACCGGGCTGATCTCGATGATCGGCAAGTCGGAGCGCGGCCCGGCGGCGATCGAGGCGATCAAGGACAACAAATCGGCCTATCTCATGGCCGTAGGCGGCGCCGCCTACCTCGTCGCCAAGGCGATCCAGTCGGCGAAAGTCGTCGGCTTCGCCGACCTCGGCATGGAGGCGATCTACGAGTTCGATGTCAAGGACATGCCGGTCACCGTCGCCGTCGATTCGCTGGGCACCTCGGTGCACATCACCGGCCCGAAGGAGTGGCAGGCGAAGATTGGCAAGATTCCGGTCAAGGTCGGCTGACCGCCTGCCGAATGGCGCGAATACTCATCCTGTATTCGTCCACCGATGGCCACACGATACGGATTTGCGATCGACTGAAGCTGGCGATCGCACAGCAGGCACACGAGGTGACAATTGCGCCCGTCGCCGGTTTTCCCGGCGCGGGCCTGGCGGCTTTCGACACCGTGGTCATCGGTGCCAGCATCCGCTACGGGAAGCACAATCGCAGTGTCCTGGATTTCATCGCCGAAAACCGGAAGTTTCTCGACGGGATGCCCAGCGCGTTCTTCTCGGTAAATATCGTGGCCAGAAAGCCGGGGAAAAACCTGCCGCACACCAACCCCTACATGCGGAAATTCCTCGGCAAGATCGCCTGGCGCCCTCGCCTGCTGGCTGTCTTCGCCGGAAAGCTGGACTATCCCAGGTACGGCACCTTCGATCGATTGATGATCCGATTGATAATGCTGATCACCAAGGGCCCGACGGACCCCTCGTCGGTTGTCGAATTCACCGACTGGCAACAGGTCGAGGAATTTGGCTGGCAGATCGGCAAGATGCAGGCCGACCGAATCTTCGTTCCGGCTGATTGAGATCAAATGAGCCGCCCTCGCATGGGGTAAAGTTTGACGCCAGCATTGCGGGAAATTGGGAGTCGCTGCAGTGTCCTGAGAATAATGCAAAGGAGATCAGAAAATGAACATGCCGAAGCTGCGTCGCAGCACTTCCTGTCGCCTGTCGCTGCTGGCGCTGGCCCTGTCGTCGATGCTGCACTTCCAGTCCGCGCTGGCAGAACCGGCGCAAGTCCGCACCGGCAAACAGGTCGTGGAGGCGGTCTGCGTCGGTTGCCACGAGTCGGGCAAGGACGGCGCACCGAAGATCGGTGATCGTGCCGAGTGGTCCAAACGCGCCTCGGTAGGCCTCGGCATCCTGACCGAACACGCCATTACCGGCGTTCGCAAAATGCCCGCCCACGGAAGCCGCGCAGAGCTTTCCGACCTCGAGATGAGCCGTGCGGTAGCCTACATGGTGAGCGGTGGCAAGGCGACCGACCCGACCAAGCCCTACAGTTCGCCGAGCCAGGTACCCGGCGGAGATCTCGTAAAAGCGCGCTGCAGCGAATGCCATGCGACGGGCAAGAACGGCGCGCCCAGGATCGGACACATGGACGACTGGAAGCCTCGCCTGCAGCTGGGCGTCGAGAACCTGGTGATGTCGGCCGTGCGCGGGCATAACGCCATGCCGGCCCGTGCCGGGATGGCCAACCTGAGCGATGCCGACCTGCGTGCCGCGGTCGTCTTCATGCTGGTGCAGCCCAAGCCCCTTTAGCCACGGATGACATTCCTGCCGCGGGCAAGGATTTCGTTCTACGCGCTAGAGTCGTGATCGGCGTTTTCGATTCCGGCCTTGGCGGCCTTTCCGTGCTCGCCGCGTTGGTGCAGGCCCTGCCCGCTGCGGATTTCACCTACTACGCGGACACGGCGCATGTCCCGTACGGCAACAAGGAAGACGGGTACATCCAGGGCCGGGTACTGGACGTCGGTGCGGATCTCGTCGCCGGCGGCTGCGGTCTGCTGGTGGTGGCCTGCAACACGGCCACGGTAGCGGCCGTGCAAGCCTTGCGTACCGAGCATCCGGGCATCCCAGTGGTCGGCGTCGAACCCGGCATCAAGCCCGCCGCGCAAAGCAGCCGCAGTGGTCGCATCGCGGTGCTGGTAACCGAAGCGACCGCGCGCAGTTCGCGCCTGAAACGCCTTATCGACGAACATGCCGGCATGGTCGACGTCTTCGTCGAGCCCTGCCCTGGCTGGGCGACGCACGTCGAAACGCTGCATCTCGACGATCCCATGCTTGCCGCCGACGTGCGCCGGCGTGTCGAGCCACTGCTGGATCGCGGCGTCGACCGCATCGTATTGGGATGTACCCACTACAGCTTCCTGGCGCCGCTGCTGCGCGCGGTCGCCGGCGGGCGCGCCGAACTGGTCGATGTCGCCGATGCCGTGGCCCGCCAGGCGCAGCGCCTTGCCGGTCACCTGGCGCAGGGCAACGGCAGGCTGCACTTGCGCGCATCCGCCCACCCGGAAAGATTGCGTGCCGCCCTGCCCCGACTGCACTTGGGCCACCTTGAGGCACGATTGATCGGCGGCATTGCCTGAGTGTCGTTCCGGACCCGGCATGACCGAGTTCAGGAGGTAAACCGAAGCCGTCGCGGCGTTCGCCGCATCGGTCGCCGGCCCTAGTCGCCCGGCGCCGCTTCGCCGAACGCCACGGCGCGGTTGCGCCCGCGCGATTTGGCATGGTAAAGCGCCTGGTCGGCGCAGCGGATCAGGCCTTCGGCCGTGGTGGAATGGTCCGGGGTCGCCGAGATGCCGATCGAGGTGGTGACCGGTATGCGCAGGTTCTCGAAGGGAACAGTGGTCCGCCGGAACAGTTCCAGCAGCTGCGTGGCACGCTCGCGCCCGATGGAAAGCGGCATTTTCGGCAGCACAAGGAGAAATTCCTCGCCGCCGTAGCGACAAACGATGTCTTCGGCACGCGAGCATTCCTGGAGCGCCTGGCCAAAGACGCGCAAAACCTCGTCACCCGCCTGGTGGCCATAGGTATCGTTGACCAGCTTGAAGTAGTCAATGTCGAGCAGCAGCATCGTCAGTGGCCCGCCCTCGCGCCGGCACCGGGCCAGTTCGCGCTCCAGCGTGCCTTCGAGATAGCGACGGTTGAACAGTCCGGTGAGCGAATCGCGATTGGCCTGTTCGCGGAGCTTTTCCTGCAGGTCGTGAATCTGGAAAATCTGCTCGTGCAAGGCCGCATTGGCTTCCTCCAGGGTGTTTTTCTGGTGGTCGACCGCGCTCTGCACCTCGTGCAGGCGGCGAATGTAGGTGAAGAACTCGATGCCCATCAGCGACAGGTATACCGCCAGGCCGATGATCGACGACAGGGTCACCAGCCCGTCGGTATCGGTTGATACATGAAAGGCGATCATCGTGGTCGAGGCCAGGGCACCGCCAGAAACTGCCAGCGGGCAGATCACGACCCCGGTCATGCCGCGCGTGATGGCGTGGTTCAGCAGCGTGGCGAGGAACAGCGCGACGCTGATCCAGAGCGGGAAACCGAGGCCCGCCGCCCAGGCACCGGACAAGACGGAATCGATCACGAGATTGTGCATTTCCGCCCGTTCGCGATTGGCTACGCGCGAAGTGTGCAATTGCGCCAGGTGCGGATAGACCAGAAACTGCAGGACGAACAGCGCCCACAGCACCGGGCCATGGTTCTGCGGCAGCATGTGCAGGCAGACCGGGACGCCGATCAGGGCGAACGCGGCGACTCGTACGCGGTAGCTATTGACCGAGATCCAGTGATGCGTTCGGCCGCGGTCGATTGCGATTGAACTCAGGCTAACTTCCTCCCAATATGCCGGATCGAGTCCGCGTGGACCCGCTCAGGACCGGCGCGCGCGCAGCACGCCGGGAACCTCATGCAGCAAGGATAGCACTCTCGCGAGGGCTTCAGCTCCGGAAAGTTCGATGACGAAGTTCATGTGGGCGACACCTGCTTTCGACTGCGTGTTGACCGCTGTGACATTTATCTTTTCCCGGGAGAGGATATCGGAGATATCGCGCAACAGGCCCTGGCGATCCCCGGCATCGACCGTCAGCCCTGCCGAATAGACCATCCCGGCCTGCTCTCCCCAGGTGGCATCGATCACCCGCTCGGGATTGCGCGCCGCCATGTTGCGGAAATTGCTGCATTCGATGCGATGGATGGAAATCCCCTTGCCGCGAGTGACGAACCCGGTAATCGCGTCCGGCGGCATCGGCTTGCAGCAGGTACCGACCCGGGTCATCAGTTTGTCCACGCCCACGATCAGGATCTGACTGTCTCCGGCGCGGCTCTTGCGCGTCTGGATTTCCGGCTCGGGCGGCAGCGGATCAGCGCCGCCGCGCAAGGCGACGTCGATGGCGCGCAGGCCGACCTCACCGCGCGCCGCGGCGAGGAACAGCGCTTCGGCGCTTTTCAGTCCTAGCTTGTCGGCCAGTTCATCGAGGTTGGCCTGGGTCTGCCCTTCGCGCTGCAGTTCGCGCGTAACCAGGCCCCGTCCCTGCGCCAGCATCTCGGCCTCGTCCTGGGCCGCAAACCACTGCTTGACCTTCGAACGCGCGCGCGGCGTGGCCAGGTAGCCCTGCGTCGGGTTCAGCCAGTCGCGAGACGGCCCGCCGCTCTTCACGGTGACCACCTCCACCCGCTGCCCGTTCTGCAAGGCGGTGTTGAGCGGCGCCATGTGGCCATCAACGCGCGCGCCACGGCAACGATGCCCGAGGTCGGTGTGCAGGCGATAGGCGAAATCCAGCGCCGTCGCGCCGCGCGGCAGGTCGATCACCTTGTCCTGCGGCGTCAGGACATAGACCGTGTCGTCCAGCGCGGCCTGCTTGAACTGTTGCACCCATTCCGCGGAATCCGCGATTTCGTCACGCCACGAGAGCAACTGCCGCAGCCAGGAGATCTTGTCCTCGTAGGCGCCGGCGGCCTTCACCGACTTGCCCGATTCCTTGTAGCGCCAGTGGGCGGCAACGCCAAGCTCGGCGTGCTCGTGCATCTCCGGGGTGCGGATTTGCACTTCCAGCGAACGTCCGTCCTCGACTTCGACCGCGGTGTGCAGCGACCGGTAGTAGTTGCCCTTCGGATGCGAGATGTAGTCGTCGAACTCGCCGTGGATCGGTTGCCACAGGTGGTGCACGATGCCCAACACGGTGTAGCAATCCTTGACCTCCGGAACGATGATGCGCACCGCCCTCACGTCGTACACATGATCGAAGTCGATGTCCTTGCCGCGCATCTTGTTCCAGATGCTGTAGATGTGCTTGGGCCGGCCATGGATCTCGGCGGCAACGCCGACGGCGCCGAGTTCCGCCTTCAGGCGCGCGACCGCCACCGCGATGAAGCCCTCGCGCTCGGAACGCTTTTCGTCGAGCATGGTCGCGATGCGCTTGTAGGTCTCAGGCTCCAGGTAGCGGAACGAAAGGTCCTCCAGTTCCCACTTGACATGCCAGATGCCGAGCCGGTTGGCCAGCGGCGCGTAGATCAGGTGGCTTTCGCGCGCCATCTCGTCGCGCAGCGGACCCGCCCGGCCGTTGAGGAAGCGCAGGGTCTGGACCCGGCTCGCCAGGCGCAGCATGACCACGCGAATGTCGTCCACCATCGCCAACAGCATCTTGCGCAGAATCTCGGTCTGCGTCCGCATTTCGCCGGCACCGGCGCCCGAACCGGCACCGGCCGCTGCGCGCGTCAGGGGGCGCAGGCTGCCCAGGCGATGCAGGCCATCAACCAGCCCGGCCACCGTATCGCCAAAGCCGACTTTCAGCCGCTCGTCGCAATCCGGGACATGGTCGCTGGCGGCAAACAGCAGCGCGGCGATGCGAGCGTCGGCATCGAGGTCGAGCGAAGCGACGATCAGGGCCATGCCAAGGGCGTGTTGCAGGACGGCCTCGCCGGTGCCGAGCTGCTTGTCGCCGTACGCGTCGCGGACCAGCGCCAGCGCCTCGGCGGCGCGCGCCGATGCCGCGTCCGGCAGCCCGGCGCACAGGCGCTCCAGCGCCTCGGCTTCGCCGCTCGACGGTTTGAGGGAATGCACCACGGAGACCATGCGGCGATTATCCCATGCCGTGCATAATTGCCCTTCCATGAAGCCGCCGCGTGCCCCATCCTGCCTGCCGTGCCCATCACCAGCGACAATCCTCGCCGGCGGCCGTGGCGAGCCGCAGCGCGCCGGCTGACCATGGGAATATCCGATTGGTGGCGGCGACGCCAGGCCGAGCGCCTGGACATATCCGACGCGCTATGGGACCAGGTCGAATCCGAACTCGAATTTCTCGCCCACCTGGAACCCCCTGAACGTGCGCAACTGCGCCTCCTGGCCCGGCAATTCGTGGCGGAAAAGCAGTGGAGCGGCGCCCAGGGCCTGCAACTGACGCCACGCATCCAGCTCACCATCGCGCTGCAGGCCTGCCTCCCCATCCTCAAGCTCGGCCTCGACTGGTACGACGGCTGGGTCGGCATCGTGGTGTATCCGGGCGACTTCCTGATTCCGCGCCGCATGGTAGACGAGGATGGCGTTGTGCACGAGTACGACGACGAGGTCATGGGCGAGGCATGGTACGGGGGCCCGGTGCTGCTGTCCTGGTTCGACGATGCGGCGGACGCCCATGGCATCAATGTCGTGATCCATGAATTCGCCCACAAGCTGGACATGTGCAGCGGCGATGCCGACGGAGTGCCGCCGCTGCACGAAGGCATGTCGCGCCGGCGCTGGATAGAGGTCATGAGCCGGGCCTTCGACGACTTCCAGGAACGCGTCGACCAAGGCGAGGAAACCCTGCTGGACCCTTACGGGGCCGAATGGCCCGCCGAGTTCTTCGCCGTCGCCAGCGAAGCGTTTTTCGAGAATCCTGCCCTGCTACGCGGCGAGTACCCGGACGTCTATGAACAGTTCCGCTTGTTCTACCGGCAGGACCCCGGCGTTCAGCGCGCCGTTCCGCGGTAACGCGGCGCGGCGTAGGGGTGGGTGTTGCGGAAGGCTTCGAACAGCTTCCAGCGCACCACCGGAATCCTTTCCACCAGTGCCAGCGGCACCGAATAGATCTCGCAACTGTCGAGTGCGACCAGCGGTATCTCCGGCGCAGGCGCAGGGGGCCGAGCATCCGCCCCGTTGGGCACCGTCGCGAACAGGCCGTCGGCGCCCCAGAATTCGCCCTTGCCGAGTACCGGCGCCTTCTCGTCCTTGCCCCGCGCCAGCCGTCCCTTGCCGATGAGGTGCAGTTGTCCCGGCACACCGACGAACTGTTTGCCGGCATGCAGTCGGGTGATTTCGCAGCTCTTGGCGAGGCTGAACAGGGTGGTGTTGGTGACCGCATCGCTGAAAAGGAAGGTGCGCCGCAGGCGCTCCTCGACCGTGCGCACCTTGAGCAGTTCCTCGCTGGAAAAGAAGCGCTCGACAAAGCTGCGATAGAGATCGGCCGGCAGGCGCAAGGCCTGCACGAAGCCGACGGAACGGTAGGTATCCTCGCTCTCGCGGTTGTGGATGGCCGCTGATTCCGCCAGCAGCGATCCGCTGAACAGGAAGTGCGCACTGTTCGGATCCTGGGTCAGGATCTCCACTTTGCCGGCGAGCAGCAGGTAGATTTCCTCGGGCACCGCCCCGGCGGACATGATGATGGTCTCCGGATTGAAAGTGACGATGCGGTTGTTGAGCAGCATGTGCAGGCGTTCCACCGGCACCGTCGGGAAATAGCTCTTGAGGAATTCGCTGGCATCGCGCAGCAGGAAGTTCTGCTCGCCCGGAATCATCACGTCGAGGGTCCCGAACGGTGCACCGGAGCCGATGCGACGCTCGGCCTGGGTCAGGTCCCGCGCGGTATGGGCGAGCAGCAGCCGTTTCGATCCGTCTTCGGAAAAGTCCTCGGCGCAGCCATGGATCATGCCGCCGCCGATGTCGATTTTCTTCAGGTCCACCGGCTCGAGGTAGGACGCCTTGACCGCGTCGGCACGTGCGGCGCTCAAGCCAGGCGCACTGGCGTCGGGACTCACCATGGCGTCGATCACCGCGAAGGACGCGATGTCGGCCAGATGCGCGTAGGTCCGGTAGCCGCCTTCCCAGAGCACCCGGAAATTGAACACCGTGGTTTCCACCGGGTGCGGCGAAATGGTGGGCATCACTTCCAGGCCCATGATGTCATTCCACTCCCCCTCTGCCAGGTCGCAGATGTCGAAGTACTTGGCGAACTCGCTTTCGGGAATCGACAGCAGCGCGCAGAACTTGCGCGTCACCGAGGCCCGCACCAGGGGCGTGGCGAAGTACTGCAGCGGCCGGTCGCACTGGAGCAGCGTCGTCAAGCCGGCAAAGTGGTCGTCGTGGCAATGGGTATGGAAGATCCCGGCGACTTCCTTCTTGCCGATGCCCAGTGCATCGAGGCTGTAATGAATGTTGGGACCGGCATCGATCAGGTAGACACGGCCCTGGTGGATCAGCACGCTGCCCATCGCCGGACGGTTGAAATCCCACCCGTCGCCATCCCCGGCATGCACCACGGCAAAGTAGTGGCGATCCACCGCGACGTGGCTCAGCGGATAGGGGCAGGGGTAGATCTGGTGCTGGCCCAGGTTGAGGTCGACCTCGACCATGTCCTCGCCATGACGTATCTCGAATACATTGTTCGCGATGCGCTCGATGCTGACTCCATCACCGATTTCCGTGCTTCCGATGGTCAGCGGATGGCATTCGACGAAGGCCTCCGGCCGCGCGATCTGACCGAAGGCGAACTTGAGCTTGACCCGCATCAGTTCGTCGGCCTCCGCCTCGGAAACGCCGGCCTTCATCATCTCCTCGGCGGAGATCAGTCCGTAATTGCCGCGATGGATGTAGCGCAACTGCGCCGCGAGTTGCTCCGGGGTCCCGATCAGCCGGGGTTTGCGGCCGGTATTGTTCGGATGGTTCGGGATCAGCATGCCCTGGCGGTAGAGCATCTGCAGGATGGGAAACTCGGCCAGGTTGCAAAGGTGCCCGTTCTGCACCATCACGTCCGACAGGAGGATGGCATTGGGACCGTTCTCGAAGGACACGCCGTTGCGTTCGGTGGTCTGGATGATTCCCCGCCGCAGCAGGTGCTTTACGGCATCGGCAGGAGAACCACAAAGCAGGTAAACGCCGGCCGCCGGAATCTCGACGAAACAGATTCCGTTGGCAACGACGAGTTTTCGCATCGACATGTGGTCGTATCCTTTTATTCTTCGCTCCGGGGCGCGGCAGGCGGCGTTCGCCGAGTTTGCGCCATGGCTCCTCCCCGGCCATTCTATGCCTCGTTACTGGAACCTTCCAAGGATGGAAGGAGGCCGGCTCTGAGGCTGCCTTCGGGCCGCATGCCATTGCAGGGTTTCGGCCACATCCTGGTCCCGATCGCCCGCATCGAGGCTGCTACAAGTTGCTGGGATACCTTTGCATCCTTGGTGCGGACAAAAAAAAGGAGCCCGAGGCTCCGTTTGATTACCCGCGCAACCCGGGGAAAGTGCCCGGTGACCTACCTGCGGAAGAACAAGGGTGGGGTGGCTGATGGGACTCGAACCCACGACAACTGGAATCACAATCCAGGACTCTACCAACTGAGCTACAGCCACCACCGGAACATCTGCTGTCGGGAATACCCCCCGCCGGCAGGGGGAGGATTATCGGAGATCGTCGACAAAGAATCAAGCATCGCACCGATTTGCCCAGCGGTCACCGTCACGAATGCGCTCCCGCCGAAATTGCGCCGCCGGTACCGGATGAAATTCACTGAAGCGCCGCCGACCGGCAGCGGATGGCTTGTCACGCTACGCCAACTCGCGTACCATACTTTCGGAACGATGTTCTGCATTGCGGACCACCATCAAAACCCACATCTGAGGACCGATACGCCATGGATCTGAATTTCACGCTGGAGGAACAGGCGTTCCGCGAAGAGGTATGCGCCTTCCTGCGCGACAAGCTGCCCATCGAAATAAGCCGCAAGGTCCACGGTGGCAAGCGCCTGGCCAAGGACGACTTCGTCCGCTGGCAGAAGATCCTGGACGCCAAGGGCTGGGGAGCCAGCAGCTGGCCGGTGGCCCACGGCGGCACCGGCTGGAGCCCGGTGCAGCAGCACATCTTCGACGAGGAGTGCGCCGACGCCGGCGCGCCGATGCAACTGCCCTTCGGCCTCAAGATGGTCGCCCCGGTGATCATGGCCTTCGGCAATCCGGCCCAGCAGGCGCGCTTCCTGCCGCGCATCGTGGACGGCACCGACTGGTGGTGCCAAGGCTACTCCGAGCCGGGCTCGGGCTCCGACCTCGCATCCCTCAAGACCCGCGCCGTGCGGGACGGCGACCACTATGTAATCAATGGCCAGAAGACCTGGAACACGCTGGGCCAGTACGCCGACTGGATCTTCTGCCTGGTCCGCACCAGCACCGAGGGCCGCCAACAGGAGGGCATCTCCTTCCTGCTGATCGACATGAAGACGCCGGGCATCACCGTGCGCCCGATCATCATGATGGACGGCGAGCATGAGATCAACGAGGTCTGGTTCGAGGATGTCAAGGTCCCGGTCGAGAATCGGGTTGGCGAAGAGAACAAGGGTTGGACCTACGCCAAGTTCCTGCTCGGCCACGAGCGCACCGGCATCGCCGGCGTCGGCCGCTCCAAGCGCGAACTGAAGAAGCTCAAGGCCATCGCCCGCCGCGAAAGCAGCGCCGGCCGCCCGCTGATCGAGGATGCCCGCTTCCGCGACCGCATCGCCCAGGTCGAGATGGAACTCATGGCGCTGGAAATCACCAACCTGCGCGTCATCTCCGCCGAAGGCGAGAAGAAGCGCGCTCCCGGAGCCGAAGCCTCGATCCTCAAGATCAAGGGCTCCGAGATCCAGCAGATGCTTACCGAACTACAGATGCAGGCCCTCGGCCACTACGCCCTGCCCTGGCTGCACGAGTCGCTCGATCCCGCCTGGCCGGGCGACCCGGCGATGCCGTCGTATGAAGACGACGCGGGGCCGCTGTCGGGGCACTACTTCAACGTGCGCAAGACGACAATCTATGGCGGCTCCAACGAAATCCAGAAGAACATCATTTCGCAAATGATCCTTGGACTCTGACACCATGAACTTCGACTACACGGAAGAACAGTCTGCCCTTCAGGACACCCTGCGCCGCTTCTTCGCCCGCGACTACGGCTTCGAACACCGCCGCGCCATGGCCAAGTCGACGGATGGATTCGACCGCGCCGCCTGGGCCACCTTCGCCGATTTCGGCATCCTCGCCCTGCCCTTCCCGGAAGACTTCGGCGGCCTCAATGGCCGCGCCGTCGATACCATGCTGGTGATGGAAATGCTCGGCCGCGGCCTGGCCCTTGAGCCCTACCTGCCCAGCGTCGTGCTCTGCGGCGGCCTGATTCGCGATGCCGGCAGCGCCGCGCAAAAAGAGGCGCTGCTGCCCTCCATCGCCGGCGGCGAACTGATGCTCGCCTTCGCCCATAACGAGGCCGGCGGCCGCTATGCCCTCGACCACGTAGCAACCAAAGCCACGCCTTCAGGCGGCGGCTGGAAGCTCGACGGCGCCAAGGCGGTCGTGCTCGCCGCGCCCTCGGCCGGCAAGTTCATCGTCTCGGCGCGCGAAGGCCTCGGCCTGTCCTTGTTCCTGGTCGATGCCAAGGCACCCGGCCTCAGCCTGCGCAGCTACCCGACCCAGGACGGCGCCCGCGCCGGTGACCTCCGCCTTGACGGTGTGCAGGTCGCCGCCGACGCCCTGATCGGCCCCGCCGGCGGCGCCATGCCGCTGATCGAACGCGCCGTCGATTACGCCAACGCCGCGCTCTGTGCCGAAGCCGTCGGCATCATGGCCGCACTCAACGAAGTCACGCTCGAATACCTGAAGACGCGCAAGCAGTTCGGCACGCCGATCGGCAAGTTCCAGGCCCTGCAGCACCGCATGGCCGACATGGTGATCGCCACCGAACAGGCCCGCTCCATGGCCACGCTGGCCGCCGTGCGCGCCGACTCCGACGATGCCGCCGAGCGCAGCCGCAGCGTCGCCGCCGCCAAAGCCTACGTGTTGCAGTCGGCGCGCCTGGTCGGCCAGCAGGCAGTGCAGTTGCATGGCGGCATGGGCGTCACCGACGAGCTCAACGTCGGCCACTACTTCAAACGCCTGACCATGATCGGCTTGACCTTCGGCGACGTCGATTACCACCTCGGGCGTTTTTCCGACACTTTGCTGGCGGCATGAGCACGACCTATCCCCCAACCCCTTTCCCAAGGAAAGGGGTGACTGCGGTTCAGCCGCTGCGCGGCTTCCGGGCAATTGACTTCATGGCGCCTTGGGGCGGCCCGGCGGCGCCATGAGCGGAATCATCAACAGAAGGGACCTCGACTTCCAGCTCTTCGAAGTCCTCGATGCCGAAGCCCTGACGCAGCGCCCGCGCTACGCCGAGCACAGCCGCGAAACCTTCGCCGCCGTGCTCGACACGGCGACCGCGATCGCCGAAGAGAAGTTCGCGCCGCACAATCGCAAGGCCGACGAGCACGAGCCGACCTTCGATGGCCAGCGCGTCAGCATGATCCCCGAGGTCGCCGAAGCACTGAAGGCCTTCTGCGAGGCCGGCTTCATCGCCGCCGCCCACGATTTCGAGCGCGGCGGCATGCAGTTGCCGGTGTTGCTGACCCAGGCCGCATTTTCCCTGTTCAAGGGCGCCAACGTCGGTACCGCCGCTTACCCCTTCCTCACCATCGCCAACGCCAACGTCATTCACCGCTTCGGCAGCGATGCACAGCGGGCGAAGTATCTCGGCCCGCTGCTCGTCGGCCGCTTCTTCGGCACCATGGCGCTGACCGAGCCGCAGGCCGGATCCAGCCTGTCCGACATCACCACCAGCGCCACGCCCAACCCGGACGGCACGTATTCCATCGTCGGCAACAAGATCTTCATCTCCGCCGGCGATCACGAGCTGTCGGAGAACATCGTGCACCTGGTGCTGGCCAAGATTCCCGGCGGCCCGCCCGGCGTCAAGGGCATCTCGCTGTTCATCGTGCCCAAGTTCCACGTCGATGCCGACGGCAGCCTCGGCGCCCGCAACGACGTGGCGCTCGCCGGACTGATCCACAAGATGGGCTATCGCGGCACCACCTCGACAATGTTGAGCTTCGGAGAGAAGGGAGCCTGCATCGGCGAACTGGTGGGTGAAGCGCACAAAGGCCTCACCTACATGTTCCACATGATGAACGAGGCGCGCATCGGGGTCGGCATGGGTGCCGTGATGTTGGGCTACCGCGGCTACCTCGCCTCGCTCGACTACGCCAAAGAACGCCCGCAAGGCCGCGCGCCGACCAACAAGAACCCGACCGACCCGCAGCTCAAGCTGATCGAGCACGCCGACATCCGCCGCATGCTGCTGGCGCAGAAAGCCTATGTCGAGGCGGGCTACGCGCTGTGCCTGTACTGCGCGCGACTGGTGGATGAAACAAGAGTCGGCGCTGACGACACGGCGATTCAGGAAGCCGGCCTGCTGCTCGACCTGCTGACGCCGATCGCCAAGTCCTGGCCCTCGCAGTGGTGCCTCGAAGCCAACAGCCTGGCGATCCAGATCCACGGCGGCTACGGCTACACCCGCGAATACCCGGTCGAGCAGTATTACCGCGACAACCGCCTCAACCCGATCCACGAAGGGACGCACGGCATCCAGGCGCTCGACCTGCTCGGGCGCAAGGCGGTGATGAACGGCGGCGCGGCGATGAAACTGTTTGCCCGCGAAGTCGGCAAGACCATCGCCGAAGCGCAGGCCGACCCGCTGCTCGCCGCCTACGCCAACGAGCTTCAGGCGGCCTTGAATGAGGTCGCCACCACGCTGCAGGCCCTGGCGCCGACCCTGGCCAACAACCCGACGCTGGCGCTGGCCAATGCCGTGCTCTTCCTCGAAGCCTTCGGCCACACGGTGATCGCCTGGATCTGGCTGCGCCAGGCCATCGCAGCGCAACGCGGGCTGCAATACGGCATCGCCGCCGATGCGGACTTCTATCGTGGCAAACTGGCCGCCTGCCGCTGGTTCTACCGTTGGGAACTGCCCAAGGTACGCCAGTGGCACGAACTGCTGCGCAGCCTCGACGACACGACTCTAACGATGCCTCCGGAATCCTTTTGACGCTCACGGCTCCGATAGCGACCTGCACATCATGAAACGCTCGCACCCTTATCTTACCGTCGGCCGGAAGTATCGGCCCGCCCCCCTTCCCCCCTCACGGGGGGTTACTGATTGGCTCGCTGCGCTCGATATCACCAGCGCCCCATCGTTTTTTGGTCCGTTAAGCCGATGAGCCACCCCAACATACTGATCACCCAAAGTGACGGCATCGTCACGATCGAGATCAGTCGCCGCGAGAAGAAGAACGCCATCACCTCCGACATGTATCGCGCCATGAGCGCGGCACTGTCCCGAGCGCGGGACGACAGCCATGTGCGGGTGGTGCTGCTGCGCGGCCAGGAAGACATGTTCACCGCCGGCAACGACCTCGCCGATTTCCTGCAGCGCAAGGTCGGCGACCCCAGTACCGCGATTCCTTTCCTGCACCTGATCGCCGGCTTCGAAAAGCCCATCGTCGGTGCCGTCGCCGGCAACGCGGTGGGCATCGGCACCACGATGCTGCTGCATTGCGACCTGGTCTATGCCGCCGACAACGCGAAATTCCAGCTGCCCTTCGTCAATCTCGCGCTCTGCCCGGAGGGCGGCTCCAGCCTGCTGCTGCCGCGCGTCGCCGGCTACCAGCGCGCCGCCGAACTGCTGATGCTGGGCGAACCCTTCGATGCCGCCACGGCCCGCGAGGCCGGATTCGTCAATCGGGTGCTGCCGGCCAGCGAGTTGATGGGCGCCGCGATGCAGGCCGCGCAAAAGCTCGCCGCCCGCCCGGCAGGCTCGCTCGCCGTGACCAAGGCGCTCTTGAAGCGCCCGCCGGACCGCAGCGCGATCGAGGCCATCGACGAGGAAGTGATCTTCTTCGGTGACCTCGTCGCCGCCCCCGCCGCCAAGGAAATCTTCGCCGCCTTTCTCGAAAAGCGCAGCCCCGACCCCGCCAAACTCCACGACAACTAATGACAAACGACATCCCCGAGGGCTTCAAGCCCCTCAAGCGCGGCGGCGGCTACCTGACCAGCCTCGGTCCCTGGTATTACCGCATCGACGAATCCAAGGGCGGCGAGCGCGGCCAGATGGTGCTGGCGATTCGCGTCGAGGACCGCCACACCAACATCCGCCACATCGCCCACGGCGGCTTCCTGGTCTCGATGTTCGACACCGCGCTGGGCATCGTCGTCTCCAGTTCGAAAGAGCCGCCGCAACCCATCGTCACGGTCAGCCTCACCACCAACTTCGTCTCCGGCGCTGAACCGGGCGACTGGGTAGAGGCCCACGTCGACCTCGACCGCATGGGCGGGCGCCTGGCTTACGCCAGTTGCCGCCTGGTCTGCGGCGAGCGAGTGATCATGACCGGCACGGGCGTCTTCGCCCTGATGAAGCCGGCCGTGCCGAAGGAAAGGACGGACGGTTGATGGCCAAGATCCACGTCCTGCTCAAGAAGGAAGAACTCGACGCGCAGCGCCTCGAAGGCAAGGTCGTCGTTGTGCTCGACATCCTTTTCGCCACCTCCTCCATCGTCACGGCGCTGGCCCACGGCGCCACCGAAGTCATCGCCACTCTGGACGGCCACGCGGCGCAGGCAGCGGCCGCCAACTACCCAACCGGCTCCTACGTGCTGTCGGGCGAACTCAATGCCGACACCCTGCCCGGCTTCGTCCATCCGACACCCAAGGCACTGCTGGCCGAAGGCATCGCCGGCCGGCGCCTGATCTACTGCACCACCAACGGCACGGTGGCCCTGGCCAAGTCGCAGGGCGCCGCCCACATCTATGCCGCCGCCCTGCTCAATGGCCGCGCCGTGGTCGAACGCATCGTCGCCGATCATCCGGACGCCACCATCCTGATCGTCTGCTCCGGCTCGGCCGACAATTTCAACCTCGAGGATTTCTACGGCGCCGGCTATTTCGTCTCGCTCTTCCACCAGGCCCTGCCGCAGGCCGAGTATTCCGATGCCGCGCTCGCCGCCGAACTGCTGCATGACCACTGCGACGGCCTCGACGCCCTGCGCCGCGCCCGCGTCGGCCGCATGATGCTGGCGCGCCGCCTGGACGACGAAGTCGCCTTCGCCGCGCAGGAAAGCTGTTACGACGTAGTGCCCAAGCTCCAAGATGGCGCCCTGCGTCCCGCCTGAAAGATGACCATGACCACCAAAACATACAAGTACTACTGGGAAGATTTCCCCGTCGGCAAGGTCCGCGAATTCGGCGCCTACACCATCACCGCCGATGAAATCATGGACTTCGCGAAGAAGTTCGACCCGCAACCCTTCCACCTGTCGGAAGAAGCCGGCAAGGCCAGCCTCTTCGGCGGGCTCTGCGCCAGCGGTTGGCATACCTGCGCCATAACCATGCGCATGATGTGCGACGAATTCCTGCTCGAAACCGCCAGCCTCGGCTCGCCCGGCCTCGAGAACATCCGCTGGATCAAGCCCGTGCGCCCCGGCGATACGCTGCATATGCGCTCCGTCGTGCTCGAAGCGCGCCCCATGGAAAGCAAGCCCCACGTCGGCCTGGTCAAGGTGCGCTGGGAGACGCTCAACCAGAACAACGAGGAGGTCGCGCAAATGGAAGGCTATGGCATGTATCGCCGCCGCCATCCCGGCGCGGCAAAAACCGGCGACGCATGAGCCCGGCCGAATTGATCGAACAAGCCTTCGGCACCTATGCCGAACTGATTCACGCTCAGGCCAGGGACCGCCCGCAACATCCGGCACTGATCGACGGCAACCGCTGCGTTTCGTTTTCCGCGCTGGACGCGATGATGGACCGCGTTGCTGCCACCCTGCAACGTGATGGCATCCGCCCCACCGAGTCGATCGCCATCTGCGCCGGCACCTCCCTCGAATACGCCGCCGTGTTCCTCGGCGCGCTGCGTGCTGGTGTCGCCGTCGCCCCGCTGGCGCCCTCCTCGACGCCACAGACCATATCCGACATGGTGGCCAATTCCGAAGCGCGCCTGTTCTTCGTTGACGCCAACGTCGCGGCCGAACTCGCGTCGGTAAAGGAGCAGATTTCGCTACCGTGGATCGCGCTCGACGAATCCACTGCAGGCAAGGCCTTTTCGCGCTGGCTGGCACCGGCGGGCAGCGTGCCGGAGCCCGTCGACGTACGTCCCGATTGGCCCTTCAACATCATCTACTCCTCGGGAACGACCGGCACGCCAAAAGGAATTGTCCAGCCCCACGGCATGCGCTGGGCTCACGCCCAACGCGCCCGTCCACAGGGCTACGGACCGGATTCGGTGACCGTCATCGCCACGCCGCTGTACTCCAACACCACACTGGTCAGCTTCTTCCCCACCGTTACGCTGGGCGGCACGGTAGTGCTGATGAGGAAATTCGACACTACCGCCTATCTCGCGTTGGCTGAAAAGCATCGGGCGACGCACACGATGTTGGTGCCCGTTCAATACCAGCGCTTGATGGCCCATCCCGATTTCGATCGCCACGACCTCGCCAGCTTCCGTATGAAGCTGTGTACCAGTGCACCGTTTGCGGCAGCCCTCAAGGCCGACATCCTGCGCCGCTGGCCGGGCGGGCTGGTCGAGTATTACGGCATGACCGAGGGCGGCGGCACCTGCATCCTGGCGGCCCACGAGTACCCCGACAAGCTTGCCACGGTCGGCAAGGCCGCCGAGGGCCATGACATTCGCCTGATCGACGAAGCTGGCAAGGAATTGGCGCCGGGAGAAATCGGAGAAGTGGTCGGCCATTCCCCGGCAATGATGAAGGGCTACCACCGCCAGCCCGACAAGACCCGCGAGGCCGAGTGGTACGCGCCGGACGGCAAGCGCTTCATCCGCACCGGCGACGTCGGCCGCTTCGATGCCGATGGGTTTCTGACGCTGATGGATCGACGCAAGGACATGATCATCAGCGGCGGCTTCAACGTCTATCCGAGTGATCTCGAAGCCATCCTCGCGCAACATCCCGCCGTGGCCGAAGCTGCGGCAATCGGTGTTGCCTCGCAGCGCTGGGGCGAAACGCCGGTGGCCTTCGTAGTCCTCAAACCGGCGGGAAACCGTCTGAACGTTCGCCCTGAGCCTGTCGAAGGGCCAGGGGGCCTTCGACAGGCTCAGCCCGAACGGCTGTCCACGGTGTCTGATCAAGAAGTCGGCGCTGGTGATACGGCGATCGAGATCCGCGACTGGGCCAATGCCCGCCTCGGCAAGACCCAGCGCCTCGCCGCCATCGTTTTCGTCGACAATCTGCCGCGCAGCGCGATCGGCAAGATCCTCAAGCGCGAGCTGCGCGATACTTTCGTGCCGCCCGCCGACCTGTGAAAGGAAGCCCCATGGAATTCAGCACCCTCGACGTCACGCTCGACGGCAACGTCGCCACCATCGCCCTCAACCGGCCCGACAAGGCCAACGCCATGAGCGAGCCGATGTGGTACGAGATCGAGCAGGCCATGCAGTGGCTTGACGAAACCCCGGAGGCGCGCGTCGGCGTGCTGGTCGGCCGTGGCAAGTACTTCACCTCCGGCATCGACCTCGCGCTGCTGATGGGCGTGCCCGCCAAGATCGAGGACGAGGACGACGCCCGCCGCCGCGAGAAACTGCGCCGCCTGATCCTGCGCCTGCAGGACACGCTGACTTCCGTCGAGCGCTGCCGCAAGCCGGTGCTGGCCGCCGTCCACGGCGCCTGCATCGGCGGCGGCATCGACCTCATCACCGCCTGCGACATGCGCTACTGCTCGGCGGATGCCTGGTTTTCGGTACGCGAGATCGACGTCGGCATGACGGCCGACGTCGGCACCCTGCAGCGCCTGCCCGGACTGATCGGCGAAGGCATGGCGCGCGAACTGGCCTACACCGGGCGCCGCGTCGATGGCGCCGAAGCCAAAGAGATGCGCCTGGTCAACCGCTGCTACGAATCCGCCGAGGCGCTCCACGCCGGCGTCATGGAGACGGCGCGGACCATCGCCGCCAAGTCGCCGCTGGCCATCCGTGGCTGCAAGGAAATGATCACCTACGCCCGCGACCACTCGGTGGCCGATGGCCTCAACTACATCGCCACCTGGAACTCGGCGATGCTGATGTCGAAGGACCTGTTCGAGGCCGGCGCCGCCGCCATGCAAAAGCGCGAGCCAGTGTTCAAGGACTGATGGACGAGTTCTTCGCGCCGGCCAACGGCATCCGCCTGCACTGCGTCGCGCAGGGCTCGCCCGACGCGCCGCTGATGGTCTTCGTGCATGGCTTTCCCGAGTTCTGGTATTGCTGGCATGCCCAGCTCGAGGAGTTCGGCACGGACTACCGGGCGGTGGCCTTCGACCTGCGCGGCCACAACCTGTCGGACAAGCCGGAGGGCGTCGAGGCCTACCGCATCAAGCCGCTGCTCGAAGATCTGCGCCAGTTGATCGAACACCTGCGCGCCGGCCGGGAAGACAAATCCTGCGTGCTGGTGGCACACGACTGGGGCGGCGCCATCGCCTGGACCTTCGCCGCGCTGTACCCGCAGTACGTGAACAAGCTCGTCATCATCAACGCGCCGCATACCGTGCCCTTCGCCCGCGCGCTGGCACACGATCCGGCGCAGCAGGCGGCCAGCGCCTACATGAACTTCTTCCGCATGGACAAGGCCGAGCGCGTGCTGAGCGAAAACGGCTACGAACGTCTGCTGAAAATGTTCAATGCCACCGCCAGCGGCCAAAGTGCGCTGGACGACGAGGACATTCCCCGCTACCGCGAAGCCTGGTCGCAGCCCGGCGCGCTGACCGGTGCGCTCAACCTCTACCGCGCCTCACCGCTCTACCCACCGACGGCCGACGACCCCGGCGCCGCTGCGCTCAAGCTCGACCCGGCGGCGCTGACGGTGCGCGTGCCGACCCTGGTGATCTGGGGCGAGGCCGACACGGCGCTGGGGACCGTGCTGCTCGAAGGACTCGACGAACTGGTGCCGGACCTGAACGTGGCGCGCATGCCGCAAGGCAGCCACTGGGTGATCCACGAACAGCCGCGGCAGGTCAACGCGGCGATCCGGGTGTTCCTGGCATCCGGCTGATCAGGCAGAGGGCGTGACGCGCCGCGATTCTCCGGCGGCGCCACGCCCCGCCAACTGAACGCGCAGACGCTCGATTTCCCCCCTGGCGGCGCCCAGTTCGGCTTCCAGTCTTCCGTTCCGTTCGCTCAGCACCTTCGTACGCTCATGCACCTGGCGTTCGAGCTGTTCGTTGGCGCGCCGCAATTCGTTGAGCAGGTGGCGCTCGGAGTCCGTCAGGTCATCGACCGCAGCCTGCGTTAGGGCCGCGGCGACGCGCGCCGCCAGTTCGGGGTCAGCCGCATTGAGTTGCTGCGCCATGGCGCGATCCACCACTACGATGTGGTGCAACAGCCAATGCACCAGGTACTCGATCAGGGTCACCGTAATGCCGGAGCGACCGTTGTCGAAATCGGTAGTCAGGTCGCGCAGCACGCTGCGGAAATAGGAATGCTCACCGCAATGCCGGGTCACCAGCTCCTGGCTACAGCCGCCGCCGGCCATCAGGCGTTCCTCGAAGGCAAAATGATCGCGCACGTAAGCGTTCAGTTCGTCGAGCAACGTGCGCATCTTCTCCTCGCTGTAGTCTTCGTGGGTACTGGCATCAAGCGCATTGATCATGCCCACCAACGCCCGGTGCTGGTCGTCGATCTCGGCTATGCCCAACGCGTAGTCATTGCTCCACTCGATGATCTGCACTTGCATCTCCTCCGTTCCAATCGGCCTTTGCGGCGCTGCGGGAACCCGTCGCTAATGTCTTTGCAACCCTGACTAGGCGGTGGTCACCGAACTCTGCGTTCAAGCCTACTACGCCGAGCCCCGGCGGTCAAAGCGAAGCGAGGCCTGCGGCCGAAATCAATCCGCCAGCAGCACGGTCGGCTCGATCCCGACCGGAAAATTCACCGAATTGGCGATGAAACACAGGCGATGCGCTTCTTCGTGCAGGGCTTTGGCCAATGCCCCGTCGCTGCCGGCGGCCAGGGTCGCCACCGGCCGCAGCAAGGCCTGGACAAAGCGACCGCCGCCGCCCTCGTCTTCCACCATGGTGCCGACCGCATCGTCGCGGTACTCCAGCACGACTATTTTCGCCTGGCTGCACAGATGCAGATACCAGAGCATGTGGCAGGAGGATAACGAGGCGACCAGCATGTCCTCCGGATTCCAGCGCGCCGCATCGCCGCGAAACGCCGGATCCGACGACCCCGGAATTCCGGGCTTGCCGCCAGCGGATATCGCATGGTCGCGCGAATACGCCCGATAGTTCGCGGTCCCCTCGCCGAGGTTGCCGGTCCATTCGGTAAGGGTGGCATAGAGGTGCCGCTTTTCGTGGGACATGGGACGATCTCCGATGAAAGGTCGGGCTGGGACCAAAGGATAAACGATAGACGCTCGGCGTAAAATGAGCCAAGTGTGCAGGATGCGGCGACCGTCTGTCGCGGCACCTGCGATGCCTCACCGGACAGACAAGGGTAGCGACGATGAAAATGCCTCTGATCGCCATGTTGTTGATGGCCGGCTCCAGCGCCTTGGCCCAGGGTCGCCTGCCGCCCTGTTCGCCCCAAGCCGAAACCGCCTGGAGCGGATGTTCCGGAACGACGGTGTCCCCAGCCGGAGAGCGTTACAGCGGCGACTTCTGGAACGGCAGGCGCCATGGCTACGGCAGTTACGCCTGGCCCAACGGCGACCGTTACGTCGGCGAATTCGTGAACAATGCGCGGCACGGACAGGGCACACTGTTGTCGGCGAGCGGGGACAAATATGTCGGCGAGTTCCGCAATGACGGCATCGATGGTCAGGGGACCCTGACCACCGCCGCCGGCGACAAGTACGTCGGCGAATTCAAGGCCGGCAGGCGCAGCGGCAAGGGCAGCCTCACCGCCGCGAACGGCGACCGCTATGAGGGCCAGTTCCTGAACGACCTCCCGCACGGGCAGGGAACCTATACTTGGCAGAACGGCGACGTGTACGTCGGAGAATTCCGCGACGGCGCGCGCAACGGACGGGGCAGCCTGACCTTCGCCGGCGGCAGCAAGTACGTAGGCGGCTTCCGGAACGACAAGTTCGATGGCGAGGGCACCCAGTCGGCGCCCAATGGCGACCGCTATGTGGGCGAGTTCAAGGACGACAAGCGCAACGGCAAAGGCAAGCTGACCTGGGCCAATGGCAACGAGTACAGCGGTGACTTCGTCGACGGCAGGCTGCACGGGCAGGGAAGCTTCCTCTCCTCCGGCGGCAGCAAGTATGTCGGCGAGTTCCGCGACGACAAGTTCAATGGCACAGGAACGCTGACCGCCCGCAACGGCACCGTGTTCGAAGGCGAGTTCAAGGATGGACTGCGCAGCGGACAGGGGACCGAAACCCGCGCCGACGGCACCGTCACCCGTTCGGGAACCTGGAACGAATGATTGTTCGGGACCGGCGCCGCCGGACCTGCAACTAGCCGCGCAGGCCCAGCGACGTCTCCAGCTGCTTTACCAGCACGATCAGGCGCGGCCTTACCTCGCCCAACAGGAATTCCTTTGACAGGGTAAACGCCGGGCCGCCGCAATTGATCGCCATCGGCGGCAGGCCGCCGCCGGGACGCAGCGGCACGGCGATGGCATTGACATCCGACTGCCATTCGCCGAAAGAGCTGACCGCGCCCGTCTCGCGGTATTCCTGCAACGAACGTTCGATGCCGCCGCGGATCGTCGGCCAGGCCACTTCGTCCAGCTCGCGCACGCGCTCCATGATGTCCTCGCGTTCGCGTTCCGGCACCATCGCCAGGTAGGCGCGGCCCATGGCCGTGGTGGCGATCGGAATGCGCGAGCCGATATCGAGCGACAGGGTCAGCGCCGCCGAACTGCGCGCGTTGCCGACGTAGATCATCGACAGGCGGTCGCGGCTGCCCAGAGACACCATGGCCTTGGAAAAGTCCGCCAGTTCCTGCATCAGCGGCCGCGCCAGGTCGCGCACGTCGAGTCGCGCCAGCATGGCGCTGCCCAATGCCAGGGTCGAGGTGCCGAGCCGGTACTTGCCGGTCTCCTCGACATACACCAGGTAGCCGAGCTTGGTCAGCGTATAGGTCAGGCGCGAGACCGTCGATTTGGGAAGCTTGCAACGCTTCGCGATGTCGAGGTTGCCCAGCATCTTCTCGCCCGAACTGAAGCAGGACAGCACCGACAGGCCGCGCGCCAGGGCCGTGACGAAATGCCGGTCCTCCTTCACCGCCAGCTTCTCCACCGGTAGTGGGGCAACGGCGGCGACTTTCTTCTGTTTCACCATTTCAGCGGGCTCCTTGCCAGGTTTGGGCGCACAGCGCTTGCTGCGCCGCGCGGTATTCACGTCCGAGTCGGGCCACGACCTCGGCCACCGGGATGATTTCATCGATCGAGCCGACACCCTGCCCGACGCCCCAGATGTCGCGCCAGGCCTTGGTTCGGTCGGAACCGAAGCTCATGCTGGTCTTGTCGCGTGGCGGCAGGTTGTCGGGGTCCAGGCCCTGCGCCGTGATGCTGGAGCGCAGGTAGTTGCCGTGCACCCCGGTGAAGTAAGGCGTGTAGACCACATCGGCGGCCGTGCTTTCCAGGATCATGTTCTTGTAGGCATCGACCGCATTGGCCTCCGGCGTCGGGATGAAGCGCGTGCCCATGTAGGCGAGGTCGGCGCCCATGGCCTGCGCGGCAAGGATCTGGCCGCCGTTGGTCATCGCGCCGGACAGGGCGATCGGGCCGTCCCAGAAGCGCCGCACTTCGGACACCAGGACGAAGGGGCTCAGCGTCCCGGCATGGCCGCCGGCGCCGGCCGCGACCAGGATCAGGCCGTCGACGCCGGCTTCCAGCGCCTTCTGCGCGTGGCGTACGTTGATCACGTCGTGGAACACGATGCCTCCGTAGCCGTGGACCTCCTTCACCACATCGCCTGGCGCGCGCAGGCTGGTGATGATCATCGGCACCTTGTGCTTGACGCAAAGCGCGACATCGTGGTCGAGGCGGTCGTTGGAATGATGGACGATCTGGTTCACCGCGAAGGGCCCGACCTTGCGGCCTGGATCGGCGCGGCGTACGGCATCGATCTGCGCCGTCAGCGCAGCCAGCCACTCGTCGAGCAATTCCTTGGGGCGCGCGTTCAATGCCGGGAACGAGCCGACGATGCCGGCCATGCACTGCGCCAGCACCAGTTCGGGCTGCGACACGATGAACATCGGCGCGCCGATCACCGGCAGCGCGAGGTTGTCCTGCAATACCTTGGGCAGGGGCATGGAGTCTCCTAGGCGGGTCGTGGGGTGGGCGTGCGGCCGGTCATCCGCCACGCGGGGATCAGGGCCAGGCAATAGACGAAGGCGATCAGGAAGAAGCCTTCCTGCATCGGCTGCAGGCCATGCACGGCATTCAGCTGGCGTTCGCGCCCTTCGAGGAACAGCGCAAGAAGCGTGACGCCGAGGGCGCCGCCGAGCTGGCGGAAGAAATTGATCGATGCCGATCCAGCCGCCTCGGTACCGTAGGGGAGCAGGCGCAGCGCGCCGGCATTGAGGCCGGGGATGATCAGGCCGAGCCCGATGCGACCGATCACCACCCAGAGGGCCAGCAACCAGAAACCGGTGACGGTCGATGACAGCCCCATCAGGATCGCCGACAGCGCAAAGCAGGCCAGCCCCGCCATCGCCACACGATTCGAGGGAAAGCGGTCCGCCAGCTTGCCCGCCAGCAGCAGCACGATGGCCAGCACCGCGCCGCCCGGCAGCAGCATCAGGCCCGCCTCGTAGCCGGAGAAGCCGAGTCCGATCTGGGCGAATATCGGCGCCAGGTAGGTCGAACCGTAAATGCCGACGCCATAGGCCAGCGCCACCAGCACGGCCGCGCCGAAGCCCGCTTCGCGGAAGATGCGGAAATCCAGCAGCGGATGCAGCGTGTTGCGTTCCCAAAGAACGAAGCCGGCCGCCAGCGCCAGTCCGATGCCAACTGCCGCCGAGCCCGCCGCCGGCTGGCGGATCAGCGCTGTCAGGCCGCCGAGCAAAGCGCACAGCGCGGCGATCACCAGCACCAGCCCGACCCAGTCGAAGGGCCGCTTGTGCGCCCCCGCCAGCGGCCGCGCCGCGATCACGTAGCGCGGTGCCAGCGCGATCGCCGCCAGGCACAGCGGCACCGTGACGAGAAACACCGCGGGCCAGCCGAAATGGTCGACCAGCAAACCGCCGGCCACTGGCCCCACGGCCGGCGACAACACGATGCCGAGTCCGTAGGCGCCCATCGCGCGGCCCCGCTCATGCGGCGGGAAAACGTCGATGATCACCAGCATCGACAGCGGCTGGATCAGGCCGGCGATGCTGCCCTGGCCGATGCGGCACAGCGCCAGCACCACGAAGCTGTCGGCCAGCGCCGCCAGCACCGAGAAGGTCACCAGCAACGCCAGCGCGCCGGTGAAGGTGCGGCGCACGCCAAAGCGCTGCATGGCCCAGGTCGCCAGCAACATCGAGGCCGTCGTGGCGGCGAGGAAGCCGGTGGAAAGCAGTTGCACCTGGTCGTGGCCGAGGTGGAAGGCTCGGATGATTTCCGGCAGTGCCACGTTCACCACCGTGGCCTCCATGATCGCCGAGACCGTACCGAGCATCACGGTCAGCACCGCCCACCAGCGATAGCCCGGACCGTGGCGGTCGAACATGGCCGCGACTTCTCGCTGCCGGGCATCGGCTTCGGCGCTCATGGTGGCAAATCGGGGGTTCCGCTTTCAGTATTCGTGTTCCGGATAGTGGCACAGCTGTGAACCCAGCGTCAAGCCGCCGCCGGGCGCCTGCCGACCCTCTGGCAAGGCTTGTCCCGGTCCTTTTGCGGCGCACATTGACTTTTCCGCGAGGCCCGGCAAGAATCCGCCTTTCATCAGCATTTACAGAACATCGTTCCACTATGCAGACCTTTGACGCTTTCCTGCCATGACCAAAAAAGCCGACCTTCTTGCGCTCGGCCGCCGCATCCTTGCTGAACAGCCGTTCAGCGTCCTCCTCGGCGCCGAACTGGTCGCGTTCGAACCCGGCCGCGCAGAACTCAGGCTCCCCGTGCGCCACGATCACCTGCAGCAACACGGCTTCGTGCATGGCGGAGCAGTCAGCTACCTGGCCGACAACGCCCTGACGTATGCCGGCGGCAGCGCGCTGCCTGGCCCGGGCGTGGTTACCTCCGAATACAAGATCAACTACCTGCGGCCAGCGCAGGGAGAAGCCCTGGTCGCTCGCGCCAGCGTGCTTTACGCCGGCAGATCGCAGGCCGTGTGCAGCTGCGACGTATTCGCGGTAAAGGACGGCACCGAGAAACTCTGCGCGACCGCCCAGGGCACCGTCGTGCCGCTCGGCGCCCCGCCCCAATAGGAAGCCCCCATGGATCTCACCTTCAGTCCTGAGGAAAATGCCTTCCGCGAGGAAGTCCGCCGCTTTGTCGCGGAGAAACTGCCGGATGGCATCCGCGACAAGGTGATGAACGGCGTCCATCTGAACCGCGAAGAACATGTGCTCTGGCAGCGCACGCTGCATGCGCGCGACTGGGGCGGCGTCGGCTGGCCGAAGGAGTTCGGCGGCCCCGGCTGGACGCCGACAGAGCAGTACATCTTCGAGGAGGAATGCGCCGCGGCCGGCGCACCGCGCCTGATCTCCTTCGGCCTCAAGATGATCGCGCCGGTGCTGATGGCCTTCGGCACCCCGGCGCAACAGCAGCGCTTCCTGCCGAAGATCATGTCCGCCGAGGAATGGTGGTGTCAGGGCTATTCGGAACCGGGCTCCGGCTCCGACCTCGCCTCGGTAAAAACGCGGGCAGTGAGAGAGGGCGACCACTACATCGTCAATGGCCAGAAGACCTGGACCACGCTCGGCCAGTACGCGGACTGGATTTTCTGCCTGGTTCGCACCGATCCCGCCGCCAAGAAGCAAAGCGGCATCTCCTTCCTGCTGATCGACATGAAGACGCCCGGCGTCACCGTGCGGCCGATCATCACGCTGGACGGCGCGCACGAGGTCAACGAGGTCTGGCTGGAGGAGGTGAAGGTGCCGGTCGAGAATCTGATCGGCGAAGAGAACAAGGGCTGGACCTACGCCAAGTTCCTGCTCGGCCACGAACGCACCAACATCGCCGGCATCGGCATCGCCAAGCGCGAACTGGCTCGCCTCAAGCGCATCGCGGCAGCCGAAGGAAAACTCGCTCAGCCCCTGTTCGCGGCGCGGGTGGCGCAGGTCGAGATCGACCTGATGGCGCTGGAGATCACCAACTTGCGCGTGCTGTCCACCGAGCGCGAAAACAAGGCGCCGGGACCGGAAGCCTCAATCCTCAAGATCAAGGGCACGGAAATCCAGCAGGCCATTTCCGAACTCATGATGCAGGCAGTCGGCGCCTACGCGCTGCCCTTCAGGCAGACCGGAATCGGCCCCGACTATGCGGCCAACCTCGGCACCGGCTACTGCAACCTGCGCAAGCTGTCGATCTTCGGCGGCTCCAACGAAATACAGAAGAACATCATCTCGCAGATGA
>JBIKLV010000059.1:0-23488 GCA_044359585.1 Sulfuritalea sp. | reverse complement strand
AAGGGCGGGTGCATGAAGGAAGTCTGCATGTTCACCGCCAGCAATACGCCGAACCAGACCAGGTCGATGCCCATCTTTTCCGCGACCGGCCCCAGCAGTGGCACGATGATGAAGGCCAGCTCGAAGAAGTCGAGGAAGAAGGCAAGGAAAAACACCAGCAGGTTCACCACGATCAGGAAGCCGACCTGGCCGCCGGGCAGGCCGGTCAGCAGATGCTCGACCCAGATCCCGCCATCCACGGCCTGGAAGGTCAGGCTGAACACCGTGGCGCCGAGCAGGATGAAGACGACGAAACAGGACAGCTTCATGGTCGCGTCCATGGCCTGCTTCATCAGGCTCAGGCTCAGGCGACGGCGCGAGAAGGCCATGATCAGCGCACCCGTGGCGCCCATGGCGCCGCCTTCCGTCGGCGTTGCGATGCCGAGGAAGATGGTGCCGAGCACGAGAAAGATCAGCGCCAGCGGCGGGATCAGGACGAAGGTGACGCGTTCGGCCATGCGCGAGAGCAGGCCCATCTTCGTCACCTTGTTGATCACCGCCAGGCCAAACGCGATGCCGACGCCGACGCACATCGAGATCACGATGTTCTCGTCGAGCGGCATTTCGGCGGGCCTGGTCTGGCCGAAGGCGATGGCTGCCCCAGCGGAAACGAGGACCAGCCCCGCTACCGAGGGCAGGCCGGCGCTGCCGTCATCTTCGCGAATGGTGCGCGCTTCGAGCGGCAGGGCCGGCACGTAAGTCGGCCTGAACAGGCTGACCAGGAAAATGAAGCCGACATAGAGGCTGGTGAGGATGAAGCCGGGGATGAAGGCGCCGGCATACAGGTCGCCGACGCTGCGGCCGAGCTGGTCGGCGATCACGATCAGCACCAGCGAGGGCGGGATGATCTGCGCCAGGGTGCCCGAGGCGGCGATCACGCCGCCCGCGATGCGGCGGTCATAGCCGTAGCGCAGCATGATCGGCAGCGAGATCAGGCCCATCGAGATCACCGAGGCGGCTACCACGCCGGTGGTCGCAGCGAGCATGGCGCCGACGAAAATCACCGCATAGGCGAGGCCGCCGCGGATCGGGCCGAACAACTGGCCGATGGTGTCGAGCAGATCCTCGGCCATGCCTGATCGTTCGAGGATCAGGCCCATGAAGGTGAAGAAGGGAATCGCCAGCAGGGTGTCGTTTTGCAGGATGCCGAAAATGCGCAGCGGCAGCGCCTGCAACAAGGATTGAGGCAGCAGGCCCAGTTCGACTCCGAGCACGCCGAAGGCCAGGCCGCAGGCGGCCAGCGAGAAGGCCACCGAGTAGCCCATCAGGAGGAAGACAATCAGGCCGCCGAACATGATCGGCGCCATGTTGTGCTGGAGAAATTCGATCATTTCACGCTCCCGTCGTTTCTTTTCTGATCCTTCACCATGTCCATCGCGTCTTCGACACGAGCGATCACTTCGGGGGCGACCTGGTGTTTGAGGATTTCCTCGGCCAGTTCCTCCTCGGCGGTCTTGGTCTGCACCGGCGCCGTCGGGTCGACGCAAAGGCCTTGCAGGAAGCCGATGCGCTTGATCAGTTCGGACAGGCCCTGCAGTCCCAGCAGGATGAAGCCGGCGGGCACCATGGCATAGACCGGCCAGCGGATCAGGCCGCCGGCGTTCTGCGACATCTCGCCGCTGTTATAGGCCAGGATCACCAGCGGCCAGACCAGTTCATTGACCTTGTAGACGAAGGGGAACAGGAAGAACACGATGCCGAAACATTCGACGATGGTCTGGGTCCGTTTGGAGAAACGCCCGACGATGACGTCGATCTTGACGTGGCCCTGGCGCAGCATGGTGTAGGCCGATCCGAGCATGACCACGGCGGCAAACAGATACCACTGGATTTCGAGGAAGGCGTTCGAACTCATGTCGAAGGCCTTGCGCACCAAGGCATTGACCGCCGAGATGACCACGGCGGCCAGGACCAGCCACATCAGGCTGCGGCCCACCCTTTCGTTCAGGCCGTCGATCAATTGCGACATCTTAAGCATGGCATTCATGCGCGGACCTCCAGGGTGGGTGTGTGGTCGAGCCCGGCTCTCAGCTTGCCTTGCGGGTCATTGCAGACCGGGCGGCACATCTTAGCCTGATGTTGAACTTGAAAAAGTCGTTGCTTCAAGAGTTTCTCCTTGGTTGCCGCGGCATTCGGGTCTATTTGCCCGGATCGCGCAAGCGCGCCGCATCTCTTTCTGCTGAGTTGGATCAATGGTCAGACCAAAACTTCTAAAATGTTATCGTTCAATATCAGCCGTGTCAAGCCATTTCATTAGTCGATCATAGGGGTGGGGATGTCTATTGATATTGTGGTCAGACCAATGTTATATTTTGCCGATGGATACAAAAATGACTGCGCCCCGATTGGCCGATGTCGTTGCGCGCGAGATCGAGCAGCGGGTGCTCGAAGGGCGCCTGAAGCCGGGCGATCGCCTGCCGTCGGAGCGCGATCTTTCGGTGCAACTGGGCGTTTCCCGCGCGTCCCTGCGCGAGGCCATCCATAAACTGGCGGCACGCGGCATGCTGGAAAGCCGCCAGGGTGGCGGCACCTTTGTCACCGACCGGCTCGATTCCAGCTTCGGCAATCCCTGGGAGGCGATCCTGCGCGACCACCCCGGGGTGCATGAGGACATGCTCGAGTTCCGCCACATGCTGGAAGCCCGCGCCGCCGAGTGCGCGGCGTTGCGAGCGACGGCGGCCGATCGCGACCGTGTGCGCCATTGCCTCACCTTGCTCGAAGAGTCCTTCGGCGGACAGGATCTCGACCTTCAGGTGGATACCGACCTGGCGTTTCACCAGGCCATTGCGGAAGCCTCGCACAACGTCATCGTCGGCCATCTGACGGCGAGCCTGTTGCGCCTGATGCGCGACAACCTGCGGCGCAACCTGAGCGAACTGATGCAGGTGCCCGCGGCGCGTGAAGCCTTGCTCGACCAGCATCGGGCTGTCTGGCGCGCCATCGAGCAGGGCGATGCCGAGCAGGCGCTGGCGGCGGCGGCCAATCACATCGGCTTCGTGCGCCAGAACCTGACGCGCATGTTGCGCAGCGACGCCCGCAACAAGTCGTAAAATACGTCGCATGACGGCGACACGAATCACCCGCTTCTGCCTGGTGCGCCATGGCGAGACGGACTGGAACGGCGAGAAGCGCATCCAGGGGCAGATCGACATCGATTTGAATGCGGCGGGCGAGGGGCAGGCCCGGGCATTGCGGTCGGCCCTCGCGGGACATTCCTTCGACGCCATCTACAGCAGCGACCTGTTGCGCGCCCTGAATACCGCCCGCATCGCCACCGCCGGACTCGGCGTCGCCGTGTCGCCGGCGCCGACTCTTCGCGAGAGGCATTTCGGCGTGTTGCAGGGCACGACACCGCACGAAGCCAGCCGGCAGTATCCCGAAGTCCATCGCCATCACCAGGCGCGAACGCCGGACTACGACAACCTGACCGGGGAGTCCCTGGTCACCTTCGCCGCACGCGTGATGGCCGGTCTCGAGGCGATGGCGACGCGCCATGCCGGGCAGCATGTGCTGGCGTTTACCCACGGCGGCGTGCTCGACGTCGCCTATCGCGCCGCAACCGGGCGGGCATTGCACCTGCCGCGTGATTTCGGCCTGCCGAATGCCGCCCTGAACTGGCTCGAACGCGATGCCGCCGGCTGGCGCCTGGTTTCCTGGGCCGATTGCCGGCACCTGGCACAGTCGCTGGACGAAGTCTCCGGCTGACGGCGCGCGGCGTGCGGATGCTAAAATCCGCAACCTTTCCCGCCGCGCCGGATGCCACAGTGTTCCGGTCCGGTTCGGCCGTCACCGAGGCACTTTTTAGAAAGCCACTTCATGTACTCCAAGCAGAGCACCCTCGCCAAGAGCGATCCAGACCTGTGGGCCGCAATTCAGAACGAAAATCGCCGCCAGGAAGACCACATCGAACTGATCGCCTCGGAGAACTACGTTTCGTGGCCGGTGATGGAAGCGCAGGGCTCGCAACTGACCAACAAGTACGCCGAAGGCTATCCGGGCAAGCGCTACTACGGCGGTTGCGAACATGTCGACGTGGCCGAGCAGCTGGCCATCGATCGCGCCAAGAAACTGTTCGGCGCCGACGCGGCGAACGTCCAGCCCAATTCCGGCTCGCAGGCCAACCAAGCGGTGTTCATGGCTTTCCTCAAGCCCGGCGACACCATCCTCGGCATGAACCTCGCCGCTGGGGGGCACCTGACGCACGGCATGGCGCTCAACATGTCGGGCAAGTGGTTCAACGTGGTGCCCTACGGACTCGACGAGAACGAGGAGATCGACTACGACGCAATGGAAAAGCTGGCCCGCGAGCACAAGCCCAAGCTGATCATCGCCGGCGCTTCGGCCTATGCCCTGAAGATCGATTTCGAGCGTTTCGCCAAAGTGGCGAAAGCCGTCGGCGCCATCTTCATGGTGGACATGGCGCACTACGCCGGCCTTGTCGCCGCCGGCTACTACCCGAACCCGGTGCCGCATGCCGACGTAGTCACCTCGACCACGCACAAGACCCTGCGCGGACCGCGCGGCGGCCTGATCCTGATGAAGGCCGAGCACGAGAAGGCGATCAACTCCGCGATCTTCCCGGGCCTGCAGGGCGGGCCGCTGATGCACGTGATCGCCGCCAAGGCGGCCGCCTTCAAGGAAGCGATGACTCCCGAGTTCAAGAATTACCAGGAGCAGGTGATCGACAACGCCCAGGTCATGGCCAAGGTGCTCAAGAGCCGCGGCCTGCGCATCGTCTCCGGGCGTACCGAATCGCATGTATTCCTGGTCGACCTCCAGGCCAAGAACATTACCGGCAAGGATGCCGAGGCCGCCCTGGGCAAGGCGCACATCACGGTCAACAAGAACGCCATTCCCAACGATCCGCAAAAGCCCTTCGTCACCAGCGGCGTGCGCATTGGCACGCCGGCCATGACCACGCGCGGCTTCACCGAGATCGAGGCGGAGCAGGTCGCCAACCTGATCGCCGACGTGCTCGACGCACCGCAGGACGAGGCGGTGCTGGAGCGCGTGCGCGGGCAGGTGTCGGCGATGTGCAAGAAGTTTCCGGTGTATGGCTGAGAGCCGATAGCGGAGCCGGTCATGAAGTGTCCATATTGTGCAGAGCCGAACACGCAGGTTGTGGACACGCGTGAGAACGAGGATGGCGACACCGTTCGCCGTCGTCGGCGCTGTCTTGCCTGCGACAAGCGCTTCACCACCTACGAGCGCGTCGAACTGCAGTTGCCGCAGGTGGTGAAGAAGAACGGCAGCCGCACCGACTACGACCGCGACAAGCTCAAGGCCAGCATGATGCTGGCGATGCGCAAGCGCCCGGTGACCACCGAGAGCATCGACCTGGCGCTGGATCGAATCGAGGAAAAACTGGTGCAACTGGCCTTGCGCGAAGTCGCGTCCGACCGCATCGGCGAACTGGTGATGCGCGAACTGAAGCGGCTCGACAAGGTGGCCTACATCCGCTTCGCCTCGGTGTATCGCAACTTCGAGGACGTCGACGAATTTTCCGACGCCATCCGCGAAATCAAGAAGCCGCGGCAACCCCGCGCCAAGTCCTGACGGGCTGCGGCTGATGAGCGCCGCATGAGTTTTTCATCCGCCGACCACGCCTTCATGGCGCGCGCGCTGCAACTGGCGCGAAACGGCCTGTTCACCACGACCCCCAATCCCCGCGTCGGCTGCGTCATCGTGCGCGATGGCCGCGTGATCGGCGAAGGCTGGCACGAGAAGACTGGCGGTCCGCATGCCGAGGCGGCGGCGCTGAATGCAATAGTTATGCGAAGCGGTATCCACTCGGACGGCGCCCCACAGGGACTTCCTTCGGTCGCCGGCGGCACGGCGCACGGTGCCACGGCTTACGTCACCCTGGAACCCTGCAGTCATTTCGGCCGCACGCCACCCTGTGCCGATGCATTGATAGCGGCCGGTGTCTCGCGCGTCGTCGCGGCGATGCGTGACCCGAATCCGTTGGTGGCCGGACAGGGCCTGGCGAAACTGGCTACCGCCGGCATCGACGTTGCCAGCGGGCTGCTCGAATCCGAGGCGGCCGAGCTCAACATCGGCTTCGTCTCGCGCATGACGCGCGGGCGGCCCTGGCTGCGGCTCAAGGTCGCGGCCAGCCTCGATGGTAAGACCGCGCTCAACAACGGCGTTTCGCAATGGATCACCGGGCCGGACGCCCGCCGCGACGCGCACGCCTGGCGCGCGCGCTCCTGCGCGGTGCTGACCGGCATCGGCACGGTGAAGGATGACAATCCGCGACTCACCGCGCGCGAGGTCGACACTCCGCGCCAGCCGCTCAAGGTGGTGATCGACAGCCGGCTCGAAACGCCGCCCGATGCGGCCGTGCTCGATGGCGGCAATGTGTTGATCGTCGCGGCGCAGGACGATCCCGCGCGCAGTGCAGCCCTGCGCGCGCGCGGCGCCGAGATCGTGTTGCTGCCCAACGCGCAGGGCAAGGTCGAACTCACGGCTCTGCTGCAGGAACTGGGGCGGCGCGGCATCAACGAAGTGCTGGCCGAAGCCGGCACGCGGCTCAACGGTTCGCTGCTGCGCGAGGCCTGCGTTGACGAACTGCTGATCTATCAGGCACCGCTGCTGATCGGCGATTCTGCGCGCGGCATGTTCGGTCTCGCCGAACTGACCGAGCTGTCCGGCGCGCGTCGCCTGGACATCTTCGAACGCCGTAGCGTGGGCGCCGACTTTCGCATCCGGGCACGCCTTGGTTAGGCGTGACAGGGAAGAGGAGGAGGGGCGCCGCGATTTTCGCGGGCGCAGCCTGCTGATCAACATCCTGCGCGTGTTCCACATCGTCGGGCTGGCCGGCATTTCCGCCGCGGTGCTGGCGGGGGCAGCGGGCGCCGCGCACTGGGGCGGCGCGATGCTGCTGTCGGGCATCGGCATCATCGCGCTCGATGCCTGGGCCAATCCGCTCTATTTTCGCCAGGCCAAGGGAATCGGTACGCTGCTCAAGATCGCCCTGGTGGCGCTGATGGTGGTTTGGGAAGGCGGGCGCCAGCCGCTGTTCTGGTTCGTGCTGGCGTTCTCCGTCGCGCTCAGCCACGCACCGGGGCGGATTCGCCACCGGCAGTTGTTCTGACCTGCGGCGCGGTCAGTTCGCGCCCGCGCCGCAGACCGCGCAGCCCGGATCGCGCGGTACGCGGATCTCGCGCCACTCCATACCGAGGCCATCAAGCAGCAGCAGGCGACCGGCAAGGCTGGTGCCGCAACCGATCAGGAGCTTGAGCGCTTCCGCGGCCTGCACCGTGCCGATGATGCCGGTCAGCGGCGCGAATACACCCATCACGGCGCAGCGCACTTCCTCGACATCCTGGCCTTCGGGAAACAGGCAGTGGTAGCAGGGCGCATCCGCCTGGCGCGAATCGAACACCGCCACCTGGCCGTCGAAGCGGATCGCCGCACCGGAGACCAGAGGCTTGCGAAGCTTCACGCAGGCGCGATTCACGGCGTGGCGCGTGGCGAAGTTGTCGCAGCAGTCGAGCACGATGTCGGCCTGCGCCACTTCCTGGTCCAGGCGTTCACCGGAAAGCCGCTCGGCCAAGGCGACGACGCGGCACTCGGGATTGATCTCGCCCAGCGTGCGCTTGCCGGAGGCAACCTTGCTCATGCCGACCGCATCGGTGCGATGCAGGATCTGGCGCTGCAGGTTGGTCATGTCCACCGTGTCGCCATCCGCCAGCACGAGGGTGCCGACGCCGGCCGAGGCGAGGTAGTAGGCGGCCGGCGAACCGAGGCCGCCGGCGCCGACCACCAGGACGCGCGCATTGACGATGTTTTCCTGGCCCTCGATGCCGATCTGCGGCAGTAGGATGTGGCGGCTGTAGCGCAGCAGTTGTTCGTCGTTCATCTTGCCGCCGGAACTCAGCGTTCCTGGCGCAACTCGGGCGGAGTTTCGTCGTGGTCGCCGTGGGGATGGTGTTCCCAGGCCTTGGAATAGACCTCGTGCGATTTCTTGATCAGGCGTTCCGGCACGCGCATGTTGCGCATCTGGGTTTCCTCGCAGAAATACACGACGGTACGCATCAGCTTGCTGTAAAGGCTGTGGTCGAGGTGGAAGCCCTGGCGCACCAGCGCGGCTTCCAGTCCCTCCAGCGAGTAGTCGCTGATTTCGTACCAGATCGACAGGCTGCAGGGAACCAGACCGCTGTCGATTTCCATGCCGTCCAGCCCGGCAAGCAGCTTGCGCGCTTCTTCCACATGTTCCGGATGCTGCGGGTCGAAGCGCAATTCGCGGTGCTTGCGCGTACCGGGTTGAGGCACGAACGCGGCAGGACGCGGGCGCGGCTTGCCCTCGCGCTTTTCGTCGCGCAACTCGCGGGCCTTCTCCGGAGTCATCCTGCTCATCGTTAGCGTCCCGATGCTAACGCTTGTGAAGAAATCGTAGCGAGCGGGCCGCAGCGGGGTGCGGCCGGAGCGCAGCTACCGGAACATATGTCGCCATATGTGAGGATAGCCGGGTTTGCCAAATGGGCCGCCCAAGCCCCGATCCGGCACGCGCAGTAGATTTATTCATAAGCGTTTAGCGCTTGATGATCTGCCAGGCCTTAAGCAGATTGACCGCCTGGTTGAGCTGGTAGTCCTTCTTCGAGGCGAACTCGAGCGGCGCGTGCGGGGATTCTTCGGCGTCGTCCTTGCCCTTCTTTTCGTCCTTCTTGGTCTGCGGCTTGGGTGCTGGCTCGGCGGCCTTTTCGTTCTCGCCGCCAAGATGGCGTTCCAGGTCGGCCTCGCGCACGCGTTCGCGCGATCCGCCATTGGCGCTTTCCTCGACCACGATGTCGGGCGTGATGCCCTTGGCCTGGATCGAACGGCCCGAGGGCGTGAAATAACGCGCCGTGGTGAGCTTGATCGCCGCGTTGTTGGACAGCGGCAACACCGTCTGCACGGACCCCTTGCCGAAGGTCTGGGTACCCATCACGATGGCGCGCTTGTGGTCCTGCAACGCCCCGGCGACGATCTCCGACGCCGACGCCGAACCGCCATTGACCAGCACCACCATCGGCGTGGTCCGTGCCCAGGCCGGCAGGCCCTTCATGATGTCCTCCTTGTTGCCGCGCTGGTAGTCCTCCGGGCTGGCCACGTAGCGTCGCTTGGCATCCTCGGTGCGGCCATCGGTGGAGGTGACCAGCGTCTGCGGCGGCAGGAAGGCGGCGGAAACCCCGACCGCTCCGTTGAGCAGTCCGCCCGGATCGTTGCGCAGGTCGAGCACCAGTCCCTTGATGCCTTCACCCTTGGCATCCTTGTCCGCCTTGGCCAGCTTGTCGAGGTGCTTCACCACGTCGGGCGCGGTTTCTTCCTGGAACTGGGTGACCCGCAGGTAGCCATAGCCGTTTTCGAGCAGCTTCGACTTTACGCTCTGCACCTTGATCTTTTCCCGGGTCAGGGTGACTTCGAAGGGCTTGGGCTCGCCCTTGCGGACGATGGTGAGGCGGATCTGGGTCTTGGGCTTGCCGCGCATCTTCTTCACCGCGTCGGTGAGCGTCATCCCTTTCACCGGCGTGTCGTCAAGCTTGATGACCAGGTCCCCGGGCTTCAGGCCCGCACGGAACGCCGGTGTGTCCTCGATGGGTGACACCACCTTGACGAATCCGTCTTCCATGCCGACTTCGATGCCGAGGCCGCCGAACTCGCCCTGGGTGCTGACCTGCAGGTCCTTGAAGGAGTCCGGGTCGAGGTAGGCAGAGTGCGGGTCGAGGTTGGCAAGCATGCCGCTGATGGCATGGGTGATCAGTTTCTTGTCGTCGACCGGCTCCACGTAGCCCTGCTTGATGGCGTTGTAGACGTCGGCAAAGCTGCGCAGCTCCTCGATGGGCAATGCCGAGGTGGCGGCGTCCTTGTTCGCGCTGGCGGAAAAATTCAGGCTGATGAAGACGCCGGCGATCAGGCCGGTCACTACCAGACTCGCTTGCTGCAGCTTGCTGCTCATAGATACTCCAAAGAAGAAAGGCAAAGGCAAATTGAACGCCCCCACCCCCCATCCCCCGCCCAGGCGGGGGCTACCGGTTGGCTCGCTGCGCTCGAAAACAAGAGGATGCTCCTCTGTTATTGCGCGCTAGCGAATGCCGACCCATTTGAGGGGGTCAAAGGGCTGGCCCCGATGCCTGAGTTCAAAGTATAAACCCGAGTCGGCATTGCCGCCGCTGTTTCCCACGGTGGCGACGGAATCACCATTTTTCACCACGGCGCCGACCGCAGCGAGCAGCGATTCGTTGTTGCCGTAAACCGAGAGGAAGTCATCGCCGTGGTCGATCACCAGCAAGTTGCCGAAACCGCGCAGCCAGTCGGCGAACACCACCGTGCCAGGCGCCACAGCCCTGACGTCGATGCCCTCCGCAGCCCGGATGAACACGCCCTTCCACAGCGCGCCGCCTTCCGCGCGCGGCGTACCGAAGCGGCCGGCGACTGTGCCCTTGATCGGCAGGCGCAGCTTCCCGCGCAAGGCGGCGAAAGCGCCATCGATATTTCCGGGGTCGTGGCTTTTCAGCCGCGGTGACCTGGCCGCGGCCGACCCGCCGGCAGCCGGCGCAGCTTGAGGAGCTCTTGCCTTGGCCTTGCGCGTCGCGGCGATCCGCGCCAGGCCTTCAATCAGTTTTGCCAGGCGCTGCTCATCCTTTTTCAACGTGGCGATTTCGCGGCGTTGTGCCTTGAGCCGATCGCCGATCGCTGCCAGCTTGCTGGCGCGCTGCTTTTTGCGCTCGAGCAATTGCGCGCGGCTTTCCTGTTGCCGGTGCTCGTTTTCCGCCACCTGCGACTGCCGTTCGCGCGTCGCGTCGGCCAGCCGCTTTTTCTCGGCGGCGATGCCGCGCAATTGCTGTATCAGGTCGGCCTTGGCGCGCGAGAGTTGCGTCAGGAAGTACCTGTCGCGCGACCATTGATTGGGATCGGAACCCGCGAGCAACAGGGTCAGCGCATCGGAATCGCCGCCAACGAACTGGCTGCGAAGCAGTTGCGCGAGCTGGTTCTGCTGCGCCCCGGTCTGGCGATCGAGACGCTGGTTCTGGGTGTCGAGGTCGGCTATCTGGGCTTTCAGCCCGGCGCGCTCCGTGCCCAGTTCATGCAGGCGCCGGTTGGCGTCGGAAATCGCCGACTCGGTATCGCGCAACTGGTCGGTGACGTGACCCTTCGACTCCTCGGCCGCCGCCATCTCGCGCCGAAGGGCTTCGATGCGGCCCTTCAGGTCATGGAGTTCGCCCTTCTTCGAATCAACGCTGGCCGCGAATGTCGATGAAAGGAGGGATGCTGCAATGAATAATGAACAGTGGAACGCGAATCGTGCGAGGCGGCGCGGAGTGCTCACTTTTCACATTTCGCGTTTCACGCCTTGGCCTTGCCCTGGTTGGCCACGGCCGTCATCGCCGCCTTGATGGCGTCCGCATCACCAAGGTAGTAATTGCGAATCGGCTTCAGGTCGGCGTCTAGCTCATACACCAGCGGTTGTGCCGTCGGGATGTTGAGTCCGACGATGTCCGCATCCGAAACATTGTCAAGGTATTTGATCAGGGCGCGCAGGCTGTTGCCGTGGGCCGCGATGACGACCTTTTTGCCGGACCTGACGGCTGGAGCGATGGTTTCGTGCCAGTAGGGCAGGAAGCGCTCTACGGTGTCCTTGAGGCATTCGGTGCGCGGAAACTGGGCGGGTGGCAGGTTCGCATAGCGCGGGTTGCCGGTTTCCAGACGGGGGTCGTCCTCGGCGAGGGGCGGCGGTGGCGTGTCGTAGGCACGGCGCCAGACCAGCACCTGCTCATCGCCGAATTTGGCGGCGGTTTCGGCCTTGTTGAGTCCCTGCAAAGCTCCATAATGGCGTTCATTGAGGCGCCAGGAGTGTTGCACCGGTATCCACATCCGGTCCATTTCTTCCAGTACTGTCCATAAGGTCTTTATGGCGCGGCGCAACACCGAGGTGTAGGCGATGTCGAAAGCGAAGCCTTCCTTTTTAAGCAGTTGCCCGGCGGCCACGGCTTCTGCGAGGCCCTTTTCGGTGAGTCCGACGTCGGTCCAGCCGGTGAAGCGATTTTCCTGGTTCCAGGTGGATTCGCCGTGGCGAAGCAGAACAATCTTGTACATGGTGGGCCTCAACGCTTTGCAATAGCAGTATTCTATAATATTCGCCATTGCCGCCAGCAAAGACATACAACCGCATCGTCACATCGAGGAACCCTTTCGGCATGAACCCAGCAATCAGCGAAATGATCGGCAAGCAGGAGCACATCGAAACCGCGGCGCGGGCGCTGAAGGCGATTTCGCATCCGTTGCGCCTGAAGATACTCTGCGTGGTGGGTGGCGACGAAACCTGCGTGCAGGACATCGTCGAGGCAGTCGGCACCTCGCAGAGCAATATCTCGCAGCACCTCGCCATCTTGCGCGACAAGGGCGTCCTGCAAACCCGCAAGGATGCCAACCGGGTTTTTTATCGCATCGCCGACCAGCGCACGCTGCAACTCATCGCCCTCATGCGCGAAGTGTTCTGCGGCGTTCCGGCAAACAGGGAATAAACGACAATGGAATTTGTGCAACAGAACATCATGTGGGTGGCCCTGGCTGCAGTCAGCGGCGGAATGCTGCTGTGGCCGATGATCTCGGGCGGTAGCGTGGCGAACCTCAGCCCGGCCGAGGCGACGCTGCTGATGAATCGCGAAGACGCGCTGGTGCTCGATGTGCGCGAAACCGGCGAATGGAGCACGGGGCACATCACCGGTGCCCGCCACATCACGCTGGGCCAGCTCGACAAGCGCCTGTCGGAACTGGAGAAGTTCAAGGAGAAGCCGATCATCGTGGTCTGCGCCACCGGCAATCGTTCCTCGTCGGCTTGTGGCCAGTTGAAGAAGCACGGCTTCGGCAAGGTCTATAGCCTCGGCGGCGGAATTTCCTCCTGGCGCGACTCCAGCCTTCCCCTCACCACCAAATCCTGAACAGAGAGCAAGCCATGTCCAAGGTCCTGATGTATTCCACCGGCGTTTGCCCCTACTGCGTTCGCGCGGAACAGCTGCTGACGCGCAAGGGTGTCACCGACATCGAAAAGGTCCGCGTCGACCTCGAACCGCAGCGGCGCGAGGAAATGATGCAGAAGACCGGACAGCGCACCGTGCCGCAGATCTATATCGGCGAAACCCATGTCGGCGGCTGCGACGACCTTTACGAACTCGAGCGCCAGGGCAAGCTCGACTCCCTGCTGGCCGCGTAGAATTACCCCTTTCCCCTAACCATCGAATTCATCATGAGCGACCAGCAGCCGGTATTCAGCATCGAAAAAATTTACGTCAAGGATCTCTCCATCGAAGTGCCCAACGCGCCGCAGATCTTTCTGGTGCGCGAGACACCGGGCATCGAAGTGCAGATCCAGAGCGGCGCGACCACCATCGGCGACGGCATGTATGAAGTGGCGCTGACCGTGACGGTGAATGCCAAGGAAGGTGAAAAGGTCTTCTTTCTGGTCGAGGTGGTCAAGGCCGGCATTTTCCAGATCCGCCACGTGCCCGAACAGGACATGGAGCCGATCCTCGCCGTGGCCTGCCCCAACATCCTGTTTCCCTATGCGCGCGAAACGATTTCGGACGCGATCAATCGCGCCGGTTTTCCGCCAGTGATCCTCGCCCCGGTCAATTTCGAGTCGCTCTACCAGCAGCGCCTGATGGAGCAGCAGCAGAACGAAAGCAAGATCCAGCTGCAGTAACCGGCGATACGCTATCCCAATGCCGGCACTCCTGGCGCCACGGCGCATCTGTTCCCTCATCCTGATGCTTGTGGCGTTGGTTGCGCCATCCGCATCCCTTGCGCTGGATTACCGCAGCGTTACTGAGGCGGTGGCGGTCTACGATGCCCCGTCGGCCAAGGCCAAGCCCCTGTTCGTGGTTCTTGCCGGTACGCCGGTGGAGCTCGTTGTCAGCCTTGAAGGCTGGTCCAAGGTGCGCGACAGCAAGGGCGACCTGACCTGGATCGAGAAAAAATACCTGGCGGAAAAGCGCAACGTCATCGTGCGCACCGAACGCGCCCAGGTGCGGGCTGCCGCGGAAGACAAGGCGGCCCTGGTGTTCGAGGCCGAGCGCGACGTGGTGCTTGAATTTCTCGAAGTCCAGCCTGGTGGCTGGGCCAAAGTTCGGCATCGTGACGGTCAAGACGGGTTCTTGAAGGCTACGCAGGTTTGGGGCCTTTGAGCGGTCGCTGCGGCGCCGCTGTTGTCGCGAAGGGAGAGATGGGATGCGCATAGCGGTACTCGGTGCGGGTGCCTGGGGTACGGCGCTGGCGATCGCCTTCGCTGCCCGGCACGAGGTGGTGCTATGGGCGCGCGATGCGGCGCGGGTCGAGGACATGGCGCAGAGCCGGGAGAACCGGCGCTACCTTCCCGGTTGTGCCTTTCCTGCGAGTTTGAAACTCACCTCCGATTTTCACGTCGCGCTTGCCGGCGCCGATCTGGCGCTGCTGGCCGCGCCGCTGGCCGGCTTGCGCATCCTGCTCGAACAGCTCAAGGCCGTTGCTCCGGCGACGCCCTTCCTCTGGGCATGCAAGGGACTAGAGGCAGGCAGCGGCTTGCTGCCGCACCAGGTGGTGGCGGCGGTGATGGGCAAGGTTTCCTGCGGCGTACTTACCGGCCCCAGCTTCGCCCTTGAAGTCGCGCGCGGCCTGCCCACCGCAATCACGCTCGCGGCGGCGGATCCCGCGTTTGCCGATGCGACTGCGCAGCAACTGCATGGCGGCAACCTGCGCATTTATGCCAATGACGACCTGGTCGGTGCCGAAGTCGGCGGCGCAGTAAAGAACGTGCTGGCCATCGCCACCGGCATCTGCGACGGCCTCGGTCTGGGCAACAACGCCCGCGCTGCGCTGATCACGCGCGGACTGGTGGAGATCACGCGCTTCGGCGAAGCACTCGGCGCACGGCGTGAAACCTTCATGGGGCTGGCCGGCATGGGCGACCTGCTGCTTACCTGCACCGGCGACCTGTCGCGCAACCGGCGCGTCGGCCTGCTGCTCGCCGATGGCAAGGCACTGCCGGAAATCGCAGCAGAACTGGGCCATGTCGCGGAAGGCGTGCCTGCGGCACGAGAGGTGGCTCGCCGCGCCGCCGAACTTGGCGTAGACATGCCGATCACGCGCGCGGTGACGGCGGTACTCGACGGCAGCATCAGCCCGCGCGCCGCCGTTGAGCAGCTCATGGCGCGCGGTGCCAAGCACGAGTAGGATCAGACTCCGCCGGCGAAATCCTGCTGTCGCCAGGCTTCGTACACCATCACCGCTACCGCATTGGACAGGTTGAGGCTGCGGTTCCCCGGCAGCAGCGGCAGGCGCAGGCGGCGGTCCGCGTCTATGTCGTCCAGCACCAAGCTCGACAGTCCGCGCGATTCCGAGCCGAAGACAAAGGCATCGCCGGGTTGAAAGTTATGCGAAGCGGTATCTCCATGGACGGCGCCGGCGTGACGGCGAACGGCCCGCGTGGTCAGGGCGAAGAGGCGGGCGTCACCCAGCGCGGCGCGACAGGTACTCCAGTCCGGATGGACCGTGACGCAGGCCATCTCGTGGTAATCGAGCCCGGCACGGCGCAATTGGGCGTCGGACAGAGTGAAGCCGAGTGGCTCGACGAGGTGCAGGCGGCACCCGGTGTTGGCGCAGAGGCGGATCACGTTTCCGGTGTTGGGCGGGATTTCCGGAGCCACCAGGACGACATGGAACACTTGCAGGGATCTCCAAAAAACGGTAGTTTCTGCAAAATCAGCTCATTAGCTGATGAATTTCGTGCAAAATCGCAACAGTAGAGTGCCCGATTTTACGGGCGCTGGGGAGATTGCCTGATGGCTCGTCCGGAAAAAATCCGTCTTGGCGACATGCTGGTACAGCAGCAGCTGGTGACTGGCGAGCAATTGAAGCTCGCTCTCGACGAGCAAAAGCGTTCGGGGCGCAAACTCGGCCGCGTGTTGGTCGAGAGCGGATACGTTACCGAAGAGGGGATTTCGCTCGGACTGGCGCGCCAGCTCGGCGCCGATTATGTAGATCTCAAGACATTCAAGCTGCAGCCCGAACTGGTCAAACTGTTGCCCGAGGCCCAGGCGCGCCGCTTGCGTACCCTGGTGCTGCAGGAACGTGCCGGAATGCTGGTCGTCGGCATGGCGGACCCGACCGACCTGACCGCCTTCGACGAATTGGCGCGCATCCTCAAGCGCGAGATCAACCTTGCCGTGGTGACGGAGAGCCAGCTCCTTGCCACCGTCGACCGCGTCTACAGCCGTGCCGCCGAGATCAGCGGCCTGGCGAAGGAACTCACGGCCGACATGGGCGACATCTCGACCGAGTTCGGCAATATTCTCGGTCTGACCGCGGGCGCCGAAGACGCGCCGGTGGTCAAGCTGCTCAACACGGTGTTCGAGGAAGCGCTGAAGATGCGCGCCTCCGACATTCACATCGAGCCGCAGGAAAAGTCGGTGGTGATCCGCTTCCGCATCGACGGCGTGCTGCATGTGCAGACCGAGGCGGACTCGAAGATTTCGACGGCGCTGGTACTGCGCCTGAAGTTGATGTCCGGCCTCGATATTTCGGAGAAGCGCCTGCCGCAGGACGGCCGCTTCAACATCAAGCTGCGCAGCACCGCGATCGACATCCGCATCTCGTCGATGCCGACCCAGCACGGCGAGTCGGTCGTCATGCGCCTGCTGGCACAGAACACCGGACTTTTGCAGCTCGACCGGCTGCACATGCCGCCGCGCGTCCTCGAACGCTTCCGGCATTCGATCGCGCGGCCCGCGGGGATCGTGCTGGTGACCGGCCCTACCGGTTCGGGCAAGACCACCACGCTGTATGCGGCGCTCAACGAGCTGAATACGCCGGAAAAGAAGATCATTACCGTCGAGGATCCGGTCGAATACCGCCTGGCCGGCCTCAACCAGGTGCAGGTGCACGAAAAGATCGACCTCTCCTTCAGCCGCGTGCTGCGTTCCGCCCTGCGCCAGGATCCGGACATCATCCTGCTGGGCGAAATGCGTGACCAGGAAACGGCGGAGATCGGCATGCGTGCCGCGATGACAGGCCACCTGGTGCTGTCCACGCTGCACACCAACGACGCGTTGTCGACGCCGATCCGCCTGCTCGACATGGGCGTGCCGCGCTACATGGTGGCCATGTCGATCCAGATGGTTCTCGCCCAGCGCCTGGTGCGCGTCACCTGCGAGAACTGCTCTGCGCCCTGTGCGCCGAATCCGAACGAACGCCTGTGGCTCAAGGCCGAACTCGGCGACCAGGTGGACAGCGTCGAGTTCCGCCGCGGCGCCGGCTGCAGCCATTGCGCCAATACCGGCTACCAGGGCCGCCAGGCGGTCTATGAAATTCTCGACATGAACAATGCGCTGGTCGAGGCGGTGAATCGCGGCGACCCCAACGAGTTCATGCAGATCGGCCGCGAGCAGATGGCTGGCAACACCCTGCGCCGCGACGCGGTGCGCCTCGTCGTCAGTGGCCGCACCACAATCGAAGAAGCCATGCGCATCAGTACCCAGCTCGACGAATAGGCCGCTCCATGGACTCCCACATGACCAGGTCCGGACACGCGGCAAGCGCGCGCCGGCAAGGCTCGCGCTAGGACATGGCCAACTTCACCTATCGCGGCCGCAATGGCGCCGGTGAGATCGTGCAGGGCAGCATGGAGGGCGCATCGGCCGGGGCCGTGGCCGACCAGCTGGTCGGCAGCGGCGTGACACCGGTGGAGATCAGGGCAGCCGAGGCGGCCACTGAAAAGGCCGGGAATGGCACCGGCGGCATCCAGCTGTTCCGGCAGAAAGTCGAGCACATGGACGTCCTGCTGTTCTCGCGCCAGATCCATACCTTGCTGCGTTCCGGCGTGCCCATCATGCGCGCGCTGGCCGGGCTGCAGGAATCCAGCAACAATCCGGCGATGAAGGAAGTGCTGCAGGACGTGCGCGAAAGCCTCGATTCCGGCCGTGAGCTGTCACTGTCGCTGGCACGGCATCCCAAGGCGTTCTCGCCCTTCTACCTGTCGATGGTGCGCGTCGGCGAAATGACCGGTCGCCTGGAAGAGGTTTTCATCCGCCTGTTCGACCACCTCGCCTTCGAGCGCTTCATGAAGGACCAGGTCAAGTCGGCGCTGCGCTACCCGTCCTTCGTCGTCGCCTCGATGGTGATTGCCGTCGTCATCGTCAACATATTCGTGATCCCGGCCTTCGCCCGGGTGTTCAAGGGCTTCGGCGCCGAGCTGCCGCTGATGACGCGCATGCTGATCGGCTTTTCGGACTTCATGCTGCACTGGTGGCCGGCACTGCTGCTGGGCGGTGTCGGCGCGGTGTTCGCCTTCAACGCCTGGCGCCGGACGCGGCGCGGACGCTACGACTGGGACCGGATCAAGCTGAAGATCCCGATCGCCGGCAAGATCGTGCGCAAGGCCACCCTGGCGCGCTTCGCGGCCAGCTTCGCGCTCGCCTCGCGTAGCGGGGTGCCGATCATCCAGGCCCTGACCAACGTCGCCGAAACCGTGGACAACGCCTACATCGCCGACAAGGTGGAAAAGATGCGCGATGGCGTCGAACGCGGCGAGAGCATCTTGCGCACCTCGATTGCCGCCGGCGTATTCACTCCCGTGGTGCTGCAGATGATCGCCGTGGGCGAGGAGTCCGGCGCGCTCGACGACATGATGAAGGAAGTGTCCGACATGTACCAGAGTGAGGTCGAGTACGAACTGAAGACCCTTGCGCAGCAGATCGAGCCGATCCTGATCATCGCACTCGGCATCATGGTCCTGATCCTGGCGCTGGGCATCTTCCTGCCTCTGTGGGATCTGGGCAAGGTCACGATGAAAAAGTGACATGAACGACTTTTCCCCCATCCCCTTTTCCAGGAAAAGGGGTGACCACGGCTCGCAGTGCTCGCAGGTTTCTGGAGCGGCTGCCTTGGGGCGGCCCGGCGGCAAGCCGGAGTACCAGATAGGATCCACCAAGTTCGAATTCGCCATCACGGTGGCGATCTTCGGTGTCCTCGGCGCCTTGCTGCTGGTGCGCCTGAACGCGATACAGGCCGAGGCCGAGCGCACCGAGGTCGATCTCACGGTGCGCAACATGCGCGTCGGCATCCAGCTTGCGATCGGCGAACGCATCATGCGCGGCGAGGAATGGCGACTGGGCGAGGTGGCGCAGGCCAGCCCGATCGACTTCCTCGGCCATCGGCCGCGCGGATTCAGCGAGGGGCGCGTGGCGGTAGCGGAGGGGCAGTGGGCCTGGGATCCGGTGCGCCGCGAACTGAGCTACCTGCCGCGCCTGCCGGCCGCATTCGGTGATGCGCGGGAACTTCGCTGGCGCTACGTGGCGCGGGTCGATGCCTCGGGCAAGACCGTCGGCGCCAGCCTCGTAGGGCTGAACTAGATTCGTATATGGTCGATAATCAGGCTATTGACCGCAATGCCAACTGATATTTTTTACCGGTCGCAAACCCGAAGGTTTTCACTACCATGAATCCAGGCCGCCGTTTCCCGCTCGAACGTGGCTTCACCCTGATCGAACTGGTGATTGTCATCACCATCATCGGCATCCTCGCCGCCGTGGCCCTGCCGCGCCTGATCGACGCCCAGCGTGACGCGCGGGTCGCAAAGGCCAACGCGATCTACGGTTCCATGCGCTCCGCGGTGAGCCTCGCCCGCTCGCGCTGCGAACTCGACCTGGCCGGCACCGCGTCCAGCCTGACCGCGATCAATTGCGCTTCGACGCCGCCCAGGGTGAACATGGATGGCTTCATGGTCGATATCGTCAACAAGTATCCGGCCGCGACCACGAACGGCATCGATGCCGCCGCCGCGCTCAACCTCACGGCCGACGGCCTGACCGCGGGCGGCGGCGGCAGCACCCGGACCTACGATGTGGCGGGAGGTACGCTACCGAACTGTCGGATCAGCTATCAGGAAGCTACCCTTAGCGGCTCGCTGATCGTCGCACCGGTGATTTCAGTGGTGACCACCGGGTGCTAAGGCTATACTGAAGGTTATAAATCGAAGCGACATGCAAAGGAGATGGAAATGAAGGCACGTGGTTTTACTTTGATCGAACTGGTGGTCGTAATCGTGATTCTCGGAATCCTCGCCGCATCGGCATTGCCGAAGTTCGTCGACCTGTCGTCGGACGCCGTGCAGGCCAAGGCGGACGGCATCGCCGGCGCGCTCGGCTCGGCCGGATCCATGCAGTATGCGAAATCCAAGATTGCTGGCGTCTCGCCGGTGACGGCGGCCACCACCTGCAGCACCGGCCTGATCACCGGCGCGACCTGCGCGACCAGCATTACCGTCACCCCCGGCGCCTGCGCCAGCGGTTCGGCGACCTGCACGGTAGCCTGTGCCGAAGCGGGCGTCACCAAGAACGGAGTCTCCCAGGTTCCCTGCGATTCCTGATGCACGCGTCCTGACCTCGCAGCGGGATTCGGGCTGATCGTTCGTCCAGCTCCGACAGTCGCGGTTTGTTTGGGCCTGCTTGCCGTCATGGTGAGCGGGCCTTTTGTTTTGCCCTTCCACACCCACCCGATCGCCAGCTTCCATTCCGAGTGGTGGGCGGCGGCCCTGGGCCTCGCGGCAGCGGCCTGCGGACTGTGGACGGCGCGCGAGGGCTTGCCGCTTCCCGCGCTGGTCGTGGTCCCCGCAGTGCTGCTGGCAATGCTGCTGTTGCAGTTCGCGCTGGGTCGGCTGGCGTTCGCGCAGATCGGCCTGCTGCACGCGCTTTACCTGCTCTGGGCCGGCCTGCTGATGGTGTTGGGGCGGCATCTGGCCAACACCAATGGCCTTGCCGCCCTGGCCGACGCGCTCTCCCTGGGGCTGGTGGTCGGCGGCTTGATCGCCGCCAGCGCCGCCGTCGTGCAGTGGCTGGACATCGCGAATTCAGTGCCGTGGGTATTCCCCCGCTTCGGCGGCGTCATCCAGGCCAACGTGGGTCAGAGCAACCACCATGCGCTCCACAGTTTCCTCGCCATCGCTTCGCTGTTCCACCTGCGTGCTGGCGTCCGGTTGTCGCGACCCCTGTTCTGGCTGCTGTTGACGGCTATCGCTTTCGGGGCCGTGCTGGGCAGTTCGCGCAGCGTCTTTCTTTATGCCGGCGTGGTGTTCGGCGCGGTGCTCCTGGCGCGGCGCAAGGATGCGCAGGGGCCGGCCGCCGGCGTCTTGGTCGATGCTGCACTGCTGCTGCCCTGGCTGGTGGCGCTAAGCCTGCTGGGCACCTGGGCCGGAACCATCGGTGGCGGCAACGAAGCGCCGACTTCCGGCGTGCGCCTCTACGAACAGGTGTCGGGATCGAGTGCGCGGCTGGCAATCCTTCGTACCGGCTGGGCCGCCTTCCTCGAATCTCCGTGGCTGGGACAGGGGGCGGGAAATTATTCGTGGGCCAGCTTCGTCGTCGCGGCAGCGCAGCCGGAGGGCGCCCAGTTCATGGTGTCCGAACACGCGCACAACCTGATCCTCAACCTGCTGGTGGAGTTCGGCGCGCCGGTGGCGCTGGCGGTGGCAATCGTCCTGCTGGCCTGGGCGGCAGCCTTCCTGCGCCAGCCGTGGCAACCCGCGCACGCGTGGTGTGCGGCGGTGCTGGGCATGGTGGCGATCCATTCGATGCTGGAGTATCCGCTCTGGTATGCCTATTTCCTCGGCCCGACCGCCGTGCTGCTCGGCGCGGCGGGTTCCGGCGGCCGGCTGTTGCCGGGCGCGCGGCGCGCGTTTGCCTATGTCGCCATCGCGTCTCTGGCGGGCGCGGCGACGCTGGCCGGCCTGCGTGCCGACTATGCCGCGATCGAGGCCGCCACCTATCGTCCCTTTGCCGGCCATGCGGAGCGGGAAAGCGCCTGGCGGCTGTCGATGCAGAGCCTGCTGCGGCTGCACCGGGAGTCGCTGCTCTCGCCCTGGGTCCTGCGCGCCTTCAACATCATGGCCGAACCCGATGCACAACTTGCCACGGATCGCGCGGACTTGTGCCAACTCGGCCTGCACCTGACCCCGGCGCGGTCCCTGGTGACGCGCTGCGCGATACATCACGCGATCGCAGGCCGAGAAGTCGAAGCGCGCCGCCTGGCGCTGGCCGCCTTGCGCGCGTTTCCGGAGGAGGGCGCGGTGACGCGTGGCGAATTGGCCATGGCGGCGCGAATTTTCCCGGAGGCCGAGTCGCTGCGGGCCTACGCCGAGTCGGAGAGCGCGCCATTGCCGCGCGGCGCTGCCGGTGGCTGAACGAGTGTCTGCCGCCTGCGTTCTGCTACCATCGCCGGCATGCCTGTCGTATCGGCTTACGCCCGGCCCGCCGTGTCGCCAGCGCCGACTTTCCGGCGCGGTACCCGCGCCTGTCGCGCCTTCAGGATGAAGATGCCATGACGTCGAGTGATTAATGACGCGCAGTCCGCAACATTCGGGAAGCAAGTTCGAGAGGTCGGCCTGTCGACCGCAGAACGGCGTGAACAGCCGCAACGGGCGCGGCTTCACCATGATCGAGCTGATCACCGTCCTGCTGCTGGTCGGCATCATGGCCTTCGTCGCGCTGCCGCGCATCGACCTGCTGCGCGGCTTCGACGAGATCGGCTATCGCGACAAGGTGCGGGCGACCATCGAATACGCCAGAAAGTCGGCGGTGGCGCAACGGCGGCATGTGCGCATCACGACGGCGGGCAACGGCATGACGGTGGAGATTTCGTCGCTCGATCCTGACGCGATCGCCGCGTGGCCCATCGCTTTCGCTCGCGCGCTCGAATTGCCCGGCAGCGCCAGCAATGCCGTGACGCCGCCGTCCGGCGGTACCCTGGTCGCCAGCGTTTCGCCGCTGGCCTTCGATCCGCTGGGGCGGCCGCTGAACGCCACCACCGGCGTTGCGCTAGCCGGCGCTGCCACCTTCACCGTATCTGGCACTGTAGTTACCGTCGAGGCGGAAACCGGCCATGTCCATTGACCGTCGCTGCGCGCGCGGCGTGACCCTGATCGAGCTGATCGTCTTCATCGTCATCGTCAGCACCGCGCTGGCGGGTGTGCTGACGGTGCTCAACGTGGCGGCGCGGGGCAGCGCTGACCCGCTGATTCGAAAGCAGGCGCTGGCGATCGCCGAGGCGGTCCTGGAAGAGGCGACCCTGCAGCCATTCACCTGGTGCGACCCGGACGATCCGCAGGCGGCGACCGCGACCAGCAATGCCGTTGGCGCCGGCGGCTGCACGGCGGCCGCCGCGGTCGAGGCGGTCGGTGCGGAAACCTTCGGCGGCGGCACCGATACGCGCGGCAGCGCGACTTTTCCGCGCGACAACGTCAGCGACTACGACAATGTGGCGGCGATCACCAGCACCATCACCGGAGTCGCGTTTCCCGCTGGCTACAGCGCCGCGGTCACCGTGGCGCAGGCCGCGCTCAACGGCATCGCGGCGACCGAATCGCTGCTGGTCACGGTGACGGTGACCGGCCCCGGCGAGACGATACAGCTGCAGGGTTACCGCACCCGCCATTCGCCAAACC
>JBIKLV010000144.1:0-6762 GCA_044359585.1 Sulfuritalea sp. | reverse complement strand
TGCCGCCGACGCACCCAAATCGGCCTTCGAACTGAATGTTCCAGGCATTGATTCCAATGCGGCCTTGCGCCGCATGCTCGGGCGAACCGATATCTACCTTCGCACCCTTCGCGTCTTCTGCGAGCAACAAGACGGCACTGCCAAGGCCATGCGCCAGGCGCTCGATGCCAATGATCCGGTCACGGCCCACCGACTCGTTCATACGCTCAAGGGTCTTGCCGGCAGCATCGGCGCCGATTCCCTGGCCTCGCAGGCAGCCGAAGTCGAAAGGACGATCAGCACCCACCAGCCACGCGCCAAGATCGATGTCGGGGTAATTTCGCTCGAGGCTGCCGTAAGACAACTCATTGCTGCAGTGGGACCCTGGCTACCGCCGCAGGAAGCCCCTCCTGCCGACTCGAATTCCGCGTCGATTGATGAATTCGAGCAGCTACTGGCCGCCAGCGATCCAGAGTCACTCTCCTGGCTGCTGCGAAACGCGGCTGCGCTGCGCGCCCAACTGCAGGACGCCGGGATTAAGGAAATCGAGAAGGCAGTGCGCAACTTTGACCTCGACCAGGCGCTGCAGCTCGTGCAGCAAGCCCGCAACCAGGAGCGGAAATCATGACATCACCTGCTACGACCGCTCCCGCGGACACCAGAGAGACGGTACTCATCGTCGATGACAGTCCCGACGTGCTGACCATCATCAGCGAACTTCTGAAACAGGATTACCACCTCACGCAGCAAGTTCCAAGACAGCCATGCCTCACCCACCACCGGAGAATAACCATGAAACGAGTGCTGATCGTCGACGACCACCCGGTCATCCGAAAAATGATCCGGCTTGCCCTGCGCGATCAATACGTCCTTGACGAGGCAGGGGACGCCGAATCCGCCTACGCCAGAATCCTGGACAACGTTCCCGACGGCATCATTCTTGACGTGATGATGCCTGGCAGCATGAACGGCTTTCAACTCTGCGACCGCATAAAGAAGGACGCCGGACTGGCCGCCATGCATGTCGTCCTTGTGACTGCCTGCGGCCAGGCCGAGGATCAGGAGCTCGGCCGTTCGCTCGGCGCCGACGCCTACTTCGTAAAGCCGTTCAGCCCAATGGCGCTGGCGCGTCACCTGAATATGGCGCTTTACCCTGTCGCCGACAGTCCCGACACCCATGAATGAGACACGAACCGCCATGAACCTGACCTGCGAAGATTCCGAAGACCTCGGGCCTGCAATGCTCGCCTGGGCTTACTCGCCGCTAGGCATCGCACTGGTTGGCGCCGACGGCAACATCTGTGCCGCCAACCCGGCGGTCGAGACCTACCTCGCCGTGCCAGTCCCCTCGCTCTTGGACAAAGGTGAAGCCGAGTTCGATGCGCTGTGCAAGGGGCTGATGCTCGACCACCGCCGTATCGAGGTTCCACAATCGAACGTCCGTGCCATCCATTTCATTCGCCGCACTGCGCTTCGCCCCGAATCCAGCCCACGCCGGGCGCAGATCGCCGAGCAGCTGCGCGAACCGCTGGCCAGCATCTATGGCTTCACCGAGCTGCTGATCCATCAGAACTACGATGAAGTCACGCGCCTTGAGCTGACATCCACCATGTTAGGTGAAATCGAAGTCATGATGGACTTGATCAACCGCCAGCTCGACCTGACTCAGGACCCGCTATGAGGCACATGGCATACCTGCTCCCGGTTTGCCGCTTACCGGCGCCACCTCCGGCAGCCCGGCACACCCCTGACGGGAGTCCCAAGGCATGAGATTTCGCACACGGTATCTGCCGTTGGCGGAGGCCACGGCAGGCATGATCCTGGGCACGGCGGTCCTGAACGTCGGTGGCGGGCAGCGGCGCTTCAGCCTTCCGGCCGGCCACTCGCTGACAACGGACAACCTGCATCAACTCCACGCGCATCGCGCCGAGTTCATCTTCATTGCCGAACCCGATACGCGCACGGACGAGGAAGTCGCGGTTGATGCCGCGCAGGCCGCAGGTCGCACGATGCAAATATTTTCCGGTGCCGACCTCACCGACCGCACCATGGCCGCGCTCTTCGACCAGGTCCTTGGATACCGGAGCGCATGATGGGCAGGGACGTGCTGAGCCGCGCTGAGGTGATTCAGGGGCTTGAGGCGTTGCCCGCCTTTCCTCGGGTTGTCACTGAGATTCTGGCGACCCTGGATGACCCCGACGCAAACCTCGCCGTCCTGGTCGCGCATATCCAGCGCGATCCGGTGATCGCAGCGCGGGTGCTGTCTCTGGCCAACGCCGCCGCATCAGCGGCACTGCACCGCACCACCATCGATGACTTGTATATAGCCACATCACTGATCGGCACGGGGCGGGTGCGCGAAATGGCGGTCATCAGCAACCTGGCCAGCTTTTTCAATCAAAGCACGCCATCGAGCATGCCCTCAACATTCTGGCAGCACAGTGTGGCCGTAGCCATGTGCACCCAGGAACTGGCGATGCGCAGCGGACTGCATGCCCTGATGGCTCCTTCGTTGGTCGCCGGTCTGCTGCACGATATCGGACAACTCTGGCTTCAATGCTACCGCGGCGATGCCTTTGGCGCCGCGGTAGCCGGTGCGGCCCAGTACGACCTCTGCATCAGCGATGCCGAACGTGAGTGCTGCGGAGTCGACCACGCCACGATCGGCGGATGGCTGGCCGAACACTGGAGGCTACCGGCAAGCATCTGCCAGGCGATTCGCATGCATCATGCCCCCGACCAGTCGCTTGACGAACCTCTGGTACCGCTGGTGCATGTCGCTGCAGTGCTAAGCAACGCACTCAACCTGTCGCCTGGCGCAGAAAATCGCGTCAGCTCGATTTCCACGCCAGCCTGCGAAACACTCGGGCTAATCTGGAACGATGAAATTCGCCCACTGTTCGGGCGAATGGAGGCGCGCAGCAGACATGCCAATCTGATATTCCAGTGCGTCGAGGCTGCATGAGCAGCCGACACGTCCGGTGCGGCCTCCCCCTACCGTCCTGCTCGCCCCTTGAGGGATAGACATGCGCCGACTCGCTCCGCACGGCTTCTATGCCCGAAGTGCCTTCTTCCTCTCGCTGACAATCGGCACGCTCCTGTTCGCCTTTCTCGCGCTCCTCGTGCCAACCGTATCCGATGACTTCGACGCCGCGCTGGAACGGGACGCAGCCGTCATGGCCGAGGCGGTCGCCGCGGCAAGCGTGCATCTTCTGGTGGATCTCGATGTAACACGGATCGAGGCAGTTCTGGCGGCCGCGGCCCGTTTGCCGGGCATTCGGGAAATACAGATAAGCACCATGGAAAGAGCGACTGTACGGCGCGCCTACCGCATCGGCAGCGCGTTGAGGATCGACGCATCGTCCGGCCGCGAAACACTGCCCGGCGACATCATCCGCCACCTTGACATGGAGGGCAGGACCACGCCCATCGGCACGGTTCGCGTAATCCTGGGCCAGGATCGCTCCCTCCCCCAGAGCCAGACAATCTGGCGCAACGGACTGATAGTCCTGGTGATTGCACTGGGTCTTGGCCTTCTGTTGCTGGAAATTCAGCTAAAGCCGGCCGCGCGCGCGCTAACCGCCTTAACCGAGTTTTCCCAAGCCCTCGAGCGTGGAGAGGCAAAGTCGCTTGCCGTCGAATCCGGCGTCCTGGAATTCCAGCTGCTTGCCGCAGCGATGAGCCGCGCCGCGATCGAACTCAGCAAGCGCACTGACGCCGCGCAGGCCGCCAATGACCGGCTGACCACGGCAATCGATGCGCTGGACGAGGGTTTCGTGCTTTTCGACGAGAATGACCGTCTGGTACTGTGTAACCAGCGCTACCGCGATTACTACAGCATCAGTGCCGATCTGATCGTCCCCGGCGTACATTTCGAATACCTGCTCCGGGAGGGCGCGCGGCGCGGCCAGTATCCTGCGGCGCGCGGGAGAATCGATGCCTGGGTGCGCGAGCGGCTGGCAGCCCATCGCAGCGCCAATTCGGTGATCGAGCAGCAACTCGACAACGGCCGCTATTTGCGTATCGCCGAACGCCACACGCCGGATGGGGGCATGGTGGGCTTCCACTTCGACATTACCAACCTCAAACACGCCAAGGAAAATGCCGAGCAGGCCAGCCGCGCCAAGAGCGAGTTTCTCGCCCACATGAGCCACGAAGTCCGTACGCCTCTGGCCGGCATCATCGGAATGATCGATCTGGCGCTGGAGACGCGGCTGAGCGACGAGCAACGCGGCTATGTCACGCTGGCCGCCAGTTCGGCCACCAGCCTGCTTGATATCGTCAACGACATCCTGGACATCTCGAAGATCGAATCTGTTGGCGCCGAACTCGTCCGCATTCCCTTCACGCTGGAGGAGGCCCTGGGCGACTGTATGAAGACACTGGAACTGCGCGCCCATTCCAAACAACTCTACTTCCGCTTCAGCGACCTCACAACGCTGAACGCCGAACTTCTTGGCGATCCCGGGCGGCTGCGCCAGGTGCTCGTCAATCTGGTGGTCAATGCGATCAAATTCACCGAGCGCGGAGGCATTGAAGTCGAAATTACTGCCGTCGAGCGTGACTCCCAGAACCTTGTGCTGTGCTTCACGGTTCGCGATACCGGCATCGGTATTTCGCGCGAGGTTCATGAACGAGTTTTCCAGCCGTTCGTTCAGGCCGACAGTTCGACAACGCGCACCTATGGCGGGACGGGGCTCGGACTGGCGATCTGCAAGCGCTTGGTGGAAGCGATGAATGGCACCATCTGGCTCGAAAGCGAGCTCAACCATGGAAGCCAGTTCAGCGTTACCCTGCCGTTTGAGCTGCACTACGCAAGCAATGCCGTCAGCACACAGGCGACGCCCCCTCCGTCCGCACAGGTGCTGCGTCGCCTGCGCATACTGGTCGTGGAGGACAACAGCATCAACCGGCTGATCGTCAGCCGTCTCCTTGCCAAGCATGGTCATGTTGTTCTTGAAGCCGGAACGGCAACAGAAGGCCTACAAATCATCGAACAGGAGCAGCCGGACCTGGTCCTGATGGATTTGCAGCTCCCGGGAATGGGAGGACTGGAAGCGGTCGCCAGGCTGCGGCGAGGGGATGCTGCCACATCGGCTACGCCGGTGATCGCGCTGACCGCAAATGCGCTCACCAGCGACCGCGAGAACTGCCTTGCCGCCGGCATGGACGGCTACATATCGAAGCCATTCAAGGCTGCAGCGCTGCTTGCGGAAATCGCCAGGGTGATGGCGGTCACGGCGGGAACCTGCAACCAAATGGGGCTACCGGCTTTGCCGCAACGATTTGCGCACGTACTGGAGAGCCTCGACCACGACGCAGAAATGTTTGCGGAAATCGCCGAACTGGCCGCCCGCGTATTCGATGAAACCGCCGAGCGACTTGCCAAACTGGCACATGCTCGTGACTACCCGTCTATTTCAGCCGAAGCACACAAGCTGAAAAGCAACTGGTCCCTGTATGCCGATGCAGGAGACGAGGAACTCGCAGAACAACTGCAGACCGCTGCACAGCACGCCGAGGGAGATGTGACCGATGCCCTCGTTACCCGTCTTGACGTGACGCTTCGCGCAACGGCCGAGGAATTACGAATCTGGATCAAACGCCACCGAGAGGGAAGCACTGCATGAGCTCATCCACCGTCAAAACAATCCTGCTGGTCGAGGACGACGAGATCTTTGCCACAACGCTGATGCGCTTTCTGGAGAAGCACGGTCTGCAGGTCCAGCATGAGCAACGTGGGGACCGCGCCGTGCGCCGCATCCTTTCGACGCAGCCCGATGCCGTGCTGCTTGACTGCAATCTTCCGGGCCGCGACGGATTCGAAATCTGCCGTGAGGTTCGCGCCGGCTACAGCGGGCCCATAGTCATGCTCACGGCGCGCGACGATGATCTGGACCAGATACTTGGCCTGGGGCTGGGAGCCGACGACTACCTGCTCAAGCCGGCCACTCCGCATGTCGTACTGGCGCACATCAATGCCTGCCTGCGCCGCGCAGGGGCCGCTGCGACCCAGGAGGCGGACGAACATTGCTTCGGCCGCTTCTTCATCAGCCGCGCAACCCGCAGTGTCCGGCTTGGCAGCAGCGAGGTCTTCTTCAGCACCGTCGAATTCGATCTATTGTGGCTGCTGGCAAGCCGTGCCGGGATCGTGCTGTCGCGCGACGAAATCACGTCTGCCATGCGCGGAATCGAGTACGACGGCCTGAACCGCTCCATCGACATGCGCATCTCGCGCCTGCGCAAGGCACTCGGGGACGACGCCGTGTGCCCGGTCCGCATCAAGACCGTTCGCGGCAAGGGCTACCTTTTTAGCCGTACCGACTGGGACTGACCCCAGCAATCCAGCTCAAATCGAGCTACTGCAGCTAGTGCAGTGTTGCACGCTGTATGGAACTTAAGCCACGGGCGGCATGAGGTCTTTCTCCCTCCCCTTCAAGGGGAGGGCTGGGGAGGGGATGGGGGCTACTGGCTACGTTATGGCTATCTCATTGAAAGTAGGAACATCGTCGGTCCCCCATCCCCCTCCCCGGCCGCTCCGGATCCACGATAGAAGCGTTCGAACACCTTCTGATGCTCGTCTGCCGCTATTCCCCGCCCCGAGTCTTCAATCAGGAAGCACGGCTCTGGATCCCGCCGTACGGACAAGACGGTCCTTACGGAATCAGGGGTATGCCGGATCGCGTTTTCCACAAGCTTGGAAAACATCTCTTGCAGCAGGATCCGGTTCCAGAAGATCGGCACGGGCTCCTCGCCAGCTGGCGCACGGACACCTTTTTGTGT
>JBIKLV010000143.1:0-6871 GCA_044359585.1 Sulfuritalea sp. | reverse complement strand
ATCTTCCAGGGCGGCGAGGGCGAGACCATGTTCTCCACCTCGGACATCGGCTGGGTGGTCGGCCACAGCTACATCATCTACGGCCCGCTGATCGCCGGCATGGCCACCATCATGTACGAAGGCACGCCGATTCGTCCCGATCCGGGCATCTGGTGGCAGATCGTCGAAAAGTACAAGGTCACCGTGATGTTCTCGGCGCCGACCGCCGTGCGCGTGCTGAAGAAGAGCGACAACAGCTGGCTGCACAAGTACGACCTGTCCACGCTCAAGCACCTGTTCCTCGCCGGCGAGCCGCTGGATCAGCCGACGCACGAATGGATCATGGGCGAGCTCAAGCTGCCGGTGATCGACAACTACTGGCAGACCGAAACCGGCTGGCCGATCCTGTCGACGGTGCGCGGCATCGAGGACACCAAGATCAAGTTCGGCACGCCGAGCTTCCCGGTTTATGGCTATGACCTGCGCATCTTCCGCGAGGACGGCACGGAATGCGACGCCAACGAGAAGGGCATCGTCGGCATCGTCCCGCCCCTGCCGCCGGGCTGCCTGTCGACCATCTGGGGTGACGACGAGCGTTTCGTCAGCACCTATTTCAGCCTGTTCAAGGAGCCGCAGGTGTATTCCTCGTTCGACTGGGGCATCAGGGACGACGAGGGCTACCACTACATCCTGGGTCGCACCGACGACGTGATCAACGTCGCCGGCCATCGCCTGGGCACCCGCGAGATCGAGGAAGCCGTGCAGGGCCACAATGCCGTTGCCGAAGTGGCCGTGGTTGGTGTCAATGATCAACTGAAAGGCCAGGAGCCGGTCGCCTTCGTCGTGGTCAAGGACGCGGCACGGGTCGCTACCGCTGAGCTGCGCACGGCGCTGGAGGCGGAGATCAAGAAGGTGGTCGACGGCAACCTCGGCGCCATCGCGCGTCCGAAGCGGGTGCATTTTGTCACCGGCCTGCCCAAGACCCGCTCCGGCAAGATGCTGCGCCGCTCCATCCAGGCCCTGGCCGAAGGGCGCGATGCCGGCGACCTGACGACGATCGACGATCCTTCGACGCTCGAACAGATCAAGGCCGCGCTGGCGGGTTGAGCGTTGGTCCGATGACGGGCGTCCCTTGCGGGGCGCCCGTTTTTTTATGCGCAGATCCGCGGCCTGCCGATATCCAAGGTGCATCGCATCCTTGCCGCATGTCGTGGTCGACTCCGCACCGGGCTATTGGCAGGTGCACCGATGCAATCAGGTCGAGGCTTGTCCTGCCTGGGTTTAAAGGCATAATCCATACTCCATACCAAAGTAGTGTTTTTCATCCAAGATGAATCGACCTGATCGAGCCCGAGGCAAGCAGAAAGCCTGCGAGGCATGAGCGCGGACTCGCACTGGGACGGGACCGAGCGCCGGCAAAGCCATGACGCCGAGTTTCCCGGGCTGGAGCGGCGCCTCGGCCTCTACACACGGGTTGAAGGGGTCCGGGAAGATCGCCTGCACCACGATCCTCTGCTCGACTGCCTTGTCGAGTTGACCCGGATTCATGGCCGGCCGAGCACCCATGCGGCGCTGACTGCCGGGTTGCCGCTGCCGGCGGAAGGCTTGACCCCTTCGCTTTTCGTTCGGGCGGCGCAGCGCGCCGGCTTTGCCAGCAAGCTGGTGCGGCGCTCCCTGGACAAGATAGACAACGCATTGTTGCCGGTCATCCTCTTGCTCAAGGGCAATGAAGCCTGCATCCTGCTGGGATGGGATGAGTCGGGCAGCCTGGCCCGCCTGCTGTTCCCCGATACCGGACAGGGGGCCGTGACGATGCCGCGGGAAGAACTGGCGACGCGCTATACCGGCATCGCCATATTTGCCCGTCCGCACTTCCGTTTCGACCAGCGTTCGCCGGAAGTGGTCGAAGTCACCCAGCGCCACTGGTTCTGGGGGGCGATACTCGAGCAGTTGCCGGTCTATCGCGACATCATCGGCGCCGCGGCCCTGGTCAATGTCTTTGCCCTCGCGATGCCGGTGTTCACCATGAACATCTATGACCGCGTAGTGCCCAACAACGCGATCGAAACCCTGTGGATGCTGAGTGCCGGCCTGCTGTTGGTGTTCGGCATGGACTATGTGATTCGCCTGTTGCGCGGGCACTTTGTCGATCTCGCCAGTTCCCGCATCGACCTGAAACTGTCCTCCCTCATCATGGAGCGCGTGCTTGGCATGCGTTTGGCGCATCGGCCGGCGTCGGTGGGTTCGTTCGCCGCCAACCTGCGCTCGTTCGAAACCATCAGGGATTTCATCGCATCGGCCACCGTCACCGCGGTAATCGACCTGCCCTTCACGCTGATGTTCCTTGCGGTTATGCTCTGGATCTCGTGGCCGCTGGTCGTGTTTCCGATTCTGGGCATCGTCGGCGTGCTGATCTACAGCTACGTGATCCAGTACAAGATGCGCGAGCTTTCGGAAACCACTTTCCGCGCTTCCGCCTTGCGCAATGCAACGCTGATCGAAAGCCTTACCGCGCTGGAAACCATCAAGGCCAACGGGGCCGAAGGCCTGATGCAGGCCAAGTGGGAAAGCACGGCGGCATTCCTGGCCCGCACCAGTGCCCGCCTGCGCCTCTTGTCCGCCTCGGCGATGAACGGCGCCTCGGCGATATCGCAGCTGGTCAATCTGATGATCATCATCGCCGGCGTCTATCTGATCCACGAGCACTGGCTCACGATGGGCGGTTTGATTGCCTGCACCATGCTGGCCGGTAGAGCAATGGCGCCGCTGGGGCAGGTGGTCGGGCTGCTGATGCAGTTCGAGAATGCCAAGACCGCTCTGGCCGGACTGGAAAAGACCATGACGACTCCCGGGGAGCGGGCAGAGGAGTCCTCCTTCGTCCATCGGCCCGAAATCCACGGCGAGATCGAATTTCGCAATGTCAGCTTTGCCTATCCCGGCCACAGCCAGCAAGTCCTGCGCGACGTCTCGTTTCGCATCAAGCCCGGCGAGCGGGTGGTAGTCCTCGGGCGGGTCGGGTCGGGCAAGACCACCTTGCACAAGCTCATGCTCGGGCTCTACCAGCCGACTGAAGGAGCGGTGTTGCTGGATGGCGTAGACCTGCGGCAACTCGACCCGGCCGACCTCCGGCGCAACGTCGGCTATGTCGAGCAGGACACCCTGTTGTTCTACGGCAGCCTGCGCGAAAACATCGCGCTGCGCGCTCCTTATGCCGACGACCTCGCCGTGGTCACGGCCGCCGAAGTCGGCGGCTTGTCGGAGTTCGTCAATCGCCATCCCGAAGGCTATGACATGGTGATCGGCGAGCGCGGCGCCTCCCTGTCGGGCGGGCAGCGGCAAGGGGTCGCCATTGCCCGCGCCATGCTCCTGGATCCTCCCGTATTGCTGCTCGACGAACCGACCAGTTCCATGGATTTCACCTCGGAAAACCAGTTCAAGGAGAACCTGAAGCGGTTCATGGAACAGAAGACGATGGTGCTGGTTACCCATCGCGTCAGCCTGATCGACCTGGCGGACCGGATGATCGTGATCGATGACGGCAAGGTCGTCAAGGCCGGCCCGCGCCAGGAAGTCATCGAGTCCTTGCAGGCGGGACGGGTCGGGCGCGCATCATGAACCTGCAAAGCGTGGCGCAACGTTTGATGGCCGTGATGACCCGGCTCCATGGCTGGCTCGAAGCAGTCCGGATGCGGGTGCAGCCGTACGTGGAACGTTGGCTTGCCGACTGGAAGGAAGCCCCGGAAAACCGGGAGGTGGATTTCGTCCAGGATGCCGACAATTTCATCATTCACCAGGAGCCGTTGCGGGCCAGGGTCCTGGTCAAGACGATCCTGATAGCCGTTGCCCTGTTCATCATGTGGACCGCCGTGGCTCTGATCGACGAAATCACCAAAGGCGAAGGCAAGGTGATTCCTTCCAGCCAGATCCAGATCCTGCAAAGCCTGGACGGGGGGATCGTGGCCGAGATCAATGTGAAGGAAGGGGAGGTGGTCGAAGCCGGGCAGATATTGCTTCGGGTCGATCCGACCCGCTTCGAGTCGTCCGTGAGGGAGAATCGTTCGCAATACCTCGCCCTTGCTGCCAAGGTGGCACGATTGCGTGCGCTGGCAGAAGGATTGCCCTTCGTGCCGCCGCCGGAAGTCATGATCGAGGATCCCAAAACCGTACAGGACGAGCAGCGGCTGTACCAGACCGCTCGCTCGAACGTCGAGGCGCAGATCTCGATCGCCCGGCAACAGTTGATACAGCGCCAGCAGGAACTCTCCGAAATGCGCTTCAAGCGCGAGCAGGCGTCGCAGGCCTACGAACTCACCGCGAAGGAGCTGGCCGTCACCAAGCCCCTGATTGATTCCGGTGCTGTATCCGAAGTCGAGTTGCTGCGCCTGGAGCGTGATACCTCCCGTTTCCGTGGCGAGCGCGACATGGCCTCGGCCCAGATACTGCGTTCCCAGGCCGCCATGTCGGAGGCCTCGCGCAAGATTGAGGAAGTCGAGCTGAACGCGCGCAACGAAGTGCGCAAGGATCTGGCCGACACCATGGCCAAACTCAATGCCTTCACCGAAGGCGGCGTGGGCCTCGCCGACAAGGTGAAACATGCCTCGATCCGCTCGCCGGTCAAGGGCAAGGTCAGCCGACTGCTGGTGAATACGGTGGGTGGCGTGGTCCAGCCAGGGCGTGACCTGGTTGAGGTCGTGCCACTCGATGATGCGCTGATTCTCGAAGCCAAGGTGGCGCCGAAGGACATTGCCTTCCTGCGGCCCGGGCAACCGGCGATGGTCAAGTTCACGGCTTACGACTTTTCGACCTATGGCGGACTCGAAGCGAAACTGGAGCATATCGGTGCCGACTCCATCACCGATGAGAAGGGCAATACCTTTTTCCTCGTCAGGGTGCGTACCAACAAGTCCCGACTGGGCGCCAATTTGCCGATCATTCCGGGCATGGTCGCCGAAGTCGACATCATCACCGGAAAGAAAAGCATCCTCGCCTATTTGCTGAAACCGGTGCTGAGGGCCAAACAGGGTGCGCTGACCGAGCGTTGATCGCAGTGCCAGCCCGGTCGCCTCGCTCCGCCTGCCATCTGTTCGTCTCGTCGACCGGCGAGGCCTTGCCGCGCTGGCAGAGTGCCTTTCCTGCGGCCGAGTCTATCCCGCTCCGGGCGGCTATAAAGTTCGCCCGAACCAAAATGCTGGTGTGGCTGCGTCTTCAGGACACTCGATCCGCGGTCGAGCAGCTTGCAGAGCTCTACAAGGCTCTCGGCGATGTGCGCGTGATCGTCCTCGCCGACGAGCCTGATGGCGACGAAGCGCTGAATCTGTTTTCCGCCGGACTGCGCGGTTATTGCAATGCACACGCGACGGCCTCCAACTTGCGCCAGGTCGCCGGCGTGGTAGAGGCCGGCGGACTCTGGATCGGCGAATCCCTGATGAGGCGCCTGGTCGTCTCCACCCAGGCGGCCCTATCACGACTCCCGGACCCCAAGCTGCCACGTGAAAGCATCTCCGTCGAGGCGGGAGCAATGTCGGCGCTGACGAAACGGGAAGCGGAAGTCGCGCGTGCCGTTGCCAACGGCGCGAGCAACAAGGAAGTCGCCCGCCAGTGCGGCATCACCGAACGCACCGTCAAAGCGCACATCGGCTCGGTTTTCCAGAAACTCAAGGCGCGCGACAGGCTCCATCTAGCCCTGATGCTCAACGGCCAGCGGCCGTCCTGAGGCTCCCCCGGTATTGTCCTTTGGTCCAATGGCGGTCCTTGCCGCCGGGGGGTAGAGTCGTCAGCATTTCCCCGTTCCGTTCGGAGTATCGATCATGGCAGATGCAGGCGATTACGTTGGCAAGGTGTCGGCAATTGAAGGCAAGGTTACTGCCAAGGGGACCGACGGCACGGTCAGGGTGCTCAAGCTGGGCGACCCGGTGTATGAAGGCGACGTGATCCAGACCCCCGAGGGGGGGCGGGTCGAACTCGCATTGAATGACGGTGTGGCGTATTTCCTGCGCGACAAGGAAACCGTCACTCTGGACGACATGGTTCTCGGCGGGCGCATCGCGGATGCACGCGAAGGGGCGCTCATGCCCGGCAGCCTCGGCGAACTGGAAGACATCTCCCGCGCCATCGCGGAAGGCAGCAGCCTCGATCGACTGCTGGAGGAAACCGCGGCTGGCAGGCCCGCCGTGTTCGGTCGGGTGGACGATGGCCATTCCTTCGTCCAGCTCTTGCGCATCGCCGAGGCGATTGATCCTCTGGGTTACGAATTCTCCACCCGCGAAGGAGGGCAGGGCGACGACAGCGGTCGCAATGGTGCGGGTGCGACGGACAATGCGAATACGGAAGCCGATACGGCGGACAGTACCGCGGACGACAGCGTCGCGGTCAAGAAGCCCGCAGCCCCCGTCACCGCCGCCAACGACGCCACCAGCATCGGCGGCGACACCACGGCCGTCGGCGCCGAGGACACGGCAATCACCGGCACCCTCACCGCGAGTGATGCCGACGGCCTGCTCGACGGCACGATATTTGGCATCAGCGCCGCCGCCGGCCACGGCACCGCCAGCATCGACCCCGCCAGCGGTGCCTGGAGCTACACCCCGCAGGCCGACTGGCACGGCGCCGACAGCTTCACGGTGACCGTCACCGACGACGAAGGCAACGCCACCACCCAGGTGGTGAGCCTCACGGTGAACGCCGTGGTGGACATCAGCAACGACAGCGTCAGCACCGCCGAGGACAGCCCCATCACCATCGCCGTCCTCGCCAATGACAACTTCGCAGGCACGCCCACGGTCAGCGCCGTCGGCGCCGCCGGCCACGGCAGCGTCGCCATCAATCCCGACGGCACCCTGAGCTACACCCCGAATGCCAACTTCCATGGCAGCGACAGCTTCAGCTACACGGT
>JBIKLV010000058.1:0-24259 GCA_044359585.1 Sulfuritalea sp. | reverse complement strand
CGCCGTCGAGAAGTTCTTCGACGAAGCCGGCCGGCGCTGGCCGGTAATGATTTCCGGCACCATCACCGACGCCTCCGGCCGCACGCTCTCGGGCCAGACGGCAGAGGCCTTCTGGAACTCGCTGCGTCATGCCCGCCCGATGTCCTTCGGCTTCAACTGCGCGCTGGGCGCGAAGGACCTGCGGCCCCACCTCGAGGAACTCTCGAAGCTGGCCGACTGCCTGATCTCGGTACATCCCAACGCCGGCTTGCCGAATGCCTTCGGCGGCTACGACGAGCCGCCGGAAGCCATGGCCGCCGAGATCCGCGACTGGGCGGAATCCGGCTTGATCAACATCGCCGGCGGCTGCTGCGGCACCTCGCCCGACTACATCCGCGCCATCGCCCAGGCCTTGCAGGGGATCGCCCCGCGCCAGACGCCGCAGGTGGAAAAGAAGCTGCGCCTGTCGGGCCTCGAAGCCTGCAACATCGGCGCCGAGAACCTGTTCGTCAATGTCGGCGAGCGCACCAACGTCACCGGTTCCAAGGCCTTCGCCCGCATGATCCTCGAGGGCCGTTTTGATGACGCGCTGGCCGTCGCCCGCCAGCAGGTGGAGAACGGCGCGCAGATCGTGGACATCAACATGGACGAGGCCATGCTCGACTCGGTCGCGGCCATGTCGCGCTTCGTCGACCTGGTCGGCTCCGAGCCGGACATCTGCAAGGTGCCGCTGATGCTCGACAGCTCGAAGTGGGAAGTCATCGAGGCCGGCCTCAAGCGCTTTCAGGGCAAGTGCGTGGTCAATTCCATCTCGATGAAGGAAGGCGAGGCCAAGTTCCTCGAACAGGCGCGGCTGGCGCGGCGCTATGGCGCGGCGGTGATCGTCATGGCCTTCGACGAACAGGGCCAGGCCGATACCTACGAACGCAAGATTTCGATCTGCCGGCGCGCCTACGATCTGCTGGTGAAGGACGGCTTTCCGGCCGAGGACATCATCTTCGACCCGAACATTTTCGCGATTGCCACCGGCATCGCCGAGCACGACAACTACGCGGTGGACTTCATCAACGCGCTGGCCTGGATCAAGGCCAATCTGCCGCACGCGCGCACCTCGGGCGGCGTGTCCAACGTCAGCTTCAGCTTCCGCGGCAACGACGCGATGCGCGAGGCGATCCACACCGTCTTCCTTTACCACGCGGTCAAGGCCGGGCTCACCATGGGCATCGTCAATGCCGGCCAGCTCGGGGTTTACGACGACCTCACCGCCGAACTGCGCGAGGCGGTGGAAGACGTGGTACTCAACCGGAAAGTCGCAGGCAAGCCAAACCCGGGCGACACGCTGATCGAACTGGCAACGCGCGTGAAAGGTGCCGCGAAAGAGCAGGTCGTCGACCTGGCATGGCGCGAATGGCCGGTCGGCAAACGCCTCGAACACGCCATGGTCAAAGGCATCACCGAGTACGTGGTGGCCGACACCGAGGAATGCCGCGCCGCGTTGTTCGCCGCCGGCAAGCCGCCGCTGTCGGTGATCGAAGGGCCGCTGATGAACGGCATGAACGTGGTCGGCGACCTCTTTGGCGCCGGCAAGATGTTCCTGCCGCAGGTGGTGAAATCCGCCCGTGTGATGAAGCAGGCCGTGGCCCACCTGATCCCCTACATCGAGGAGGAAAAGCGCCGTACCGGTTCCACCTCCAAGGGCCGCATCATCATGGCCACGGTCAAGGGTGATGTGCACGACATCGGCAAGAACATCGTCGGCGTGGTGCTGGGTTGCAACGGCTACGAGGTGATCGACCTCGGCGTCATGGTGCCGGCAGACAAGATCCTGAATGCGGCGAAGGAACACGGCGCGCAGGCGATCGGCCTCTCGGGCCTGATCACGCCCTCGCTGGAGGAGATGAGCCACTTCGCCTCCGAGATGAAGCGCAACGGCCTGGACGTGCCGCTCTTGATCGGCGGCGCCACCACCAGCCGCGCCCACACCGCGCTGAAAATCGCACCGAACTACGACGGCCCGGTGGTCTATGTGCCGGATGCCTCGCGCGCCGTCGGCGTGGTGACCAAACTGCTGTCGATCGACATGCGCGACGGTTACGTTGCCGAAATCGCCGCCGATTACGAAAAGGCCCGCGCCCAGCATGCCAACAAAAAAGGTGTGCCCCTCGTCTCGTTGGCAGCGGCCCGAGCCAATGCAGCGAAACTTGCCTTTGCTGACAAATGCGCCCCGGTCAAACCGAAGACGCTCGGCGTCACCGCGCTGAAGAACCTGGACCTGGCCGAGATCGCGAAGTACATCGACTGGACACCCTTCTTCCAGACCTGGGACCTCGCCGGGCGCTTCCCGGCCATCCTCGACGACGCCGTCGTCGGCGAGGCCGCGCGCAATGTCTTCCGCGACGCCCAGGCCATGCTTGGACAGATCATCGAAGCGCAATTGGCAGACCCGTGGCTGACCGCCAACGCCGTCTTCGGCCTGTTCCCAGTGACCCGCGAAAACGAGGACATCGCCTTTGTCGGCGCTGATGGTGCGGCCTTGATGACCTGGCACGGCCTGCGCCAGCAGCAGGAGCGCCCCGACGGCAAGCCGCAGCAGAGCCTGGCCGACTTCGTCGCCCCGACCGGCGACTATGCCGGCGCCTTTGCGGTCACTGCCGGCATCGGCATCGAGAAAAAGCTCGCCGAGTTCGAGGCGCAGCACGACGACTACCGGTCGATCATGCTCAAATCGCTCGCCGACCGCCTGGCCGAAGCCGCCGCCGAGTGGCTGCACCGCGAAGTACGCACCAACTACTGGGGCTACGCGGCGGGCGAGACGCTGGATAGCGCTGCGCTGATCGACGAAAAGTATCGCGGCATCCGCCCGGCACCGGGTTATCCGGCCTGCCCCGACCATACGGCCAAGGGCGGCCTGTTCAAGCTGCTCGACGCCGAAGCCAACGCCGGCATGGGCCTGACCGAGAGTTTTGCGATGATGCCGGCGGCCTCAGTGGCGGGCTTCTACCTGGCCCACCCCGAAGCACGTTATTTCGCCATCACCAAAATCGATCGTGACCAGCTTGAAGATTGGGCAAATCGTGCCCACTATCCGGTTGCAGAAGCCAAAAAATGGCTCGCCCCCTTGCTGTGACCCCGGAGAACCCCATGTCGGACACCACCCTGAATCGCCTCAGCTTCAATGAAGCCGTAGTCTTCGTCAAACAGCGCAAAAAGGCTGCGTTCGCCGCGATGCCGGTATTCGGCGACGATGACGGGGACGAGAACATGCAGGCCGAAGGCGCGCGCATCTTCCTGCTGCTGCCTGACGAGGACGAGGGCTGGACCCTGCGCTTCATCGCCGGGCCGTTCTTTTCCGCCGCCTATGCCGCCAACGACACCATCCCCAACGACGAAATTCCGGACCGCGTGCGCGAACTGATGTTCGTGCCGACGCGCTGCGAGGAGGACTGGCTGACCGACCAGTTGCAGGTACTGCTGGGCAAACTGACCCAGGCCGCCGGCATCGGCGAGCAGATGCCGGATTACGAAGCGCAGGCGGCGAAGGCGGCTGCGCCTGAGGTGGTGTTTCCGGTGTCCTTCATCGGCGGCCTGAAGAAGCCGCACTGAGAAGGAGTCGCGCCGGCGGCCCGGCCGCAAGCGCAACTCGATGAAACCGCTGCGCCTAAAAGTGCGGCTTACTTGGCCGCCGCCGCCACCTTGGCGACCTCGGCATTGAAGTTCTGCACGCCGTTCATGACGCCGACAGCGAAGGCTTCCCTGTCAATGGTCATTTCGTAGTTCGTGACCGAGCGCTGGATGCTGCCGCCACCGAAGTTGGCCAGCGCGCTGCTCAGGCTGTTGGCGGCGGTCGGCGAGGCATCGACGCCCTGCGAAAGATTGCCAACTTTCTCGCTGACATTGATGACTGGCTTCGTCGTCGCGACACCGGGAATGCCGCGCATCATCCTCGAAACCGGCTGACCCAGCCAGGTCACCCGCGCATAGGCCATGTTCATGCCATGCACCACATTGGTGGTGGCCGAAACGGAGCTGTAACCGCGGCTGCTTTCGGCCCAGGCTTGCGGGGCATGAAAGCTGTACTGCGGGATGATCAGGGTCGCGTCGCCGATGCGCGTCTTGCCGCCGGAGATGAATTCGCTGAACAGGCCACCGTTGAAGCCGCTCTGGAACAGCTGCTCGTCGCTCGGCGCAAAGGTCAGGGTGTTCAGGCCGCCTTCGGAGTTCGCTTTCGGGCCGGCTTCACGGCCAGCACCGCGGAATACGTCCCTGTCCTTGACGTCGGCGTAGGTCAGCACGTTGTATCCGGCGGCCCGTAGTTGCGCGATCAGGTTATCCAGCGCCGCCCTGGCGAGTTGCTGGGCATAGGCCTTGTCGATGCCTTGCACCTTGAAATTTGCCGAAGCCCGCGCCGTGGCATTCCCCTGCTGGAACGCGCCAGCCTGCTTGCTGGCCGAGACCCCGCCATCGGTCACCAGTGAGACATAGGCGGTTGGTATCAGCAGGGTCTTGCCGGAACCCAGCAAGTCTTCGGGGTTGATCGATTCCACCGCCACCTGCATGGGCGTCGCCCGCTTTCCGGCCAGAGTCTCGGCACTGGCCTGGGCTGTCGACGGCGTCGGAGCAGAGGTCACCGCCGGCGTCGGGGTCATGATCGCCGCGTTCGGCGTCTTCCCCGGCGCCGAAGGATCGCTCGCAGAACAACCCTTGGCCAGGAAGATCTGCGTCAGGTGCTCCTTGCGCGCCAGGGCCTGCTTCTCGCGTTCGGCCGCCTGCGCCGCGCTCATCTGGCCCTGTTGTTCGGCGACGTTGGCGGCGGTCTTGCTCGCCACGGTGCCGAGGAGATGCCCGGTCAAGCCGCCAAGCGAACCAAACAGGCCGGTACGACTCGCCACTTCCGCCGCGACGCCGGCGGCCTGCCCGGCCGTCGCCGTGGTCTGGCCCGACGACTGGGTCGCCTTGGCCTCGGCGATGGTCTTGTCCAGTCCCTGCAATTCGTCGTATTTCGCCTGGCAGGTCAGATCATTGTCGGTGATCTTCACCCGCTCGATCGGCGCGGGCGCCTGGGCAAACACGGTGGCGGACAACAGCAGGCAGAACGAAGCAGCAAGGTGAACGCGGCGCACGGCAATCTCCACAGTATTTGAAATGTGAAGATTCTAGTTTTTTTCTAGGCTTGCGGCATGCCCCGCGGCGGCATCAGACGCCCCAGACCACCGGTTTCTGTTTCTTCAGCGCCCATTCCAGCAATTCCAGCAGCGGTACCGCGCGCTGGGTCAGCGTGACGTAGGGCCGCGAACTGCCGTTGCCGCCACGCTCGGTCTGCGGCTGGTCTTCTTCCTGCACGCTGGCGCGCTGCCGCTTGTCGTCCTCGATCGCCGCCTTGAGCCGGGCGATGGCGTCCGGCAGTTGCTCGACGGTGACGATGCCCTTGTCGGTCGCATCCTTGCCCATGAGTTTCATCATGCGCTGCGCGACATCGCCGAACATGATCACATCGCCGGCGGCGGCGGACTTAAAGATGACGATCACAGGTCGAGCTCCCTGATCCAGTCGAGGATCTGTTGTGCCGGCTTCTTCCAGTCGCGTTCCAGCATCAGGCCGTGGCCCATGCCGGGAAATATATTGGCGTCGACGTCGTAGGTGCGCGCCGTCATTTCGACCAGCGAGGCCGGGATCAGGTGGTCGAACTCGGCGCCCTGAACCAGCAGCGGAGTGCGCTTGATCAGCCCGGAGCGCGGCATGCCGAACAGGGACATGTCCCAGATGGCGCGATGCGATTCCGATTGAGAGCCCTTGTAGTAGCGCTTGAGGTCCTCCACCGACACCGGCTGTGAAAAAAGGGCCTCGCGCAGGGTTTCCAGCGAGGCCTTGCCGCCGCTCATCAGGCTGTTCATGTCCTGCATCATGCCCGGCTTGGAGAACATCATGCCCAGCGCAGCCGACATCAGGCCCTGCGGCGGCACCGCGCACATCAGCACGGCGCCCGGCGCGGTATGGTCTTCGAGGTACTTCTGCACCACAAAGCCGCCCATGGAATGGCCGATCAGGACCGGCGGTGACGGCAGTGCGGCGACCGTAGCCACCACGTCCTCGACGTAATCGTTGATGGAAAAACTGTCGAGGTGCTTGCGTCCCGGCGTCGCGCCATGGCCGGACAGGCTCAGCGCGTAGGCGGCGTAGCCGGCCTCGGCGAAGAACGGCAGGAAATGCTCTTCCCAGCACCAGGCAGCGGTATAGGCGCCGTGGATGAACAGCAACGGTGTCGCCTGCGCCCTACCGGCGGGGGTGCGGACGAGGACTTCATGGTGCTCGAAGCGGGGTGGATTCATCGGCTGGGATCGCTCAGGCCCGCAGGGCCGCTGGGATATGATTGATGTTTCCACCAATTCTACCGCGCGCCATCCATGCTGAAATGGCTGATTGTCCTGTTCGCCACGGTTTTCGTGATCGGCCTGATGCAATCACGCTGGCGCCAGGCGGGCCGACTGCCGGGCGACCTGCGTTTCCGCCTGCGCGGCCGGGAGTATTCCTTCCCCTTCGCCTCGGTCGTCGTGTTTTCGCTAGTGGCGGCGTTTATCGGCTGGCTGCTTTGACGTCGGCCAGCGCCGCGACGCGGGCCCGGCCGATGCTCGCCGCAATGGCCTGCACGTCGCCACCCTCGCGGGTGGCGGCCCGAGCAATGCCACCCGCATCGACCGCGCGCACCGCTGCCAGCGCCGCGCGCCACACCGCCGCCGCCGCGTAGTCGCGCTCTTCCCAGCCCAGCCGGCCGCGGTAGTCGGCCTCGCAGGCGAGCAAAATCAGTTCGAAGCGTTCCGGTCGCCGCAATGCGTCGCAGCGTTCCAGCACGCTCAGCATGGTGTCGGCGCGCAATTCCTCGACCCGGTGCATGTCGCCGTGGAAACGTGCGACGAGGCGCGCCACGTCGCGGCACTCGATCGGCACGCGCAGGCGCTCGCAGATCGCCTCGACCAGCGCCACGCTTTTGGTTTCGTGGCCGTGGTGGCGCGGCAGGATGTCGGCCGGCGTGCGTGCCTTGCCCAGGTCGTGCGTCAGCGCCGCGAAGCGCGCGGGAAGTTCCGCGCCCAGGCGCGCCGCCATGTCGATCACCATCATCACATGCACGCCGGTATCGATTTCCGGGTGATATTCGGCGCGCTGCGGCACGCCCCACAGGGCGTCGAGTTCCGGCAGCAGGCGCACCAGCGCGCCGCATTCGCGCAGCACGGCGAACATGCGCGAGGGTCGCGCCTCCATCAGGCCGCGCGCCAATTCCTGCCAGACGCGCTCCGCCACCAGCGCGTCGACTTCGCCGGCCGCCACCATGTCGCGCATCAGCGCCAGGGTTTCCGGCGCCACGCTGAAATCGGCGAAGCGCGCGGCGAAACGCGCCACGCGCAGGATGCGCACCGGGTCCTCGGCGAAGGCCGGCGAGACGTGGCGCATCACGCGTGCCGCGATGTCGGCGCATCCGCCATGGGGATCGATCAGCGCGCCGTCATCGTCCTTGGCAATGGCATTGATGGTCAGGTCACGGCGCAGCAGGTCGTCTTCGAGGCTGACCTCGGGCGCGGCATGCACCACGAAGCCGGTGTAGCCCGGCGCGGTCTTGCGCTCGGTGCGCGCCAGCGCGTATTCCTCGTGGGTCTGCGGGTGCAGGAAAACCGGGAAGTCCCGTCCGACCTGGACGAAACCCTGCGCCAGCATCATCGACGGCGTGGCGCCGACCACCACCCAGTCGCGATCCTTCACCGGCAGGCCGAGCAGTTCGTCGCGCACGGCACCGCCGACGACGTAGGTCTTCATTCAGGTGCGCAGGTATGTTGGCGCAATAACTTCCAGCGCCGTTGCGATGCGGCCGAAGGGCAGCCCGCAATCGCCGTCGCAGACGCTAGGCACGCGCATGGAGCGCACGTTGTCGCGTGTCATCGGCCCGTTGGGAATGAATTCCATGGCCCAGGCCTGCAGCCAGGCAATGGCCTCGGGCAGGCCGATCACGGCGCGCGGATGGCCGGCGACGGCACTCGCGTACCGCACCAGATCGGCCAGCGCATACTGCTTCGGCCCGCACAGTTCGTAGATGGCGCCGATGCTTTGCGAATTGGCGAGACTGTCGGCCACGGCGGCCGCGACATCCTCGACCCAGACGGGCTGGAAGCGCGCGGTGGCGCCGGCCAGCGGAAAAAAAGGCGCAATCTTCGCCATGCGCGCGAACAGGGTGAGGAAGGCGTCGCCGCGACCGAAGATCACCGAGGGACGGAAAATCGTCAGGTCGAGATCGGTCGCCGTCAGCGCCGCCTCGCCGTCCGCCTTGGAGCGCAGGTAGCCCGAGGGCGCATCGGCCGCCGCCTTCAGCGCGGAAACATGCAGCACCCGGCGCACGCCGGCCGCCCGCGCGGCCGCCGCGATCTTGCGCGGCAACTCGACGTGGGCGCGAGCGAAGCCCTTGCCATACGGTTCGCCTTCGCCACCCTTGAGGACGCCGACCAGGCTGATGACGGCGTCCTGCCCGGCCATCAGCCGCGCCAGCGTCGCCGAATCGTGCACATCGGCTTCGACCACGCGCGCGGTGGGCAGCACGGTGAGGTGCTTGGCCCCGGCCTCGCGTCGCGTCGGCAGCGTGAAACAAAAGTCGGCGCTGGCGGGACGGCGCGCCAGTTCGCGGACGATTGCAGAGCCCAGGAACCCGGTGCCGCCAATGACAAGAATATTTTTCACGGCAATTGCTCCACGCCGCTTTCGCCCTGCCCGCGCGCACGGATCGTTCCCAGCCTGCCCTTGAGCGATTGCGGCCGACCTTCGAACAGGGTGTTGTAGTACACGGAATTGCTCATGACCTTTTTTACATAGTCGCGGGTTTCGCTGAACGGGATGGTCTCGGCGTAGATGGCGCCTTCCAGCGGCCGGTCGGCGCGCCAGCGGCGGGCACGGCCGGGGCCGGCGTTGTAGGCGGCAGAGGCCAGCACCGGATGGTTGTCGAGCGATTCGAGCACCATCTTCATGTAATGGGTGCCGAGCGTGACGTTGGTATCCATTTCGGTGACGCGCGAAGGATGGTAGTTGTCGAGCTTGATCTTATGCGCCACCCATTTCGCCGTGGCCGGCATCAGCTGCATCAGGCCCTTGGCGCCCACCGAGGATTTCGCGTTCATCACAAAGCGCGATTCCTGCCGCATCAGGCCGTAGACCCAGCCGTTGTCCAACGCGAGCTGGTTCGCCTTGGGCCGCACCTGCTCGCTGAAGGGCGCGATGTAGCGCAGGCTGTAGTCGTGCTGGTTCTGGGTGCGGTCGGCGGTGTTGATGGCGCGGTCCCAGATTTCGTGGCGGCGGGCCAGTTCGGCGGCGGCAAGCAGGGCGCGGTCGTCCATGCCGCGCAGCGACCAGACCCATTCGCGCACGCCCTCGATGCGCATGTCGGTGCGGAACAGCGCCAGCGCGCGCTGGAACCCCGGATTGACCGAGGCCAGCGCGAGTTCTTCGGTGCTCGGCGCGGCGGCGCGCGGCGGCACCTCGATGTTGCGGCCCAGTTCCTCGTCGGCGAGGTTGCCGTAAAAGTTCGGCTGGCCGCCGATCTTGAGGAACAAGGCGCGCGCTTCTTCGCCACGCCCGGTGGCGGCCAGCGCGCGTCCCTGCCAGTAGGTCCAGTCGGGCTGCGCCGCCAATGCTGGAGGCATGGCAGCGATGGCGCGCCGCACCGTGCCCCAGTCGTGCACGCGCAAGGCGGCGCGAACCTGCCAGGCCAGTTGTTCGTCGGAGAGCACGGTGCCGGTGGTCCGGCCGTACCAGTCGAGGGCTTCCGGCAGGTGGCGCTGTGCCGCCTGCTGCGCGATCTGGCCCCAGGCGTAAGCGCGCTCCTCGGCGGGAAACTGGGCTTCGATGCGCGCGAAGCGCCTTGCCGCATCCTGCGGATCGCTGCGCGCCGCTCGCTGCACGGCGAACAGCATGACTTCGCGACCGCCGCGTTTCGCCGCGAAGCCGGCGGACGGCTTTTCCAGGAGGCGCAGCGGCGCCTGCGCGATCGATTCGAGTCCGCGCCCGTCGAAGCCTTCGCCGGCCGGCAGGTAGGCCGCCGCGCTGCGCGCTGCGCCGACGCGCTTGACCTCGAACAGGCGGCGCACACGCTGCCAGACTTCCTCGACCGACAGGTTGCCGGCGGCGACCAGAGCATCGACCAGCGCCTCGCAGGGCCGCGGCAGGTCCTGGCCACCGGTCCATAGCGGGCGCACCATGTCCGGTGTGCCCGCCGCCTGCGCCGCGTAGCAACTCACTTCGCTGTCGGGCAGGGCCAGCCCTGGCAGTTCGCGGCGGAAGCCATCCCAATCCGCCTTCTTGCCCAGCACGCGCAGCCAGTCGCCGCGCAGTTTCTCAGCCAGGTAGGCGCCCGGATGGCGCGCCAGGTAATCGGCCACGCCGGTCGCATCGCCGTCCTCCACGCGCAGGCGCAGCGACCAGTACTCGGCCCAGGCCTGCAAGGGGTGGCCCTGCAAGGCATCGATCTGGCGCGCCAGACGCACCCGCTCGCCATTGCGCCACGCATCGCGCGCCGCGATGAAGGCTGCCTCACCCCGGTCGAGCGCATAGGTACCCGCCGGGGCGCCGAACGCCGATGGTGCCAACATGGCGGCGAGAACAATGGAAAACGCCGCGAGGGCGGCGCGGGACAGTGGCGGGAATGGTTTGCGCTTATAGTTCATCTGTTCATTTCGATTCGACTTTTTCCAGTTTAACGTTAGCACATGAACCTGCCGCTACCGTCCGCCGAACACACCGCCGAATCGAGGGCTGTTCGCGCTGCGCTGCGCCGCGAACGGCTGGCGGCGCGCGTCGCACTCGAAGACACCGACCATGCCGCGCACTCCAGCCGCGTCGAGGCCCACTTGGCAGCGCTGCTGGAGACCCTGCCGGCGCAGACGCTGGCCTTCTGCGCGCCGGTACGGCGCGAGTTCGACGCCCGTCCGCTGGTCGCGCGCCTGCTCGGGCGCGGCTGGCGCGCGGCGATGCCGGTGGTCGTCGCGGCCGACGCGCCGATGGCGTTCCGCGCCTGGACGCCGGACACGACGATGACGGTCGACCGCCATGGCATCCCGATCCCGCGGGGCGGCGCCGAGGTGACGCCCCATGTCCTGTTGCTGCCGCTGGTGGCTTTCGATGCACGGGGGTTTCGCCTAGGCTATGGCGCAGGTTATTTCGACCGCACGCTGGCGGCGATGGTTCCGCGACCGCTGGCGATCGGCGTCGGCTACGAACTGTGCCGGGTGGCGGACATCCACCCTGAACCGCACGACATTGCGCTCGACGTGCTGGTCACCGAGGCCGGAGCGTTTCGTCCCGGCGGCTAGCGCCGCACCGCGCTATCCAGCCGCCGCAGCGCTTCGTCGAGCAGCGCGCGCCGCGTGCCGAAATTGAGCCGGACGAAGCCCGGCGCGCCGAAGTCCGCGCCGTCCGAGAGGCCGAGCCCGTGTTCCTCGAAATACCGCGCCGGATGGGCGATGCCGTGGTCGGCGGCAAACTCGCGGGCGTCGATCCAGGCCAGATAGGTCGCTTCCACCGGCCGCATGTCGAGGCCCGGCATATCCATCACGGCGCGCTCGACGGCACGCGCATTGCCGCGCAGGTAATCGAGCAGGGCCGCGTGCCAGTCGTCGCACGAGGTCAATGCTGCTTCAGTCGCTGCCATGCCGAGCGCATTGACGTGGGGCACGATGCCGTGCAGCGCGGCATGGAAGCGGCGCCGCAGGGCCGGATCGGAAATGACCGCGAAGGCACAGCCGAGCCCGGGAATGTTGAAGGTCTTCGACGGCGCCAGCAGCGTAATGCTGCGCGCGGCCACCTCGGGCGCCAGCGTCGCGAAAAGTCGGTGCCGGTGATACGGCGACAGCACCAGGCCGTTGTGGATTTCGTCGGAGCAGACCACCAGGTCGTGCTTTTCCGCCAGCGCGGCGACCTGCCACAACTCGTCATCGCGCCAGGCACGGCCGGTCGGGTTGTGCGGATGGCAGAGCTGGAACAGCTTCGCCTTGCTGCCCTTGAGCACCGCGTCGACCGCCGGAAAATCCCACAGCCAGCCGGTGGAATCACGCACCAGCGGGGCGCTCACGACGCGCCGGCCGGAATCGACGGGTGCCGACAGGAAGGGCGGATAGATCGGCGTCGCGGTGAATACCGCATCGCCCGGCTCGCCCACCGCGCGACAGGCGACATTGAGGCCGGACACCAGGCCCGGCAACCAGACGATCCATTCCGGCTCGATGGTCCAGGCGAACTTGCGCGCGAGGTAGCCGACCACCGCCGCGACCTGGCTCGCGGTCGGCTGGTTGTAGCCGAACACGCCGTGCTCGATGCGGTCCCGCAGCGCGGCCAGCACCGCCGGCGGCGAGCGGAAGTCCATGTCGGCGACCCACAGCGGAATGATGTCGCGCCCGGCATGGCGCGCCCATTTCACCGAATCGGTGCCGGCACGCTCGACCACGGCATCGAAGTCGAAGTTCATGCCACCGCCGGGCCGCCCCAAGGCGGCATGAAGTCAAAAACAAGGAAGCCGCTCAGCGGCTGAACCGAGGTCACCCCTTCCCTTGGGGAAGGGGCTGGGGAAAGGGCACATTTCATGGCGTGCGGAACAGGAAATCGCCGCCTTCGGTGTGTCCGGCCGAGACCACCGCGCCGTACTGCGGCTGTTGCGGGTATTCGGCGGTGACGCCCTTGCTGACCTTGCTCCAGACCTGCGCGCCGGGCGTCAGGCCGCCGGCCGACTGCAGGGTCTTGATCAGGTTCCAGGCGAAGATCGAATGGCCTTCCTTGCCTTCGTCGGACACCGGTTCGTCGGCGCCCGATGACAACACCAGCACGGAACGCTGCTGCAGGATCTGCTCCGGCGGCAGGTCGCGGCCCTGCGTCACCTTCCGCTCGCTGGTCAGGGTGCCCGAGTAGCAGCTGTCGGAAATCAGCATCAACTGGCGCGACGGGATTGCCGCCAGCAGGCGCGAGATGTCACTGTTGGAGATCCAGCCCTTGGCGGTCTTGACCGAGGCGTCGACCGGAATCCAGTAGCCCATCTTGACGTCGTCCAGCAGGTAGCCGTGCCCGGCGTAAAACAGCAGCACGCTGTCATCCGGTCGCGTGTCCGCCGCCAGCGCATTGAGGGCGTCGATGATCTGCGCCTTGCCGGCATCCTTGACCAGGCGCGTCTCGTAGCCGAAGCGCGAGCGCAGGACGGCGGCGATCTGGGTGATGTCGGCGATCGGCGTTTCCAGCGCCGGAATCGGCGCCGGGTAAGCGTTGTTGCCGACCAGGATGGCGACGCGACGACCTGCGGCGGGCGCCACGGGGGAAGCTGGCGACGCGGCGGGCGCCGTGGACGATGCTTCTGCGCGCGCCAGGCACTGTCCGCCCGCGGCGTCCTGTCCGGCGCGGCACTCCGGCAGGTCGGCGGCGGCGGGATTCTTGCGCAATTCCTCCAGCGCTTCGCGGTACAAAAGCGCGCGTGCCTGCTGCCGCTGCATCTGGATCGCCTGGAACTGCGCCACGCCGGGAATGCCGCCGGCAAACGCGGGCGGTCGCATCATCTGCGCACCTGCCAATTGCGCCACGGCCAATGCGGCAAGGAATAGCGCGGCCGAAACCAGTTTTCTGCTCACCTGACCTCCTCCAGCAGGCGCCGCCAGTCGCGCGACCAGCAACACCGGTGATCGAACTCCGGCACCACCCGCAAGCGGCCGCCATTACGCGCCGCGAAGGCCGCGACCAGACGTTCCGGCACGACCTCGTCGCGCCCGCCGACAAAATACGTTGCCGGTGGCAAGCGCCCCCTGGCCTCGACCATCGGGTCGAGCGACGCGGCCAGCGGCGTCAGTTGGTGCAACGACGCCCATTCTGCCACCGCGAGGGGCGCTGCGACGGTGACCAGGTGCTCGACGTCGTCGCGCCGTGCCGCCAGCAGCGTCGCGAGCACACCGCCGCCCGAGTAGCCGAAAAGGCGCAGGCGCCGTGTACCGCTGCCCTGTTTCAACCGGTCGAGGTGGGCCATGAAACTGTCCACCACCTCCGGCGCAAAGCGCGATCCGGTCCAGTAATCCGGCGCACAACCGGCTAGTTCGGTCGCCTCCAGATACTGGCAGGGCCGGCCCAGATAGGCCACGGCCGGCGCCGGATCGGCGGCCGCCAACGCCAGGGCGACCGGTTCGAGCGGCGTCGGATCGCGCGGCGGATGGAAGGGTGACGACCAGGCAGCACCGTCGCCTTCGATATACACATGGAGCACCGTCACCGGCCGCGCCGTGTCGATGCGCTGCAACGCAAGCAGGCGAAGGCCCCCCGATTGCGCGGGACTGGCTGCGAATCCCCGCTCCCGGCCCCAGTCGACCACCGCCTGCCGCGAACCGCCGAAGCGGTCGACGCCGGCACAAGCGGAAAGGCCGGCCAGCGCGAGGAAGGCGATCCAGCGGATACCATCGCCGGCATGACGGCGCCAAAACAAAAGGGCCGCGCCCTTCGGCACGGCCCTTTTCCCGGCAAATCCGGCCAAACTCAGAAACGCATGCCGACGTTGCCCGTCAGGGCGCTGCTCTTCTGGTTCGAACGGCCCTCTTCGCGGGTGAATGCAACCCCACCGTTAATGCCGCTGGAAAGCGAGAAGAAATTCACCCCGAGCGCCCACTGCCAGGCGCCCTTGCCGACCGGATCGACGCCTCCCTGCGAGGACGAGCGACGATCGCCCATGTAGCTCAAGCCGGCATAGGGCTGCGCGCCGTTGCCCATCCAGTAGCCGACCTGGGCGCCGAGTACGATGCGATCCAGCTTGTTCTTCGCCGCCGTGTTGGCCATCGCCACGCCGTTGACCTTGGTCAGGCCGAAGTCCTCCTCGCCATGCAGAAAGCCGACCTTGCCCGAGAACTGAAGGTCCTTGACCCATCTGGAATAGTTGAGGTTGGCGGCGTAGAACAGGCGATCGCCTTCGGATTCCATGTTGCCGGCGCCGGAATTCCTGCCGTTGCCGAAGCCGATGCTGGCATCGAGCGCGAACTCCTTGTTGATCTGGTAGCCGAGGTAGGGCGCCAGCGCCCAGCCCTTGGTAGTCGAGGCGCTGCGGGCCGCCAGGGCCGTCGGCTGCATGCTGCCTTCGCCGCGATCGAACGCGGCGGAAAGGCCCACCACCATTCCCGAGGCGAGCGCGTAATCGGCGCCGAGCACGACGTTGGTGACGTCGAGGTCGTTCTTGATCTGGTTGGGGCCGATCGTGTACGCCTGCCGCGTATCGTTCTGCGCCACATTGGCCCAGACGTTCCAGGGGTTCTTGCCGCCGGCGGCCATGCCGCGCACCGGCGCCGCAGCGACGGCCGTGGGGCCCGCTGCGGACTGCATGCGCGCGCCCACCGATGCGGAAATCGCGCCGATCTGGGTGAAGGACGAGGCGCTGACCTGGGCCTGCGAGGTCGAAGACCCGCCGGGGAAGCAGCCAGGATGCGCTGCCACGAAATCCTGGGGCGAGGCATAGGGCGAACAAGATGCCGCATTGCTCAGGCAGGACTGGTACTGGGAATAGAACGACGAGGTACAGGTGGTCGACGCCGAGGCAAGGTTGGAGAACGCCAGCACGCCCAAGGAAACTCCGGCGAGCAGTCGACAAAGGATGGATTTGGTCATGGTGATCCCTTGGGAAAAGTTTTCTGAAGGCAAAAGCCTACTCCGCACCCGCGGTTTCCTCAAGCATCACGAGGCAGTTGCCTTTGCCCGCGGCCCTGGCTGCTGCGTATTTGCCACGCGACCGGCGCCGCTCGTTCATTTGCGGGCTTCGCGGGAGTTCCTCACCGCTTTCCGGTACAACGCAACCAGCAGCGCCGCTTCCGGGTTGCCGGGGCGGTCCTGTTTCAGCTCGGCCAGCAGCTTTTCCACCCGGTCCAGTTCGCGCAGTTCGAACAGCGCGGACAGCAGATAGGCTTCCGGTTCCATGTCGTCGGCGCCGGCTCGGCCGCGCAGTTCCTGGTAGGTGGCTTCGAGCCGGGCCAGCGCATCGGGCGCGGCTACCGAGCGCGTCCGCGTCGCCTTGCGCCCGTCACCCTCGGCGAGCGGCGTCCGCGCCAGTTGGCGGGCCACCGTCAGCGGCAGCGATTTCACCGCGGGAGCGTCGAGACCGCTGGCCACGCCGCCATGCGCCGTCAGTTCCAGTTCGCCGGGGCCGGCCCAGGTTTCATGGCGGCCGTTCTCGAAATAGGCTACGCGCAACCGCGCATCCTTTTCCAGGCTGAGCCGCTCACCGGAGTTGAGCCTGGCATAGGCGTCCAGCGGCACCGGAGTCGCGCCTTCCCGCTTCAGCACCTTGCCCTGCACCGACATGACCAACGCGACTTCGGCCGCCCAGACTGGGGCGCAGGCCACCGCAACCAGAACCACGCAGAAATTTCGCAGCGACATGGCGTCCTCCAAATACTTTGCTATCCCAGGAACAGGCGGTAGGCGGGGTTTTTCGATTCGTCCCAATAACGATAGCCGAGGTTCTTGAGGAAGACGCGGAAATCCTTCATCTCCTTCGGCGGCACTTCCATGCCGACCAGCACGCGGCCGTAGTCGGCGCCATGGTTGCGGTAGTGGAACAGGCTGATGTTCCAGCCCGCGCTCATGCAGTTGAGGAAGTTCATCAGCGCGCCGGGGCGCTCGGGGAATTCGAAGCGGTAGAGCAGTTCGTTCTTGACCTGTGGCGCGTGGCCGCCGACCAGGTGGCGCACATGGTTCTTGGCCATTTCATCGTCGGTCAGGTCGAGCGTGGCGTAGCCGTTCTTCACCAGCAGCGCGACCAGCTTGCTCGACTCGGCGCGGTCGGCCACCTGCAGGCCGACGAAGACATGCGCCTCGCCGGCGTCGTGGTAACGGTAATTGAACTCGGTGATGTTGCGGCTGCCGATCAGGCTGACGAACTTCTTGTAGGCGCCGGGCTTTTCCGGCAGCGTCACGGCCAGCACCGCCTCGCGCTGCTCGCCCACCTCGGCGCGCTCGGCGACGAAGCGCAGGCGGTCGAAGTTCATGTTGGCGCCCGAAGCCACGGCGACCAGGGTCTTGCCCTGCGCCTTGTTGCGCCGCGCCCATTCCTTGGCGCCCGCCACCGCCAGCGCGCCGGCCGGTTCGAGGATCGAGCGCGTGTCTTCGAACACGTCCTTGATCGCGGCACAGATGGCATCGGTATCGACCAGCACCATCTCGTCAACGTATTCCTGGCAGAGGCGGAAGGTTTCCTGCCCGACGTATTTCACCGCCGCGCCGTCGGCGAAGAGGCCAACCGACTCCAGCCGCACACGCTTGCCAGCCTTGAGCGAACGGTCCATGGCATCGGCATCCATCGCCTCGACGCCGATGACTTTGGTTTCCGGCCGCAGGCGCTTGATGTAGGCCGCCACCCCGGAAATCAGCCCGCCGCCGCCGACACAGCAGAACACCGCGTCGATCGGATCGGGATGCTGGCGCAGGATTTCCATGCCGATGGTGCCCTGCCCGGCAATCACGTCGGGATCGTCGAAGGGATGGACGAAATTCAGCTTCTGCTTCTTCTCCAGGATCAGCGCATGGGTGTAGGCGGCATCGTAGGAATCGCCGGCCAGCACCACCTCGCCGCCGCGCTTCTTCACGGCGTCGATCTTGATCTGCGGCGTCGTCGTCGGCATCACGATCACGGCGCGGATGCCGAGCTTCTGCGCGGACAGCGCCACGCCCTGGGCGTGGTTGCCGGCCGAAGCGCAGATCACGCCGCGCTTCCTTTGCGCCGGCGTCAGGTGGGCGATCTTGTTGTAGGCGCCGCGCAGCTTGAAGCTGAACACCGGCTGCATGTCCTCGCGCTTGAACAGGATCCGGTTGCCGCTTCGTGTAGACAGGATGGGCGCCAGTTCCAGCGGCGTTTCGATGGCCACGTCATAGACGCGGGCGTTGAGGATTTTTTCGAGGTAGTCCATGACGGCCGGCAAAGGGTTCGATAGCCGCGAAGCGTAACATGGGCCATGGACTTCGCATTCACCGCGGAGGCCGGCCTGGCCGGCCTTTTCCTCGCCAGCTTCCTTTCAGCGACGCTGCTCCCCGGCGGCTCGGAAGTGGTGCTGGTCGCGGTCCTGCATCAGCATCCCGACCAGGTGACGGCCGCCCTCGTACTGGCAACGCTCGGCAACACGGCGGGCGGCATGACGACTTACTACATGGGCCGCCTGCTGCCGCAACACATCGCCCTGCAAAAGTCGGCGTTGGCGCGACGGCACGGCGCGCCCATCCTGTTGCTGGCTTGGGCGCCGATCATCGGCGATGCGCTGTGCGCCGCCGCCGGTTGGCTGCGCCTGCCACCCCTGCCCTGTGCCGCATGGATGGCCGCAGGCAAGGCGGCGCGCTACGTCCTGGTGGCGGCGGGCGCGGGAATGCTCTGAGCCGAAACCCGCAGGAAGTAGATCAGCACCCCCGCCCCGGCGAGCGTCAGACTGGCGACTGCCGCCATCCAGAATCCGGCAGCGCCGCGCGGCGGGCCTAAGGTATCGGTGAGGCCGAACAGGTAGCCGCCACCCAGTCCCACGCCCCACAGCGCGACGGCGTAGATCACCATCGGCACCGTGGCTCGCTTGTAACCGCGCAGCACTTGGGCCATCACCGCCTGCACCGAGTCCGCGAGGTGATAGACGGCAACGATGCCGAGCAACGTCGCCGCGGCTGCGGCGACGGCGGGATCGGCCGTGTAGGCACGCGCCAGCGGCGCGGCGCCGAGGCCGATCGCCGCGCCGGTGAGCGCCGCCGCGCCGCCGCCCACCGCCAGCCCAAGCAAACCGGCGTGGCGCGCGCGCCGGGCGTCGCCTGCACCCAGCGCCTGGCCTACCACCACGCCGGTGGCGACCCCCAGCGCCAGCGGAATCATGAAAACGAAGACCGCGACGTTGGCGGCAACCTGGTGCGCCGCCGAAACCTCCGGCCCGAGGCGGGCAATGAACAGCGACATGAAGGTGAAGGCAGTGACGTCGACCAGGAAGGTGGCGCCCATCGGCAGGCCGAGCACCAGCAAGCCGCGCAGGGCCGTCCAGCGGGGCCAGTCGAAGCGGGCGAAGACGCCGTAGCGCGCATAGTCGGCATTGCGCCGGCACCACAGCCATGACAGCGTGGCGAGGGTCCACATGATGACGGCGGAGGACCAGCCGCAACCGGCGCCGCCCATGGCCGGAAAGCCGAAATGGCCGTACATGAAGACCCAGTTGAGCGGCGCCTTCAGCGCCAGCCCGAGCAGGTTGAAGCTCATCACCGGACGCGGGCGGCCAATGCCGTTGGTGAATCCATAAAAGACGCGGAAGAACATCACGCCCGGCACCGCCCAGGCCGAGCCTTCGAGATAGGCCCGCACCTTGAATTCCACCTCGGGCGTCAATCGTGAAAAGGCCAGCAGCGGATCGGGATGTTTCAGCGCGGCGAAGGCGAGCACCGACAGCAGCAGCGCCAGCCAGGCGCATTGCCGCACGTCGGCGCCGATTTCGGCATGGCGGCCGGCGCCGTAGTGGTGCGCCACCACCGGCGTGAGCGCCAGCAGCACGCCCATCAGCGCCATGATGATGGTGATGTAGATGCTGGCGCCGATGCCGACCGCCGCCAGGTCAATCGAGGACAGCCGGCCGGCCATCAGGGTGTCGATCACGCCATTGGCCATCACCGCCGCCTGGGCGATCAGGACCGGCCAGGCCAGATGCAGCAGTTCGCGCGGCAGGCTACGGGGAGTGGTCATGCGTGCAGTTTAGGGCCTGTTCCCGGCCGGATCGGCCGGGACTTTCGCTACAACACCAGCGGCTGGTCGGGCAATTCGTTGGGATTGCTGCTACCGGCGGGAAAATGCTGCGTCAATAGTTCCGTTGCGCGCGACACCGCCTGCAGCGCGCCGGAGCGCCAGCCGCCGCCGCGAAAACTGCTTTCCATCGCGCGGCAGATGGCGTCCCACTCGGCCTGCGGCACGCGCGCCGCGATGCCGCGGTCGGCCAGGATCTCGACCCGGCGGTCGAGCAGCTGCACGTAGATCAGGATGCCGGAGTTCTCCTCGGTATCCCACACACGCTGGCTGGCGAAGAGTTCGGCGGCGCGCGCGCGCGAACTTTGGTCGCGCCACAGCGAAGCCAGCGGCAGCGCGCCCTCGACGACGAAGCGCAGCTCGCCGCGATGCGACTTTTCGCCGGCCGTGATCGCAGCGCCGATCGCGGCCAGGTCGGCGCGGGTGAATACGCGTTGGGTCCACCAGTCGGGCAGCAGCAGGTGCCGGAGCGCACGTGAAAGTTTCATCTCACCACCCCCCCGACGCGCCGCCGCCGCCGAAACTGCCGCCGCCACCCGAGAAACCGCCACCACCACTGGAGAAGCCGCCGCCCCCCGAGCCGCGGCCGCCGCCGGAAAACACGTTCACGAAAGAAAACAGGAAGATCACCACTGCCGCGCCGACGGCGAAGGCCAGCGAACCGAAGAGCATGAAGCCGAGCCAGCCGCCAACGGCCGCCGCCGCCAGCGAACCGAGCAGGCCGAACATCAGGCGCAGCACGCCGCCCGCGACCAGCGCGCCGAACAGCCAGGCGATCCAGTCGGGTTGCTCGCCGCCGGACGGGTTCGGCGCGGCAGCGGGAACGGCATTGGCCGCATCGACCACCGGCGCGGAACCCGACACCGGTGCGCCGGTGGCGGCGTCGATCGCCTCGACGGCGGCGAACAGGCCACCGAAAAAGTCACTCTGCTTGAAAGCCGGCGCCATGCGCTCGGCGATGATGCGTTTGGCGATGGCGTCGGGAATCGGGCCTTCGAGGCCGTAGCCGACCTCGATGCGCATCTTGCGGTCGTCCTTGGCGACGATGATGATGAGGCCGTTGTCGGCGCCCTTGCGGCCGATCTTCCAGGCTTCGGCGAGGCGAATGCCGAATTGCTCGATGGTCTCGGGCTGAGTCGTCGGCAGCAGCAAAACGGCGGCCTGCGCGCGGCCGGCACGGTCGATGGTGGCCAGCCGCGCTTCGAGGCGGCCGCGCTGCGTGGCGTCGAGCGTCGCGGTGAGGTCGGTAACGCGCGAACTCAGGACAGGCAGCGGCACCGGCTCGGCCGCGCCGGCACTGGCCGGCAGCAGCGCGAGCCAGAGCAGGATCAGCAGGCAGGCGCGGATGCCGCGCATGGATCAATAGCCGGGAGGGGCGGGCTTGGCAGCGTCCGCGGTGGCCGGCGCCGGCGTGGCGGGCGCGTTGAACTTGATCGCCGGCGGCGTCGAGATCGCCTTTTCGTCCTCGACCGTGAAGTTGGCCTTGGTCTGCCAGCCCATGACCATTGCGGTCAGGTTGTTGGGGAAAGTGCGCACCGAAATGTTGTACTCCTGCACGCTCTTGATGTAGCGGTTGCGCGCCACGGTGATGCGGTTCTCGGTGCCTTCCACCTGCGCCTGCAGATCGCGGAAATTGGCGTCGGCCTTGAGCTGGGGATAGTTCTCCGACACCACCAGCAGCCGCGACAGCGCGCCACCCAACTCGCCTTGCGCCTTCTGGAACTTGGCGAAGGCAGCCGGATCGTTGATCAGCTCGGGCGTCGCCTTCATCCCGGCGACATTGGCGCGCGCCTCGGTGACGCGCGTCAATACTTCCTTTTCGTGGCCGGCGTAACCCTGCACCACGGAAACCAGGTTGGGGATCAGGTCGGCACGACGCTTGTACTGGTTCAGCACCTCCGACCACGCCGCCGTCACCGACTCGTCGTTGATCTGGATCTGGTTGTAGCCGCAGCCGGACAGCAGGGTCGCGGCAACGGCAAGGACAGCAAGCAGACGCATGCGCATGGGGTTCTCCGTCAAGTTGGGGGAAACGGGGGGAATATGGCGGCGATGGTTTGCGATTGCAAGGGGTGGCTTTGCCAGTACAGGTCGCGGCAGGCGCAAAAGTCGGCGCCGGCGATACGGCGATCACGTCAAAATCCCTTCGCTTCCAAGGTCTTTGCGACCGCCCGGCCACGCCGCCGCCTCAGCCCCATCGCCTACAATAGAGCCCTTTGGCCTCATCGAAATCCAGCATGACCGCCCGCCTGCGCGAAATCCCCTACAACTACACCTCGTTTTCCGACCGCGAGATCGTGATTCGCCTGCTCGGGGCCGAGGCCTGGGCGACGCTGACCGAACTGCGCGGGGAGCGCGTCACCGGCCGTTCGGCGCGCATGCTCTACGAAGTGCTGGGCGACATCTGGGTGGTACGGCGCAATCCCTACCTGGAAGACGACCTGCTGGGCAATCGCGAGCGGCGCGAGGCGCTGGTGGACGCCTTGCGCCACCGCCTGCGCGAGATCGACAAGCGGCGCGAGGGAAATGAGCGCGTTGCATCGCTGCTGACCGCCGCGCAAGCCGCAGTGCAGAAGTTCGAGCAGTGGTTCGAGGAAACCCGGACCCTGCGCAAGAAGGCCTTCAAGGCGCTGGCGAAACACACCCGCAAGGACAACATCTGCTTCGACGGCCTGGCGCGCGTGTCGCATGTCACCGATGCCACCGACTGGCGCGTCGAGTATCCGTTCGTGGTTCTGGCGCCCGATACCGAGGCGGAAATGGCGCCGCTGGTCGCCGCCTGCATCGAGCTGGGCCTGACCATCATCCCGCGCGGCGGCGGGACCGGCTACACCGGCGGCGCGATCCCGCTGGATGCGCTGTCGGTAGTGATCAATACCGAAAAGCTGATCGACCTCGGCGCCGTCGAGACGAAGCGCCTGCCCGGCACCGACCGTGACTACGCCACGGTGCGCACCGGCGCCGGCCTCGTCACCCGCCGCGTCATGGAGGCGGCGGAGAAGGCCGACCTGGTCTTCGCCTGCGACCCGACCTCGGCCGATGCCTCCTGCATCGGCGGCAACATCGCCATGAACGCCGGCGGCAAGAAAGCCGTGCTGTGGGGCACGGCGCTGGACAATCTGGCCTCGTGGCGCATGGTGACGCCCGACGGCAACTGGCTCGACGTCGAGCGCCTGAACCACAACTTCGGCAAGATCCACGAGCAGGAACTGGTCAGTTTCCGTCTGACGCGCTGGGATGCGAGCGGAAAGAAGAAGCTGGGCGAGGAGCGCCTCGATGTCCCGGGCCGGCTGTTCCGCAAGGAAGGCCTGGGCAAGGATGTCACCGACAAGTTCCTCGCCGGCATCCCCGGCGTGCAGAAGGAAGGCACCGACGGCCTGATCACTTCGGCGGTGTGGGTGCTGCACAAGATGCCGCCGGTGACGCGCACGGTCTGCCTCGAATTCTTCGGCCGCGTCACCGATGCCGTGCCGTCCATCGTCGAAATCACCGATTACTTCAAGCCGGGCGGCGCGGGACTGGCGGCCGGCGTACTGCTGGCTGGCCTCGAACACCTCGACGAGCGTTACGTGCGCGCCGTCGGTTATGCCACGAAAGCCAAGCGCCACGGCCGGCCGAAGATGGTACTGATCGGCGACATAGTCGGCGCTGACGACACGGCGGTGATGGCCGCCGCCTCCGAAGTGGTGCGCATGGCCAACGCGCGCGGTGCCGAGGGCTTCATCGCCGTGTCGCCCGAGGCACGCAAGAAGTTCTGGCTCGATCGCGCGCGCACCGCGGCGATCTCGAAGCACACCAACGCCTTCAAGGTCAATGAGGACGTGGTCATCCCGCTGCCGCGCATGGGCGATTATTGCGACGGCATCGAACGCATCAACATCGAACTCTCGCTGGCCAACAAGATCGCGCTGGCCGACGCGCTGACGGAATTCCTGCAGGGCGAACTGCCGCTGCATGCGGGCGACGCCAACCTCGACCCGGAACTGCTGCTGGGCGACAAGCGCGAACAGGCGCTGGAACTCGTTGCCGGCGTGCGCGCGAACTGGCAGGTGCTGCTCGACAATCTCGACCTGCATTTCCGCGAGCTGCAGGATTACCGCCTGCGCGTGTCGTGGAAGGCCGAACTCAAGGCGCCGCTGGAAGGCCTGTTCGAAGGCAATGCCTTCCGCCAGGTGCTGGCCGGCATCGAGGCCATCCACAAGGACGTGCTGCGCGGCCGGGTCTTCGTCGCCCTGCACATGCACGCCGGCGACGGCAACGTGCATACCAACATCCCGGTGAATTCCGACCACTACGCGATGCTGCAGACCGCCTACCAGGCCGTCGAGCGCATCATGGCGCTGGCCAAGTCGCTGGGCGGGGTGATCTCCGGCGAGCATGGCATCGGCATCACGAAGCTGGAGTTCCTCAGCGACGACGAGATACGGCCCTTCCGCGATTACAAGCAGCGGGTAGACCCGGAAGGCCGCTTCAACCGCGGCAAGCTGATGAATCTGTCGCACA